>CANJQN010000031.1 GCA_947476465.1 Comamonadaceae bacterium | reverse complement strand
GATTCTGTCGGTCTCGGTTTTCGAGAAAACCCAGCTTTCATGCGCCTTGCAGGCCGACGCCACAGACCTCGAAATGCCCAGCGTAGCTAACCAGTTGAATTTGTTCAACTTTTAACCGGACAGTAGTGATGAGGATTTAACATTTACGCATGATTTATTGGAACTCTTGTCGTGCTACGACGATTGACCATGCGTCTTAGTACAGACCAAATTCAGGCCATTCGGCAGGCCGCAACTGTTGCATTTGGCCAAGGCACATCTGTGTGGCTGTTTGGCTCGTGCGTGGATGATGCCAAAAAAGGTGGCGACATTGACCTATTGGTGTGCCCACAAGCGCAGACAGCCGAAGATGCCACTGTGCGACAGCAGGGTTTTATGCAAAAAATCAAAATGCTGACCCTTCTTGAACGGCATTTAGATGAGCGTAAAATTGATCCTGTTGAGGAGCAACCACAAGACATGCGCCCCAGTGTTGAAGTGGCCCACTGAACAGGCATCAAACTCTAATGAAGCAAACTCCCGAGCAAATGGCGCTGCAGCACAGCTTGGCTTTGTGCCAAGGTGCGACACTCCGCCTCTTATGGTTGAAAAGCCTATCCGTAGGGATGTTGGATTTTCGGCCGTTGGAATATCAGCGATCTTAAAGGCGGCGATGGGCAAACGAATTGCGGTAGTGGGCGCTGGAGCGCTCGGTGGCTATGTCGGAGGCTATTTCGCCCGGGATGGGCACGACGTGACGCTGATCGATATGTGGCCGGAGAACATCGAGGCGATCCGTTCACGCGGCCTCGAGCTCGACGGCGTGACGCCCGAGGAGAAGTTCACCGTGAAGGACGTGAAGACGCTGCACATGACCGAAGTGCAGTCGCTGGCGCGCGAAAAACCTGTTGACATCGCCTTCGTGGCGGTGAAGGCGTACGACACCGAGTGGGCGACGATGCTGATCAAGCCTTACCTGGCGCCGGACGGCTACGTCGTTTCGCTCCAGAACTGCGTCAACGAGGAAAAGATCGCGGGCATCGTCGGCTGGGGCAAGACGCTCGGCGTCGTCGCCTCGGTGATCTCGGTCGAGATGTACGACGCGGCGCGCATCCGCCGCACCGCCGCGAAAGGCGGAACGCAACACACGGTTTTTCGCGTTGGCGAAGTGCACGGCGTCATCACGCAGCGCGTGCAGGAACTGGTTGTGATGTTCGCCCGGATCGACAGCGCGAAGGCAACGACGAACTTATGGGGCGAGCGCTGGTCGAAGCTGGTGCTGAACGGAATGCGCAACGGCGTTTCGGCGATCACGGGCCTGACGACCCCGCAGTGCGACCAGAACGCGGCGGTGCGGCGCTTTTCGATCGGGCTGGCCGGAGAAGCGGTGCGTGTGGCGCAGGCGTTGGGCTTCCAGCTCGAAAACCTGGGCAAGCTCAAGCCCGAGAGGCTCGCGCTGGCAGCCGAAGGTGATGCCGCCGCCCGGGGCGAAATCGAATCGCTGATGCTGGCCCCCGCCCAGGCCAATCCCCGCGGTGAAATGCAGCGCCCGTCGATGGCGCAGGACATCGGCAAGGGCCGGCGCACCGAGATCGACTTCATGAACGGTTACATCGTCGAGAAGGGCAAGCTGCTGGGCATCCCGACGCAGGCGCACGAGAAGCTCGTCGGCCTCGTCACGCGTCTCGAGCGCGGCGAGGTGACGCCCTCGCCGTCGCATCTCGGGGGTTGACCGGGGCGCTCGAGCGGCGTATGCCCAAGACTGCGAGCGGGCCCCGCCCCTCAATCGAGCCGGGCGTTCGACTCCTTGACGATCTTTCCCCAGCGCTCTAGGTCCTCGCGGATCAGTCGGGCCAACTGGTCCGGCGTGCTCGGCGCGGGCTCCACACCCAGCCCGGCAAAGCGCTCCTTCATGTCCGTGCCATCCAGCAGCTTCGCGACTTCCGAATGCACTTTGGCGATGATTTCGCGCGGGGTTCCGGCGGGCGCGAACAGCCCGTACCAGGCGTTGGCGAACAAGCCCGGAATGGTTTCCGCCATGGTGGGTAGGTCCGGTGCCAGCTGGGTCCGCTTTTCGGTGCAGACGGCCAGCGCGCGCAATTGGCCGCTGCGCACAAAGGGCATCAGCCCTGGAAAACTACCGAAGGTGACGGGCACCAGGCCGGCCACGACGTCGGTGGCTGCGGGCGCGACGCCTCGATAAGGCACATGCACCATGTCGACTCCGGCGGCGACCTTGAGCATTTCGCCGAGCAGGTGGTTCACCGTCCCGTTGCCGGACGACGCATAGTTGATCTTGCCCGGCTGCGCCTTAGCCAGCGCCACCAGCTCGCCCAGGTTCCTGGCCGGAAGCGACGGGTTGACGGCGAGCAGGTACGGTGCGACGCCGACCACCATGATCGGTTCGAAGTCCTTCACCGGGTCGAAGGAAATATTGCGGTACAGGAACGGATTGATGGTCTGCACGCTCTGGGCATTGAGCAGCAGCGTGTACCCGTCCTTCGGCTGGCGCGCCACGTAGGTCGTCCCCACGTTGCCGCCGGCGCCCGGCTTGTTCTCGACGATGACCGGGGCGCCGATCGCGCCGGAGAGCTTTTGCGCCAGAGTGCGCCCGATGATGTCGTTGGCCCCGCCCGGCGTCTGGGGCACGAGGATGGTGATCACCTTGGACGGATAAGGATCGGCCGCGCGCGACGCACCGCTCCAGAGCAGGGGCACTCCCAGGGAAGCGCCGCCCACGATGATTTTTCGCCTTGAAGTCATGTTTGTTTCCTGTGACTGTTGACCCGTGAGGTCGGTCTGCCGCCGAATTGACACCGAAAGCCTTACCGAACAGCACATTCAGTCATGTTACGTGCTTTAGCCAAATACTGCTGCTGGCTTTGATACGCCGAAGACCGGGTTGATAAGCGTCATGCCCCACTCTTTAGATGCAACGCTGAACACTCGTGAGAGCAGAGACAATTCCATCGGGCCAGGACGATCAGGGAGCGGGGCTCATGGAGATACAACGTCATGACCTCGGCGGGCCTGGAGCGGAGCGTGGCGAGCGACACAACCCAAAACGAAATGACAGGCACTACCCGAACGCACACCAGCGTCCGGGGCGAGGCCGCACAGATCGAGCCGGATGATTTGGCCGGCGTCGGCAGGGCCATGAATG
This sequence comes from Comamonadaceae bacterium, assembly GCA_947476465.1. GTDB lineage: Bacteria > Pseudomonadota > Gammaproteobacteria > Burkholderiales > Burkholderiaceae_C > Ramlibacter. The sequence continues at coordinate 42,597 of CANJQN010000031.1, read as the reverse complement.
CGGCGGCGCAGGCGCGCAGCGCGACCAGGAACCTCAATGAGCAGCGCCAGGCGCTGTGCGAAGCCTTCAAGGCCCAGCAGGTCACAGCGGCCGAGTACGCCGCCGGCCTTGCGCGGGTCGCGGCGCAGCTCAAGCTGATGGCGGCAGCGGCCCGCTGAGTCAACCGCTCCAATGAAAACGGCCACCTCATGAGTGGCCGTTTTGCTGTGTGCTTCCCGTGTGGTGGCGGGTGTCAGTCGCAAAGAATTGTCAAAAAGTCAAAGACTTTGATCAAAAACTATAGCAACGAATCGAGTCTGGTGGCTCCTCGACCTGGGCTCGAACCAGGGACCTACGGATTAACAGTCCGGCGCTCTACCAACTGAGCTATCGAGGAACAAGCTTTAAATTATAGCCAAATTTTCTGCCTCTCCGGCCCTTCCCGCCGAGCTAGCGGTGTCGAAGAACAATGTCAGCGCCGTCAAGGACGAACTGGGCGAGGCGGCCTATCTGCAGACCATCGATCAGGTCGCGTGCTACCTGTCCGTGCCCCACTGGGCCCGAGCCCAAGCCATGTTCCCGCCGCAATAAGCAAGGGGGCATGCACCCGTTCGGATGCATGCCCCCTTGGCGATCGCGGCCGGTGGGCCGGTGTCAGTCGAACACCGGTGACTCCACCCCCAACACCTTGTGCAACTTCGTTGAGGTGGTGGTGTACTGCAGGTGGATCTTGCCTTTGTCGGGGAAGATGATGGGCGCGGCGCCGAAGGCGGCCAGGGCGCATTCGTGGAAGCCCGACAAAATGAGCTTTTTCTTGCCGGGGTAGGTGTTGATGTCACCCACCGCGAAGATGCCGGGGATGTTGGTGGAGAACTTCTCGGTGTCCACCTTGAGCTGCTTGCGCTCGATGTCCAGGCTCCAGTCGGCGATGGGGCCGAGCTTGGGCGACAGGCCGAAGAACACCAGCAGCATGTCCAGCGGCACCACGCGCGTGATGCCATCGCTGCCGGTGACCTTGGCGCCCACCAGCTTGCCGTTTTTTTCCTCGTAGCCGGTGACTTGGCCGACGATGAACTGCATCTCGTATTGGTCGCACAGCTGTTTCATCTTGGCCACTGATGCGGGGGCGGCCTTGAAGCCGTCGCGGCGGTGGATCAGGATGACGCTCTCTGCCTTGTTCGGGCCTTCGGCCGCGAAGTTCAATGCCCAATCAAGCGCGGAGTCGCCGCCGCCGACGATCACCAGGTTCTTGCCGGCAAACTCGGCCGGGTTCTTGACCCGGTAGTGCAACTGCAAGCCGTCAAACTGCCCCAGCCCGTCGACCTTGAGCGTGCGCGGCTCGAAGGCGCCCACGCCGGCAGCAATGAAGATGGTCTTGGTGAGGAACTGCGTGCCCTTGCTGGTCTGGACGAAAAACCGGCCATCGTCCTGCTTTTGCACCGTGGCGACCGTCTGGCCCAGGTGGAAAATGGCGCCAAAGGGCTCGATCTGCTTTAACAGCGCCTCGGTCAGCTCCTGGCCGGTGCACACCGGTATGGCCGGAATGTCGTAGATGGGCTTGTCGGGGTACAGCTCGATCGGCTGGCCACCGGGGTAGGCCAGCGAGTCAATGACGTGGGCCTTGATCTCCAGCAGGCCGAGCTCGAACACCTGGAACAGGCCGACCGGGCCCGCGCCAATGATGACGGCGTCGGTCTCGATGGGGCCGTCGTGTTCGGCTGCGGTCTTGATCACTTCTTGGCTGAGCTTTGATTCCATGTTGGCTTAACGGACCAGCTCGGAGATCTTCCCCGTCTTGTCCTTCCATTCGTCGGCATCCGGCAGGGCCGGCTTGCGCTTGGTGATGCTTTTCCAGCCCGCGGTACGGGCCAGCTCGACGTTGAGCTTGATGAACGCCATCTGGTCGGCGGGAAGGTCTTCCTCGGCGTAGATCGCATTGACCGGGCACTCAGGGATGCAGACGGCGCAGTCGATGCACTCGTCCGGATCGATCACGAGCATGTTCGGGCCTTCGCGGAAGCAGTCCACGGGGCAGACGTCCACGCAGTCGGTGTACTTGCAGCGGATACAGGATTCGGTGACGACGTGAGTCATGTGCGTGTAGAGCCGGGGGGAAACGGGAGATTTTAACGGCCGAGTGCGGGTTTGCCCGATGGAACGACCGTTTTCGTAGTGCGTGAAAGGCCGGTGGCGTGTCCTCAGCGCACCAGCACCGCGCCCGAGGTGCGGTGGCTGGCCGTGTCCACCAGCACCAGCGAGCCCAGGGCACGCGAGCGCAGATAGGGCAGGGTGGCCAGCGGCTCGTGCAGGGACAGCTCGACGTGGCCGATGGCGTTGGGCTCCAGCTGGTTGGCGTCGGACTCGGCCAGGGTGTTGATGTCCAGCCGGTGCACCACGCGCTTGACACGCGCCTTGACCCAGCGGTGGCCGTGCAGCGCCCAGTAGACGCGGCCCGCTACCAGGGGTTCGTCGTCCATCCAGGCGACGGTGGCCGACAGCTCGCGCGTGGCCGGGGCCGCTTCGGGGGCCAGCAGCCAGTCGCCGCGGGAGACGTCGACCTCTCGGTCGAGCACGATGCCGGCGCTGTGCCCGGCCGGCACATTGGCCGGCTGGCGCACGTGATTGAGAACCTGGGCCACCACGGCGGTCTGGCCGCTGGGCAGCACCTTGACGGCCTGACCGGGCACCACGCGGCCGGCGGCCACGCGGCCCCAGAACACGCGCCGGCCCTTGGAGGTGTCGGCCGAGTCGTGGCACTTCTCGACCCATTGCACCGGAAAGGCAAAGGCCTCGGCGGTGTCGGGTTCGGTGATGTCCAGCGTTTCGAGCAGTTGCAGCAGCGAGGGGCCCTGGTAGCCGCACCAGAGCGGCTGCTGCGCGACCACGTTGTGGCCCTTGAGCGCCGAGATCGGGATGATGGCCAGCATGGTGACGCCGGCGGCCTGGGCGAAGCGCTCGAGCGCACCGCTGATGTGCTTGAAGGCCAGCGTCGGGTCTTCAACCGCGTCGAGCTTGTTGATCGTGAAGATGATCGAAGGCACGCGCAGCAGGTTCACCAGCAACGTGTGGCGGCGGGTCTGGGGCAACAGATCCAGATTGGCGTCTTGCCACTGCAGCTTGGTGGCGTCGACCAACACCACGGCGGCGTCGGCGCTGGAGGCGGCGGTGACCATGTTGCGGGTGTACTGCTCATGGCCGGGCGCGTCGCCGATGATGAACTTGCGCGCCGGGGTGGCGAAGTAGCGGTAGGCCACGTCGATGGTGATGCCCTGCTCGCGCTCGGCCGACAGGCCGTCGGTCAGCAGCGCCAGATCGGTCTCGCCTGAGCGCGACACGCTGGCCAACTGGTCTTGCAGCACGGCGCGGCTGTCGACCAGCAGGCGGCCGATGAGGGTGCTTTTTCCGTCGTCGACGCTGCCGCAGGTGATGAAGCGCAGGGCGGTGGCGTGGTCGTGGACTGCCTTGTCATCCCCGTGCACTCCCCTGTTGTCCACGTGCACGCCCCTGTCATCCCCGCGAAGGCGGGGATCCAGGAGCGCGGTGTCGCCGGCGACACGGGCCGTTCCCCCGCCTTCGCGGGGGTCGGCCTGGGCCTGGATTCCCGCTTGCGCGGGAATGACGGCTTGTACGGGAATGACGTTGTTGACTTCGGTCGTCATCAGAAATAACCGTCCTTCTTGCGCTTTTCCATCGAAGCTTCGGACGTCTTGTCGTCCATGCGGGTGGCGCCGCGCTCGCTCACGTCGGCCGAGAGGGTCTCGATGACCACTTGGGCCGCGTTGACCGCTGGGCTTTCCACCGGGCAGGTGCAGGTGATGTCGCCCACGGTGCGAAAGCGCACGGTGCGGGTTTCGACTTGTTCGCCCGCACGTGCCGGGGTGAGGTCGGTCACGGGCACCAGCAGGCCCTTGCGCTCGACCACTTGGCGCTGGTGGGCGTAGTACAGCGAAGGCAGGGCGATGTGCTCGCGCTCGATGTATTGCCACACGTCCAGCTCGGTCCAGTTGGAGATGGGGAACACCCGAAAGTGCTCGCCGGGCTGGATGCGGGTGTTGAACAGCGTCCACAGCTCGGGGCGCTGGGCCTTGGGTTGCCATTGGCCGAAGCTGTCGCGGTGGGAGAAGATGCGCTCTTTGGCGCGGGCCTTTTCCTCGTCGCGGCGGGCGCCGCCGATCAGCGCGTCGAAGCGGAATTCTTCGATGGCTTCGAGCAGCGTGACCGACTGGTGCACGTTGCGCGACTCGCCCGGGTGGGCCAGGCGAACGGTGCCGCGCTTCATGGAATCTTCAACGCTGCGCACGATCAGTTCGGCGCCGAGCTCCTGGGCGCGAAAGTCGCGAAAGCCGGTCACTTCATGGAAGTTGTGGCCGGTGTCGATCATCAGCAGCGGGTAGGGAATGCGGCCCTCGCCGAAGGCTTTCTCGGCGCACTTGAGCAGCACCAGCGAATCTTTTCCGCCAGAAAAAAGCAGGGTGGGGCGCTCGAAGGCGGCGGCCACTTCGCGCAGCACGAAGATGGCTTCCTCTTCGAGGGAATCGAGGTGCTGGTTGCTCAGGCGGGTGAGCAATTGGGGTTCAACGCGGGCGTTCATGCAATTGTCCGTTCGCCCTGAGCTGGTCGAAGGGCTGAAGAGGTGGCGGTGGCGGGGGCTTCGACAGGCTCAGCCCGAACGGGGGTGGGCTCAGCCCGAACGGGGGTGGGCTCAGCCCGAACGGGGGTGCGGTCGGCCTGAACAAGCAGTTGGTGGTTTACTGCAGCGTTCATGCAATAGCCCGTTCGCCCTGAGCTTGTCGAAGGGCCTTCACATGCAGACCGCATTCCTTGGCGGCCTCGTCCTCCCACCACCAGCGCCCCGCCCGGAAATCCTCGCCCAGGCTGATGGCACGGGTACAGGGCTCGCAGCCGATGCTGGGGAAAAATTCGTCGTGCAGGGCGTTGTAGTCGACCTGGTTGCGGCCGATGTAGTGCCACACCTCGCCCCAGGTCCAGTTGGCCAGGGGGTTGAACTTCACGCGGGACTCGCTGTTGTCCTGCAGCGGCACCTCGGCGCGGGCGGACGATTGCTCGCGGCGCAGGCCGGTGATCCAGGCGCGTTTACCTTCCAGGGCGCGGGCCAGCGGCGCCATCTTGCGGATGCCGCAGCAGGCCTTGCGCAGCTCGATGCTGCGGTACATGGCGTCCTTGCCTTCGCGGGCGACGAACTGCACCACGGCCTCCTGCACCGGCTTATAGACGGTGACGGGGGCACGCGAAGTGCTTAGTGTGCGATCCAGCAGGGCCAGGGTCTGCGCATGCAGGGCGCCGGTTTCCAGCACGAAGATGGGGGTGTCCAGTTGCAGCGCGTTGATCAGGTGGGTGATCACCACGTCTTCGGCGCCCAGGCTGGAGGCCTGGGTGATGTCGGGGCCGAATTCGGCAGCGGCGCGTTGCAGCAGGGCCTGGGTTTCGGCCAGCTTGACGTCGAAATCCGCCGACGGCCGGGCGTTGAGTTCAACCGCGCTCATGCAGTTTCCTGGAACAAGGGCGTCGCCACGACAGCGTCGCCCTGGTAGTAGCGCAGGAAACGCTCGAACTGGGCCTGCACAAAATCGAGCTTCTGGTCGGCACGCAGCACGGCGCTGGAAAAGCCCGTTCGCTGCATCTGCACCAGTTGGTCGACCAGTACGTCGCCGGTGGCGCGGATCTCGCCAGTGAAGCCGCGGCGGCGGCGCAGCAGGAAGGCCTGGCTGTAGGCACGGCCGTCGCTGAACTTGGGAAAGTGCAGGTCGATGCGCGCGACGCCTTCGAGTGAAGGCTCTTGCGGGTCGGCGTCGTTGGTCAGCACCAGCACGTTCACGGCGGCAGCGGCCTGGGCCTTGTGCTCACTGGCAGCGATCAGGGTGAGGGTCTGTCGCATCACACCGCCTCCTTGGCTGGCAGGCGCGCGCTGTTGGCGGCGGCCTTGAAGGGGTCGAGACCGACGCGGCGCAAAGTCTGCATGAAGGTCTCTTGCCGGCCGCCCTCGGGCTGGCGCTCGCGGCGGTAGGTGTTGAGCACGGCCTCGATCACCTCGGGCACTTCCGTGGCCGAGAACGAGGGGCCGACCACCTTGCCGGCGACGGCGTTGCCCGACAGCAGCGAGCCGTCAGAGCCGCCCAGGGTGATCTGGTACCACTCTTTGCCGTCCTTGTCGACGCCCAGAATGCCGATGTGGCCGCTGTGGTGGTGGCCGCAGCTGTTGATGCAGCCGGAGATGTGCAGGTCAATCTCGCCGATGTCGTGTAGCTCGTCCAGATCTTGATAGCGCTGGGTGATGGCTTCGGCAATCGGCAGCGAGCGGGCGTTGGCCAGCGAGCAATAGTCGCCGCCGGGGCAGGCGATCATGTCGGACAGCAGGCCGATGTTGGCCTTGGCCAGTCCGGCAGCGCGCGCGGCATGCCACAAGGCCGGCAGCTGTTCGACGTGCACCCAGGGCAGCAGCAGGTTCTGGTCGTGCGTGACGCGGGCTTCGCCGGCCGAGAAGCGCTCGGTCAGGTCGGCGGCGATGTCCAGCTGGTCGCCGGTGGCGTCGCCGGGGGCCTGGCCCAGGCGCTTGAAGCTCAGGGTGACGGCGCGCAGGTGCGGGTCTTTGTGGGCGACGACGTTCTGCTGCAGCCAGCGCTGGTAGGCCGGGTCGGTGTCGGTCTCGGGCAAGGCTGTGGGAGCGGCGGCGGCAAGGGTGGGCGGCACGAAGCTGGCGGCTACGCGCTCGAACTCGGCTTGCGTGATGGTGTGCGGCGCGCCGTCGGCTGCGACGATGGCCTGGTATTCGGCCTCCACCTCGTCGATGTAGCGCTGGCCCTCGGCCTTCACCAGAATCTTGATGCGGGCCTTGTATATGTTGTCGCGGCGGCCCCAGCGGTTGTAGACACGCACCACGGCTTCGAGGTAGTTGAGGATCTCGTACGCCGGCAGAAACTCGCGCACCACCGTGGCCGTGATGGGCGTGCGGCCCATGCCGCCGCCCACCAGCACCCGAAAGCCCAGATCGCCAGCGGCGTTCTTGAGCAGGTGCAGGCCCACGTCGTGCCAGTAGGTGGCGGCGCGGTCTTCGGTGGCGCCGGTCACGGCGATCTTGAACTTGCGCGGCAGGAAGGCGAACTCAGGGTGCAGCGTGCTCCACTGGCGCATGATTTCGCACCAGGGACGCGGGTCGGCGATCTCGTCGGGCGCAATGCCGGCCAGCTCGTCGGAGGTGATGTTGCGGATGCAGTTGCCGCTGGTCTGAATGCCGTGCATGTCGACACTGGCCAGCAGGTCCATCACGTCGGCGCTCTTGGGCAGGGGGATCCAGTTGAACTGGACGTTCTGGCGCGTGGTGAAGTGGCCGTAGCCCACCGTCAGCTGCGAGTGGACCGAGCCGCCGTTGCGCAAGGGCACCGGGCCCAGCGCGTCCTGCTTGGTACGGGCCTCGGCAAAGAGCTCGTCGGTGGGCTGGTCGTATTCGCGGGCGATCTTGCCCAGCACGCGCAGTTGGCTGCTGGAGATCTCGCCGTAAGGCACGGCGACGCGCAGCATGGGCGCATAACGCTGGATATACCAGCCGTTTTGCAGCCTCAGCGGGCGGAACTCATCGTCACCCAGTTCGCCGCGCAGGTTGCGCTCGAGCTGGTCGCGGTACTGGGCCGCGCGCGCGCGGACGAACTGCTGGTCGAACTCGGTGTACTGATACATGGGACGCGAATGTACTGATGCCCCATATGGATACAAACTACATTTTCGTTCTCGCCTTATGCGGATAAGCATATGCGCCAGTGTTCATGCGGGTTGGCGGACGATTCAGATGTAAAGCTGGATAAGGCGCAGGTGCTCGGCACGGGGCCGATCAGCCGTTGCGCTTGGGGCCCCAGTGGCCATCGGCGGGCTCATCGGCCGTAGCCTTCCACACCTGCGCAGTTGATTTCATCTCCTTGGCCTTGGCATCGGACTTCGGGGGGGTCCCCATGCCGCGTTTGAACCCGGCAAGCGCCTCGCCCAGCTTCCCGCTGGCCTTGGGTAGCTCGGCCAGCAGCGCCGCATGGGCCTGTGCTTCCTGGCGCTTGCCCTGCCAGCTGGCCCGCCAGACAAAGCCAGCTTTTTCCATGAACTCTGGTGTGTGGCTGCCGTGCCCGGCCAGGTCGGTTACGCGGGTGGCCACCATGTGAATGTCGGCCAGATGCCTGGCGCCGACAAGCACGGCAGACAAGAACACAAGTGCGTCGGCTTCGCGCACCGTTGGCGCTGCCAGGCACTCGAAAGCGCCACTGAGCATTTCTCTGCGCGTTTCCGGAAGGCAGCTCCACACGGTTTGGACCACCGACTGGACCAGCGAATGCAGCGCGGGGGGCGTGAGACCCTTGCCCAAGCCCAGGAGTGCATCCAGCGCCTGGACGATGCCTGGGGCCTTCATGAGCGCCATGGAGAAGCCGGTTGCGGCGTGTCGCAGGTGGCCAAAGTCGGGCCAAACGGTGCCGAGGACGATCGAACGCATCGCCGTGTGGATCCACCGCGCCGCTTCGCCGGGTTCGCTCGCATTGATGTTGATGTGGTCGGCGACCGGGATAAAGGTGGTCGACACAAACTCGGCACTGACCGATGCCTGATTGCGAAAGAACTGACGAGCGGTGGCCAGAGCTGGCGCCAGTTGTGCGTCATGCAGGTGCAGCAACAGGAAAATCTGGCGCCAGGCCGACAAGGTGACGTGTGGGCCCAGTTGCGCATCGGGTTTGGCGATGCGGTGGTAGAGCGCCTGGGCTGAAGCGGTCAGTTGCGTTGGCGCGGTCGCGTGCGTGCAAATCGTTGTCACCAGATCGTCCACACGCAGGGTCATCTCCCGCGCCGCCGGCGTGCTTGAGGCGGGCATCGCATCGCAGGCGAGGATGCCGCGCTCGAAGATGGCGTTGCGGTGGTCGGGCTTCATGGCGGTGCCGTCCAATGCCTGGCAGATGCCTTCGGTGCCCTGGCGAATCTGCTCCCGCGAGAGCCCGCTCGTTGGATGGAACAAGGTCCGCAGGATGGCGTCGAGATCGAAGGCCTCGATCTGCGCGCCGCGCAGTTGCCCCACCAGCCGGGCGAAGCCCGGTGCCGCATCGGCCGTGGGGTCTTGGCGCAAGGCCTCGCACAGGCTGCGCAGCTTGCCATGCACCAGCACGGCGTGGCGCAAGGCCAGGGCGCCGGGGCTGCCCGCGCGGATGACGTAGAGCGGCAAGCCTTTGACGGGGCCGGTGGCCTCGGAGGGGACTTTGTTGAAGGCGGCCACGCGAGCCGACTTTGACTCGGGCTTGGCCGGCTCGCCGCCGGTGGAGGGTGTGGAGTAATACGCAGACGAACGGTGTCCGGCGCCAAGAGGCTGTGTCATCTTGAGAATGCTGCTTGCGGCTGAGTGCCCGCGAAGTTAGGGGCAATCCGCCTCGATTGCCCTGCGTGCTGCTGACGGCCGTGGTCAGCGCGGCGTCTTTTTCTGCCGCTTCACATCCAGGGCCGCTGCCATCGAAGCCGGCAGCGGCAGAGGCTCGCCATGCAGGCGCGCCGCCAGCAGCTCGGCGCACAGGGCCGCGAACGTCAGGCCGCGCGAGCCCATCGCGGTGCTGACCCACAGGCCGGGTTCGAGCTCGCCCACCAGCGGCCGGCGGTCGGTACTGGCGCAGCGCACGCCAGCCCAGCCCCGCACCTGCCCCGCCACGAATGCTGGCGCGAGTGGTGCGGCCGCGCAGGGAAGCAGTTGCTGCATCCGCTCGAAGTTGGCGGCGTGGTCCGCCTCACGCACGGTGGTGTCGGTCTCGCCACGGCCGTAGGTCGAGCCGGTGATCCAGGATGCAATGCCGTCGATGGGCACATCGGGCAGCAGGTGGCCGCTGCCGTTGACGGCAAACGCAGGCAGCGTCGCGCCCTCTGTACGCGGGCCCCAGCTCACCTGCCCGCGCACGGCGTGCAACCGCAGCCCGCCACCGGCGAGCGCCGCGCTGTCCAGCGCCGCCGCCAGGATCACCATGGGGGCTTGCACCAGCATCTGGCCGCTGGCGTCCATCAGGCGCCAACCGTCTGCGCCGTGCTCCAGCCGCTCGGCACGAAGTCCGCCGCGAAAGCGAATGCCCGGCTGCGCCAGCCAGGCCTGCACCAGCGACGCCGGGCGGATCCAGCCGGCGTGGCCATGCCAGACGCAAGGCGCGTGTGGCGGCAGCCCGGCCGATTGCACCTGCTGCGCGGTTGCCGCGCAGCTCCAGTCGGCCGCAAAGCCCTCACCGTGCGCTGCCCTGGCGCCCGGTTTGAGTCGATGCTCCAGCGTGCCCCTGGCGCTCCAGTCGAGCCCTTCGCGCAGGTACTCGGCGGCCGCGTCCAGTGTGATGCGGATGCCGCTGCGTGACAGGCGCGACAACAGGTTGTCATCGGGCGAGAGGTGGGGCGCCAGCAGACCAGCGGGCAGACCTGAGGCGCCGCTGGCGGGCTTGGGCGCAGCGTCGATCACCTCGACCTGCCAACCGCGCCGCGCCAGCGAGGCCGCTACCGCAGCACCGGCCAGCCCGGCGCCCACGACGATGCAGCGGCCCGGCGCGGCAGATTGTTCCAGGCGTGTGGCTGCGCGCTCGCCGCGCGGCGTCCAGGCCGGGTCGTAGACCCAATGGAGCGAGTCGGGCGCATCGGGTGAATCTGGACCTTGTACGAAGCCACAGGCGCGAAGCTGCTCACCGTCGGCCGCCAAGGGCTGCACTGCCGACACCTGCGTGCCGCGCCGGCTCAGGCGCGCCAGGGCGCGCCAGGCGGCGGGTTCGAGCGTGTGGGTGTGCGCCAGCCGGACCTGGTCGGCAGCAAAGGACAGCTCGCGCAGCATGTCTGGCGTGCGCCCCACGCACAGGGTGAGGAGCACCCGCCCGCCCTCGAAGGCCAGGCGGTGCAGGCCGGGCGTCAGGCCCCAGCAGCGCCCGGCCAGTTCACGGGCCAGGTCGGCAAGCCCGGGGGCGGCGTCGAACGGTGGCTGGCCCGCAGGTGCCGACAAGGGCGCGATCGCAACGTAGTGCAGGCGTGCAGGGCGCCGGAGATCCCGGCGCCACAGGTGCCAGGCCCGCAGGAAGCCCGCTGCGCAATCAAAGGCGGTGTCGAGGATGCGCCACTGCGCCTGCCCGGCCCACGCCGTCTGCAAGGCCTCGTCACGCACCGTACGGTCCAGGTTCAGGCGCTGGGAGGCACGTAGCCGGCGGCCTGGTCGGCGCCGCCGCCGAAGAAGTGGGCTTCCATCTGGCGCTTGAGGTATTCGCGCGCACGCTGGTCGGCCAGGTTCAGGCGGTTTTCATTGACCAGCATGGTCTGCTGCTTGAGCCAATCGGCCCAGGCCTGCTTGCTCACGCTTTCATAGATGCGCTTGCCCAGCTCGCCGGGGTAGGGGGGGAAGTCCAGGCCTTCGGCTTCCTTGCCGAGCTTGATGCATTGAACGGTACGGGGCATGGTGGCCTTGTGGAATGGGTGTACGGACAGGGCAGCGAGAACCGATAGGCGCTCGCTTGTGAAAGCTGGCCCAGCGCGGTGGGCCGACGCCGCACTTTATCAAGAATCCCCAGGCAGCCCTTGGCGCGACCTCCTACCGGCGGCCGCGCTCAGAACCGCTGGATGGCGGTCTTGACGCCTGCGCCAAGCGCCTTGTCGAGCGATCGCAGTTGCGCGCTCAGCGCGCCACTGCCCATGAGACCCAGCATCCCCATCTCGATCGTTTGCAGCACAAGGGTGGAGCGAAGCGCCGCAGAATCGGCCAGGTTGTTCGCGGACAGTTGCGTGTGCATGTGCCGCCGCAGGCTTTCATAGAAGCGGAAGATCGTGCCCGGCTCGGGTGCGGTGCAACGCGCCGAAGCATCGGCGCCCTTGCGCCATTCGGGGTCGGCGGCCAGGGTGTTGATCAGTGTCCGGTGGACGATGAGGAAAATGCGCGCGTCGAACACAGCGGCAGGCTTGGCGGTGGCCAGGGACATCAGGCCCGTTGTCTTCACATGCATGGGCTGGTCACTGGCGGCAATCACCTCGATGCGGCGGCGCACGGTGTGCGCGTCGTTCTGGTGGGCCCAGGCGGCTTCGCGCTCGGCCAGGGTGTGTTCCGCCCGCCGCAGGTTGGCCTGCAGCGCTTCAGTGGCCTTCAGGTGCGGCCCCTCATGCAGGCGCTGACGCTCCTGGATGACGGCGCTGCGAAGCACATGGTCGCCGTCCGCGCTCTCAGGCTCGACCGGACGCGACGGCCGGGTGAGTGCGTTGTAGAAGCCAAAGACTTCGACCGCGCCCAACGCCGCCGCAGGCATCGGCTGCGGCTGTTTCGCGGGCGCGTCGCTCCAGTAGGGGTCGGCAGCCATGCGCGCGAGCAGGTCGCGGTGCGCCAGCATGAAAGCCTGCCCCTCCATCATCGCCCACGGCTGAGGCGGTGCATCGCCGGGCTGGCTCTTGGTCTCCCTTGGTGGTGCCTGCACGGCGGACGCTTGCGCCTTCGCCTGTGTCTCATTGGAGATCCAAGGCACGTCTTCTTCGACGTCGACATACACGGACAGGGCCGGCACGCTCTTGGATTCGGGCACCGCTGGCTGGACGCCGGCGGTGAAAGAAAAGCGGCGGTTGATGGTGGAGGTCGGTGCGACCATGTCGGCTCCTGGTGGGGACATGCCCGGTGGCGGGCAAGGTCGCGCGATGCTAGGGGCGGCCTGCCGCGCAGCCTGTCACCTAGCCAACCGCGCCGGCGGCTACAATCGCTGGCTTCGGAGCGTGGCGCAGTCTGGTAGCGCATCTGGTTTGGGACCAGAGGGTCGTAGGTTCGAATCCTATCGCTCCGACCATTTTCAAACTGTCCGCACCATACCCGCATAGGTGACGGAACGTACCTAAGACATGGGTAACAACCCCGCGCCGAACGCGTTGTACAGCGGTTGCGATGTCTTTTGTTCCACGTCGATGAAGCCAAAAGATCGTAGTGCATGAAGCACACGATCCACTCGGATGCTCACGTATTGCGACCGACGGCCCGAGTCACAAACGAGACCCGCGCGCATGACTTTGTGCTTGTACCTGCAGATACGGCCCCCTATCATGGGCTGCTCTTCTCAAGCGCTGGTCCTCGAAAGCTTCAATGACCCTTCAATTCACGTGTGGCACGCGGGCCCTGCGCAGTCTGGCGGTTTCCCTGGTGTTCGGTTTGGCGGCGCTTGGCCAGGCAGCCGCGCAATCGGCCTATCCGACAAAGCCCGTGCGCGTTGTGGTCCCGTTTGCTCCTGGTGGCGCCACGGATGCGGTCGCAAGGCTGGTGTCCAGGCTGCTTTCGGCAAAGCTCGGTCAACCGTTCATCATCGACAACAAGCCGGGCGGAGACACCGCGCTAGGCGCGCAGTGGGTCGCGAAATCACCGGCCGACGGGTACACGCTGCTGTTCACGAATGATGCGACGTTTGTCCTTAATCCGATTCTGTTTCCGGCCCTGCCTTACAAGCCCGCGGTGGACTTCGCCCCTGTGGCGATGGTGGCCTATCTGAACCTGGGCTTGGCTGTCGCAGCCGACCTTCCGGTCTCCAGCCTGAAAGAGCTGGCTGACTACAGCAAGAAGCGGGCTGGGACGCTGGCGTACGCGTCATCAGGCACCGCAGGCCAGGCGCACCTCATGGGCGAGATGTTCAACAAGTCCGCCGGGACCGACCTCATCCATGTTCCGTACAAGGGACTTGCCCCGGCCCTGACTGACGTGCTCGCCGGGCGCGCCGTCTTCACCTTTCCTTCAATCTCCACGGTGCAACCGTTCATCAAAGGCGGAAGGGCCAAGTTGCTCGCCATCAGCGGAGAACAAAGGTCGCCCCTGCTGCCCGATGTGCCGACCTTCGTTGAGGCTGGCTTTCCCGATATGGACATTGGCGCCTGGTATGCGTTCCTGGCGCCGGCCGGTACACCGCGCGAGGCCATCGACCGGATCAACCGGGCCGTCGCTGAGATCCTGAGCGATCCCGAGGTAATGAAGGACTTCACGGCAAGGGGCATGCAGCCCGCACCGCAGACGCTTGACCAGTTTTCACGGTTTATCGCGACGGAGACTGCCCGCATGACACGCATCGTGAGGGCCTCGGGCGTGAAGGTGGAGTGAGAGCTTTTTTGCAAGACAACAACGAATCATCGGAGACGTTCCATGCACACCTTCATTAGCAGGAAGAAGTTCCTTGCGGCTTCGCTGCTCGCCTGCCTCGCGCCGCGCGGATTCGCCCAGCCGGGCTACCCGAACAAGCCGATTCGGGTGGTGCTTCCGGTGGCCCCCGGCAGCACCACCGATGCCGCAGCCAGGCTGATCTGCCAGAAGATCAGCGCATCGCTGGGTCAGCCCGTGGTGATCGACAACAGGCCCGGAGCAAGCGGCGTGATCGGCACCAGTGCGGGTCTGCGTTCCGCGCCAGACGGATACACACTGACCATCGTCACATCGACGAGCACGGTGGCCGCGGTTCACCTGGTCAAGCAGATGCCCTACGCGCTTTCAGAGATGGTGCCCATTGCATCGTTCTTTTCCCTGCCTTCGGTGTTCGTCGTCTCGAAGTCATTCCCGGCAACGACGTTCAAACAATTCCTTGAGATGGCCAAGGCAAAGCCCGGTGCGTTGAGCATGGCCTACAGCAATGCGACGGCAGTCGCCGCGGCCGCAAGCCTCAAGCAGGTCGCGGGGATCGACTTCGTGACCGTCTCGTACAAGGCGCCGCAACAGGCCGTCACCGATGTGATCGGAGGGCAGTTGCCCTTGATGATCAACGATATAGGGTCGGTGCTGCCTCATATCCAGTCCGGCGCCCTCAGAGCGCTTGCCATCACCGCTGACAAGAGGACCGCGACGCTGCCGGATGTGCCGACCATGAGCGAACTCTTGCCCGAGCGGCTGGAGTTCTACGGCTGGACAGCCTTCGTCGCCCCCGCAGGGACGCCACAGGCCATTGTCACGCGCTTGAGCGGCATCATCAACGGCCTCTTGCAGGGCGAGGAAGTGACGTCGTTCCTGCAAAAGATGGGCGCCGACCCGATGGTCCACTCGCCGACGCAACTCGGTGACTTCATCAAGAGCGAGGAGGGTCGGTGGGGACGGGCTTTCAAGGCAGCCGGGGTCCAGCCGGAGTAGCGTGCGCCATGGGTGGCAAAGATGCCGGCGGTCCCTCGTTGTCAACTGGAGCCTTGATGGCCAAGCGCAAAAAACTGAAACCTGACATTTCCTGGAGCACCACAGAACAAATCGCGGTGCACGGGTACGACCGGGCGAGCGCGGGCATTGCGGGCACGTTGCGCAAACGCGGATGACACCGCTGGACGTTATCTCCCGGTTCGGGCCGCACGGCGGCACGCTCACTTCCATGCTGCGGTCGCGGGTGGAGTCAAGGGGCGCCCACCCGTTCCTCGAGTTCGCGGGATCGTCCCTGACCTATGCGGCCTTCGAGGACAAGGTCGCGCGTGTGGCCGGCATGCTTGCCTCTCGCGGCATCAGGGAGGGCGACCGCATTGGCCTGATGTCGTTCAACCACCCGGTCATCCCTCTCACACTCTTTGCTGCCGCGAGGCTGGGAGCAGTCGCGGTTCCCGTGAACCCCGAGTTCCTGAAAGAGGAAGCGGCCTACGTGCTCGGGCACGCAGGGGCCAGCGCACTGATCTGTTCGCCCGATTGCATGGATGTTGCGGTGGCGGCGACGCAGGGCATGGACCATCGGCCTTGGATCATGACCCATGGCGCTGCTGCTGTCGTCGGTGCTTCTCATGAGCGGCCGGATTTTGAGGGCGAGCTCGAAAGGACCACGCTAAGAATCACGGACGACCATGGCCGAGCGGACAGCACCGTGATCCTGGTCTATTCGTCGGGCACGACCGGGTTCCCCAAGGGTGTGATGCATTGCCAAAGGACCCTCTGCCTCTCCGGTGAAGCATTCGTCGCCCGGGTCGACATCAAGCCGGACGACCGGATGCTGGTGATGATGCCGATGTTCCACATGAACGCCGTGTTCTATTCACTCGCCGGCACCCTTGCAGCCGGCGCCACGTTGGTGATCCTGCCTCGATTCTCGGCCTCGACATTCTGGAAGGACGTTGCGGCAACCCAGGTGACCCACGTGAACACGATCGCCGCAATGTCCAACATCCTGATGCGCCGCCCGCGCTCCGAGTTCGTAGCAGGGCATTGCCTGCGCACTGCGTATGGCGGGCCATTCAGTTCGGAGATCTACCGCGTCTTCGAGGAAGAGTTCGGTGTTCCGACCATGATCGAGGGCTACGGGATGACGGAGATCCCGGGTGTGTTCAGCAATCCGGTCCACGGGCGCCGGCTGTTGGGCAGCATGGGGGTACCTTCCAGGCACCCTGACGAACGGCTGCACCTGGCAGATGTTCGCATTGTCGATGACGAGGGCGTGGATGTCGCCGACGAGGTTGCTGGCAACCTGCTGGTTCGAACACCCTTGGTCATGCAAGGCTACTACAAGGATGCCGAGCAGACGGCTGCGGCGTTCGATGGCGACTGGTTTCGCACCGGCGACGTCGTCAGGCGTGATGCCAGCGGCTACTACTGGTTCATCGCGCGCAGCAGGGACATCATCCGGCGTCGCGGTGAGAACGTTTCCGGCGCAGAAGTGGATCGGACCATCAACGAGCATCCGCACGTCCTGCTCTGCGCTGCCATCGGTGTGCCTTCGCCTCTCGGGGAGGAAGACATTCTGGTGGCCGTGCTTGCTAAACAAGGCGCGACTGTGACACCACAGCAAGTGCACGATTGGTGCCGCGAGAAACTGGCACGCATCAAGGTGCCTCGCTACGTGGCCATCGTGGACGAGCTGCCGCAGAACCGTTCGTTTCGGGTGGAGAAGTTCAAGCTCAGGTCCCGCACCCGTGAGCTTGTGGATGCCGCGCATGACTTCGAAGCCAAGCCTCACGGCGCCCCTTAAATCAACTTCCCTTCTCGTCAAGCGCACAGCGCATATCAAACATCAAAGGTGCCGCATGGCAATGGTTTCCACTAATGAATTGGTCGTCGTCGGAACGGGACTGCACAGGCCAGAGTCGGTACTTGCCACCGCCTCTGGCGTCTTGTTCACGTCGGATTCGCGCGGCGGTGTGCTCGAGATACGCCCGGACGGCAGCCAGCACCTGAGCTGCGAATCGACACTGCATCCCAACGGAATAGCCCTGCTGAAGGAGGGCGGGTTTCTCGTGGCGAACCTCGCAGATGAGGGCGGCGTCTGGCGCATCGGCGTAGGGGGCGAGGTCACCCCGTGGCTGATGGAACTCGAGGGCAGCCCCGTGGGGAAAGTCAACTTCGTGATGATCGACCTGCAGGGGCGCACATGGGTCACCATCAGCAGCAGTACGACGGGCTGGGACAAGTACCCGGTGCACAACCCCACCGGACGCATCCTGATGGACGATGGCAAAGGCATGAGGGTGGTTGCCGAGGGCCTGAACTTCACGAACGAGTGTCGTGTCAGCACCGACGGCACGCAGTTGTATGTCAACGAAACTTTTGGCCGGCGACTTTCCCGTTTCGGTATTTTGCCGTCGGGCCAACTGACGGCGCGAGAAACGGTTGCAACATTCAACGCGCCTGGGGATATTCCCGATGGCGTGACGCTGGACGCCGAGGGCGGTGCATGGGTCGTGTGCGTTGGCAGCAACCGGATCTATCGGGTCTTGCCCTCGGGCGAGCCAGTCCTGATACTGGACGATTCCGATCCCGCCATCGTCGCGAAACTTGAAAGCGCCTTCCAGGACGGGACGCTGGATCGCCCGCTGTTGTTTTCTACGCGTGGACAACGACTGCTGAACATCACGAGCATCGCCTTTGGCGGCCCAGACCTGAGAACCGCCTACATTGGCAGCCTGGGCGCAACCTCGCTCGTTTCGTTCAAGTCCCCTGTCGCCGGGCAGGTGCCGGTGCACTGGCACTGGAGGTAGCGGATCTTTTTGCGGGGCATGCTGACGCGGCCCCGGCCTCAGCCCGCCGGGTAGCGCTCGACAAACGCCAGCTCCGCCTTCCCCAGCGGCTGGCCCGCACCCGCCAGCATTTCCAGCACCGCAAGATCCGCCTCTGAGGCATCGCCACGCCGATCGCGCACGCGTTGGCGCAGCGGGTCCATGCAGAACGGTCAATTCACCTTGCAACCCCGGGCTTCCTCAATTCGATTGGTACGCCGGAAGGGGGCAGGTCATCGGTCCCGATGTGGCAGGTTCACCGTGGCCGTACCGGAGATCAGCAGGCGCGTGCCGTGAGTGACCGAAAGCGCAAGTTCGACCAGATGCCGCGAATCCTGGGTCCAGATGCGGGTGACTTCGCCGGTTAATGTCAACTCTTGTCCAGGGTGGGCGCTGGCATGGCTGCGCACCGTGATCGAGGTCAGGAATCCACGTGGTCCGGCCCAGTCGGTGACTTCCTTGGCCATCAACGCGGATTGCAGCGGCCCATGCACAAGCAGGTCCGGGTAACCCTCTACCTCGGTGGTCCAGCGGCGGTCGTAATGTATGCGGTGGCTGTTGAACGTAGCCGCGCTGAAGAGATAGAGCTGCACCTCATCGATGCCGCGCACCAGCGTCGGAATGCGATCGCCGACAGACACGTCTTCAATGTATCGCTGCGGCGTCGCAAGGGTGCTATCAGACACGCTCTGCATCACATGGCCCTGAAGATAACGGACTCGACGTCGCTCGCCACTTGCCGGCCGAACTGGTTCGCGTATGCAACCGTCCAACTGGCTATCAGCAGCGCGCCCGTGCCGCCGGACTTTTCCACAAGATCGCTGAGCTGCCGCTCGCCCGTGAGGACGTCGCCATCGCAAACCGTTTCATGGAATGTGGTGGTGCGCCCTCCGGCCATCCGCCGGTAGGGGACGGTAATAGGAAGGTCATACCCTTCGCCAATCAATGTTCCATCAGGCCGGCGTTCACGCAGGTCCTGGATCGTGCGCATGACAATCGGCAAAAACATGGGGGGCATGACAAGCCCGCGCAAGCCGAGGCTGCGAGCGAATGGCTCGTCGAAGTACAGCGGATTCTCATCGCCTACCGCGACGGCCCAACGCTGGAACTCCCTGGCATTCACGGTTGCGCGGGTAGGCGGGGACTTGACGCCAATGAGATCCCACGCGGTGGGCGATATTGCGATTGGATTGGTCATGGCAGCCTCGGTCGACGTAGAGCCCAGCCTTCGACCATCTTTTTCATCCTCGTTTGCTGGGCGCCAAGGTAGGGCAAACTGAGGATTGGGTCAATTATCAATAATCCACAACCACCGCCATGACGCATGTGAAATTTCACGCCTTGGGTCCTGTGTCTGTACGACCTGAGCATGCCCAGCCGAACCCGTAATTCGAAGCGCTAGAGTAGGGGCAAGGTGTCATAGAGGAAATATAGATGCAAAACGATCTAGCACAACGTCCCGTGATCGTCGGGATCGGCGAGGTGATCGACCGTCCAGACGACCTCCGGCTGGCGAAGGAGCCGCTGACGCTCATGTGCGAGGCCCTGCGGGCCGCCGATGATGACGCCCACGGGCTGCTGAAAGACGCGGATTCGCTGGACGTCGTTAGGCTCGTATCGGCCGCCTATACCGATCTCCCGCGCCAGGTCAGCGAGCGTCTTGGCCTTACTTGCCGTCGTGCCGTCGTCACCGAGGGCAGCGGCAACGGCCCGCTGCGCGAAATCTACAACGCGGCGCTGCAGATCGCCAGCGGCGCATGCCAGGTTGCCGCGATCTGCGGAGCGGAGGCGCAGTATTCCGCGACCCAGGCCGCCAGGCAGAAAATCCAGCTTGACTGGATTCCGAATGGGCCCAACACCAACCTCTTCAAGCACCAATACGACATTCATCCCATGGCGGCCAAATATGGCCTGGTCGTGCCGCTGCAGGTCTACCCGCTGTATGAAAACGCGGCGACTGCGGCTTGGGGTCAATCGCCGGCCGAAGCTCGGGCCGAGACCGCGGCGATATGGTCATCGATGTCGGCCATCGCAGCGAAGAATCCGCATGCCTGGGGGCAAAGAACCTTGACGCCCGGGGAAATCGCGCAGCCGGGCGCGGCCAATCGTCTGGTGGCATGGCCCTATCTGAAAGATATGGTCGCCCAGCCTGCGGTTAATCTCGGCGCGGCCTTGCTCATGACGAGCTACCAGCGGGCCCGGCGTGCGGGCATCCCGCACGAACAGTTGATCTTCGTCGAGGCCGGCGCCGCAGCGCAGGCTCCGGAAGATTACCTGCGGCGCGATCGCTACGACAGCAATGCGGCCCAGACCGCCGTCTTGATGAAAATTCAGGAACTCCTCGGACACAGCGGATCCCATTTCGACGCTATCGACCTTTACAGCTGCTTTCCAATCGTTCCCAAGATGGCGCGCCGACTGATGAAGCTACCGGTAGAACACCCCTTGACCGTTGCGGGCGGACTGACGTTCTTCGGGGGTCCGCTTCACAATTACATGTCGCACGCGGCGGCGGCCGTCGTGCGGCGCTTGCGGCAAAAAAGCGGTAAAGGCTTGCTGTACGGACAGGGCGGCTATGTCACCAAGCACCACGCCATCATCGTCTCGTCGGGGGAACCTCCGGCGGCTCCGCTGGCAAGCGATTACAGCGTGCAGCACGCCGCGCAAGCGCTGCAGGGCCCCGTTCCGCAGATCGTGGAAGACTATGCAGGCCCGGCCACGATCGAGACCTTCACGATCATCTACGACCGAAAGGGCGAGCCTGACTACGGCGCGGTGGTCGCTCGCACGCCCGATGGCCGCCGAACCGTCGCCCGGGTGCCGGGAAACGACCACGACACTATCGCGGCCCTCACCGTCATGGACCGGTCGGTGATCGGCGACGCCGGCAAAATCGAGGCCGGCCATGATGGATTGAACCGATGGACGACCGTCTGAAGGCCGGACCGAGACTTATGCGTGCGTCCACGCCATCATGTCTTCCAGGGCATCGGCAAATTCCTGCTTGAAATCCTGCACGACCTGGCCCGTCGTACGGACGCAATCGACCAGACCGACGCCCTGACCAACGAAATAGGACACGAGCTCCTTGGCTTTCGGGTTGCCGGCTTGGGCTGATTTTTCAATAAAACCAAAAGCGGGCATGCTGATCATGCCCATGAGCGGGTGGGGCAAAGGACCGGGGCTTCCCTGCGCCTCCCATTCATCGTGCCACACTGAGCGCAACTGCCGGCATGGTTTGCCGGTGCGGAATGTCGAACGCACCGTCGAGCGCGATGACGCCTCGATCATTTTCGACCGAAAGACTTCGGAAGTTTCGGATTCGACGGTGGACAGCCACACCGATCCACACCACACCCCGGCGGCACCCATCGCCATGCAACCCGCCATTTGCCGCCCCGTCATGATTCCGCCGGCCGCCAGCACCGGAACGCTGCGAATCGGCTTGATGGCGCGTATCACCTCTGGCACCAGGACCAGGGTGGAGACTTCCCCGCAATGGCCGCCTGCCTCCGTTCCCTGGGCGACCAGGATATCGACGCCGGCCGCGATCTGGCGCAGCGCATGCTCTTTGGCGCCCACCAGCGCCGCTACTGGCACGCCGTGGGCGCGGCCCCGACTGAGCATTGACGGCGGCGCGATACCCAGCGCGTTGGCGATAAGCCGGATCGGATGGCTGAACGCCACATCCATCAACGCTTCCCCGACTTCCGGTGCGGCGAAGGGCACGCGGTCCTCAACGGCTTTCGCGGGGTCCATTTCGACATCGTATTTCTTGAGGACGCTCGCGATGAAATCGCGATGTCGCGTTGGAATGGCCTCGACCACCTGTTCCAGGGTGAGGCCTCTTTCCTTTCCCTCGAACCAGGAATGTTCCGGTGCCTGGATGTCAACGCCATAGGGCTTGCCATCGACATGTTCGTCGATCCACTTCAGTTCGATCTCAAGCTCCTGGGGGGTGTACCGGGCTCCGCCGAAAACCCCGAATCCGCCGGCGCGGCTGACCGCCGCCACCACGTCGCGGCAGTGGCTGAAAGCCAGCAGCGGAAAGTCCACCCCCAACATGCTGCAAAGTTCACTTTTCATGTGTTACCGCCATAAGAGGATGCGTTTCGCAAGGTACCAGCAAACTGTCGACCACGCACAGGCCATCGCCTTGCGCATAGACGAAAACAGGATTGAGATCGAGTTGACCAATGCCCGGGTTATCTTCGACCAGGCATGAGACATTCACGAGAAGCTTCGCGAGGGCCTGGATATCGGCCGGCGGCTGGCCGCGCACGCCGCGCAGGATTTCGATGCCCTTGAGGCGCTGAATCATGTCCGTCGCGGCGGCATCGTTCACCGGCAACGGCGCGAACACGACGTCCTTGAGCACCTCGGCGAACACGCCCCCGAAACCCACCATCAGCAGCGGGCCGAAATCGGGATCGGTCAGCATGCCAACAATGATCTCGCGGCCGGGCCGCGCCATCTTCTGGACCAATACGCCGTCGATCCTGGCATCGGGCGCATAGGAGCGCGCACGGGAACTGATGTCGCGAAAGGCCTGCCGCAGGCTGGCATCGTCCCGAAGGCCGAGTTCGACGCCGCCCGCTTCGGTCTTGTGCGGGATATCGGGAGATTCGATCTTCGCTGCCACCGGATAGCCCAGGGCGTTGCCCGCCCGACAGGCCTCGTCTTCGGACACCACCAGTTGTTCAGCGGGAAACGGGACCTCGTATCGTGCGAACAAGGCTGCGTGCTGGTCGCGTGACAACACACCTTGCCCCACGAAACTTTCCTGGCCCGGCCTGATTCTGGATTCGGTTGAGCGTGTCGGCACGAACGCTTGCCACCGGCCAAGGAACTCACCATAGTCCGTGAGGGCCCGCATCGACTGTACAGCGGCGCGAGGCGGAAGATAGTTGAAGCCCAGCGATTTCAGGTCCGGCAGGTTCCCGGGTGCCGGCGTCGTCACCGAATAAAAAATCACGGGTTTGGTGGCGGCCCCGGCCAAGGCCTCGAGGTTAGGCTTCAAGTCGCCCACGACACCCGGCTGGCCGAGATGCAGAACCGCATAGATCGCGTGAATGTCATCGGATCGCTCGACAAGCTGAATGACCTTGCAGAAATTTTTGCCGCGATCGTCCATGGTCGTTCCCGTATCCACGGGGTTCTGGGTGGATCCATAGTCCGGCACAAACTCTGTCAAGTCAGCTTGCAAGGCCTGATCGAGCACCGGAACGCGCAGGCCGTTCGCCTCGCACAAATCGGCGGCGAGCGAACAGAAGCCGCCCTGCGTCGAGACGATCGCCACGTTCGGCCCCTTCATCACGCCATGACGCGCCAGCAGGCAGACCACTGCAATCATCTCTTCCGGATCCCAGACACGGATGATGCCGTAGCGATGGAATATCGCCTCGTAGCTTGTATCTGAGCCGGTCAGGTGCGCCGTGTGCGAAATCGCAGAGCGGGTGCCCGCCTTGGTCCTGCCGGCCTTCATCATGACAATGGGAATCGCCTTGGCCGCCGCTTTGGCCGCAACCTCCATAAACCGCCGGCCGTCCCTGAAGCCTTCAACGTACATCAGAACGATGTCGGCCTCTGCGGAATCGAGCACGTATTCCAGAAGTTCGACGACTTCAAGATCGGCCTCGTTTCCCGGCATGACCGACAGGACGACCCTCAGTCCCTCGATGTGGCACATCTGGAATATCCGGAGCGCCGTGCCGCCACTTTGCGAGACGATTGCGATTCGCTTTCCGGTCGCCGGCACGTTTTTGAAATGCTCCGGATCCAAAGGCGTGAAGGTGGCGGCCAACTGGTTGGCCGGGCTGAAAAATCCGAGGCAATTGGGGCCCAGCAGGCGAATGTGATGGTCGCGGGCGATTTTCGCCATTTCTGCCTGCATGACGCTGCCCGCGGCTCCTGACGGTACACCCGAATACACCACCGCCGCCCGGGTTTGCGCCCGGCCGCACTCGATCAGCGCCTCGCAGACCCCTTCGGACGGAATCGCGATCATCGCGAGATCGACGGGTTCGGGCAACGCCGCGAGGTTCGGATACGCTTTGAAGCCTTGGACTTCAGCGTGCTTGGGATTGACCGGATAGATCGCGCCGCGATAGCCGCTGATCTTTAGGTTGTGGAGAAAGCGGCCTCTGACCTTGCCCGGTTCGAGGCCGGCTCCGATCACCGCCACACTGCGCGGGTTTAACAGACGGGTAAGGTCGCTTGTCATGATCTCCTGTCGTTCGCGTTGTCTTTGAGTTCCCGCATCAGCTACCCACGGATGGCGTTTAACGATACAGTCGAAAATGATACCTGCTGTAAACACAGCATGCCGTGAAAAATGGCTTCCCTGGAATCCCGTACGAACATCAGCCAGCGCCTTCGGCTCGGGACGACAACTAAGTTCGCAAATAAAGGATGACACGATGACTCTTGGAGCAAACGCGATTCCCTTCAGGCGCTACGACAACCTGTTGACCGAACGGCTAGGCAAGCACATCGCAATAGCCAAGTTCAACAGACCGGCTGTCCGCAACGCTGTCAACGCGGGGGTCGCTGCTGATTTGTTTGACTTCGTGAACGTGGTCGAGTCCGATCCGGAAATCCGTGTGGGGATCATTACCGGTACTGGCTCGATTTTCTGCGCCGGGGCCGATCTGAAGGAAGTCTCAGAGGGGCGCGATATCCGCATTCCCAGGCCTGGCGGATTCGCCGGCTTCACGAGTGTCCAACGCACCAAACCCTGGATCGCCGCGCTCAACGGATCAGCTTTCGGTGGTGGCGTCGAAATGACGCTTGCGTGCGAACTCGTCGTGGTCGCCGAAGGTGCGGTGCTTGCGCTGACCGAGGTCAAGCGCGGCCTTTGCGCATTGAGCGGTGGCGTGGCTCGCGCGCCTCGCCTGCTGCCGCCGGCGATCGCCTATGAAATGCTGTTGACCGGCGAGCCCCTGAGCGCCGAGCGGGCGTTCGCCTACGGACTTGCCAACCGTGTGGTTCCAGCCGAACGCGTCCTGGACGAGGCGCTCGCACTTGCGCAAAAGATTGCCGATGCGTCCCCCTTTAGTGTCAGGACCAGTCTTCGCCTGGCCCGCAAGACCGTCGATGTCTCGATTGAAGAGATGCTGCAGACGTGCAATGACACGCTCGTTGATCTCTTCAATTCGCCCGATTTCAAGGAAGGTCCACGTGCATTTTTGGAGAAGCGCAAGCCGACTTGGACGAGTTGAAATCCGCGTCCTGTGTTGGATCACAAAGATTCGGTCCAATCCGCCAGAAGGGCCTGAACTTCACCAACGAGTGCCGTGTCAGCACCGACGGCACGCAGCTGTACGTCAGGCAGGTGCCGGTGCACTGGCACTGGAGGTAGCCGCCCGCAGCGTCACGCCGCCGGGTAGCGCTCCACAAACGGCTGCTCCGCCTTCCCCAGCGGCTGCCCCGCACCCGCCAGCATTTCCAGCACCGCAAGATCCGCCTCCGACGCATCGCCACGCCGCTCGCGCACACGTTGGCGCAGCACGTCCATGGGCGCTTCGCAACTGGCGATGGTGAAGCCGGCGCCCAGGCGTTTGGCCAGCGCGTGGGCGGCGTCGCGCTGGTGGCGGTGCAGATGGGCGGCGTCCAGGATCACCGGGTAGCCGGCGCGCAGCGTGAAGGCCGCGCGCGAGAGCAGGCGCGCATAAGTGCGGCGGCCGGCGCCGGCGGTGTAGATGTCCACGCCTGCATCGCGTGAGTTGTCCAGCATGCCAATGCCGAACAAGCGCTTGCGCTCGACGTCGGCGCGCAGGCGGATCGCGCCGTGCTGCTCGAGCAGACGCTGCGAGACATGGGTCTTGCCCGAGCCGGGCAACCCGTGCATGACGGTCAGGCGCGGCGCATCGGACTGCATCCATTCGCCCGCCGCGCGGGCATAGCCGGTGGCTGCCGCGGAGTCTGCCCGCAGCAACGCTACCTGGGCCCGCACCAGGGCCCGGTAGACGGCGGCCAAGCGCAGCACGCCGAGCGCACCGTGGTCACCGGTGTGGTCCAGCCAGCGATTGAGCAGCCGCCAGGCCAGGTCGCTCCGGCCGCGTGCGGCCAGGTCCATGACGGGGAAGGCGATGTCATCGGCCACGTCGATCCAGCGCAGGGCGGGGTCGAACTCGATGCCGTCGAAGGCGGCGGGGCCGCCATTGAGCCAGATCAGGTTGTCCAGGTGCAGGTCGCCATGGCATTCGCGGATGCGGCCGGCCTTCAGGCGGGCGGCCCAGCATGGGTTCAGGCGCTGCGACTCGCGCTGCAGCCAAGCCTGCAGGGCGTTCTGGTCCACCGGTTGCAAGGCGGCGCTCGCGCCTTGCAGGGCGGCCAGCGCTGTGGCGCGCCGACGCTTACCGGTGCCCAAGCCCAGCGCCGGATCGGCCACCGCGGCTTCTTCGTGAAAGCCGGCCAGCAGATCGGCCATGGTGTCGACCTCTTCGGGAGCCAACTGCTGCCGCGCCAGCCTTTCGCCGAACAGCGCGTCGTCGTCGAAGCGGCGCATGCGCACCGCCCAGTCGATCACCGGCCCATCGCCGCCGATGCGCGGGTCTTGCGGGCTGCCATGCACGGACACCACGCCCAGGTACAGGCCGGGTGCTAGCCGGGCGTTGATGCGAACCTCTTCCGCGCAGCAATGCCGCCGCGCTTCGGGTGTGCCGTAATCGAGAAACGGCATGCGCAGCGGCTTCTTGAGCTTGTACGCCTCGCGCTCGCCCAGCAGCACCCATGAAATGTGCGTCTCCACCAGGCGCGCACCCAGCCGCTCGGCGAGCCGCCGCGCCATCACGCAGCTGTCATTGCTGTGGTCTGGCGGCATCGGGTGCGGGAGTGGGTCTGTGTGCATGGCGTTAGGGCCCATCCTGACCGCGCATGCCGCACGCGCTTTGATGGACCTCAAGCAATTGTGTCGCAGCGCGTTCCACAGGTCCCCTATGCTGCGCGGGATTGACTTGCCTCAACAGCGCCGCGCCCGCGTAGCGCGACCATAGTGCCCATGGCCCCCGAACTCAACGTCCCCGGCCCCTCGGCCCTTGATCTGCCGCTCAAACTCTGGATCGCCCGGATGGCGAACGGCGTGTCGCCGGCCTCGCTGGCCCAGGCGCAGACCGACTGGCTGGTGCACCTGGGCGTGTCGCCCGCCAAGCAGGCCGAGCTGGCCGCCAGCGCCATGCAGAAGGTGAGCGCGTTCCTGCAGGCCCAAACGGCCGCGTTGATGGCCGCAGGCGCCCGTGGCGCGTCGCCGGCGCCCAAGGACAAGCGCTTTGCCCGGCCCGGCTGGGAGCAGCTGCCATTTAGCGCGATCGCCCAGGCGTTCAGCGCCACCGACGCTTGGTGGGGCGAGGCCACCCGCGGCGTACGTGGCGTCTCCAGCCACCACGAGGACATCACCTCGTTCATGGCACGGCAGTGGCTGGACATGCTGTCACCGTCGAACTTCCTGCCGACCAACCCCGAGTTGCTGCAAGAGACGGCGCGCTCCGCCGGAGGCAACCTCTACAGCGGCGCGGTCAACTGGTGGCGCGATTTCCGGGAGGTGCAGCGCGGCGGCGACGCGCGCGGCCTGGAAGACTTTCGCCCTGGTGAGGCGGTGGCGCTGACGCCGGGCAAGGTGGTGATGCGAAACCGCCTGGTCGAGTTGATCCAGTACGAGCCGGCCACGCCGGTGGTCGACAAGGAGCCGGTGCTCATCATCCCGTCGTGGATCATGAAGTACTACATCCTGGACCTCACGCCGCAGGATTCACTGGTGCGCTATCTCGTGGAGCAGGGGCACACGGTGTTCATCGTGTCCTGGCGCAACCCGGGCAGCGAAGACGCCGCGCTGGGCCTGGACGACTACCTTCAGCATGGCGTGTTCGAGGCGCTTGAAGCCGTGCAGCAAACCCGGCCAGGCGTGCAGGTGCATGCCATGGGGTACTGTCTGGGCGGCACGCTGCTGGCGATCGCTGCGGCGCTGATGGGCGCACGCCGCCAACACCACTTGCGCACGCTCACCCTGCTGGCCGCTCAGGTCGATTTCGAGGCGCCGGGCGAGTTGGGCCTGTTCATCGACGAGAGCCAGATCGCCTTCCTGGAGGACGTGATGGCCGAGCACGGCTACCTCGACGGGCGGCAGATGGCCGGCGCCTTCCAGTTGATCAACTCCAAGGACCTGGTGTGGTCCAAGCTGGTCCACGAATACCTGATGGGTGCGCAAACGCCCATGACCGCGCTGCGCGCCTGGAACGCCGACGCCACCCGCCTGCCGGCGCGCATGCACAGCGAATACCTGCGGCGCCTGTACCTGAACAACGACCTGGCCGAGGGCCGCTACCGTGCGTTTGGCGAGGTGGTGAACCTGCATGACATCCGCACGCCGATGTTCGTGCTGGCGACCGAACGCGACCACGTGTCGCCGTGGACGTCGGTGCACAAGGTGCTGCGGCTGGTGAGCGCGCCCGCCACCTTCGTGCTGTGCGCGGGCGGACACAACGTGGGCATCGTCAACCCACCCGACGGCCCGGCCGCCAGCGCGCAGGCCAGCTTGCGCGTGGCGCGCTACCGGCCCCGTGCGGCGCCGGCCGATCCGCAGCCGGCGATGCAGGCGATACCGGCCGAGCCCGGCTCGTGGTGGCCGGTGTGGCAGCAATGGCTGCACCAGCATTCCAGCGCTCTGGTGGATGCGCCCATGCCGCAAGGCATCAAGGTCGGCGCGAAGCCGCTGGAGGCGCCGGGCGAGTTCGTGCACCAGCGCTAGCGGCGCCTTCATCCTGCCCATAGGGCGCCAGCGCCCGGCACGGGCCCAGCACTGTCATGGCCACGACGGCGTGCGCCAGCTCCAGCCGCTGGCCGCGTCGCCAATCGGTGGCATGCGGTGAGGGTGCCGCGCGATGCGACGGGGCGGCCGCTGGCCGGGGGGGTGACGGCTCGCGCCGGCCCCATTCGACGGTGACCGGCTCGCGGTGTGCGTACACGGTGTCGTCGACCCCCTCGAGCGCAGGGACGGTGGCCCTTTCGGCCGACGCGGCCTGGACTGGCTGCAGTTCTTCGGGCGTCGCCACCCGGGCGCTGGGCCGAGCCTTGTTGCGCGCCGACTTGCGCATGTGGAACACGATCGCCGCCAGGACCGCGAGGATCCAGACGATGAACTCGATGCTTTCCACCGTGCGCCTCAGTCTTTACGGTCCTGCGGCGGTGACGCGTGCTCACTGCCGCCAGCGATGCCGGTGCGCATGTCGGTGTCGGCCTGCAGGTTCTTCATGCGGTAGTAGTCCATGATGCCCAGGTTGCCGCTGCGGAACGCCTCGGCCATGGCGCGCGGCACCTCGGCTTCGGCCTCAACCACCCGGGCGCGCATTTCCTGCTCCATGGCCACCGCCATCGCCCGGCGCTCTTCGGCCTTGGCCTGGGCGATCTGCTTGTCGGCGTTGGCCTGGTCAATCTGCAGCTTGGCGCCGATGTTGGCGCCGACGTCGACGTCGGCGATGTCGATGGACAAGATTTCGTAGGCCGTGCCGGCGTCGAGCCCCTTGCTCAGGATGTGCTTGGAGATGTGGTCGGGGTTCTCCAGCACGCTCTTGTGGTTGGCGGCCGAGCCGATGGTGCTGACCATGCCTTCGCCCACACGCGCGATGATGGTGGCCTCTCCGGCGCCGCCCACCAGCCGGTCGATGTTGGTGCGCACCGTCACGCGCGACACCACGATCAGCTGGATGCCGTCCTTGGCCACCGCGGCGATGCGCGGTGTTTCGATCACCTTGGGCAGCACCGACATCTGCACCGCCTCCAGCACGTCGCGCCCGGCCAGGTCGATGGCCGCGGCGCGCTTGAAGGGCAGGGGGATGCTGGCCTTGTCGGCCGAGATCATCGCGTTGACCACCCGCACCACGTTGCCGCCGGCCAGGAAGTGGGCCTCGAGGTCGTTGATGCTGACGTCCAGCCCGGCCTTCACCGCACTGATGCGGGCGGTGACGATGGTGTGCGGCGGCACCCGGCGCAGCCGCATCGCCACCAGCGTCATCAGGCCCACATAGGCGCCCGAGGCCCAGGCCGCAACCCACAGGCGCACCGGGATCATGTACAGCACTGTGGCCAGCAGGGCCGCTATCACGATCAGCAGGCCAAAGCCGCCAATCAATCCGCCTTCGTTCATCTTTCGCTCCTCGTTGTTATCGATTCTGTCTCGGTGGGGTGAACCACGATGCGGTTGCCATCCACCCTTGTCACTTCAATCGCTGTTCCGGCTTCGACCAGCTCGCCGTCGGACACCACATCCACCCGGTGGCCGTCGATCTCGGCGATGCCGGCTGGGCGCAGCACCGAATGCGCCACGCCGCGCCGGCCCAGCCAGCGTGCATCTTCCGGCGGGGCCGACGAAAAACCCTGCCCGGCGGTCAACTCGGTGTGCAGCACCAGCTTGCGCCCGCCTGGCAGGCGCGTGATGAATCGCAGCAGCACGAGGCTCAGGGCCAATGCCACCAGCAGGGCCAGCACCAGCCGGCCGGCCACCATCATCAGCAGCGCGCTGGTGCTTCCCGCACCCGTCATGGCCATCACCAGGCCACCCACCACGGCCGCAATGCCCAGCACACCCGCAATGCCGAAGCCTGGGATGACGAAGACCTCGATGGCCAGCAGCACAATCCCGGCCAGCACCAGTGCAGCGTCTTCCATGCCCGCGAGGTTGGCCAGCCAATGCCCCCACAGCACCAGACCCAGGCTGGCAATGCCGACCAAGCCGGGAAGCTGCAATCCGGGCGTGCGCATCTCCACGACGATCCCCACCAGGGCCATGGTGACCAGCAGCGAACTCACCAGCGGATGGGTGAGTATGCGTACGAAATTTTCGGCAATGCCCGGCTCGATGCGCCGAAGCTGCGCGCCCTCCAGGCCAGCTTGACGCAGGGCGTCATCGAGGTTGTCGGCGCGAAAGTCGGCCACCTTGGCCCGCATGGCCTCTTCGGTGGTGAGCGTGAGCAGCTTGCCCTTGGCGATCAGGCCGGGGATCGCGACGTCGGCGTCGACCATGGCCTCGGCCACCAACGGGGGGCGGCCGCGCGCCTCGGCCGTGGCGCGAAACTCCTTGCGCACGTAAGAGATGGTTTTTTCCTCCACCGGCAGCGCGCCGCCGCCCGCACCGCTGACCTGCACCGGCGTCGCTGCGCCCAGGGTGCCGCCGGGGGCCATGATCAGGGTGTTGCTTGCCAGCGCGATCAGGGCGCCGGCCGAAATGGCGCGCTTGTTCACGAAGGCAATGGTGCGCAGCTTGCTGTTCAAGAGCGCGTCGCGGATCTGGATCGCACCGTCGACCCGCCCGCCCAGGGTGTTGATGTCCAGCACCACGGCCGCCGCGCCAGCACGGGTGGCTTCATCGAGCACGCGTTGCAGATAGGTCGCTTGGCCCAGGTCCACCATGCCGTCGATGGTGGCGACGTACACCACCTTGGCCGATGTGGCCTGCTGCGCCGGCGCATGACGCGCGGCCGATAGCAGGGCGAAGCCCGCCACGAGCAGCAGGCAATAGAAGGTCAGGCGAAGGCGCATGCGCTGAGTGTAGGCACAGCCCGGCCCCCGCGCATGTGATGTATAGCGTCGACTGAGGCTATTGAGTGTGCGCCGGCTGTGGCGCCTCGGCCTCGCCGGGTGCGCGTTCGGTGGCCGCATCGGCGGATCGTTGCAGACCGGTCGAGCCCAACGCATTGGTGAGGTCGTCGTCCGAGCCGCCGCCGCCGCAGGCCGACAAGCCCGCCGCGAGCGCCAGCACCACCGTTGCAAATATGGCGGAACGCAGGAGGTCCGCACCGTCGTTTGACTTCCCTGAGCGTGTGCTTTTCTTCATGATGGGCCTCCTTGGCGTTCCGGGGTTGAGCCTAGGGCCGGCGCTGACTTGTCCTTGTCGGCGGGCGCCCACGCCAGGCGTAGGTGACCGGACGTGATCAATGCCAGCAGATGCGGACACGCCCGGCTGAGCCATCTCGATCGCCGCGCTTCATCTCCTGGGTGGGCCTGCGTGGCGCGATGCCCATTGTGCTGGCGGTGTTCCCGCTGATGGCCGGCCAAACAGTGTCACAATCGAGGCCGCTCCGGGGTGTACGTGCCAACGTGCTGAGATCCAGACCCGAGAACTTGATCCGGTTCATGCCGGCGGAAGAAGAGCAATGCCCTGGGGCCATCGGCCTTCAGGGTGGCCTTCCTTCGGAGCACCGTGTTCCCATCGAAGGAGGCCCGATGCCCTTACCCGTTCGCAATGCATGCTATCCACGCGTGCTTTCCATCGCCGGATCCGACTGCGGCGGCGGCGCTGGCGTGCAGGCCGACCTCAAGACCTTCGCCGCGCTCGGCTGCTACGGCATGACGGCCATCACTGCGCTCACCGCCCAGAACACGCTGGGCGTGCGCGCCATCCACGCCGTGCCGCTGCCGATGCTGGCCGACCAGATCGACGCGGTGGTCGAGGACATCGGCGTCGACGCGGTCAAGATCGGCATGCTGCATTCCACGCCCACGGTGGAGGCGGTGGCCGCCGCGCTCGACCGCCACGGCCTGCGCCAGGTGGTGCTCGACCCGGTGATGGTGGCCACCAGCGGCGCCGCCTTGATCGATCCGACCGCGGTGGCTTCGCTGGTGCGCGAGCTGTTCCCCCGCGCCGTGCTGGTCACGCCCAACCTCGACGAGGCCGCCATGCTGGTCCAGCGGCCGCTGCGCTGCGAAGCCGACATGGAGGCCGCCGCCCGCGAGCTGCTGGCCCGGGGCGCCCGCGCCGTGCTGCTCAAGGGCGGGCACCTCGAAGGCGACACGGTGAGCGACCTGCTGCTGGCGCGCGACGCCGCGCCGCTGTGGTTGCGGTCGCCGCGCATCGCCACCGCCAACACCCACGGCACGGGTTGCACCTTGTCCAGCGCCATTGCCGCGCATCTGGCCTTGGGCGCCGATCTGGCGCAGGCGGTGCGGCTCGCCCGTGAGTACGTGCGCGGCGCGCTGCAGGCGGGCGCCATGGTGCGCACCGGGGCGGGTGGCGGCCCCCTCAACCACGCGTTTGCGCCGCAGCCGATGCGGTTGATGGCGTTGTCATGAAAACGCTGCCGGCCGCCATGCAGGTGCTGGTCGAGCGCCTGCTCGCCTTCCTCGCGCAGGACGGCTGCACCGATGCGCAGTTCGACGCGCTGGCCAGCGATCTGTTTGCCTACCAGTACGAACACGACGAAGCCTTGCGGCGCTTTTGCCAGCGGCGCGGCGTCACGCCACGGCGGGTCGCCAGTTGGCGCGACATTCCCCCGGTGCCGATCAGCGGCTTCAAGGACGCCACCCTCAGCTGCATCCCCCCGCAAGACTGCGAACGCATCTTCATGACCAGCGGCACCACGCGCGGCGACGTCAAGGGCCGCAACCACCATCCGGTAATGGCCGTGTGGGACCAATCCATGCGCGGCAACTTCGCGCGCCGCTTCATGCAGGGCGTGGCCCGCATGCCGATGCTCACCCTGTTCCCCAGCGAAGAGGTGCTGGGCAATTCCTCGCTGGCGCGCTATCTGTCGTTGGCGGCGCGCGAGTTCGGCGCACCGGGCAGCGGCTCGTTCATGGGGCCGGATGGCCTGGATGTCGATGGTGTTTGCCGCACCTTGGACGCGGCCACCGCGCGCGGTGAGCCTGTCGCGCTGCTGGGCGCCAGCTACAGCTTCGTGCACCTGATCGACGCGCTGGACGAGCGCGGGCTGCGTTTTTGCCTGCCCGAGGGCAGCCGCCTGCTGGACACCGGCGGCTACAAACGCCAGGCGCGCGAGGTGCCACTCGATGCCTTCTACGACAGCCTGACCGCGGCCTTCGGTGTTGCGCGTGCGCACTGCATCAACATGTACGGCATGACCGAGCTCAGCTCGCAGTTCTACGACGAAGGCAACGCCACCGTGCCCTCGGTCAAATCGGGCCCGCACTGGATCCGCACCCGCGTGCTGGACCCGCTCACCGGCCTCGATGTGCCGGCAGGCCAGCGCGGCGTGCTGGCGCACTGCGACCTGGCCAACTTCAACTCGGCCACCACTCTCCTCACTGAGGACGTGGGCGTGGCGGTGGAGGGCGGCTTCCTGCTGCTGGGACGCGCCGAGGGAGCCGAAGCGAAGGGCTGCTCGATCGCGGTGCAGGAGTTTCTGGAGGCAGCCCTGACCGTTCGCCTTGAGCCCTTCGACGATGCTCAGGACAGGCCTGTCGAAGGGCTCAGCCCGAACGGAGTGATGTCGTGATCCGAGGAAGCGCCAGTCGATGACCACGCGCCGGCATTTTCGCGCCGGGCACCTGCCCGGTCTCGACCCCGCCTCGCTGCGTTGGCAGGTGCTGCCCTTCGAGGCGCATGGCGCGCGCGCCGACATCGAGGTGCCGGTGCTGGACCAAGCGCAGATGACGCAACTGGCCCGCCACGTGCGACGCGCCGCACGCGAGGTGCTGCAGCCGCTGCCGGTCGACGCACTCATCGGCATCATCGACCGCGCGGTGGCGCGCCTGCTCGACCCCGCCGACCCCGCCCGGCGCGAGCTCGACGCGCTGCTGCCGGTGGTCAGCGGCTTCGACGCCGAGATGGTGCGCCTGGGCCTGAACGCCTACCTGCAGACCTTTCGCGCGCCGCAGTTGCAACGCTTCGTCGCGCAAGATTTTTCCAACCCCAAGGTGCTCGACGGTTTCCAGCCCGCGCTCAAGGGCGGCGCCGTGCGCGCGTTCGGCCCGCAGCTGCTGGTGCATGGCTGGGCCGGCAATGTGCCGGGCCTGCCGCTGTGGAGCCTGGCCTGCGGCCTGCTGGTCAAGGCGGGCAACATCGGCAAGCTGCCCAGCGCCGAGCCGGTGTTCGCCAGTGTGGTGGCGCGGGTGCTCGGCGAGGTGCATCCACCCCTGGCCGATGCCCTGGCCATCGTCTGGTGGAAGGGCGGCGAATCGCCCTTGGCCGGCGCGCTCTATCGCGAGGCCGACACGGTGCTGGCCTACGGCGGCAATGCGGCCCTGCGCGAGGTGCGCGAGCAGGTGCCCGCGACCACGCGCTTTCTGGGCTACGGCCACAAGCTGGGTGTGGCGCTGGTGGGCCGCGCCGCGCTGGACATGCAACGTGGCCCCGCCGCCGCGCGGCTGGCGGCGGCGGACCTGGCACGCTACGAACAGCAAGGCTGCTGGTCGCCGCACATGCTGTTTGTCGAGCGCGGTGGGGCGCTGGCGCCGCGCGCCTTCGCGCAGCACCTGGCCGCGGCGCTCGCCAACCTGGCCCACCGCCATCCGCGCCGGCAGCTTTCGCTGGAAGAGGCGGGCGCCGTCGCCGCTTGGCGGCAGGCGGCGGAATGGCGGGCGATCAACGATGCGGGTGCGGGCGCGCAGTTGCTCGGCGACGCCGATGCCTCATGGGCGGTGGCCTTCCACGACGCGCCGCTGCCGCTCGCCGCATCGCCGGGCCAGCGCTGCGTGCAGGTCTGCGCTGTCGATTCGCTGGATGAGGTGTTGCCGCTGCTCGCGCCGCACGGCGCTTTGCTGCAGACCGCCGGCCTGGCCACCACGCCGACCGAGCTGTACCGCCTGGGCGCCCTGTTGGGGCAGCTGGGCGTGACCCGCATCGCGCCGCTGGGCGGCATGACCCAGCCCGAAGCCGGCTGGCACCACGACGGCCGCTTCAACCTGGCTGACCTGGTGCGCATGGTCGAGATCGAGCAGGCCGCCGAGCGCGCCGCCGACCGGCTGGCGCCGTATGCACAGGAGGAGCGGCCATGAGCGCAAAGGCCATGGGCGCCTGGGCCATGCGCGTTGATGTGGACGCGGCGGACATGCCATTCCTTCACCTCGATGCGGTGAGCTTCGCCTACCCCGGCTTCGCGCCGCAGGTGCGGTCGCTGACGTTGTCCTTGCCCGTCGGCACCGTCCACTGCCTGGTCGGGCGCAGCGGCTGCGGCAAGACCACGCTGCTCAAGCTTGCCGCCGGCCTGCTGCAGCCCACCGCCGGCCGCGTGCTGCTGCGCGGCCACCGGCCGTGCGATCCGCGCGAGGTGGGCTTCGTGTTCCAGTCGCCCACGCTGCTTGACTGGCTGAGCGTGCGCGACAACGTGTTGCTGCCCGTGTCGCTGCAGCGGCGGCCGCAGCCGGCTGATGTGCGCGCCGCCGACGCGCTGCTTGAGCAGCTGGGCCTGGCCACGCATGCCACCCGCTATCCGCGCCAGCTCTCCGGCGGCCAACAAAGCCGCGTCGCGCTGGCGCGCGCGCTGCTGCTGCAGCCGCCCCTGTTGCTGCTGGACGAGCCCTTCGCCGCGCTGGACGCCATCACCCGCGAGGAAGTGCAGCGCGACCTGCTGCGCCTGTGCCGCGGGCGCGGCGCCTCGGTGCTGTTCGTCACGCACGACATCGCCGAGGCCGTGTTCCTCGGCGATCGGGTGTCGGTCATGGCCGACGGCGCGCTGGTGCGCAGCTTCGAGCTGGGCCGCGACCACGGCCTGGGCACGCCGGCCTTTGTCGCCGCTTGCACGCAGGTGCGCGAGGCATTGGGGCTGGAGGAGGCGACGGCATGACGACGATTGAGGTTTTCATATTTCGCCGCACGCCCACATCCGTTCGCCCTGAGCCTGGTCGAAGGGCTCAGCCCGAACGGAAATTGCTGCCATGAGTCGCGAAATGCTCAATACATTTCGCCATCGATGGGGAGGGCTGCTCCTGCTGGCGCTGCTGCTCGGCGCCTGGGAGGCCGCCGCGCGCGGCTTGGGCCTGTCGGCGCTGGTGCTGCCGCCGCCCAGCACGGTGCTGCGCGCGCTATACAAGGGCCTGGCCAGCGGCTACCTCTGGCCGCACATCGCCGCCACCGTCATCGAGCTGCTGCTGGGGTTGGCGCTGGGCTGCGCGGTCGGCTTCAGTGCCGGCGTGTTGCTGGCCGAGGTGCCCCCGCTGCGCCGCGTGCTCATGCCCTATGTGATCGTCAGCCAGGTGGTGCCCAAGCTGGCGCTGATGCCGCTGTTTATCGTCTGGTTCGGCTTCGGGCTGATGCCCACCGTGGTGATCACCGCGCTGATCTGTTTTTTCCCCTTGATGGAAACCACGCTCACTGGCCTGGCGGCCGTGCCGCCCGAGCGCATCGAGCTGTTTCGCATGCTCGGCGCGTCGCGGCTGCGCACGCTGTGGCGCCTGAAGCTGCCCAGCGGGCTGCCCTCGGTGCTGGCGGGCCTGCGCATCGCGGTGGTGCTGGCGCTGGTGGGCGCGGTGGTGGGCGAATTCATCGGCGGCAGCCGCGGCCTGGGCGCGCTCATCATCGCCGCGCAGGGCAGCATGGACACACCCCTGATGTTCGCCGTGCTGGTGCTCATCGCCATCCTCGGCCTGCTGCTGTATGCGGCCACGGCGCTGCTCGAGCGGCGCCTCTTGCGTCCCTATGTTCATCTCCACTGAAAGCCACCGCGCCATGATGCTTCGCCGCCGTCACCTGATCGCCATCTCCGTTGCCACGCTTGCAGGCCTTCCGGTTGCTTTGGCCCAAACCCCGGCGCCCGCCCGCCTGGACAAGTTCACTGTGGCCGGCTGGAGCAAGCCCATCACCGAAGTGACGCCGCTGCTGGTGGACGCCGACAAGGGCTTCTACCGCGCCCAGGGCCTGGCGCTGGAATACGTGCCCGGCGCGGGCGGCGGCGACGCCATCCGCAACATCTTGAGCGGCCAGGCCGACGTCGCCTTCACCGACCCGGGTTCGCTCTTTGCCGCCCTGGACAAGGGCGAGAAGCTGCGGGCCATCTACGACATCTATCCGCAGAACGTGTTCAACGTGGTGTCGCTGAAGAAGAGTGGCATTCGCAAGCCGGCCGACCTCAAGGGCAAGCGCATCGGCGTCTACAGCCTGTCCAGCGGCACGCGCCAGGCCCTGCAGGTGTTGCTGCACCAGGCCGGCCTGACCGAATCCGACGTGACGGTGGTGGTGACCGGTCTGCTGAACTTCGCGCCGCTGCTGCAAGGCCAGGTGGATGCCACCGCCGCCACCGACACCGGCCTGCTGGTGGGCCGCCGCCGCGGCCTGGGCGAGGTGGAGGTGATGGAAGTGGGCAGCTTCCTGCCCGTGTCCAGCGACCTGTTCGTCGTGCGTGAGGAGGTGTACCTGCGCCAGAAGGACGTGCTGCGCCGCTTCCTGCGTGCCTACCGCGACGCCGCAAGCTGGATGATCCAGCAGCCGGCTGAGGCCGCCGCGCTGGCCGGCAAGCGCGCCATCGACGGCAGCGACGCCGAGCTGGCGCTGGAGATCGTGCGCACCCGCAATGCGTCGAGCGTGTCCGACCTGACACGCCGCCAGGGCCTGGGCGCGCTCGATGTGGCCTCGCTGCAAAAGGCCGCCGACGTCTACCGCCAGCTGGGCCTGGTGCAACAGCGCATCGACATGGCGCAGGTGGTGGCCACCGACCTGCTGCCCGGCCGGTGACGGAGCACGACATGGATTTTTCAGGCAAGGTCGTCCTGGTCACCGGCGCGTCGCGCGGGATCGGCGCGGCCAT
The DNA here is from genome assembly GCA_947476465.1 of Comamonadaceae bacterium. Lineage (GTDB taxonomy): Bacteria > Pseudomonadota > Gammaproteobacteria > Burkholderiales > Burkholderiaceae_C > Ramlibacter. Next base: position 4,219 of record CANJQN010000031.1, on the reverse strand, counting down.
CGCACGCGCGTTCGCGGGGCAGGGCGCCACGGTGGTGGTGAACTACCTGCGCAACGCCCAGGCCGCCGACGAAGTGGTGCAAGCCTGCCGCGCCAAGGGCGATGCGGTGGCCATGCAGGCCGACGTCACTGACCCTGAAGCCGCCCAAGGCCTGGTGGCGCGCACGGTCGATGAACTGGGCCGGCTGGACGTGCTGGTGAACAACGCCTTCGCGCCCTACAGCTTCGACCCCGAGCGCCGCCGCCCCTTCGACGCGCTGGAGTGGGCCGACTACCTGCGCCAGTACGAAGGCTCGGTGGGCGCCGCCTTCCATCTGTGCCGCGCCGCGCTGCCGCACCTGGCGGCCCGTGCCGACGGCGCCATCGTCAATATCGTGAGCGATCTGGTCGAAGACCCGGTGGTGGCCTATCACGACTACGGCACCGCCAAGTCGGCCCTGGTCGGCTTCAGCCGCAACCTGGCGGCTGAAGTGGGGCCGCAGGGTGTGCGCGTGAACTGCGTTGCGCCCGGGCTGGTGCACCCCACAGAGGGCAGCGCCGGCACCCGCGCGGCGTTTCGTGAAGCCATCATGGCCGCCACCCCGCTGCGCCGCCTGGCGCGGCCCGAGGATGTGGCCGGCCCGGTGATGTTTCTGGCTTCGCCCTGGGGACGCTTTGTCACAGGGCAGGTCTTGCTGGTGGATGGTGGGAGGGTGATGCGATGAATCAACATCAAGCCGCCGTGCTGGTGGATTGGCGGGGCGCCGAAGGCCCACCTCTGCCCGGCGTGGCAGTGAGCTCGCGGGCCGGCGCCTGTGCGCGCGCTGCGCTGCCCACCGACGCGCCCCCCGCCGCCGTGGCGGCCGCGCTGCGAGCGCAGGGCGCGCCGGCGGTGCTGGTGCATGGTGTGCCGGCGGTGCTGGTGCATGGTGTGCCGGCGCCGCAGGGCGGTGGCACGCTGCACTGGCTGGACAGCACCCACGCCCGCGGGTGGGTGCGCGCTACGGGCACCACCACCGACGCGATCACCCTGGCGCGCGCGTGGAGCGATCTGCGTGGCCGGGGCTACGTGGCCGCCGACGCGGCGCTGTTGGCCTTCGACGCGCTGCCGCTGCTGTCCTGGGGCGACGAGCCGCCGCAGCCCATGCCCGCGGCATCGGCGCAGGACCCGCAAGGCATGGGCATCTACGCCATTGTCGATTCGGTGCCCGGCCTCGTGCAGGTACTGGATGCCGGTGTGCGGACCGTGCAACTGCGCGTCAAGCAGCCGCGCGATGCCGACGCCGCCTGGCATGCCGCCTTGCGCCAGGCCATCGCGGGCAGCATCGCCGCAGCGCGCCACCACGGCGCGCGCCTGATCATCAACGACCACTGGCGCGTCGCGGCCGAACTGGGCGCCGACGCTGTCCACCTTGGGCAGGAAGACCTGCTGGCGCTGGGCGACGCTGGCCGCGCCGAACTGCGCGCCACCGGCATGGCCCTGGGCATCAGCTCGCATGCCGTGTGGGAACTGTGCCGCGCGCGCGCATTGGCCTCGGCCTATGTGGCCTGCGGGCCGGTGTGGCCCACCACCACCAAGGACATGCCCTGGCGCCCGCAGGGCCTGGACAACCTGGCCTGGTGGGTGCGCGTGGCGGGCGTGCCGGTGGTGGCCATCGGCGGCATCCTGGAAGTGGCGCAGGTGCGCCAGACGGCCCGCGCTGGCGCCGACGGTGTGTGTGTGCTGCGCGGTCTGGGCAGCGAGCCAAAACGTACGGTGCCCGCGCTGCAGGAGGCGTTCCGCCTCGGCCGTGCCGAGCGCGCTGCCGCTGCGCCCGCGCCCGCTCGCCCGCACCCGACGCTGGAGTCGCGCGAATGAGCGCCACCAGGCTATCCACGTTGCGGCGCACACCCCGTCCGTTCGCCCTGAGCCTGTCGAAGGGCATGCGAGCGCCAGCTCACGGCTTCGACAAGGCCTGTCCTGAGCCTGTCGAAGGGCTCAGCCAGAACGGAATGCGGCGCCATGAGTGATGAAATGCTCAGTCCCCGCACGATGCGCATCGCCATCGCTGGCGCCGGCCTGCTCGGCCGCCTGCTGGCTTTGTCGCTCACCCGCGCCGGGCACGAGGTGCATGTGTACGACCCGGCCGAGGGCCCCGATGCGCGCGGCGCCGCCGGCTGGACGGCCGCCGGCATGCTCAGCCCGCTGGCCGAACTGGAATGCGCCGACGAGCGTGTGTTCCGCTGGGGCCTGCGCTCCATTGAGCTGTGGCCCGGCATCTTGAGCACGCTGGCGCAGCCGGTGGAGTTCAGCCAGCAAGGCAGCTTGCTGGTGGCCCACCGAGAAGACGCCGGCGCCGCGCGCCGTGTGCTCGACCTGCTGGCGCGCAAGGCCCCGGCCGGTCACCAGGCCGAGCCCCTCACCGCGCAGGCGCTCGCCGGGCTCGAGCCGTCCGTGCGCTCGGGCCCGCAGGCCTGGCTGCTGCCAGGCGAGGCCCGCATCCACACCGTGCAGGCCATGCAGGCGCTGGCGGCCGCCGCACCCCGGGCGCACTGGCACTGGGGCGCATCGGTCGACGCGGCCGAGCCCGGCCTGCTGAAACTGGGCGGCCGCGCCGAGCGATTTGACTGGGTGTTCGACGTGCGCGGCCTGGGTGCCCGGCCGCAATTGCCGATGCGCGGCGTGCGCGGCGAGATCTTCTGGCTGCACGCGCCAGGCGTGGAGCTGCGCCGCCCGGTGCGCCTGCTGCATGCGCGCCACCGCGTCTACCTGGTGCCGCGCGCGCCCGACACCGTGGTGGTGGGCGCCAGCGAGATCGAGAGCGAAGACCGCTCGCCGGTGTCCTTGCGCAGCGCGGTCGAATTGCTCGCCGCCGCGCACAGCATCGTGCCGGCGCTGGCCGAGGCCCGCATCGTCCACAGCGAAACCAATCTGCGGCCGGCCCTGCCCGACAACCTGCCGGTGCTCGAGCGCCAGCCCGGTCTGACCCGCATCAACGGCTTGTTCCGGCATGGCTGGCTGATTGCCCCCGCCATGGTCGAAGCCGCCCTGGAGAGCTTTCCATGATCACCGTTCAAGTCAACCAGCAGCGCATGGAGCTGGCCGACAACGCCACGCTGGCCCAGCTCGTCGCCTCGCTCGGCAAGACACCGGCCGCCCTGGCCACCGCCGTCAACGGCGACTTTGTTCCGCGCGATCGCCGCGAGCAGCAGCTGCTGCAAGACGGCGACATCGTGCTCACCTTCGAACCCATCACGGGAGGTTGACCCATGTCCACTTTTTCCATCGGCGGCGTCGAGCTCGAAAGCCGTTTTTTCCTGGGCACCGCCAGCTATCCCTCGCCCGAGGTGCTGCGCAAGGCCATCGAGGCCTCGGGCACGCAGGTGATCACCGTCGGCTTGAAGCGCCAGCTCTCGGGCGGTGGCGAAGCGGGCGAGTTCTACCGCTTCATCCGCGAGACCGGCGCGCGCCTGCTGCCCAACACGGCCGGCTGCACCACCGCCCGCGAAGCCGTCACGCTGGCGCGCATGGCCCGCGAGATGTTCGGCACCAACTGGATCAAGCTCGAAGTGGTCGGCGATGAATACACCTTGCAGCCCGACCCCTGGGAACTGGTGGATGCGGCGCGCGAGCTGTGCAGCGATGGCTTCGAGGTGTTCCCCTACTGCACCGACGACCTCGTCACCTGCAACCGCCTGCTCGACGCGGGCTGCCGCATCCTCATGCCCTGGGGCGCGCCGATCGGCTCGGGGCAGGGGCTGCTCAACCCCACCGCGCTCAAGACCTTGCGCGCGCGCTTGCCGGGCATTCCTCTGGTGGTCGACGCGGGCATCGGCTCACCGCGCGACGCGGTGCAGGCGATGGAGCTGGGTTACGACGCGGTGCTGGTCAATTCGGCGGTCGCCCTGGCGCATGACCCGGTGATCATGGCGCGCGCGTTCCGCTTGGCGATCGAGGGCGGGCGCCTGGCCTGGGAGGGCGGGATCATGGCCAAGCAGGAGATGGCGGTGGCGACGACGCCGGTGACGGGGCGGCCGTTTTTGATCTGAGTTACAGCGGTCCGGCCACGACCGTCATCCCCCCGCGACCGTCATCCCCGCGCAACCGTCATCCCCGCGCAGGCGCACTGGTGTCCGGAATAAATTGATCGGGTGATACAAAGACAAAGGGGCGGCCTCGGTGGAATTTCCGTTCGCCCTGAGCCTGTCGAAGGGCATGCGAGTGCAAGTGCGAGGCTTCGACAGGCTCAGCCCGAACGGTG
>CANJQN010000030.1 GCA_947476465.1 Comamonadaceae bacterium | reverse complement strand
TGAGCCTGTCGAAGCCTCGCACTTGCACTCGCATGCCCTTCGACAGGCTCAGGGCGAACGGAAATTCCACCGAGGCCGCCCCTTTGTCTTTGTATCACCCGATCAATTTATTCCGGACACCAGTGCGCGGAGGCGGGAATCCAGGCCCTGGCCAAGCGTAGCGACGGCCCGTCACGCCGGACACTGCTCGCTCCTGGATTCCCGCCTTCGCGGGGATGACGACTACTTGAATCTATTCCGGACACCAGTGCGCCTTCGCGGGGATGACGAGAAGTTATTCCGGACACCCGTGCGCCTGCGCGGGGATGACGCAAGCTTACTTGCGCGGCGGCGGCAGGTCGGTGCAGGTGCCGTGGGCCACTTCTGCTGCCATGCCGATGCTCTCGCCCAGCGTCGGATGGGGGTGGATGGTCTTGCCGATGTCGACTGCATCAGCGCCCATCTCGATGGCCAGGGCCACCTCGCCGATCATGTCGCCGGCATGGGTGCCCACGATGCCGCCGCCGACGATACGGTGCGTCTGCGCGTCGAACAGCAGCTTGGTGAAGCCTTCGTCGCGCCCGTTGGCGATTGCGCGGCCCGAGGCCGTCCAGGGGAACAGGCCCTTCTTGATTGCCACGCCCTGGGCCTTGGCCTGTTCTTCGGTCAGGCCCACCCAGGCCACCTCAGGGTCCGTGTAGGCCACGCTGGGGATCACGCGGGCGTCGAACTGCGTCTTCTCGCCGGCCGCCACTTCCGCCGCGACATGCCCCTCATGCACCGCCTTGTGCGCCAGCATGGGCTGGCCCACCACGTCACCAATGGCGAAGATGTGCGGCACGTTGGTGCGCATCTGCACATCGACCGGGATGAAGCCGCGCTCGCCGACGATCACGCCGGCCTTGTCAGCGCCGATCTTCTTGCCGTTGGGGCTGCGGCCGACGGCCTGGAGCACCAGGTCGTACAGCTGCGGCTCCTTGGGGGCGGCCTCGCCCTCGAAGCGCACCAGGATGCCGCCCTCGGTGGCCTCGGCGCCAACCGTCTTGGTCTTGAGCATGATGTTGTCAAAGCGCGGCGCGTTCATCTTCTGCCACACCCGCACCAGGTCGCGGTCGGCGCCCTGCATCAGGCCGTCGAGCATCTCGACCACGTCCAGGCGCGCGCCCAGCGTGGAGTACACCGTGCCCATTTCCAGTCCGATGATGCCGCCGCCCAGAATCAGCATGCGCTTGGGCGAGCCGGCCAGCGCCAGCGCGCCGGTGGAGTCGACCACGCGCGGGTCGTCTGGCATGAAGGGCAGGCGCATGGCCTGCGAGCCAGCGGCGATGATGGCCTGCTTGAAGCGGATGGTCTGCTTTTTGCCAGTCTTGTCCTGGCCCTCGCCGGTGGTCTCTTCCACCTGCAGGTGGTGGGCGCCCTGAAAGCTGCCGTAGCCGCGCACGATCGTCACCTTGCGCATCTTGGCCATGGCGGCCAGGCCGCCGGTCAGCTTGCCCACCACCTTGTTCTTGTGGGCACGCAGCTTGTCCAGGTCAACCGTGGGCTTGCCGAAGCTCACGCCCAGCGCCTCGAAGTGGCTCACTTCGTCCATCACCGCGGCCACATGCAGCAGCGCCTTGGACGGGATGCAGCCGACGTTCAGGCACACGCCGCCGAGCGCGGCGTAGCGCTCGACCAGCACGACCTGCATGCCCAGATCGGCGGCGCGGAAGGCGGCCGAATACCCGCCGGGGCCGCCGCCCAGCACCAGCATGTCGCATTCGAGGTCGGCGCCGCCGGCGTAGGTGGAGGCCACGGGCGCGGGGGTGGATGAACTCGTGGCCGCACTCGTGGTCGCACGCGCGGGCTGGACTGGCGCGGCTGCGGCAGCGGCGGAAGGCGCGGCGGCGGGTGCGGGCGCTGGTGCCGCCTGTTCGGCCGCTTGCGCGACGTCCAGCACCAGCAGCACGGCGCCCTGCGCCACCTTGTCACCCAACTTGACCTTGAGCTCCTTGACGGTGCCGGCATGGCTCGACGGAATTTCCATCGAGGCCTTGTCGCTTTCCACCGTCACCAGGGACTGCTCGGCCTTGATCACGTCGCCGGGCTTGACCAGCACTTCGATGACTGCGACCTCGTCGAAATCGCCGATGTCCGGCACCTTCACTTCAATCTGACTCATGAAAACTCCCTCGCTCCTGGCTGTGGCGGCCTGATGCTCACTCGCCATCTTTCTTGCTGTTGTTGTCCTTGCCGTTGGCCTTGACCTTGACTGTGTGCACATCCCACGGCCCGGCGGAATTGCGGTCAAACTCGCAGCCAGCGGCCAGGCCCACTTCGGCCACTTCGCGGGCCGTGCGGGCCTTGGCATACACCGCGTGCATCGCACCGAGCGCAAAGCTGCGGCCCGAGCCGATGCCCCAGAACTCCTTGAACTCGAACACCTCACGGTAGCTGTACAGGCCGTAGATGCCGGTGGCATTGGCGATCACGACGCTGAACTGGCTGGACTCGTAGGGGTCGGTGTCTTCTTCCTTGGTTTGAAGGAAGAAGTTGTCCTTGAGGTAGGGGTGCAACTTGGTGAAGGTGTCGAACACCTCGACCTTGCTGTTGAGCCGCAGGATCTCGCGTGGCATGTCGCCCAGCGCCTTGCGCAGCACGGGAAAGTGCGCCACGGTGCCGGCCATGCCGATATAGCTGACCCCCGTGTCGGTGTCGACTCGGAAGATCTTGGTGTTGTCCTCGAACCGATGCGCCAGCCGCGTGTCGCCGAAGGTCACCAGGGTGTCCGCCGCGATCGCGATCTGACCCGCTTTTCTCACCACCACCACTGTTGTCATTGAAGGCCGCTCTTGTTGTCAGTTGCGCCGTAGGGCCTGTTCACACTATTTTTGCAAGTGCGAACAAGCCCTAGAGCAACACCCGGCGGAAGTCGCCCAGGATCTGCCCGAGGTAGGCGTTGAAACGGGCCGCCGAGGCGCCATCGATCACGCGATGGTCCCAAGACAGCGACAGCGGCAGCATCAACCGGGGCTGGAACTGCTTGCCGTCCCAGACCGGTTCGGTCTGGCTCTTGCAAACGCCAAGGATAGCGACTTCCGGGGCATTGATGATGGGCGTGAAGTAACGCCCGCCGATACCGCCGAGCGAGGAAATGGTGAAACAAGCACCTTGCATGTCTCCAGGGCTGAGCTTGCCGTCGCGTGCCTTCTTGGCCAGTTCGCCCATCTCCTGGCTGATCTGCAGCACGCCCTTCTGGTCGGCGTCGCGGATGACCGGCACGACCAGGCCGTTGGGCGTGTCGGCCGCAAAGCCAACGTGGAAGTACTGTTTGAGCACCAGCTGGTCGCCATCGAGCGAGCTATTGAAGTCGGGAAACTTCTTGAGCGCCGCGACGCTGGCCTTGATCAGGAAGGCGAGCATGGTCACCTTGATGCCGCTCTTGTCGTTTTCCTTGTTGGTCGCCACGCGGAAGGCCTCCAACTCGGTGATGTCGGCGTCGTCGTGGTTGGTGACGTGCGGGATCATCACCCAGTTGCGGTGCAGGTTGGCCGCGCTGATCTTCTTGATGCGGCTGCGGTCCGTGCGTTCGACCGGCCCGAACTTGCTGAAGTCGACCTTCGGCCACGGCAGCAGACCCAGGCCATCGCCGCCGCCGCCCGCAGGCGCCTTGGCCGCGGCCGCCTGGGTGCTGGCCTGGCCGCTCATCACCGCCTTGGTAAAGGCCTGCACGTCTTCCTGCGTGATCCGGCCCGCGGGACCGCTGCCCTTGACCTCCTCCAGCGGCACCCCGAGCTCGCGCGCGAACTTGCGCACCGAGGGCGACGCATGCGGCAGGCCCGTGCGCGGCTCGGGCTGGTGCGGCGGCAGCGACGCGGTGGGCGAGCTGCGGTCCACGGCCGCAGCCGCTGTCACGGGGGGCGCCGCGGCCGGTGCGGCCGGCGCGGGTGCCGCGGCCGCGACCGCTGGTGCTGGTGCTGGTGCTGGTGCTGGTGCTGGTGCTGCTGGTGCTGCTGGAGCTGATGCGGCTTGCGGGGCGGCGGCGTCGCTTTCGACCACCAACAGGACAGTGCCTTGCTTGACCTTGTCGCCCAGCTTGACCCTGAGCTCCTTGACCACGCCGGCGGTGGAGGATGGGATCTCCATCGAGGCCTTGTCCGACTCGACAGTGACCAGCGACTGCTCGGGCTTGATGGTGTCGCCGGGCTTGACCAGCACTTCGATGACTGCGACTTCGTCGAAGTCCCCGATGTCGGGGACCTTCACTTCGACCAATGCCATGGTGTGTTCTCCTGTTCTTGTTGTTCGCGGCAGCCGCTCAAGCGTAGAGCGGGTTGATCTTGTCCGCCTTGATGCCGTAGCGGGCAATCGCCTCGGCCACCTTGGCGACCGGCACAACGGCGTCCTCGCTCAGCGCCTTGAGCGCGGCGACCACGATGTAGTGGCGGTTGATCTCGAAGTGCTCACGCAAGCGGGTGCGGAAGTCGCTGCGGCCAAAGCCATCCGTGCCCAATACCTTGTAGGTGCGCCCCTTGGGGATGAACAATCGGACCTGCTCGGCATACGCCTTCATGTAGTCGGTGGAGGCGACCACCGCGCCGGCATGCGGCTGCAGCTGTTGCGTCACGAAGGGCACGCGCGGCGCGCCGGTGGGGTGCAGCAGGTTCCAGCGTTCGCAGTCCTGGCCGTCGCGGGCCAGCTCGTTGAAGCTGGGGCAGCTCCAGACGCTGGCCGAGACGCCGAAGTCATTGGCCAGCAGCTCCTGCGCGGCCAGCGACTCACGCAAAATGGTGCCCGATCCCAGCAGTTGCACCTGTCCCACGGCCTTGGGGTTGGCGCCGGCCTTGAGCAGGTACATGCCCTTGATGATCTGCTCCTCGGTGCCGGCCTGCAGGCCGGGCATGGGGTAGTTCTCGTTGAGCAGCGTGAGGTAGTAGAAGACGTTGTCCTGCTTTTCCACCATGCGCTTCAAGCCATGGTGCATGATCACCGCGACCTCGTGGGCATAGGTCGGGTCGTAGCTGATGCAGTTGGGGATGGTGGACGCCAGGATGTGGCTGTGGCCGTCCTCGTGCTGCAGGCCTTCGCCGTTGAGCGTGGTCCGCCCCGAAGTGCCCCCCAGCAGGAAGCCGCGCGCTTGCATGTCGCCGGCGGCCCAGCAAAGGTCGCCCACGCGCTGCAGGCCGAACATCGAGTAGTAGATGTAGAACGGCACCATGATGCGGTTGTTCGTCGAGTACGACGTCGCTGCGGCGATCCAGCTGGCCATGCCGCCGGCTTCGTTGATACCCTCCTGCAGGATCTGACCATGCTGGTCTTCCTTGTAGTAGGAGACCTGGTCACGGTCTTGCGGGGTGTAGAGCTGGCCGGCCGGGTTGTAGATGCCGATCTGGCGGAACAAGCCTTCCATGCCGAAGGTGCGGGCCTCGTCCACCAGGATGGGTACGACGCGCGGGCCGAGATCCTTGTCGCGCAGCAGCGTGGTCAGAAAGCGCACATAGGCCTGGGTGGTGCTGATCTCGCGGCCTTCGGCCGTGGGCTCGAGCACCGCCTTGAAAGCCTCGAGCGGCGGCACCGACAGCTGCTCGTCGGCCTTCACTCGGCGGTGCGGCAAGTAGCCGCCCAGCGCCTTGCGACGCGCGTGCAGGTACTGCATCTCGGGCGTGTTCTCTTCGGGCTTGTAGAACGGGATCTCGGCCAGCTTGTCGTCCGGGATCGGGATGTTGAAGCGGTCGCGGAAGGTCTTGATGTCCTCGTCGGTCAGCTTCTTGGCCTGGTGCGCGATGTTGCGCGCCTCGCCGGCCTTGCCCATGCCGAAGCCCTTGACGGTCTTGATCAGCAAGATGGTGGGCTGGTCCTTGGTGTTCACGGCCTTGTGATAGGCCGCATAGACCTTCTGCGGATCGTGGCCGCCGCGTTGCAGGCGCCAGATGTCCTCATCACTCATCTGGGAGACCATCTCCAGGGCCTTGGGATGGCGGCCGAAGAAGTTCTTGCGCACGAACGCGCCGTCATTGGCCTTCATGGCCTGGTAGTCGCCGTCGAGCGTGTCCTGCATGATCTTGCGCAGCACGCCTTCCTTGTCGCGCGCCAGCAGCGGATCCCAGTAGCTGCCCCAGATCAGCTTGATGACGTTCCAGCCGGCGCCGCGGAACTCGCCTTCGAGCTCCTGGATGATCTTGCCGTTGCCGCGCACGGGCCCGTCCAGGCGCTGCAGGTTGCAGTTGACGACGAAGATCAGGTTGTCGAGCTTTTCGCGCGCGGCCACGCCGATCGCGCCCAGGCTTTCCACCTCGTCCATCTCGCCGTCGCCCAGGAAGGCCCAGACCTTGCGGCCTTCGGTGTTGGCGATGCCGCGCGCGTGCAGGTACTTCAGGAAGCGCGCCTGGTAGATCGCCATCAGCGGGCCCAGGCCCATCGACACCGTCGGGAACTGCCAGAACTCGGGCATGAGCTTGGGGTGCGGGTAGCTCGACAGGCCCTTGCCGTCGACTTCCTGGCGGAAGTTGAGCAACTGCTCTTCGGAAATACGGCCCTCCAGGAAGGCGCGGGCATAGATGCCGGGCGAGCTGTGCCCCTGGATGTAGAGGCAATCGCCGCCCACGTCGCCCTGCTCGGCTTTCCAGAAGTGATTGAAGCCGGCGCCGAACATGTTGGCCAGCGAAGCGAACGAGCTGATGTGGCCGCCCAGGTCGCCGCCATCAGCGGGGTGCAGGCGGTTGGCCTTGACCACCATGGCCATCGCGTTCCAGCGCATGTAGGCGCGCAGACGCTCTTCCATCTCGAGGTTGCCGGGGCAGCGCGCTTCGTCCTGCGGCTCGATGGTGTTGACATAGCCGGTGGTGGCCGAAAACGGCATGTCGATGCCCTGCTGACGCGCTTCCTCGAGCAACTGCTCAAGCAGAAAGTGGCCGCGTTCACGGCCTTCTTTGCCGATGACCGCCGCCAGCGCGTCGATCCATTCGCGTGTTTCCAGGGCGTCCGCGTCATGGGCGGCCGAGCCGAGCTGGGGGTCGGGCTGAGCTGACATGTCCTTGTCTCCTTTTATGAGGACAGATTACTTGAAGCGTAAGAGCTCCGTGGCTGGCGGGAGTGTGACATATTTTCTTGAATTTTCAAATCACGGTTTCGTGTTTCGCATAATGATATTTGAGACCCCGTCGGACGACCGAGGGGCCCCAGGCTCGATAGGGGCCACGTGAGGTCAACCAGTCACCCCGCCCCTGCCCGCCTACACTCGAAGGCTTATGCAGGACTCCGTTCCGTCAGACCTCCATGAAAGCGTGCCGCCGCCGGTGAGCTGGTTGCGCCGTTGGTGGCGCCAGCAGTCGGCCAGCCGGCAGGACCGGTTCGCCATGCTGGCGCCGCTGCTGGCGGTGCTGTTGTTCCTGGCCGCCATCGTCTCGGCCTTTGGCTACCTGCGCCTGGAGGAGGAAGACCGCGAGCTCGAAGCGGTCAAGCGAGATGTCGAGTACGCCCAGCAACGCTTGCGGCTGCGGCTGCTCGAGCGCCAGGAGCAGTTGATGCGTATCGCCCGCGACATCTCCAACAAGGAGGTGGATGCTGCGGAGTTCATCGGCCGCGCCGAGTCGATGGTGGTCCAGTACCCCGAACTGCAGGCGCTGTCATGGATCGACGAGCGCCGCAAGTTCAAGGCCAGCTATTTTGCGCCCAGCGTCGCGAGTAGTCAGCAGCGCCTGGCCGGCGAAGTGTTGCGCACCGGCGAGACCGAGACCATCTACGGTCTCGCGCGGGATCTGCAACAGCCTGTCTACTCGCAACCGGTGGCTGTCGCCGACAACAACAATGCCCTCTTGCAGATCCATGTGCCCCTGACCGAACAGGGTCGGTTCGCTGGCGTGATCCTGGGCGAATATTCCATCGACAGCCTGCTTCGCTACGGCGTTCCTTCGGAGGTTTCGGCCAAGTACGCGGTGGCTCTGATCGATGGCAAGGGCAAGATGCTGGCGGGCACAGCCGTGCCGGCGCGCACCCCGGCCACGCAACTGCTGCCCTGGTTGGGCGGACACACCAACGAGTACGAGGTGCCGGTCTCCCCGGTGGGCAACGCTCTGGTGATTCGCGCGCAGGCCTACCGAACATCGCTGAGCGTGATCGGCAGCGGCTTGTTCTGGCTGGTGGGCGCGCTGAGCGTCATCACCGCCTGGATGCTGATCGCCAACTGGCGCCACACGCGCCGCCGCATGCAGGCGCAGCGCGCGCTGGTGGCCGAGACCAATTTCCGGCGCGCGATGGAAAACTCCATGCTCACCGGCATGCGCGCGATGGATATGCATGGGCGCATCACCTACGTGAACCACGCGTTCTGCCAGATGACCGGCTGGAGCGAAACCGAGCTGGTGGGCCAGGCGCCACCATTTCCCTACTGGCCCGACCAGGACCGCGACCTGCTCACCGCGCGAATGGAAGACGAGCTGCGCGGGCGCTCCACGCCCGGCGGCTTCCAGGTGCGGGTCAAGCGCAAGGAAGGCAGCTTGTTCGATGCACGCCTGTACCTGTCGCGGCTGGTGGACGCCAAAGGCCATCAGACCGGCTGGATGACGTCGATGACCGACATCACCGAGCCCAATCGCATCCGGGAACAGCTGCAGGCGTCGCACGAGCGCTTTACGACGGTGCTGGAGGCGCTCGATGCCTCGGTCTCGGTGGCTCCCCTGGGCAGCCACGAGCTGTTGTTCGCCAACAAGCTGTACCGCCAATGGTTCGGAACCAACACCGGTGGCCACCTTCAGATGGTGGCCCAGGCCGGGATCCCGAGCACGCCGACCGACGACGCCCTGGACGCGGTCGACGCCTTCGTGGGCCTGCCGACCGGTCAGCTCGAAGCCGCGCAGATCGGCAATGCCGAGATCTTCGTGCCCGAGCTGGGCAAATGGCTGGAGGTTCGCTCGCGCTACCTGAACTGGGTGGACGGCCGTCTGGCGCAGATGGTGATCACCACCGACATCACGTCGCGGCGCCAGGCGCAAGAGCAGTCCGCCCTGCAGGCCGAGCGGGCCCAATCGGCCAGCCGCCTGATCACCATGGGCGAGATGGCTTCGAGCGTCGCGCACGAGCTGAACCAGCCGCTCACCGCCATCAACAACTACTGCAACGGCATGGTCTCGCGTATCCGCGGCCGCCAGATCAGCGAGGAAGACCTTTTGGCGGCGCTCGAGAAGACCGCGCGGCAGGCCCAGCGCGCCGGCCAGATCATCCAGCGCATTCGCAGCTTCGTGAAGCGAAGCGAACCCAACCGCACACTGTCGGATGTGGGACCGATGGTGACCGAGGCGGTCGAGCTGGTCGAGATCGAGCTGCGGCGGCGCGGCGTAAAACTGTCGCACTACGTCGCCGCGCGCCTGCCGCGCCTGATGGTCGATCCGATCCTGATCGAGCAGGTGCTGGTCAACCTCCTCAAGAACGCCGCCGAATCAATCGACCTCGCGCGCCGCCCGCCCAACGGCCGTGCCGTCGAGTTGCGGGTGCTGCCACGGCAGGTCGACGCACAGGACGTGGTGGTGTTCAGCGTGCACGATTCGGGCCGCGGCCTGCCGCCCGAGGTCATGGACCGCCTGTATGAGGCCTTCTTTTCCACCAAGGCCGAGGGCATGGGCATCGGCCTGAACCTGTGCCGCAGCATCGTCGAGTCGCACCAGGGAAGGATGCATGCGGAGAACATCTACAATGGCTCAGACGTGGTGGGTTGCGAGTTTTCCTTCTGGATTCCGGTCCACGCCACGACCCACAACGCAGCTGGCAAGGACTCGGGGGTGACAACAGCATGAGCCTTATTCCGAAGCGGGGAACCGTTTACGTCGTCGACGACGACGAGGCCGTACGCGATTCCGTGCAATGGCTGCTCGAGGGCAAGGACTACCGGGTCCGCTGCTTCGAATCCGCCGAATCATTCATCTCCCGCTACGACCCACGCGAGGTGGCGTGCCTGATCGTGGACATCCGCATGGGCGCCATGACCGGGCTGGAACTGCAGGACAAGCTGCTCGAGCGCAAGTCGCCCTTGCCCATTGTGTTCATCACCGGCCATGGCGACGTGCCCATGGCGGTCAACACCATGAAAAAGGGCGCCATGGACTTCATCCAGAAGCCCTTCAAGGAACAAGAGCTGCTGACCCTGGTCGAGCGCATGCTGGACCACGCCAAGGGTTCGTTCGCCGAGTTCCAGAGCGCCGCCAGCCGGGACGCGTTGCTGGCCAAGCTCACCTCGCGCGAGGCGCAGGTGCTCGAGCGCATCGTCGCCGGCCGCCTGAACAAGCAGATCGCCGACGACCTGGGCATCAGCATCAAGACGGTCGAGGCGCACCGCGCCAACATCATGGAAAAGCTCAACGCGAACACCGTGGCTGATCTGCTCAAGATCGCCCTCGGTCAGAACGCGCCGCACAAGGGCTGATCTGTTCCAGGGCGCTGCATCCGGTTTACTTTCGCGCTGGCCCGCTTGCACGCGGGCCGCTTGACTTTCGACACACGCACCCACCCACATGACCGCCCAGTTGATCGACGGCAATGCCCTGGCCCACAAGATCCGCGCCGAGGTGGCGCACCGCACGGCCGCCCTGAAGGCGCGCGGCGTCCAGCCGGCCCTGTCCGTCATCCTCGTGGGTGACGATCCGGCCAGCGATGTCTATACCCGGCACAAGGTCAAGGACAGCACCGAGACCGGCCTGGCCGCCACCCTCGAGCGCTACCCGGCCACGATGACGCAAGCCGATCTGCTGGCGCGCATCCGCACCCTCAATGCAGACGCGGCCGTGCACGGCATCCTGGTGCAACTGCCGCTGCCCCGGCACATGGACACCCACAAGGTCATCGAGACCATCTCGCCCGCCAAGGACGTCGACGGCTTCCACATCGCCAGCGCCGGCGCCCTGTTGGTCGGCCAGCCCGGCTTCTGGCCCTGCACGCCTTTTGGCTGCATGAAGATGCTCGAATCGATCGGCTGCGAGCTGCGCGGCAAGCATGCGGTCGTGATCGGCCGCAGCAACATCGTCGGCAAGCCCATGGCCCTGATGCTGCTGCAAAAGAACGCCACCGTCACCATCTGCCACAGCGCCACCGCCGACCTGGGCGCCATCACGCGCCAGGCCGACGTGATCGTCGCCGCGGTCGGCAAGCGCAACGTGCTCACCGCCGACATGGTCAAGCCCGGCGCGGTGGTGATCGACGTGGGTATGAACCGCAACGACCAGGGCAAGCTGTGCGGCGACGTCGATTTCGAGGGCGTCCGGCAGGTGGCCGGCTGGATCACCCCGGTGCCCGGTGGCGTCGGCCCCATGACCCGCGCCATGCTGCTGGTCAACACCCTGGAAGCGGCCGAGCGCGTAACATGACCCCCCCCGAAGCGGCTCACTGCTAGCCGTGGAGCCTGCGCCAGAGGCGTAGGCTCTTCGCAGCCGTCCAGGCCTGCGTCGGCAGGCCCGGAGCCGCGGCCACTCAGCCCCCTCAGGGGGCGCCACCAGCGGCCCGGCAAAGCCGGTTCCGCGGTTGCCCTGGAATGTTGGGGCCTGCTTTTTATTCCTTGCGGGCCTTGAGGGCGGTGCGGCTGCCTCAAAATTGAGGGCATGAGCAATCCGCTTCTCGATTTTGAAGACCTTCCACTGTTCGACCGCATCCGCCCCGAACACGTCGCCCCGGCCATGGACGAGCTGCTGGCCCGCGGTGAACAGGCCCTAGAGGCGGTGACCGCCCCCGACTTTCCGGCCGAGTGGCGGCACCTGGCCCTCACCCTGGACTGCGCCACCGAAAAGCTGAGCCGCGCCTGGGGCGCGGTGAGCCACCTCAACAGCGTGGCCGACACGCCCGAGCTGCGCGCCGCCTACAACGCCGCCCTGCCCCGCATCACCGATTTCTGGACCCGGCTGGGCAGCGACGAGCGGCTGTACGACAAGTACAAGGCCATCGATGCGGCCACGCTCAACCCCGAGCAGCGCCAGGCCCTGCGCAACGCCATCCGTAATTTCGTGTTGGGCGGCGCCGAACTCACCGGCGCTCCCAAGGAACGCTTCGCCCAGATCCAGGAGCGCCAGGCAGAGCTCAGCCAGAAATTCAGCGAGAACGCACTGGACGCCACCGAGGCCTTCGCCCACTACGTGAGCGCCGAGGAACTCGCCGGCGTGCCGCCGGACGTGATCAACGCGGCCCGCGCGGCGGCCCTGGCCGAAGGCCGGGATGGCCACAAGCTCACCCTCAAGATGCCCAGCTACCTGCCGGTGATGCAATTCGCCCGCAGCAGTGAACTGCGCGAGCATCTTTATCGCGCCTATGTCACCCGGGCCAGTGACCAAGCCCCCGAGGATGCCCGCCAGTTCGACAACAGCGCGTTGATCGGCGAGATCCTGGCGCTGCGGCTCGAGGAGGCCCAGCTGCTGGGCTACCGCAATTTCGGCGAGGTCTCCCTGGTGCCGAAAATGGCGCAATCGCCGCGCGAGGTGATCGACTTCCTGCGCCAGCTCGCCACCAAGGCCCGCCCCTATGCGCAGCGCGATGTGGCCGACCTGCGTGCCTTTGCCGCCGAGCACCTGGGCATCCGTGATCCGCAGCCCTGGGACTGGCCCTACATCGGCGAGAAGCTCAAGGAAGCCCGCTACGCCTTCAGCGAGCTGGAGGTCAAGCAGTATTTCACCGCACCCAAGGTGCTCGCCGGCCTGTTCAAGATCGTCGAAACCCTGTTCGAGGTGTCGATCCGCCGCGACAGCGCCCCGGTATGGCACGAGCGCGTGGAGTTCTACCGCATCGAGCGCGGCGGTGAGCTGGTGGGCCAGTTCTACCTGGACCCGGCGGCGCGCAGCGGCAAGCGCGGCGGCGCCTGGATGGACGATGTGCGCGCCCGCTGGTTGCGGCCCGACACCGGCGCGCTGCAGACACCGGTGGCGCACCTGGTGTGCAACTTCGCCGACGGCGTGGACGGCAAGCCGCCGCTGCTCACGCACGACGACGTCACCACCCTGTTCCACGAGGCCGGTCACGGCCTGCACCACATGCTCACCCGCGTGAACGAACGCGACGTCTCTGGCATCAGCGGCGTCGAGTGGGACGCCGTCGAGCTGCCCAGCCAGTTTATGGAGAACTTCTGCTGGGAGTGGAGCGTTCTGCGGCACATGACCGCCCATGTCGACACCGGCGAGCCTGTGCCCCGCGCGCTGTTCGACAAGATGCTGGCGGCGCGCAATTACCAGAGCGGGCTGCAGACGCTGCGGCAGATCGAGTTCGCCCTGTTCGACATGCTGGCGCACACCGAGCACGACCCTTCGCAGGACTTCATGCCGCTGCTGGCAACGGTGCAGGGCGAGGTCGCGGTGATCCCGGCGCCCGCCTTTAGCCGCACCGCCCACACCTTCAGCCACATCTTCGCTGGCGGTTACGCGGCGGGCTACTACAGCTATAAATGGGCCGAGGTGCTGTCGGCCGACGCCTATGCGGCGTTCGAGGAAACCATGGACGCCGACGGCCATCCCAGCCTGGAGACGGGCCGCCGCTATCGCCAGGAGATTCTGGAGGCTGGCGGCAGCCGGCCTGCCATGACGTCGTTCAAGGCGTTTCGCGGCCGGGAGCCGGCGCTCGATGCCTTGCTGCGACATCAAGGCATGAGCTGAAAAGCTGAGGCAAGATAGGGGTGACGCAGGAGCTGAATCGATGACTAAGAAACGCATACCGCTCGTGTGGGCCTGTCTGGCGCTGGCCCTGGCCGCGCCTTTGGCCGACGCGCAACAGGTGTACCGGATCGTGGGTCCGGACGGCCGGGTCACCTTCAGCGACACCCCGCCGGCCGATCCGAACGCGCGGACGTCGCTCCATGAGACGCCCGGCGTCGGCACCAGCACCCAGACCCTGCCCTTCGAGCTGCGTCAGATCGTCTCGCGCTTTCCCGTCACGCTGTACACGGGCGCGAACTGCGACCCCTGCGACCAGGGACGCGGCCTGCTGGCTGTGCGCGGCATCCCGTTCAGCGAGCGCAGCGTGCAGACCTTCGAGGACGTCGAGGCGCTGCTGCGGCTGGCCGGCGAGCGCACGCTGCCACTGCTGATGGTCGGCGGTCAACTGGTGCGCGGCTTCTCCAGCGCCGACTGGACGCAGTACCTCGATGCGGCGGGCTACCCGAAGGTCTCGGCGCTCCCCAGCGGCTGGCGTCAGGCCGCCGCAACACCTCTGGCGCCCCGTACCACCACGCCCAGCGCCCGGGCCGCCTCCGGCGCGGCACCGCCAGCCAACACACCGGCGCAGGCCGACGCGGCGACCCCCCTGCCGCCGGCCCTGGCGCCGGCCGGGTCACGCCGGGACAACCCCGCTGGCATTCGGTTCTAGCGTGTTTTTTTAGGACTTTCTCCAGGGCTTTTGCCAACCAGAGCCACATCGGCGGAACCACCGCACCGGCACGGTCACTGATGGGTTCGACGCGTCGTCGAATGCCAGGAGCACCATGCCCGACCCCGCCAGGATGCCCCTCACACCGCGCCCGGGCGCGCTCTCGCCGGGCGCCCGCAGCGGCATGGCCGCCTCAGCCGATACCGCAGCGCGACCGGCCCCGCGCCGCTGGCTGGCCGGTGCCACCAAGGTCTTGTCCGGCTGGATGGGCCTGCAGCGGGAAAAAGGCTCGCGGGCCGGCGGCGTGACCCCCCTGGCGCGACGCCATGCCGCTGTCGCCACACCCCAGGCGCGAGCATTCTTGCAGGCCAACGATGCCAGCGTGCGCGAACGCGTAGCGGCTCGCCTCATGGCCGATTGCGCCGGCCGCACCCAGGTCCCAGGCTCGGTCAATGCGCTCATCCACCTGAGCGAGGAGCACGCCACCGCTTCGCTGCGGCGCGAACCCGCCAGCCCGTGGACGACGCGCGAGCTGACCGGCAGCGAGCTCGACGCCATCACCGAACAGGCGGCGCGGTTCGCCCAACGGCTGATGTCAGCGAGAAATACGGACGAAATGCACCATATTCTTAAATCAAACGAGTCCTAAACGTTTCATTTAATGCCGCTCTGGCGATAGACTTTGAACGTTCCGACACGCCTCACAGGAGAACCACGTGGACAAACGCAACCTCGCACTCAAGCTGATCGCCAACTTCGGCAACATGCTCACACTGCCGGAGCTCACCCTCGACGAAAAAAGCAACAGCTGCGTGCTCCTGTTCGACGGTGACATCGTCCTGAACATCGAGTTCGACGACGCCAGCGGCCAGCTCATTTTGTCGGTCTACCTCGACGAACTTCCGATGCACGGCGCCGAGCCGCTGCTGCGCGAGCTGATGATCGCCAACCTGTACTGGCACCGCACCGACGGCGCCACGCTCGGCCTGGAAGAGGCCACCAACGGCGTCATCCTGGCGCAGGCGCGCGGCGTCACCGAGCTCGAAGACGCCTCGTTCGAGAAAATGGTCGAGACCTTCGTCAACCAGGCCGAGCGCTGGAAAAAGCGCCTTGGCGCCGCCAAGACCGACCATGCCGCGCCCGAGACCGCCCGCATGCCGTCAAGCTCGGAAGGGGCCCGCATTTTTGGATAAAAGGGCCTGAACGCACCTTGGGTGCGAACAGGCGGAAAACGTCAGTAGACGACCGTCTCCACACCCGCGGCGGTGCCCAGCAGGCACACGGCCGCCTTCTGGTGGGCGAACACCCCCACGGTCACCACACCCGGCCACTGGTTCACCTCGGATTCGAACCCGAGCGGGTCGCGGATTTGCAGCCCCGTCACATCCAGAATGTGCTGCCCGTTGTCGGTGAGCACCGGGACACCGTCACGCACCCGCACATGGGCGGTACCCCCCAGCGCCGAGAACTGGCGCGTGATGCGTGCGGTGGCCATAGCAATCACCTCCACCGGCAAGGGAAAGCGCCCCAGCACCGCCACCCGCTTGGATTCGTCGGCGATGCACACAAAGCGCCTTGACTGCGCCGCCACGATTTTTTCGCGCGTGAGCGCCGCGCCCCCTCCCTTGACCATGAAGCCGCGCCCGTCGATCTCGTCGGCCCCGTCGATGTAGACGGCCAGCTCGCCCGCCTCGTTCGCGTCGAACACCGGGATGCCCAGCGCCAGCAGGCGCGCGGTGGACGCCTCGGAGCTGGACACCGCGCCACGGATGCGGGTTTTCATGGCGCCGAGCGCGTCGATGAACTTGTTGACCGTCGAGCCCGTGCCCACCCCCACCAGTTCGCCCGGCACCACGTAGTGCAGCGCCGCCTGGCCCACCAGCGCCTTCAATTCATCCTGAGTCACGCGACAATCCTCCACTGCATAAGAAGCATCCAAACATTATCCATGGCCCTCCTGCCCTACCCGCTCGCCCGTTCCCTGCTGTTCCAGCTCGACCCCGAGGCGGCGCACGACCTCACCCTGAACACGCTCGCCGGCCTGCAATGCACACCCGCCCGCCACCTGTGGCACCAGAACCAGGTGAGCGACCCGGTCGAGATCGCCGGCCTGCGCTTTCCCAACCGCATCGGCCTGGCCGCCGGCCTGGACAAGAACGCTCGTTGTATCGACGCGCTCGCCGGCATGGGCTTCGGGTTCGTGGAGGTGGGCACTGTCACGCCCCTGGCGCAGCCGGGCAACCCCAAGCCCCGCATGTTCCGCCTGCCGGCCGCTGACGCCCTGATCAACCGCCTGGGCTTCAACAATGACGGCCTGAAGGCCTTCATCGCCAACGTGAAGCGCTCACGGGTACGCCAGGGCCGCCAGCCCCTGGTGCTGGGCCTGAACATCGGCAAGAACGCCGCCACACCCATCGAGCGGGCCACCGACGACTACCTGATCGGCCTGGAAGGCGTGTACCCGCACGCCGACTACGTCACGGTCAACATCTCCAGCCCCAACACCAAAAACCTGCGTGCGCTGCAAAGCGACGAGGCGCTTGACAGCCTGCTGGGCGCGCTGGCGCAGCGCCGCACCGAACTGCGCCAGCGCACCGGCCGCCAGGTGCCCCTGTTCGTCAAGATCGCGCCCGACCTCGACCAAGCCCAGGTCGAGGTGATCGCCGCCACCTTGCGCCGCCACGGCATGGACGGCGTGGTGGCCACCAACACCACGCTCGCGCGCGAGGCCGTCAAGGGCATGCCGCATGCCGATGAAGCCGGCGGCCTGTCGGGCCGGCCGGTGCTGGAAGCCAGCAACCGCGTGATCCGCCAGCTGCGCGCGGCCCTGGGCCCCGGCTTTCCCATCATCGGCGTGGGCGGCGTTTTCAGCGGCGCCGACGCGGTGAGCAAGGTCGAGGCTGGCGCTGATCTGGTGCAGATCTACACCGGCCTGATCTACCGAGGCCCGGCGGTGGTCAGCGAGGCGGCGCAGGCGCTTGCCCGACACGCCAAACGCCGAGCAGCGGCGCGCTGACCCAACCTCATGCCCTTGATGTCGGTGTCGTCACGGCACCGGTCCCGGCATCAGGTTCATTGGCGCGGCGCGTGCGTTCAGCCAGAAGCAGCTTGGCCCGGTTGAGCAGCGCGATCAGCGGGTAGCAAAAGCAAAAGAAGATGCAGATGGCGTAGAGGTACACCGGGATCATCAGCTGCGAATTGCCCGTTGCAATGATGACGGTGTTGGCGCGGCTGACCAGCTCACCCACGCCGATGATCGAGGCCGTGCTCGATGCGATCACGATGATCAGCAGATAGGTGCCCCAGGCCGGCACGAACAGCAGCGCCGCGCCGTGCTCGCCCTTGCGCCACTCGCGCATGGCGATCAGCAGGTTGTCCGAGGTGAAGCCCACCACCGCCACCGACAGCGCCAGTGAGGCCTTGAGCCAGGCCGGCACGCCGATCACCCAGGCGGTGCCGGGCACCAGCCACTCGCTGGGGAGCATGAGGGCCAGGTAGAACTGGAACACGATGGTGGGGATGTTGCGCGTGAGTTCGGTCAGGCCGGTGCTGAGGCGGCGCAGGCTGCGGCCGTCGGACAGCCGTGCCCATGCCAACGCGGCGCCGACGGCGGTGCCCAGCACCATGGCGAACGCGGCGATCAAAATGTTCCAGAGGAAGCCCTCCAGCAGGTAGGGCGTCCAAGTGACGAGCGCCTTCAGCTCGTTCATTGCCGCCCCGACCCGACCGAGCGCAGCCGGCCCTCCAGCTGACCCAACAGCCGCACCGTCACCGCGATCAGCACCAGGAACACCAGCACCAGCATGTTCATCACTTCCTTGACGTTGCCGTTGTCGACCAGGATGCTGGTGGACGCCGACATCAACTCGGGCACGGCAATGACCGAAGCCATCATGGTGGCCTTGCTGACGTTCACGAGAGACGCGGTCACCGAACCCGCGGCATGTCCGTAGACCCGCGGCAATGCACGCCATCGCAGCCGGAACTCGGGCTCGGCATCACGTCTGAGGGCTGCAGCGTCCAGCAGCGCGGTCATCACCGACGACCCCGTGTAATAACTCAGGCACCACACGGCCACCACCCAGGGCGAAAGGCTGATCCCGTACGCCGTCCACAGCAGGGCCCCGAAGCCGAAGAACAGCAGGTACATCTGCAACAGCGGCGGCGTCATGCGGCCCCAGACAGCGGCCCCTCGCGCCAGCCCCCCGAGCAGCCGCAGGCGCGATTCAGCCAGCACCGCACCGGCCGCTCCCACCGCCAGGCTGCCGGCGATGCAGGCCAGCATCAGCAACACTGTTGCGCCAAGCCCGCGCAGAAATCGCTCGCGGTCGAAGTCGTCATAGATGAAGCTCAGGTCCCAGCCCAGGATCTCGCGCAGCTCCAGGCCGAAGTGATGCAACCCGCTCACGTCCTGGGCAGTCAGGAGCACCCGGTTGCGGCAGGCCGAGGGCCACCGGCCCGCGGCATCGCGGCGGCACAGGTACTCGCCATCGGCGGCGCGCTGCGTCCACTGGGCCTGCGCCTCGGCGAGAAACCGCGACGGCGGCAGGCCCCAGGTCTGTTCGAGGCTGGTGAGAAAGCCCTCTCGATGCCACTGCGCCATGACGTCGCCGACCCATCGCTCGAGATCGGTGCCCGCCTCGCTGCGCGCGATCGCAATGGCCCAGGGCGCCGGCATGGCCGGCGGCAGCGGCGCGTGATAGCCGTCCCATTCGGGTTGCCGCAGGTCCGACCAGATGGCGGTGTTGTCGAACATGTACCCGATGCAGCGACCATCGCGAAGGGCGAGCTTGGCGTCGCGCCCGTTGTTGAAGGTCAACAGGTTCAACAGGTAGCGCTGGCTCATGGCCCGGTTGAAGTAGCTGCCTTGCGTGGCGCACACGGTCTGTCCGCGGACCTCTTGCCAGTCCTTGACGCGGGTCTCGGGCCGCAGCATCAGCGTGACGCCAGAGGCGTAGTAGTTGGGCTCCACCGCCGCGGCGATGCGGCGGCGATCGGCCGTGTCGCCCATGGTGGCGATGACGATATCGACCGCCCCTTCTTCGAGCTTTTGCAAGCGGCTCGTCCCGGTGACCGGCACCAGCTTCACCCCCACGCCGAGCCGGCGGGCCAGTTCGCGGGCCATGTCGATCTCGAAGCCCTGCAGGGCACCGTCGGCACTGAGCATGCCGAAGGGCGGATAGTCGTTCTTGACGCCCACCTGCAAGGCGCCTCGCTTTCGCACCAGTTCCAGCGTCGGGCTGGGCGTCGCGGCGGCGGGCTCGTTGGCAAACGCGGCGCCGATGCTCCCTGCGTCAATCAAGGACGCCAGAGCGATCAGCCATTGCACGACCCATCGCATTGACATCAGCTTGCTTGCCTGGACGCGCAGGCCCGCCGCGCGGACACCCGGATGCCGTAGCCGAGCGCCGCCGGCAGGAAGCGCTGGACCCACCGGTCCAGCCGGCCCAATGATGGCCACTGCGTGACCAGCCATTCGGGCATCAGGCTCTCGGCTTCCAGGCACTCGATCGCCCAACCCGCCTCGGCAAGGTCGGCCCGCAGCCCGCGCACGGTGTACAGGTGATAGTCGAAGGTCTGCGGGCGGCCCGAGATCAGCCGCGTGAACTCGATGTCGCCGAACCCGCCGCTCCCGCGCAGCAGCGACGCCAACAGCTCCACCGGCCGGCGCCGCCAACGACTGGGAACCGACAACAGCAGGCGCGCGTCAGGGGCCGCCCGCAGGCCCAACTGCCGCAGGGCTTCGATGCGGCCCTCGCGCGGGACGATGTGGCTCAGAACGCCAAACAGCATCACGATGAAGTCAAAGCCCGGTTCGCGCGGCAGCGCCTCTGGGCCGCCGGCCACGAGCTGGACACGACGGGCATGCGGTGTGTGCGCAAGGCGCAGTGTGAATGCATCGACCGCGGCCTGCGAGATGTCACATGCCACCAGATCGGCGTTTCCCCGATCCAGCAGCGGCAGTGCATAGCGGCCATTGCCGCAGCCCACGTCCGCGATGCGCCGCGCCCGGGCCACGCCGTGGCGCAACAGGAAGTCGAGCGTGCCCAGGTTGGGTCGGGGGTAGCGCCGGTCGTAGTCGTGCGACTGGTAATAGGAGTCGTACAGCTCGCGCATGCGCTCGCGCGAGCCTGCCGGCGCCGCGGAGCTCACAGGCACTCCCGCGGCATCGTTGACGCAGCATCAGCGGCCGGATCGCCGCAGTAAAAACGATCCCGGTCGCGGCGGTTCCAGGTCCGGTTCATCTGCCGCGTGAAGTGCGAAACGGGGATGCTCCATTTGCGCTCCAGCGCCATGAGCTGGCCGCTGCGATGCCAGTCAGCAATGGCTTGCGACACCGCACGCTCAAGCCGTCCCCCGGCCTCCGCCTTGTGAACGGCCACCGACCAGGGCGCCACATGAACCGTGGGCAAGGGCATCTCAAAGGCCCGTGACCACTGTGGCTCCTGCAGCATGGCAACGATGTTGGTGTCGTCGTACAAGACCGCTTCGCATCGCCCATCGCGCAGCGCCTCCAGTGCGAGGCCGTTGCTGTAGAGGGCCACCACGTCGACGCCGTAGTTCACGGTGATGCTGCGGTTGTAGAACGCACCGCGCCGGCCGCACAGGCGCCGGTTGCGAAGCTCCTGCCAAGACTTCAAAGCGGCTTGCCGGCGGACCAGCACGTTCGCACCCGAGGCGTAGTAGTGCGGGGACACGAGGGTCATGCGCTTGCGGCGCTCTGGCGTGTCCGACAGGGTGGCGATCAGCACGTCAACCCTACGCTGCTCGACGGCCTCGATGCGCTCGGCGGTCAGCACGCCCACCAGTTTCAGCTTCACCCCCAGCCGCGCCGCCAGATCGGCCGCCAGATCCGGCTCCAAGCCCACCAGCTCGCCCGTCTTCGGGTCGATCTGTCCCCACAGCGGCACGTCCTTCTTGACCCCGACGACCAGCTTGCCGCGCTTTTGAATGTCGTCCAGCGTGTCTGCGACGGCGGGCGCAGCCGCCCACAGCAGTTGCGCTACCAGTGCCGCCACGAGCATCCAGCGCGTCATGGCCCCTCCCCCAGCCGATCGCAATGCACCGCCATGCAGGTGATGTCGTCAAACTGCGGGGTGCCGCTGGCGAAGTCATTGACCGCCTTGAGCACGCGCTCGATCGCCTCGCGCGGCCCGGTGGTGGGCTGCCGCTCGAACAAGGCCTGCAGGCGCTCCATGCCGAACTGTTCGCCGTGGGCGTTTTCGGCCTCGGAAACGCCGTCGGTGTACATCAGCAGCGTGTCGCCCGGGGCCAGCTGCCACTGCGCCTCCTTGTAGCTGAGGTCCTCCATCACGCCGAAGGCCGTGCCGCTGGTCGCGGGCAGCCACCCGGTGGCGCCATCGGCGGCGATCAGCAGGGGCGGCGGATGGCCCGCATTCACATAAGCCATGCGGCCCGTGGCCGGGTCGTACTGCCCGTGGAAGGTGGTCACGAACATGCTGGTGTCGTTGTCCGCGCACAGGCCGTTGTTCACATGCAGCGCCACCTCGGACGGTGCGGCCTGGCGCTGCGTGGCCACCGAGCGCAGCAGGGTCTTGGACACCATGGCGAACAGGCCCGCGCCGATCCCCTTGCCGCTCACATCGGCCACCACCATCGCGCAGCGGCCGCCCGCCAGCGCGAAGTGGTCGTAGAAGTCGCCCCCCACCTCGCGGGCCGCCACCGTCGTGCCCCACATGTTGAAGCGCGGATCGTCGGGCCAGTGGCGCGGCAGGATGGACTGCTGCATGCGCGCAGCGATGTCCAGCTCCTTGCGCAGCAGCGTGAGCTCGACCGACTGCCGAAAGGCCCGGGTGATGGCGTCGAACCACGGCCGCCAGGCCTTGGGCACCTTGGGCACCGGCATCGGCTGAAAGTTGGATTCAGCCACCAGGTGCGTGACCAGCTTGGCCGCAGGGCCGACGAATTCGCGCGAACTCACCACGTAGGTGATCACCATCAATAAACCCATGCCCAGCAGCACCACCAGCATGCTGGGCGCGCGCTCGAGCAGCAGCTTGGCCCACAGCTCGCTGCGCGGCACGCTGTAGACCATCTGCCACGGCGCGGCGCTGAAGGCATGGCGAATCAGCAAGGTGCCACCCTGCAGCACCGCTTGGCCATCGGGCAGCTCGGCCAGCGACTGCACCGAGGGCAGCACCGCGGACGAAAAAACCTGCTGCAACCGCGCCGGCGACTGCACCGACAGCGGATCGGCATACAAGCCCGGGTGGGCCAGCACCCGGCCCTCGCCGTCGACCAGTGAGACGGCGCCCAGCGGGTAGCCGAAACTGGCGTTGACCCGGTGCAGGTAGTCCAGGCTCATGTCGACGGCCAGCACACCCATGAAGCGGTCCCGGTCGTACACCGGCGCGGCCACCGGTGCGAGCAGGCCGACATCTTGACCGCCAAACACCACCGGGGCCCAGTACTTCACTCGGTCCGGGTTGGCGCCCGGCTGGCCGGCGCGCCACACCGGGTCTTCATACAGGCGGCGCTCGAACGGGATCTCGCGCGCGGGCCGCCACGGCGCCACCATGTGAAAGCCTTGCGCCGAGACAAAGCGTGTGCGCGCCGCATTGGGCAGGTGGAAGGCCAAGGAGCGCAGGTGGCCGTCGAGCGCCAGGGCCGACTCCAGGTCGCAGTAGAAGGCAGCGTCGCGCCCGGCCAAGCGTCCTTCGCCGACGAGGTTGCCGCCCGCGTCGCGGTCGATCAGGCCGTCGCGATTGAAGCCGTTTGCGCCGTCGCGCAATTGCCTCGATGGGCCCAACTGATCACCGTTGCCGCAGCGGCGAGCAGCCCGGTCCTCGCTGGCGACGGAGCGTCCGGCGGCCATGCGCAAGGCCTCGACCTGGTCGGTGGATGAGCGCAGCACGAACTCCATCAGCTGGCCGTGGCGCTCCACCTCGCCCTGGATGAAGGCCACCTCCTTGCGCATATTCACCTGCAGCTGGTAGGCGAAAAAGCCCGCCAGCCCCAGCAGCAAAGCCGCATAGGCGATGCCGATGGTGCGGTTGTAGTTGCGGAAGAACCGCAGTTCGGCGGGCTTCACACGATGCCCTTGCCGCCCGGGCCAGCCGCGAAATGCGTGCGGTGCGTGATCTGCTCTCTCCTCATGGAAGAGCAGCATAAACGCTGACAAACGTTTTACAAAGTAATTTTTAGGTTACTTGAAAATTTTCCAACTGAGGCCCGAGGTACACAGTCCCTGTTTCAGAACCGGCTGACCACGGCGAGGTTCAGGCGCACGGGCCTGGAACCGGTGGCCGTGGACACATCGTCAATCACCTTGGCCAGGTCGAGCGAGACTTGGAAATTGCTCCGGTACCAGCGCACACCCACACCGGCGCTGGAGATCGACTCGGTCACGCCGGTGGCGCGGGCCAGTGCGCGGCCAGCGTCGGCGAAGACCACAGGACGCAGGCCGGTGCTGCCCAAGGCCGGGCCCGTCACCTCCACAGTCCACTGGTGGCCCTGCTCGCCCGCGACGGCGCGGTCGCCAAAGCCGCGCACGGAGTTCGCGCCGCCCAGACCGAACTGCTCGCCACTGACCAGCAAATTGCTGGAGCTTTGTCCACGCACGCGGCCCATCACCTGCCAGTTCGACAGGGGTGCCGTCACCTCGGCGTTGTAGCGCCACAGGCGCCAGTCGCGCTCGCCGCCATTGGCTCCATGTGTGAGGTCGGTGTTGTTCGTGCCGCCGCCAACGTTGACCGCATGCTCCAGCGTCGCACTCCAGGTGCCCCAGCTGGTGTCGTCACGAAGGCTGGCCTGCACAGAGGCCACTCGCGAGCTCACATCGGGCTGGATCTGGGCGCCGTTGAAGGTGGTGCTGTTCTCGAAGATGCGTTCGTCAAAAGCAATGCTGAGCGT
The DNA here is from genome assembly GCA_947476465.1 of Comamonadaceae bacterium. Taxonomy (GTDB): domain Bacteria; phylum Pseudomonadota; class Gammaproteobacteria; order Burkholderiales; family Burkholderiaceae_C; genus Ramlibacter. The sequence goes on along the minus strand of CANJQN010000030.1, from coordinate 22,710 downwards.
CGGCTGCAGGCTGCCGGTACGGGCCAGGGCCTTGGTCAGGCGAAGGCCATAGAAGCGCCCGCTGCCGCTGACGTCGAAAAAGCCAGCGCCCTGCTGCACGCGCCCCGAGTTGATGTCCGACTGGGTGTAGTAGGCCGAGGCGGTCATGCCCGTGCCGTACAGGGGGATCTGGTAGTACGCGCCCAGCAGGGTCATTTCGCTCACATTGCGCGGATCGGTCGAGTACGACAGCGTCATCACGTGATCGCGGTTGAACAGGTTCGCGTGCTGGAACGCGCCCGTCAGCCGCACGATGTTGCCGGGGTTGGTGCCGCCCGTGACGTGCTGGTTGGCGGTGAGCGAGGCGATGAAGGCGACGGGGGAGGAGTCCTGCACGCGCACAAGCGCGTCGACGGTGTTGGGCTGGCGTGACTCTCGGAAGGTGACGCTGACCTGCTTGGCCGGGTTGGTGTTGCTGGCGCTGATGTCGGCGCCCAGTTGACTGACCTCGGGCGCCTGCCCTTCCACCAGGGTGGGCAGGCTGGCACGGACGTTCGGTGTGTCGAAATTGCGGTTGCCCGCCACCTCGACCTGCCCCAGTTTGAACGTCACCACCTGCAGGCGGATCTCGCCGTTGATGGGGCGCTGGGCCGGCACGAACAGGCGGTGAAAGGCCTGGCCGTTGGCGCGCAGACGCTGCTCGATGGCCTCGGCGGCGCGCTGGATGTCGCTCATGGTGCGGCCGGGCCCGGTGAAGGGCGCCAGGGTAGCGCTGACCTCGGAGTCACTCAGGGGCAGCGCGCCTTCGATCACGTAGCGGCGCACCTCCAGCGTGGGCTCGGGTGGCGCCGTCGGCGCGGGCGTCTGGGCCAGGGCCGGCGCGGCCGCGGCGGTGAGCAGGGCCGCCAGGGCCAGGGAGGTCAGTTTGGTTTTCTTCATGGTCACAGCCTGCAAATTTCCTGCCCCGGCTGGCCCAGGGTCACACCGAACAGTTGCAGCAGCGGTTGGTCGGACTGGGTGAACAGCTCGGGAATCGGGAACGGATCCAGCCGCAGGAACAAGGGCACGGGCTGGATGCGCTCGGCCTGACCGTCGGCGCCCGAGTAGCCCGCCTCACCCGGGCCAAGGTCCACGGTCTTGCCGCCGGACGTAATGTACACGTGGCCGTCGCGCACGTAGATGTACAAGCCGTTGGCGCCGGCTGGGTCCATGCTGGCGAACAAGCGCAGCCAGTCGACCTCGACGCCATCGGGCCGCGGCGAACCAAAGGCACGGAAGAAGTCCGGCACCGATTGCAGGATGCGCGGCACGCCGTCGGCGCCGATGAAGCCGGCACGGTCCAGCGGCACGTCCAGTGGGCCACGCTCGAAGAACGTCGTGCCTTCCCAGGTCAGCATGAACAGGCCGTCGTGCGGCAGCGGAATCGGGCCGGGTGGCGGCGGCGGCGGCTGCGGGCCAAGCTCGGGGTCGACACAGGGGCCTTCGCAGCTGATGTCCATGCCGGTGCCGCGCGCCCCGAGGGTGGAGGTGGTTGTCTGGATCTTGGTCGACTCGGGCGAGGCGCGCCCGATCAGGCCGGTGACCGTGCGGATGCCACCACGCAACAGCCCCAGGTTGACGCCATCGGGCTTTTGGGGGGTGCCGAAGCTGAAGGCGTTGATGCGCATGACCGTGGCGGGGTTGATCGACACCTTGGACTGGTCTCGAAAGCCCAGCACAACGATCCCGGAAGGGCCGGTGCGCACCTCTTCACCTTCGTACAGTGCACTGCCAGTGGCCAGCGTACGGGTGGCCCGCGCCGGGTTGGACGCGATGACGTCGCCCGACAGCTGCACCACCCGCGCGGCGACCGGCAGGGTGACGGCCGGCGGCACGACGGTGCCGGAGTTGGCCTGGGAAGAACTTTCCGAGCGGCAGTCGGCGCCGCAGATGCGCGCGTCGAAGCTGGTGCCGCGAATGCCCACGGTGGCGGTGGTCGTGCGCAGTTGCACGCCCGCCGGATTGCGCTTGCCGGTCAAGCCGGTGACGATCCGCGCGCCGCCCTTGAACAGGCGCATCCAGACCGATTCGGCGCCCTGGTCATGCTCGAAGCGCTCGATGGTGAACGAGGTCGCCGGCCGCAGGGTGAACTTGGTGCCGTCCTTGAGCGTGACCACCGCGAACCCACGGTCGGTGGTGTTGATGGTCTCGCCCACGTTGACCGAATCGCCCTGCCCCAGGAACCGGTAATTGCCGGCGCCCTCCTGGGCGGTGGCCATGCCTTGCAGGTGGGTGATCTGGCCTGCGGACGGCGCCCCCGCTTGCGGCGCCTGGGCGGCGGCGGCGAAAGCCAGGGCGGTGCCGGCCAGAGCCAGGGAAAGTGCGCGCATGTTGCGAGCGAAGGAACGGGTGCTGAGGTTCATGTCGTTCATCTCACACGCACTGGTTGCGCCGGGTGGCCGTCATGATCACGGAGCCGTCCTCGAGGGTGATCAACTCCCAGGTGCGGCCGAGGGCGTCGGTGATCATCATGACGCTGCCGACCATGAGCGAGACGAAGTCGGTCGGCGGCGGTACAAAGGCGTCGATGGTCCAGTTGCCGATCAGGTTGGTCGGGCAGTTGACGCACAGGCCGGGCACCGACACCGCACCGGTGCCGGTCACGGAGATGGTGCCGCCATTGAGGTTCACCGCCTGGCTGCCCACATAGTTAAAGTTGGTCGCCGCGATGGACGCCAGGCCCACGCTGTTTTGCAGCGTCAGGTTGCCCTGCGTGGCGGCCAGATCGAAGTTGCCTGCGGTGATCGTGCTGTCCGCGCCGCCGCTGCCGCCGCCCTGCATGAGGAAGGTGCCGTTGGAGACGATGGTCAGTGCAGCCGGGTCGATGCTGGCTGTGCCGCCGAGGCCCGCCAGCAACTGGGTGGGGCCGTACAGCGTGCTGATGCTCATCGCATTGGGTGCGTTCACCGCCGAGCTGGCCGCCGCCGTGGTGCCGCCCTGGATGGTGAGCGCGCCTGCGACGATGGTCATGTCGGTGGCCGCGGTGATCTCGGTGCGGCCCGTGCCGCTGGCCGTGCCCACCTGAACCAGGCCGGCCGTGTCGTAGTTGCTGTCGCTGACCGTGAGGTCCAGCCGGCCGCCGGAGTTGATGCCGACCTTGCTGCCCGCGCCAGTGTTGGTGTTGGCCAGCGTCAGCGTGGCGCTGCCGGCGGTGACGTCGTCGCCGGTGAGCACGATGGTCTGGTCCGACCCGCTAGACAGCCCTGCGAACGCGCCGGCCTGTGTGCCACTGAGCGACACGGTCATTGACTGCGCCGTGACGGTCTGGGTGCCGGTGGCCTCCAGGGCCATGAAGGCGGCTGCGCCATTGTCCAGCGCGATGTTCGTGCCGGCGAAGACCGTCTGGTTGCCGCCCGCATCAATGGCGACTTTATTGCTGGCGGCGCCCGAAGCCAGCAGCAGGATGGACGCGCCGGCGGTCACCGACTGGTCCGCGGCCGCGAGGATGACCACGTCGCTGGTGCCTGCACCTGCCGCCTGCAGCACGATGGACGTGCCGGCCGTGACAGTCTGGTTGCCGCCCGCGTCGATGGCCACATCGCCGGTGCTGGGCCCGTTGGCCAGCAGCGTGAGTTGCCCGCCGGCGGAGACCGACTGGCTGCCGACGCCGGCGTTCTGGATCAGCACGTCGGTGGCGCCGGTGCCGCCGGTCATCGTGATGCCAGTGCCGGCCGTCACCGACTGGTTGCCAGACGTCGTGACCAGCAGGCCAGTGGCCTCGGTGCCGGTGCCGCTGTTGGCGCCGCCGGTGAGGTTGATCGCGCCGAAGGCCAGCACCGTCTGGCCGGTGGCCGCGCTGGCCTGGGCCGTGGCGGCAGCGCCGGAGGTGAAGCTGATGTCGCCGGCGCTTTGCAGGATCTGCGTGCCGCCGCTGGTGATGCGCGCATTGGCGGCCGGCGCGGCCGTGACCGTGATGCTGTCGGTGTTGTCGTAGTAGTAGCCGTAGTAGTTGGAGTACCCGGTGGCCGCGTGGCCTACGTATTGCTGGCCGCTGGTGGTGGTCAGCTCGGCGTTGGCGCCGCTGGCCCCGCCGGTGAGCGTGATGGCGCCGCCCGCGTGAACGGTCTGGCCGGTGCTGGCGCTGATGAAGGCCGAGGCGCCCGTGCCGGTGCCGCCTTGTACGGTGATGTTGTCGGTCGGGTCTGTGGCGCCGTAGTAGTTGTACGAGGTGCCGATGGTCTGGTTGCCGGCGGTCGATTCGATCGAGGCCGTCATGCCCGCGGTCGAGCCGCCGGTGACGACGATGTCGCCGTTGCTATAGACCTGCTGGTTTCCGGTGCTGACCAGGCGTGCAGTGCCGCCGCTGCCCGCCAGCACTTCAACACGACCGAACATGCCGTTGTAGTAGCTGCTATAGCTGGATCCCACCGCCTGTGAGCCGCCCGCCTCGACGATGGCCGAAGCGCCCGATCCGGCGCCGCCGGTAACGCCAAAGTTCCCGGAGCCGTAGATGGACTGGCTGCCGCCCGCATGCACCGTGGCAGTGGCGCCCTGGCCCGTGCCGCCGGCAACAGTCACGTTGCGAGTGGGCACGTAGTAGTAGTAGAGGTCGCTGGAGCCGACTTCCTGGGACGAGCCCGCCCAGATCTCGGCAAGGGCATTCAGGCCAGAACCGCCGGTGACCGTGATGTCACCGGTCGCAGCCGGGTTCGCAGCGTCGTAGCCGGCGTAAAGGTATTGGCTGCCGGTCGCGCGAATGCTCGCATAGGCGCCGTCGGCCGAACCGCCCTGCACCGAGATGGCGTCGGTGCCGCCGCCGTTGTAATAGATGTAGGTGGTACCCAGTTCCTGGCTGCCGGTGCCCGAGATCGCAGCGAAGTTGCCGGTGGCCGAGCCGCCTGTCACGCTGACCGCGCCGCCGATGTTGTAGAAGCGCTGCTCGCCACCGGCGAACTTGGCGAAGGCGCCCGCGCCCTGCCCGCTGACGGCATTGCCGGCCTGGACGATCAGGTCGCCGCCGATGGAGCCAGACTGGTAGCTGACGCCAGTGTGAGCGACCCACTCGGCCTTGGCGTTCGCGCCTGTGCCGGCGCGCAGGGCGAAGTCGCCACCAATGGTGTCGTACTGATAGTTGACCGCGCTGGTGACCGCCGCATGGGCGCCCGTGGCCGAGCCACCCGAGACGTTCACATTGCCGTCGATGTTGAAGTACTGGTAGCTCAGGACGTTCTGTACCCCGAACGAGGCGTAGGCGTCGGCGCCGCTGCCGCCTTGGACGGTGAAGTCACGGCCGACGTCAACCGTCTGCATGTAGTGCCCGCCGAAGAAATTGACCTCGGCATGGGCGTCGGCCACCGTGCCGCCGCGGAGGGTGAGGTCGCGCCCGGCGCTGATCGTCTGGTAGCTGGCCGAGCCCGTGCTCGTGCTCACGTGGGCGCTGGCGCCATCGGCCAGGATGGACAGGTCTTGCCCGGCCTGCAGGTTCATCGTGCCGGCCGTCACCGACACCGTTTCGCCGGCGATGCTGCCCGCGGCAATGAGCAGGTCACGCGAGGCGGTGAGGTTCATCGCGCCGGTGGCGGTGACATTCAGCGCCCCGCCCGCGGCCTGCAGCAGCAGGTCGCCGCCAGCGGCGTTGAGCGTGAGGCTGGCCAGGTTGCCGATGTCGCCCGTGACGGCGATGCCACCACTGCGGGCGGTGACCGACAAGTTGCCCGGTGTGACCGCATCGCCCTGGACGCCGGCGATCTGGAAGTTGCCGCCGACCCGGTCGATGGCCAGACCCTGGAAGGTCTGGTCGTTCTGGTTGACGAAACTGGTGTTGCCCACGCGGACGCTGCCGGTGGCCGCGACATCGGCCGAGGCATCGATGTTGAGCGTGGTGAGCGCCCCGGTCACGCTGACGTGGATGGTGTTGGCGGCTTCCAGCGTCAGGGCCGTGGCGTAAGACACCGGCAGCTGGCCGCCCGCGCCTTCGACGCCGATGCTGCCCAGGGGCGCCCGCAACGTGACCGTGCCGTACGGATTGTCGAAAGGCGTGGCGTCCACCTGCGACGAGGTGCTGATGCCGCGGTTGGCCACTTCGAGGGGCGGGTTGTCGAAGACGATGTCACCCCTGCTCGTGGTCAGGCTCACGTTGCCGGCCGTGCCACTGGCGTCGGTGATGACGTTGCCGACGGTGATGCCGCCGGTCACAGCTGCGCTGACATCCGGCACGGCATCCGCGCCGCGCGACAGGGCGGTGACCGCGCCGCCGTTGGTGCGCACGTTGCTGAGGTTGATCGAGCCGCCGGTCTCCAGCGACACGGTGGCGGCGCGGTAGCTCGGGTTGGCGAAGTAGACACTCGTCAGATCGGTTGCCGAGGCCATCGACAGATCGAAGTTGCCGCCCTGCCCGTGGTAGACGGACAAGCCGACGCCGCCAACGACCGCTGTGGTCTGGGTGTCGGTGTAGCGGATGTTCCAGGCTGAGGCCACCCAGGGCTCCAGCAAGGAGTTCGAGGCGCTGATGACATTGCCCTCGTTGTTGTACATGTAGAAGTTCTGCGAATCGATGGTGCGCAAGTCGCTGGCCAGCGCCGAGGCCGAGACGTAGGAGTTGGCTGTCGCGGCCCGGTCGAACTGGGCGGTGACACCCAGGTTGGTCATCAGCGCACCGGTGTTCACCGCAAAACCTTGGTCGGCCACGAGGGTGATGTCGGAGGCGTTGACAAGGTTGGCGTTGATGTTGCCGCCGCTGTCGGCTGTGGTGGTCAGCAACACCCGTGGCGCGGTCAGGGTGCCGGTGCCGCCGACCTCCTGGCCGATGGAGATGTCGCCGGCGGCCGTGATCGTGGCCTGGTTGGCGCTGAGGTTCTGCGTCGGCGCGTAACCGCCTGCGATGGTGAAGTTGAGGTTCCCTGTGGCCGTTGCGGTGCCCGTGTGCGTGAGCGAGTCGGCCGAGACAGTCAGTGATCCCGTGCTCGTCGTGCCCAGCGTCACAGCCGTGCCCGTGATGTTGACGCTGCTGGCCGCCGTGACGCTGCCGGTGGTGAGCGCACCGCCGGTGAAGGTCATGCTTTGCCCGGTGACGTCGCCCACCAGTGCGAGGCCGCCCTGGAGTTGGACGTTGTAGCCGGAGACGTTGCCGGCATAAACCGCGCCCGTCGGCCCGCCCCACACCTTGGCCAGATCGCTGTAGTAGCCGGTCGAAGTGTTGCCCGCGCTCACGGTGCCGGTGCCGTCGCCGATGGTGACAGTGTTGCCGGCCGTGAGCAGCGCCGACGTGGCGCTGGTGACGTTGCCGGTGACGAGCTCGCCTTGCGCCGAAACCGCCAGTTCCTCGGTCCAGTAGTTGGAGTAGCCGTAGCGCGGCGAATAAGCGTAGCCGGAGTAGTAGCCCCGCAGGGTGCCCGTGCTGGTGAGGTTGCCGGTGGTGACGTTCGCTCCGGAGATCGACATGCTCCGGGCCGTGACGTTGCCGGTGTAGACGTTGTCCTGCGAACTGAGGATGAACTGGTCCATCACCGAATTGGCGATGGTGACGTCCCCGACAAGCGCCGGGCCGGCCGCCGTCAACTGCGTGTGGCCAGCCACTATGCCGCCCGTCCCCTGGATCAGGGACCCGCCCGACGTCAGCGTGAACTGGTTCAACCCGGCAGTGGTGAGCGAAACGTCGCCGAACTGCAACAGGCCGGGGCCCTGGGACGTGAATCGGAACTCATTGAGCGTGCTGCCGGCACCTGCCGCCTGGATGATGTTGCCGCCGCTGAAGGGGTCACCGATGATGAAGTTGTCGCCGTCGCTGCTGGCCGACATGCTCAGGTTGAGCGATTCGAACTCGGCGCTGTTGCCGATGCCCACGCCGCTGGCGGAGGCGGACAAGCGGATGTTGTTCACATTGCGCAGCCCGGTGACGCCCACGAGGTCGGTGGCGGTTGCATGGTACTGGCCGCCCAGGCTGGTGATGTCGATAGTGCCCTGGGTGTCCAGCCGCACCGCGCTGCCCATCGCGCCGATGTCCTTGCCCGCCGACAGGGTGATGGCGGAGACGGTGCCAGAGACGATGTCCATCGGGTTGGCAAAAGCACCATCGCCGATGTAGCCGTTGACCGCGTCATTGGCCCGGATGGTGACATTGGTGTTTGCCGAGACGTCCACCGCCGCGTTGTCCAGCCGGGTCGTGATACCACCGGCATACGACGTGAGGTTCACGTCGCTGCCGATGGAGCGGATGCTGTCGAACACGATGTCGCCGGTGGCCGTGAGGTTGGTGGACGACTGGCCGACCACGACGCCGGTAGTGATGCCGCCGCCCGTGGCGTTGAACACCACGTTGTTGGCGCTGGTGATGTCGTCCGTGGCAATGGCGCCCGCCGTGGTGGTCAGGTTGACGTTGCTGCTGCGGTTGACCGGGCCAGCGATGGTGATGTCGCCGGTGCCTGAGTTGGTCACCCGGAAGCTGCCCGACTGCGTGGTGGCCTCGGCCGTGGTGATCGAGATCGCCGTGGTCGTTTGGCCCACCGTGCCATCGGCCAGTGTGTAGTAGTTCGATTGGCCCGCATCGACCCTGACCGAATCACCAGCGCTGAGGCTGCCCACGCGCACATTGCCGTCGCCGCTGTTTCTCAGCGTGACCGACCCGGTGGTCGTGACCGCGTTCAGGTCGATGTGGTTGCTGGTGGGCTGCCACAAGTAGCCCCAGTAATAGCTGTAGCCGTAGGCGTGGAGTCCGCCCGCGGTCACGTTCAGGGAGCCGGCGGTGATCGAGCCGCTGGCCGTCACGTCGCCGCTGTCGTAGGTTTGCAGACGCACACCGGCGGTGCCGGCATCGATGCTGCCGATGCTGATCGGCGCACTGGTGTTGCACACGCTGTAGGCGTAGGTACAGACGCCGGTGGTCACGCTCACGCCCGTGCCCGAGGCGCGGGTGGTGGTGATGTTGCCCAGCGTCACCGCGCCGGTGGTGTTGAGCGACAGGTAGCCGCCGCCTTGCAGGTTGAGCGAGGCGATGTTGACGGCACCGCTCTCGACCGACAGGTTGAAGCCGTTGCCGAAATTCTGGCTGGCCGCGCCGGAGACGTTCAGCACATCGCCGGTGGCGCCAAAGCTCCAGCCGCTGATGTTGGCGCCGCCGGTGAGCGTCAACCCGCCGATGCCGGCGACCGAGCCGTCAAGGTTCAATCCGCTCAGCTCGGTGGCGCCATCCACCGCCACGTAAGCCGGCGCATACAGACCGGACATCGACAGGCGGATGGGGGTGGCCGAAGCCAGCGTCAGGGGCGCCAAGGCGCTGCCCACGGGGCTGCCGGCACCGTAGTTGTCGATCGACACATATGGCGCGCCGACAGAGCCGCCAGCCGCCTGCACCAGGCCGTACGTGGCATCGAGGTACACGGCGTTTGCCGACGTGACCGTGCCGAGGCGGACCGGGCCGCCATTCATGCTGTACAGAGAGACGTACGAGTTGGTGGAGGCGGCGTTGATGCGGTCGGTCACCGTCGCACTGGCGTTGATGGAATCGCGCGCCTGCAGGCTGAGCACGCTGGCCGTGACGTCGTCGACGTTGATGCCGCCCGCCGCGGCCGTCATCGAGATGGCGCCGGTGGTCACAAAGGTGCCGCCGGAGACGCCGGCGTTCCCGTTGACGCCGATCTCGCCGCTGCCGGACTGCACCTGCGCACCGTAGACGCCACCGTCGGTCGAGGTCAGCGTGACCACGCCGCCGCCCGACTGGATGACGCCGCCGTAAGTAAGGTTGCTCGCGGAGACGAGGTTGACCGCCGCGCCACCCGAGACGATGTCGCCGGCATAGGTGAGGTTGCCTGTGGTCTGGATGTCGACCACGCCGCCGGAGGTGCTGATGGTTCCTGGGCCGATCACGTCGGTGGCGCGCAGCGTCACCGCACCACCCTGGGTCACGATGCCGCCGGCACGGGTCTCCAGGCTCTCCAGGTAGATGTTGCCGTTGGTCGCGGCCGCACCGCCGGCGTAGACGCCCAGGCTGGCTCCGGCGGTGGTGAGGGCGAGCGTGTCCTTGATGAACACGTCGCGCTCAGCCTGCAGGATGACGTTGGCCGCCAGTGCGGCGAGGTTCAGCGGGTCGATGGTGACCGTGTTGGGCGCGAAGTCGGCGAACTCGTCGACCACGGTGGGGACGATGCCGCTGCCCGAGGCGATCACGATGTCCAGCGGGTCGAGCAGCAAGGTGCCCAGCGTACCGCGCGGCGCCTGGAGGTTGGCCGTGCCGGTGAATTCGAGGTTCTGCTTACCCGAGACTTCAGCGAAACCGCCGTTGCCGCCCAGGGCCCCGCCCTGCGCGGACAGGTCGCCCGCAAAGCGCGTGTTCTCGTCCGACCAGACGATGACCCGGCCGCCGTCGCCAGCGGCGGTGGCGTCGGCGCGCAGCTTGGCGCCAGCGGCGACCGAGACGCGTTGCGCGTTCTGCACGTCGGCATTGGCACCCTGGAAGTCGCCGCCCACCAGGATCTGACCGCCGCCGGACGCGCCGGAGGCATCGACCACGGCATTGGCGCCGAGCGCGACACGTTCGCCCAATACCTGCACTTGGCCGCCGGCGCCTTCGCTGCCGGTCGCCAAAAGGGTGCCGCCCACGCGCGTGGTGCCAGTCTGGCTCTGAAGCGTGACCTGGCCGCCGGACAGGCCGGAAGCACTGACCGATGCGCCGGCCGTCTGGGTGAAGTCGCCCGAGGCGACCAGTTGCACGGTGCCGTCGGCGCCCTGCACCAGCCGGTCGGCGCGAACGACGCCGCTGTTTTGCAGGGTGCCAGCGAACGCGCGCACAGCGCCGTTGTCGGCGAGCAGCTTGCCAAGGTTCAGCACCGCATCGCCGGGCGCCTGGACCTCGAAGCGAACCCCGCTCAGGTCGGAGCTGGTGATCTCGATGCTGCGGCCAGCCGCCAGCAAAATGTTGCCGCCCTCGGTCTGAATGATCCCGCTGTTGACGATGTCGGGGGCGATCAGGGCGATGCTGCCGCCCGGGCCAGCGGTGATGACACCCTCATTGCGGATGCCGCCGGCACCGGCGCTGGCCAGAAAGCGCAGTCGCCCGGCCAGGAAGTCGGCGTCGGCGATGTCCAGGGTGGAGGCGACAAAACTGTTGGTGTCGATGCGGGCGCCCGCGCCGACCACGATGCCGCTGGGGTTGATCAGGAAGACCCGGCCGTTGCTCTGCAGCTGCCCCAGCAGTTGAGAGACTTCGCCCCCCGTAACGCGGTTGAGCACCGCGCTGGTGGCGCTGGGCTGCACGAAGCGCGTGAGCTCGCCCGAGCCGATGGAAAAGCGCTGCCAGTTGATGATGGCGCCGTTGCCGGCGTTCACCTGCAAGGCGTTGGCCGCTGGTTGGCTGATCGCCACCTGGCCGCTGACGACCGTGGCGCCCTGGGGCAAGGCCCAGACGGAAACGCCGCATGCGGCCTGGACCGCGATCGCCAGTGCGCTCAGACGGGGTGTTGTGACCCGAAATCTTTTCATGCCCGCTCCTCGAAGGCCGCGCACCCTCTCGATCCGACACTCACGGGCAAGCACGGCAATGACTACAAACTGAAACTCATGATACTTGCAGTAACCTGAAAACAGATCGTTCCGGCTGAGTTAAGACGTACTCAACCGTAACTCAATGCAAACTAGTTGGCAAAACGCGTCGAACAGTTCGTATCAGGTTACGCGCGGGGTCTCGGCGACAGCCGAGTTCAGCCAGCAAATGAGCGCGCCCGCAAGCAGGGTGGCGTCGATGGGTTTGGCAAGGTCGTCGTTCATCCCGCAGGCCAGGCACCGGTCGTGGTCGTCGCTCACCGCGCCAGCCGTCAAGGCCACGATGGGCCGGTCGAACCCGGATTCGCGCAGCTGGCGGGTGGCCTCGAAGCCGTCCATCACGGGCATCTGGCAGTCCATCAGCACCAGGGAAAACGCTTGCTCGGCGCACAGGCGCACCGCCTCGGCGCCGTTTTCGGCCAGGGTGACATTGGAAAAACCGAGTTTTTCCAGAAGGGCCTCGGCAACCATCTGGTTGATGGGGTTGTGTTCCACCACAAGGATAGATGCCGCATGGCCCGTGGAGCCGGGGTGGCTGGCGTCTGCGATCGCTCGCCGGCGCTTGCGGGAACGAGCGGGATTTCAAGTGTGAACGTGGAACCCGAGCCCACCGTGCTGGACACCCGGATATCGCGCCCCCCATCAGCGCCGCGAGATCGCGCGAGATGGCCAATCCCAGGCCGGATCCCTGATAACGCCGGGTGTTGGAGGCGTCCACCGGCGAAAAGCGCCGGAACAGCTTGGCCTGGTCTTGCGGTGAAATCCCGATGCCGGTGTCGCTGACTTCGAAGCGAAGGGAGCGGTCGCGCGCGAGCCGACCCGTGGCGACCGTCAGGGTGAAGCCGCCGTGGGTTGTGAACTTGAGCGCGTTGCCCAGCAGGTTCATGAGGATCTGACGCAGCCGATGGGCGTCGACACCGACCCAGTGGGGCACGTCGTATTCGATGCGGGCGGTGACAGTCACCGACTTGCCCCGGGCCCGGGCGCCGAACACATCGCCGGTTTCCTCGATCAACGCATGCAGGTCGCAATCGGCCGGCTCCAGGACCATCTGGCCGGCCTCGATCTTGGAAAAGTCGAGCACGTCGTTGACCATGCCAAGCAAACTCTTGGCGCAACTGTTGACCCTACCCACGTAGCCGGCTTTGCGCGGCGGCAAGTCCGAATCTTCCAGCACGCGGGCCAGGCCGATCACGCCGTTGAGGGGGGTGCGGATCTCGTGGCTCATGGTGGCCAGGAAACCGGCCTTGGCCCGGTTGGCGCTGGTGGCGGCCTCGACCGCCTCCTGGAGCGCGCGCTGCTCGCGCTTGCGCTCAGTGATGTTCTTGGCTGTGCCGACCACACAAGGCGCGGCCTATCGGGTCGCGCTCGGCGACCTCCGCCTCGACCTCGGTTTGCAGCCAGATAGTGACGCCAGACGCCTTGACCGCATGGTGTTCGACGCAAAAAGATGGGTAACGTCTTTGAGCAGGTTATTCCCACAGGCCCAGGCCGGTGGCTTCCAGCGCCAGCTTCAGGCGCTCTTCGCTGGCTTGCAGCAGCGAATCGACGGACTTTTCATGGGTGACGTCCTGGTAGGCCTGGATTTGCCAGCCGTTGGGCAGGTGCTTGACCCGCAGGTCGACGAGCCGATCACCGAAGCGAACGCGCTCATGGGTCTCGGTCTGATCGGGGCGGGTGCGAACCTGCGCCAGGCGCTGAACGTCAAGCAGCGCATCGGGCACCGCCAGAATCTCGTGCACACGCTTGTTGCTTGCGATGGGGTGCGCGTTCTCATCAAAAACAATCAACCTGAACGGAATATTCTCGATGATGATTTCGAGCAGCTTGCGGTTCTCGAGCAGTTCGTCGGGGAGGATCAAGGCTTGGGCGTGCGTGCTGGGATGGATGAGCCGGCTCTACGCGAGGCCCCCAGCCGCGTCCACGTCAGTCCTGCCAATCGTTGCCTGCCGGCACGACAACGCACGCAGCGCCCGCGCAACCCACAGCGCGCTGCAACCGGCCGCTACTTCGGCCGTGGCTGGTGGCTGGTGGCTGCTGGGGTGCGGTGGTCACGGGGCCAGTCTGGGGAACGCCGAACCCCTGGGGTGCACGCAGGGGGCGAAACTGGCTCGGGCCGACGAACCGGCGGGATGACATCCGACACCAGCCCGCACGGGCGCGCGCCGGCGCCACCCGTCCATCCCATAATCGCCCGAATGGACCTGTGGCACGTTCCGCTGGAGATCGACGAGCGACTGGCCGATGCCGCGGCGCGGGTGCTGGACGACGCCGAGCGGGCGCGCGCCCAGCGGTTTGCGCATCCACACGATCGGCGGCGCTGGATCGCCGCGCGCGCCGCGCTGCGCCACATCCTCGGCGCAGCCTGCTCGATGCCGTCCGATCAGGTCAGGTTTCGCCTCGGGGAGCACGGCAAACCCGAACTCGGCCAGGCGGGCGATGCGGCCGTTCATCCTGGCGCCCCGGATGCGCCCGCCTTCAACCTCTCGCACTCGGGCGTATTGGCCCTGATCGTCGTCTGCGACCGGCCTGTGGGCGTTGACCTGGAGTTGCTGGAGCGCGCCGACGAACGCCACGAGGACATCCAGTCGGTGTTCAGCCCGGCCGAGCGCGCGGCGATCGCGGCCGCGCCGCTCACGCAACGACCTTTGGCCAGCTATCGCTGCTGGACCCGCAAGGAAGCGTTGCTGAAGGCCGCTGGCTGCGGTTTCGCGCTGGACGACACAACCCGATTTACGGTGAGCATCGACGCCCAGGCGAAGCTGCTCGGCTCGAACCACCGGCGCCTCGCAATGGGCGAATGGTCGCTGCGGGCCCTGGAGCAGCCGGGCACCAGGACCGGGGCGGTGGCGGTGCGCGGCGCGATGCCACCGTGCACCGAACACCATTGGCACTGGCCCGCATGACGCGCCGCCAGCCGCCCCTGCCCTGGCTGCAGCCGGGCGACGATTTTCCCGACCCCGCACAGGCCTGGGGGCCCAACGCGCCGGCGCCAGGCTTGCTCGCGGCCGGTGGGCAATTGGACGTCCCAACGCTGCGGCGGGCGTACGGGCGCGGCATCTTTCCCTGGTTCAGCGAGGGCCAGCCGATTCTCTGGTGGAGCACCGACCCGCGGATGGTGCTGTTCACCGGTGAATTCCGGCTGCACCGCTCGCTGCGCAAGACGCTGGCGCGCTTTGTGGTGGACCCGCGCTGCGAGCTGCGCCTTGATACCGCCTTCGACCGGGTCATCGATGCCTGCTCCAGCAGCCCGCGCGAGGGGCAATCGGGCACCTGGATCGTGCCGGACATGCGGCAGGCCTATCGAGACCTGCACCGTGCCGGGCTGGCGCACAGCGTGGAAACCTGGATCGACGGCGAATTGGTGGGCGGCCTGTACTGCGTGAACCTGGGCCGGGCGGTGTTTGGCGAATCGATGTTCACGCGCATGCCCGACGCGTCCAAGATCGCGCTGGCGGCGCTGGTGTGCTTTTGCCGGGCGCAAGGCATCGAGTGGATCGACTGCCAGCAGAACACGCGGCACCTGGCGTCGCTCGGTGCGCGCGAGATCGCCCGCCGCGATTTTGTGGCGCAGGTCGAACGGCAGGCGCCAGAGCCTGCGCCGACCTGGGAATTTCGCCCCGTATACTGGCGCGAACTCCTGGTGTGAAACGGGGCGACCCGACTTTCCGCGTGACCCATCTCAAGGATCTTCCGCTCCAAACGCTGCAGTTCTATGCCACCGCACCCTACCCGTGCAGCTACCTGCCCGGACGGCAGGCGCGGTCGCAGGTGGCCACGCCCAGCCACCTCATTCACAACGACGCCTACACGGATCTGGTGCAGGGCGGGTTTCGGCGAAGCGGCATGTTCACCTACCGCCCCTACTGCGACGGCTGCCGCGCCTGTATCCCGCTGCGGGTGCTGACCTGCGAGTTCACGCCCACCCGTAGCCAACGCCGCGCCTGGTCGCAGCATCAGACCCTGCAGGCCAGGGTGCTCAAGCTGTGCTTCGTGCCTGAGCACTATCACCTGTACCTGCGCTACCAGAGCGGGCGGCACTGCGGGGGCGGGATGGACCACGACAGTATTGACCAGTACACGCAGTTCCTCTTGCAAAGCCGCGTCAACTCGCGCCTGGTCGAGTTTCGCGAGCCGCGCGCCGATGGACAGCCAGGTGCGCTGCGCATGGTGTCCATCCTCGACGTGCTCGGCGACGGCCTGTCGGCGGTCTACACGTTTTATGAGCCCGACACCTCGGCCAGCTACGGCACCTACAACGTGCTATGGCAGATCGAGCAGGCGCGGCAACTCGACCTGGCCCACGTCTACCTGGGCTACTGGATCGCAGAGAGCACCAAGATGAATTACAAGGCGCGTTTCTGTCCGTTCGAAGTGCTGCACGAAGGCACCTGGACCCGCAATATCCACCCCGGCGCAGACACCCGCCAATAGGCAGTGCATTTCACCGTATAAAATGGGGAAACATCTAACGGGATGATGCCCATGAAGAAGCCGGACGCCAGCGGAAAGCCCGCCACCCCCACCATCCAGGTAATCGAGCGCATGTTCGCGCTGATCGACGTGCTGGCCTCCCGCGAAGAGCCCATGCCCCTCAAAGAAATCGCGGCACGCACCGGGCTGCATCCTTCCACCACCCACCGCATCCTGAACGACCTGACCATCGGCCGCTTCGTCGACCGGCCCGAAGCCGGCAGTTATCGGCTGGGCATGCGCCTGCTTGAGCTGGGCAACCTCGTCAAGGGCCGTTTGAGCGTGCGCGACGCCGCGCTAGCGCCCATGCGCGAGCTTCACAGACAGATCCAGCAGCCCGTCAACCTCGCGATGCGCCAGGGCGACGAAATCGTGTACATCGAGCGTGCCTACAGCGAGCGCTCAGGCATGCAGGTGGTGCGTGCCATTGGCGGGCGGGCCCCGCTGCACCTGACCTCGACCGGCAAGCTGTTTCTGGCCGCGGACGATCCGCAGAGGGTGCGCGCCTATGCCGCCCGCACCGGGCTGGCCGGCCACACACGCAACAGCCTCACGCAACTGCCGGCGCTGGAGCGCGAACTGGCCAGGTCACGCCAATACGGTATTGCCCGTGACAACGAGGAATTGGAGCTGGGGGTGCGTTGCATGGCCGCCGGCATTTATGACGACCAGTGCCGCCTCGTGGCCGGGCTGTCGATCTCGGCGCCGGCGGACCGGTTGGACGAAGCTTGGCTGGCCAAGCTGCAATCGACCGCCAGCGAGATCTCATCGGCTCTGGGCTATCAGCCGCCCAAAGCTCCTGTCGCAGCTTGAAGGACTGATCAGCTGGTGGCCGCGTCGGCGGCGGCCGCCACGCCTGGATGGTTGTTTTCCACCCAGCGACGCACCCGTTCGGCATCGCCGATCCGGCTGAGTTTGCCCGCCGAATCAAGGAACACCAGGATCAGCTTGCGCCCGGCGATCTTGGCCTGCATGACCAGGCACTGGCCGGCCTCTGAGATGTAGCCGGTCTTTTGGAGGCCGATATCCCAATCGGGGTTCTTCACGAGACGGTTGGTATTGTTGTACTGCAGCGTGCGCTTGCCGACGGCCACCTGTGCGCTGGGCGACGTGGAGTACTCGCGCATCAAGGGCTCGCGGGTCGCGGCGCTCACCAGCAGGACAAGGTCGTTCGCGCTCGACTGGTTGCGGCTGGAAAGCCCGGTGGGCTCCACGTAGGTGGTGGCCTTCATTCCCAACTGCTTCGCCTTGGCATTCATCAGAGCCACAAAGGTCGACAAGCCGCCGGGAAAGGTGCGGCCGAGCGCGTTCGCGGCCCGGTTCTCGCTGGACATCAGGGCCAGGTGCAACGCCTCGTCACGCGTCAGCCGGGTGCCGACGCTCAGACGCGAGCCGCTGCCCTTCTCGGTGTCGACATCGTCCTGGGAGATAGTGATCACCTCATCCATCGGCAGCTTGGCCTCGCTGATGACCAGACCGGTCATGAGTTTGGTCAGGGAGGCGATGGGCAGCACGGCGGACTGGTTCTTGGACAGCAGCACCTCTTGCGTGTCCTGATCGATGACCAGGGCAACGCTGGACTTGAGGTCGAGATCGTCGTGCGTCGAATGCAGGCCGGCGATCTTGCCGTAGGAGGGACGGGCCTGCACAACGGCTGCGCGGGGCACGACGCTGCTGCGCGCCGACACGCTCAAGCGCTTGACGACGCGGGCCTTGTACTTTTTCTTGACGGCCGTGGCTTCCACCTCGCGGGGGGCCGCCTGGGTGATCGCCGGCGTAACCGCCCCGAAGACCAAGGCCGCGGCAACAACGTGAACGAAGCGCAACAGTGTTTTGGTCATTGCAGTACCTATTCGGCTGTGAACTGGGCCAAACGCCCGGGCCCTGCATGATACCTAAACACTCATGCCGAGCAAAATACCCAAAATATCAACGACTTAGAAGGGATTCCTAAGGACGTTTCCAAATTATAGAGATCGCAACTAACCTTGTGCAGCCACCCGATCAGCTTTACTTTGTAATTTGTTCAACGCGCTCAGGTAGGCCTTGGCCGATGCCACCACGATGTCAGGGTCGGAACCCACCCCATTGACGACCCGCCCGGCGTTCTGAAGCCGCACCGTCACCTCGCCCTGGCTCTCGGTGGAGCCGCTGATGGCGTTGACCGAATACAGCACCATTTCGGCGCCACTCTTGACATGGCCCTCGATCGCCTTGAGCGTGGCATCGACCGGGCCGTTGCCATCGGACTCGCCGCGCACCTCCTTGCCCTGGACCGTGAAGACGACCACCGCGTGGGGGCGCTCTCCGGTTTCGCTGCGCTGGGCCAGCGAGACGAAGCCGAACTGCTCGTCGTGGCGGATGACTCCCTCGTCGCTGACCAGGGCCAGGATGTCCTCGTCGAAGATCTCGCTCTTGCGATCGGCCAGTTCCTTGAAGCGCAGGAAGGCGGAGTTGATGTCGCCCTCGCTTTCCAGCACAACGCCCAGGTCGTTCAGTCGCTGCTTGAAAGCGTTTCGTCCCGAGAGCTTGCCCAGGACGATCTTGTTGGTCGACCAGCCCACGTCCTCGGCACGCATGATCTCGTAGGTGTCACGTGCCTTGAGCACGCCGTCCTGGTGGATGCCGCTGGCATGCGCGAAGGCGTTGGCGCCCACCACGGCCTTGTTCGGTTGCACGACGAAACCGGTAGTCTGGCTGACCATGCGGCTGGCCGCGAGGATGTGCTGCGCGTCGACCCTCACGTCGAGCCCGAAATAGTCGCGGCGGGTCTTGACCGCCATCACGATTTCTTCGAGCGAGCAGTTGCCCGCCCGCTCGCCCAGCCCGTTGATGGTGCATTCCACCTGGCGGGCGCCCCCGATCTTCACGCCAGCGAGCGAATTGGCGACGGCCATGCCCAGGTCGTTGTGGCAGTGCACCGACCAGATCGCCTTGTCGGCGTTGGGAACACGCTCGCGCAGCTCGCGGATGAAGTTGCCGTACAGCTCCGGAATGGCGTAGCCCACCGTGTCCGGCACATTGATGGTGGTGGCACCCTCATCGATGGCGGTCTCGATCACGCGGCACAAGAAGTCCATGTCGCTGCGATAGCCGTCCTCGGCCGAAAACTCAACGTCGCCGCACAGGTTGCGCGCGAAGCGCACGGACAGCTTGGCCTGCTCGTGCACCTGCTCGGGCGTCATGCGCAGCTTTTTTTCCATGTGCAGCGGCGAGGTGGCGATGAAGGTGTGAATGCGCGCGCGCTGAGCGCCTTGCAGGGCCTGCGCAGCGCGGGCGATATCGCGGTCGTTGGTTCGCGCCAGCGAGCACACGGTGCTGTCCTTGATGGCATTGGCGATCGCCTGCACCGCCTCGAAATCGCCATTGGAGCTGGCGGCGAACCCGGCCTCGATCACATCCACCTTCAGGCGCTCGAGCTGGCGCGCAATGCGCAGCTTCTCGTCCTTGGTCATGGACGCGCCGGGCGACTGCTCGCCATCGCGCAAGGTGGTGTCGAAGATGATCAGTTGGTCTGACATGCGATCTCCTGCTGAATGCGGCTGGCCTGGGACCGCTCGAAGCCCGAAACGATGGCCTTGAGCGACGCGGCGACGATGCTGGCGTCCATGCCGACGCCGAACAGCGTCTGCTCGCCCACGCGCAACTCGAGGTAGGCCACCGCCTGGGCATTGGCCCCCTCGCCCACCGCATGCTCATGGTAGTCGAGTACACGCACCGATTCCCCCGTGGCTTCCCGCAGGCCAGCGACAAAGGCGTCGATGGGTCCGTTGCCGCTACCCTCGAACGCAATGGTGCGGCCCGTGACCACCGCCTCGGCCCGCATGCGCACCTGGCCGTCCACCTCCTGCACCTGAGTGCGCGGCGCGGCGACGCTTCGAAGGCCGTATTCGCGCTCGAACAGCTGGTAGATGTCCTGGGCGGTGAGCTCCTTGCCTGTGGCGTCCATCACGCCCTGCACCACCTGACTGAACTCGATCTGCAGGCGCCGCGGCAGCTCCAGGCCGTACTCGCTCTCGAGCAGGTACGAGATGCCGCCCTTGCCCGACTGGCTGTTGACCCGGATCACCGCCTCGTAGCTGCGGCCCAGGTCCTTGGGATCGAGCGGCAGGTAGGGCATGTCCCAGATGTCGCTGTCCTTGCGGGCGGAAAAAGCCTTCTTGATGGCATCCTGGTGAGAGCCGGAGAACGAGGTGTAGACCAAGTCGCCCGCATAGGGATGCCGAGGATGCACGGGCAGTTGATTGCAGTACTCGACCGTGCGGCGCACTTCGTCGATGTCGGAAAAATCAAGGCCAGGGTTGACGCCCTGCGAGTACAGGTTGAGCGCCACGTTCACCAGATCGAGGTTGCCGGTGCGCTCACCGTTGCCGAACAGGCAGCCTTCGAGGCGATCGGCGCCGGCCATGATCGCGAACTCACCGGCGGCGGTGCCGGTGCCGCGGTCGTTGTGCGGGTGCACCGACAGCACGATGGCGTCGCGCCGCGCGAGGTGGCGGTGCATCCACTCGATCATGTCGGCAAAAATGTTCGGGGTGGAGTGCTCCACCGTCGAGGGCAGATTGACGATGCACTTGCGCTCGGGGGTGGGCTGCCAGGCCTCGGTCACGGCGTCGACCACGCGCTTGGCGAAGGCGAGCTCCGTGCCGGAGAACATCTCGGGGGAATACTGGAACAACCAGTCCGTCGCGCTCTGCTGCTGCGCGAGTTTCTTGATGAGGCGCGTGTTCTCAACGGCCAGGTCGACGATGCCTTGCTCGTCCAGGCCCAGCACCACCTTGCGCATGACCGGTGCGGTGGCGTTGTACAGGTGAACGATCACCCGCCGGGCACCCTGCAAAGCCTCGAAAGTGCGCTCGATCAGGTGCCCGCGCGCCTGGGTCAGCACCTGGATGGTCACGTCGGCGGGAATCAGGTCCTCGTCGATCAGCTTGCGCACGAAGTCGAACTCGACCTGCGAGGCCGAGGGAAACCCGATCTCGATCTCCTTGAAGCCGATGCGCACCAGGGCCTGGAACATCCGCAGCTTGCGTTCGATGTCCATCGGCTCGATCAGGGCCTGGTTGCCATCTCGCAGATCGACGCTGCACCACACCGGGGGGCGTGTGACGACCGCATCGGGCCAGCTGCGATCGGTCAGGCGGATGGGGGCAAAGGGGCGGTACTTGGTGGCTGGGTTCTTCAACATGGCTTTTCTCGTCAGTGTTCAGGTGGACCAACAGAGCCAAAACAAAACGGCCCGTTGCTGGTGCAAACGGGCCGTGATCGGGTGAGCGCGCGCGCTACCGTATCCGCCCGTGGGGGAATAGCAGTAGGGCCAGCGCAATGCGGTTCATGGGCTGCAATGTACCACAGCAAATTTCACTGGTGAAGCCCGCGCTCGTCCGGCTCATCAGTGGAAGTACTGATCACGCTGGTCTGGATGCCCTTGGCGCGGCGCCAGATGTAGACCACGTAGCCCGAGAGGCCATAAAGAACAAACAGGGCGAACAAGACCACCGGCGGGTCGATGTTGACCACGGCGATGGCCAAGGCGATGAACACGATCGCGGCGAACGGGACCGAGCGCTTCATGGAGATGTCCTTGAAGCTATAGAACGGCACGTTTGTCACCATCGTGAGGCCAGCGTAAAGCATGAGGGCGAACATCACCCACTGCGCCTGGGAGCCCTTCACCCCGTAATCGGCCATCAGCCAGATGAAGCCCGCGACCAGTGCGGCCGAAGCCGGCGACGGCAGCCCCTGGAACCATCGCTTGTCGACCACGCCGGTGTTGACATTGAAGCGCGCCAGCCGCAGCGCCGCACAGGCGCAATAGACGAAGGCGGCAAACCAACCCCAGCGGCCGAGCCCCTTGAGCGCCCACTCGTAGGAGATCAGGGCCGGCGCAGCGCCGAAGGAGACCATGTCGGACAGGGAGTCCATCTGCTCGCCAAACGCGCTCTGGGTGTTGGTCATGCGCGCGACGCGGCCGTCGAGGCTGTCGAGCACCAACGCGCTGAACACCCCAATGGCGGCGAGGTCGAAGCGCCAGTTCATGGCCATCACGATTGCATAGAAACCGCCGAACAAGGCCGCCAGCGTGAACAGGTTCGGCAGGATGTAGATCCCCTTGCGGCGCTTGCGAACGACCACGCCCTCCGGGAGGGGTTGCGGTTGCGAGTCGTGTCCATCGTGCATGGGCGCAGTGTAGCGGCAAGCGCGCATGACAAGGCCGCCCGAGGGCGGCCTTGTTGGATCCTTCCTGAGGATGTGGCCCTGGATCCCCGCTTGCGCGCACTGGTGTCCGCAATAAATTCGGACGATTGGACTAAGTGGTTGTGGCGTCACAGGAAAGGTGAGCTGCAACGGGGCGCGATTCGAACCACTGTAGGAGCCCAGGCCGGCAAAGCCTGGGCTGGCGCGGGTTTGCGCCGAAGCGACATACAGTGGTCATGCGCATGCGAGGTGGAGCGCGGTAAAGGTGTTGCGGTGATGCCGCTGAGGGGTTAGAACCCCGGTCGCCAAACCTTTTCAACAACGCCCCTGCAACATGCATAGATTAAGCCGTTTTGGAGGGCGCCAGCTTGGCGCCGGTGCACCACACGATCACGCCAGCCAACGTCAATGACTCCAGCGAAGGCCGCAAGATCGAGCCCCAGCGCGAGGCGACCTATGTGTTCGACAAGGGTTACTGCGACTACGGCTGGTGGCACCGCTTTACCGAGGCGGGGGCGCGCTTTGTCACCCGGCTCAAGAAGAACGCCG
>CANJQN010000029.1 GCA_947476465.1 Comamonadaceae bacterium | reverse complement strand
TGTGCGCCGGCCTCACTGGATCGGTTCTCAGCTTGCGAGCCGGTCCTAACCGTTCGGGCTGAGCCTGTCGAAGCCAGCGAGCACCAGCAATGCGCAAACCCTTCGACAGGCTCAGGGTGAACGGATGGAGCTGTGCGCCGGCCTCACTGGCTCGGTTCTCAGCTTGCGAGCCGGTCCTACCGTTCGGGCTGAGCCTGTCGAAGCCAGCGAGCACCAGCAATGCGCAAACCCTTCGACAGGCTCAGGGTGAACGGATGGAGGTGTGCGTCGCTGTTCAGTCCAAACGCCCTTTCGTCGCCACGGCGGTGAACAAAAGTTCAGGGCGAGCGGAGACTTGTGGTGGCGGCTGCGACAAAAGCAGTTCGGAGTGGCCGGGCCGTCAGAAGAGCTCCTGCCCCCGACCCGCGCCGCTCCTAGGATGCGCCCACATCACGTGAGGGCTCATCCATGGAACGTTTTCCGCCGCCGACCGCATCCGGTTCGCGTCACTCAATGAACACCCGGTCGCGAGGCCCGGCCAACGGTTCGAACACGTCGTCGGCGAGCACGTCCAGCTCGAGTTCGTCCACCACCACACAAACACCGCCACCGCGCCTGGCCTTGGTCGATCCGGCACCGCCCCCGGGTCAGCCGACAGCCGCGCGCAAGCCCCGCACCGGGGCCTCACCCAGCACCGGGCCGAGCCAACTGCCGCAACCGGTCGAGCGCGAAGAGCCGTCGGCGTCATCGTCCAGCCGCGACGACAAGAAATCCGTCCCGGTCGAACCGGAGTTCACCCGCGAGAGCGCCCAGAACCTGCTGGCAAGCAAGGGCTTGCCTTTGGTCCTGCGCAGCTCGGAACATGCGAATGCGTGCAACGCGGTCTACGAGCTTTGCCACGCCAACAAGCTGCCCCCGCAGGCGGTGCAGCTCCTCATGCGAACCCTGATTGAAGACCACTGCCCAAGCGCCCGGGCCGACGCCACCAGCAAGCTGAACCTCATGTCCTGCATCGTGCCGATTTTCATGGGGCAAGAGCAGCAGGTGGGCCAGTGGGCGCCTCGTATCGCCAACATGCTCGCCGGCTGCGCGCCAGCGTTTGCCCTGCCAGGGCAGCCCGGGCTCTCCGATGGCTGGCTGCACATGGCCGCGACGGCACTGGTCAGCACACCACCACCGCGGGATCTCAAGGGCGAAAGCTCCCACGAGATGGGGCCCCAAGCCCACGCCTGGGTGATCGATGCCTTCTCGAAAGCCGTGCTGGCGGAGCTTCCCCCCAGGAGCACGACGGCGTTTCTGCGTGGCATGAACCATCTGAAGTGGGTGTTGGAAACCCTTTGCCACAACGATGTCCCGCACTTTCACAGGCTCGTCGCGGCTGTGGTGTGCGGCCTGACGGCGCCGGGCCGGCCGATGAAGCTGCACCATCACTTCGAGGCGGTGGCGGGCTACGTACTCGGTCTTGATCTCTCCCTATCTGACAGGGCCTTGCTCATGGGCAATGCCACCCTCGGTTGGACCCGCCATACGACAACGCCCGGTAATGACGTCAGCATGCGCCTGGGCGCTCTGGCGAGAATGTCGCTGCGCAACTCGCTGAGCCCGCAGCAGGCCGGCGAAGTGGTACTGGCTGCCCTCGTCCGTGGCGCCATTGCCCGCAGTCCTGAAGGCGATCAGCTCATTGGCAAACCCCCGGCGCTGAAGAAGCTGCAGAAGTTCGACTCGTTGAAGAACCTCGGCCGCAAAGACCTGCTCGTGCCCGACCTGCCCGATGCGCAGCAGGCCCGCCTGGTCCGCCTGAGCTTGATGGCCTCTGGCGGAAAAGCCGGCGTCGAGGGGTTTCGCGACAACCTCCACCAACTGGTGGTCGACCAGGCGCTCGGTGGGGCCGACTCGCATGCGCTGACTTTGCTCAGCTTCGCCTTCGTGCACGGCGGCGGCGCCAAGACCAGCGCGTCGCTGGAAAGGGCGGCCGATGTTTCGCCTGAGCGCGCCGGCAGGCCGTTGTCTGAAGCGCTGGCCGGGCTACGCCTCGAAGGCGATTCGAAAAAAGCCCGTCCGCCACACGGGGTGCAGGCGTCCTCTTCGTCGTCGTCTTCCTCCCCGTCCTCGCTGTCCACCGAGCCAACACCCAAAGATGCGGTGCGCCTGGGCGGCGAGCTCGCGCGCGCGCCCCTGCTGGCGCTGGCGCAGCGCAGCCTGAGCTGGGCCGATCGCCAGCGGCTGCTCGACGATGTGCTGAGCATCAGCGCGCCCGTGTCCGCGGAAGACGCGCGAGCGCTGCTGCAGCAGATTCGCAAGGTCGAGGCGTCGGACGGCGAAAAGGCCGCCGCGCTGAAACTGCTGGTGACCCATGCGGAGCGAAGCTTCGCCGCCGAGGGCCAGAAGGCGCTGATTGCCCTGATGGTCGCCGCACTGGAGCGGCCCGGGTCGATTCAGCGCCCGGCCAAGGTCGAGGAACACGACGACGACGATGCGCGGATGCAGGACGACGCGCCGCCAGCCGACAGCAAGGCCTCGCGGCCGCAGCCGGGCCAGCTCAAGGCCGGCGTCGAAGACGCGGCGCCCGACGTGCTCAAGTTGGCCGATGCCGCCTTTTCGCAAGACGCCATGCTCGCCTGGGATGCCGTAGCCAAGGACAGGGTCTACACGCTGCCGCATGACCGGCGCGCGCTGATCGAGCACCTGGACGGAACCCTGGGGCGCCTGCGCGCGGCGGAATCAGCGATGGGGAAAAGTACATCCCATCCCCGCGCCAAGACGACGCTTGGGAATCTTCAGGGCTGGATCGAGACGCTGTCCAAGGCGCGGGATGAGGCTGAACGCGCGGCTACCTAGGCGCGCGGATCGGTCAGGCTTTCAACTTTTGCGTATCTGAAATACGGAAAAGTTGGATGACCTGGCCGCCCGTCTCGCTTGGGCGCTGAGCCAGCGATAGCGGCTGGCTCGCTCGCGCGCTCGCCTAGGCACAATAGAGGCCTTGCGCACCCACCGCGCCGCCCTCGCGGAGTAATTTTTCTTGTCGTCCTCGCCATTGGCCGCCGAAACCCGGCGCCGCCGCACTTTCGCCATCATTTCCCACCCCGACGCCGGCAAGACCACGCTGACGGAAAAGCTGCTGCTGTTTTCCGGCGCGATCCAGATCGCCGGCAGCGTGAAGGCGCGCAAGGCTTCGCGCCACGCCACCTCCGACTGGATGGAGATCGAAAAGCAGCGCGGCATCTCGGTGGCCTCCTCGGTGATGCAGATGCTGTACCGCGACCACGTCATCAACCTGCTGGACACCCCCGGCCACAAGGACTTCTCCGAAGACACCTACCGCGTGCTCACGGCGGTGGACGCGGCCCTGATGGTGATTGACGCGGCCAACGGCGTGGAGGCGCAGACGCGCCGGCTGATCGAGGTCTGCCGCCAGCGCAACACGCCCATCATCACCTTCGTCAACAAGATGGACCGCGAGGTGCGCGAGCCGCTGGACATCCTGGACGAGGTCGAGCGCGAGCTGGGCATGCCCTGCGTGCCCATGACCTGGCCGGTGGGCAAGGGCAAGAGCTTCGGCGGCATCATGAACCTGCGCACCCACGCCATGACGGTGTTCGAATCGGGCAGCGAGCGGCGCCCGCAGGACTTCGAGACGATCGCGCTGACCGAGACCGAGACGCTGCGCAAGCGCTTCGAAGGCGAATGGGACCATGCCGCTGAGAGCATGGAGCTGGCCGCCGGCGCCTCGCCCACCTGGGACCATGACGCCTTCCTGGCCGGCAAGCAGACGCCGGTGTTCTTCGGCTCGGGCGTCAACAACTTCGGCGTGATGGAGGTGCTCGATGCCCTGGTCGACCTGGCGCCCTCACCGCAGCCGCGCAAAAGCTCGCTGATCGTCAACAAGCAGCCGGTCGAGAAAATCGTCCAGCCCGAGGACGAAGGCTTTTCCGGCGTGGTGTTCAAGGTGCAGGCCAACATGGACGCCAACCACCGCGACCGCATCGCCTTCGTGCGCATGGCCTCGGGCAAGTACACCCCGGGCATGAAGCTCAAGGTGCAGCGCACCAGCAAGGAGCTGCGGCCGACGTCGGTCGTCACCTTCCTGTCGCAACGGCGCGAAGCGGTCGACGAGGCCTATGCCGGCGACATCATCGGCTTTACCACCCATGGCGGGGTGCAGCTGGGCGACACCATCACCGACGGCGCCAACCTGCAGTTCACCGGCCTGCCCTTCTTCGCGCCCGAGCTGTTCATGACCGTGCTGCTGCGCAATCCGCTGCGCACCAAGCAGCTGCAGCAGGGCCTGGCCCAGCTGGGCGAGGAAGGCGCGATCCAGGTGTTCCGCCCGCAGATCGGCGGCGCCATGCTGCTGGGCGCTGTGGGCCAGCTGCAGTTTGAAGTGGTGCAGCACCGCCTGAAGGGCGAATACGACGCCGACATCCGCCTGGAGGGTTGCCAGTACACCGGCGCGCGCTGGATCACGGCCGACACGCCGCAAGAGTTGCGCGCTTTCACGGATGCCTATCCGCAACGCATGGCGCTCGACGCCGCCAATGCGCTCGCCTTTCTGTGTACGTCTCCTTACGATGTGCGGTTGGCCCAGGAAAGATTTCCAAAGATCCACTTTCACCTGTTGCGTGAACACGCCGGACTTGCATTGCAGGGCTGATTTGCGGATCAGCTGAAGCTCATCCGCAAAATAATGCAGAGCTCATCAGGAGCTTTGCATGCCGATCTCGATCGCTTGCCGCGGCCACCGAGCCGTCCGCGCCCTTGTCACCACGGTGGCCCTGTTGCTGACAGCCTGTGGCGGCGGCGGGGGGGGCGGCGGGCCGAGCGCCCCGGTGTCGGTCTCGCTCCTGACGGCCTCGAGCGCGCTGGCCGATGTCTGCACCCTGGACGGTGAGAAGCGCTTCGCGCGCAGTTACATCGATGAGGTGTACCTCTGGCGAGACCAAGTGCCGGGGGTCGACGCCACCGCCTTTGCCAGCCTGTCCGCCTACTTCGACGCGCTGATGGTGCGCACGCCCGATGCCAACGGCCTGCCGACCGACCGCTTCAGCGCCGTGATCAGCACCGCCTCGGCCGACAGCCTGTTGTCGGGCGGCGCCGCCCCCGTCGCCACCGCGCTCAGCGCCCCCACCACCTCGGTGCCGCTGGTCGCCACCGTCAGCAGCCCGGGGGCTCGCCAGGTCGGCTACATCCTGTTCGATCGGCACGCACGAGGTGCGCAGGACGCGCTGATCACCGCCTTCGAGGCCTTGAAATCGCAGGCGGTGGCGGACCTGGTGCTGGACCTGCGCAACAACCCCGGGGGCTACCTCTACGTCGCACAGGCCCTGGCGTCGATGGTCGCCGGCCCGCAGCATGCCGGGGCGGTGTTCGAGACGCTTCGCTACAGCCCGCAGCGCACGGCCGCCGGCGCTGGGCAGACGCTGCGCTTTTCCGACCGCGTGAGCACTGCCGAAACCCGGTATCCGCTGGACCATCCCCTGCCCCAGTTGGACCTGCCGCGCGTCTACGTGCTGGCCTCCGGCCTGACCTGTTCGGCCAGCGAGTCGGTGGTCAATAGCCTGCGCGGCATCGGCGTGCAGGTGGTGTTGGTGGGCGGCGCCACCTGCGGCAAGCCCTACGGCTTTCACCGAAAGGACAACTGCGGCAAGGCCTACTTCGCCATCGAGTTCCAGGGCTTCAATGCGCTGGGCGAGGGCGGCTACAGCGCCGGCTTCGCTCCGCAGTGCGCGGTGGACGAAGACCCGGGCGCCGCCCTGGGCAGCCCCAGCGAGCCCTTGCTGGCGGCGGCGCTGCATCACATCGACACCGGCAGCTGCCCGGCGGCGACGCGCGCAGCCCAGTTGCGCTCGCGACGTGTGCCGGATGCGCAGTCTCAGCTGCTGGGTCGGCTGCTTCACTATTGAGAATTCCGTAACTCATGACACCATATTCCGTTCGGGCTGAGCCCTTCGACAAGCTCAGGGCGAACGGAAAATGACGTGTCGTCCAATATGGAAACATCAATAATTCTCTGCCTCAGCGTCACGACGTCCGCCGCGCGCAATGCGCCCGGCAGGCGTCGGCAAAGGCCTCAAAACTGCGCGCGTAGAACGGAGTGCTTGCAGGCTGCCACTCAGGGTGCCACTGCACGCCAAACGCGAAGGCTGAAGCTTTCGCATGGCGCACGCCTTCGATCAGTCCGTCGGGCGACAACGCCTCTGCCACCAGGCCATCCCCCAGGCGCTTGAGGCCCTGGCCGTGGAGTGAATTGACCTGTGCCGTGGCACCGCCCGCCCACTGTTCAAAGGCACTCCCGGGCGCAAGGCGCACTTCGTGGCGCGGCGCGAACTGTGCCTCGACAGTCGCGCCCGCCGGTTCACGGTGGTCCATCAGGCCAGGCTCGGCATGCACCTGCTGGTAGAGGCTGCCGCCCAGTGCGACATTCATCTCCTGCAGGCCGCGGCACACCGCGAACAGCGGCACGCCGGCCGCTATGGCGGCGCGCACCAGGTGCAAGGTGAGGGCATCGCGGCGTGGATCGAGCAGGTCCGCCGGCAGGGGTGCGGCGCCATAGTGCGTGGCCTCGATGTTCGAGGGTGAGCCCGTGAGCATCACGCCGTCGACCAGCGACAGCAGCGCTTGCACGTCGGCTGCCTCAGCCAAGGGGAACACCGCTGGCTGCAAGCCGATGTCGGCGACCGCGCTGGCATAGCGGTCGGCCAGCACGCTGTAGCCGCCGGGGTCGGACAGGTCCAATTGGCGGTGGCAGGCGGGGAGCCAGACCAGGGGCTTGCGGGCGGTACGGGGCATGCCCTGATCTTGCCGCAGGATGCGCCCGCGCGGGGCGCACCGGACCGCCGCGGTCACACCCGGGCCAGCACCGCCCCCAAGGCCACACCGGTGTGCGTGCCCAGCCGCACCACGTCTTCCGGCACGGCCGCGGCCACCACCCGCCCACCGGCGCCGCCGCCTTCGGGGCCCAGGTCGATGATCCAGTCGGCCTCGGCGATCAGGTCCAGGTCGTGCTCGATCACGACCACGCTGTGGCCGCCGTCGACCAGCCGGTGCAACACGCGGATCAGCTTTTCCACGTCGGCCATGTGCAGGCCCACCGTGGGTTCGTCCAGCACGTAGAGGGTGTGCGGTGGCTTCTGGCCGCGCCGGGTGATGTCGTCACGCACCTTGGACAGCTCGGTCACCAGCTTGATGCGTTGCGCCTCGCCGCCCGACAGCGTGGGTGAGGGCTGGCCCAGGGTCAGGTAGCCCAGGCCCACATCCTTGAGCAATTGCAGCGGGTGGCCGATGCTGGGCATGGCGGCAAAAAATTCCACCGCCTCGTCCACCTCCATGCGCAACACATCGCCGATGCTCTTGCCGCGCCAGGTGACCGCCAGGGTCTCGGGGCTGAAGCGCGCCCCGTGGCAGGACTCGCAGGGCACCTTCACGTCGGGCAGGAAGCTCATCGCGATGGTGCGCACACCCTGGCCTTCACAGGTGGGGCAACGGCCCTCGCCGGTGTTGAACGAAAAGCGCCCCGGGCCGTAGCCGCGCGCCTTGGCTTCCAGCGTGTCGGCGAACAGCCTGCGGATGGTGTCCCAGAAGCCGATGTAGGTGGCAGGGCAGGAGCGCGGCGTCTTGCCGATGGGGGTCTGGTCCACCTCGAGCACGCGGTCGACCCCCTGGTAGCCGGCCAACGAAGCGCAGCCTGTCCAGGCCGGATGCCGGCCCGCATCGTCGGCGTCGCGGCCCGCCTTCGTGCTGCGCTGCTGCACCGCCTGCTGCACGTTGTGCAGCAACACGTCGCGCGCCAGCGTGGACTTGCCGGAGCCGGACACGCCGGTGACGGCGACCAGGCGATAAAGCGGCAGATCGACGTCAACCGTCTGCAGGTTGTGCAGCATCGCGCCGCGCAGTTTCAGGAAGGCCTCGCCCGGGCCGCGCCGGGCCTTGAGCGGGTGCTTCATCGCGTGCAGCAGGTAGCGGCCGGTCACCGACTGCGCCTGCGCCGTGATATCGGCCACGACGCCCTGCGCCACCAGGCTGCCGCCGCGCTTGCCGGCGCTGGGGCCGATGTCGATGATGTGGTCGGCCCGGCGGATGGTGTCCTCGTCGTGCTCGACCACCACCAGGGTGTTGCCCTTGGCGCCGAGCTTGTGCAGAGCGTTCAGCAGGATCTGGTTGTCGCGCGCGTGCAAGCCGATGGTCGGCTCGTCCAGCACGTAGCACACGCCCTGCAGGTTCGATCCCAACTGCGCCGCCAGCCGGATGCGCTGCGCCTCGCCGCCCGAGAGGGTGGGCGCGCCCCGGTCGAGCGTGAGGTAGCCCAGGCCCACCTCCTCCAGAAACTCCAGCCGGCTGCGGATCTCGGGAATCAAGTCGCGGGCAATGCCCTGCTCGCGCCCGGTCAATGGGCCCCCACGC
The DNA here is from genome assembly GCA_947476465.1 of Comamonadaceae bacterium. Classification (GTDB taxonomy): domain Bacteria; phylum Pseudomonadota; class Gammaproteobacteria; order Burkholderiales; family Burkholderiaceae_C; genus Ramlibacter. Next base: position 39,953 of record CANJQN010000029.1, on the reverse strand, counting down.
TCGCGCACTTCGTGTCGGTCGCTGCCCCCCGCGGGGGCCCTCGCGCCCTCGCCCCGCAGGGCCTCGATCCAGCGGCGCACTTCGATCACCGACAAGGCGGCGATGTCGGCGATGCCCACGCCAATGAACTTCACGCCGCGCGCCTGCGCATTCAGGCGGCTGCCGGCACAGCCCGGGCAGGTTTCGTCGGCCAGGTCTTCCACCTCGGGCTCGGCGAAAGTCTGCTCACGGCCCTTGTTGTCCTCGGCCATCAGGGTGTCGTCGAACACCTTGCGCTGGTCGCGCGTGAGCTTGACGCCGGTGCCTACGCAATCGGGGCACCAGCCATGCTTGCTGTTGTAGGAGAACAGGCGTGGGTCCAGCTCAGGGTAGGAGGTGCTGCACACCGGGCAGGCCCGCAGTGTGGAGAACACCTCGACCTGGCCGATATGGCCGTGGCGGCCGGTGCCGTCGACCATCGCAGCCTGCAGCCCGTCCAGCGGGCCCAGCACCCGGAGCACGCCCTTGCCGTGCTCCAGCGCGATCGTCACATGCTGGCGCAGCAGAGCCTCACGCTCGGGCGTCACCCGCAGATCGCACACCGGCAGCTCGATCGAGTGTTCCTTGAAGCGGTCGATGCGCGGAAAGCCCGTGGTCGGCAGGAAGTTGCCATCGACCCGCAGGTGGGTGTAGCGGCGCGCGCGGGCCCATTCGGCCAGCTCGGTGTAGACGCCCTTGCGGTTGACGACCAGCGGCGCGAGCAGGCCGATGTGCTGGCCGCGGTAGCGCCTCATGATCTGCGCGACGATGCTGTCGGGCGTTTGCGGCCGCACCTGCGCGCCGTCCTTGGTGCAGTGCTGCACACCCAGCTTCACGTACAGCAGGCGCAGAAAGTGCCAGACCTCGGTGGTGGTGCCCACCGTGGACTTGCGCCCGCCGCGCGAAAGGCGCTGCTCGATCGCCACCGTGGGCGGAATGCCGTAGACCGCGTCCACCTCGGGCCGGCCGGCCGGCTGCACGATGCTGCGCGCATAGGCGTTGAGCGATTCGAGGTAGCGGCGCTGGCCTTCGTTGAACAGGATGTCGAAGGCCAGGGTCGACTTGCCCGAGCCCGACACGCCGGTGATCACGCTGAACTTGTTGTGCGGGATGCTGACCGACATCGACTTGAGGTTGTGCTCGCGGGCGTTGACGATCTCGATCGCCTCGCTGCGCTTCGCGCGCACCACGGCCTGCAGCGGGCGCCCCTCTTGCGCCCGCAGCGGCCCGGCGCCCAGCGCATGGTCGTAGTCGCGCAGCGCCTTGGCCGTGTGCGACGTGGGGTGCAGCTTCATCTCTTCGGGCGAACCTTCGGCCACCAGCAGGCCGCCGGCGTCGCCGCCTTCGGGCCCCAGGTCGATCAGCCAGTCGGCCGCGCGGATCACGTCGAGGTTGTGCTCGATCACCACCAGCGAATGGCCGGCTTCCAGCAGCTTGCGCAGCGCGCGCATCAGCTTGGCGATGTCGTCGAAATGCAGGCCGGTGGTGGGTTCGTCGAACAGGAACAAGGTGCCCTTGGTGGCCAGCGCCTGCCTGCTGCGCCGGCCCGCCGCCTCGGCCAGAAAGCCTGCGAGCTTGAGCCGCTGCGATTCGCCGCCCGACAGCGTGGGCACCGGCTGGCCCAGCTTCACATATTCCAGACCCACTTCCACGATGGGTTGCAGCGCGCGGATCACGTCGCGGTCGTTGGCGAACAGCTGCACCGCCTCGCTGACGGTAAGCTCCAGCACCTCGGCCACACTCAATGCGCGCGGGTGCACCGAGCCCATGGCCTGGCGCTCGATCTTCACCTCCAGGATCTCGGGGCGATAGCGCTTGCCGTCGCAGTCGGGGCAGCGCAGGTACACATCGGACAAAAACTGCATCTCGACATGCTCGAAGCCCGAGCCGCCGCAAGTGGGGCAGCGGCCGTCACCGGAGTTGAAGCTGAATTTGGTGCCGGTGTAGCCGCGCTGGCGGGCCAGCGCCGAGGTCGCAAAGATCTCGCGGATGCTGTCCCAGGCGCCAACGTAGCTCACGGGACTGGAGCGCGCCGTCTTGCCGATCGGCGACTGGTCGACAAACACCACGTCGCCCAGGTGATCGGCGCCCAGCAGCCGGTCGTGCCGGCCGGCCGATTCAGTGGCCTTGCCGAACTGCCGCTGCAACGCCGGGGCCAGGATGTCCTGGATCAGGCTGGACTTGCCCGAGCCCGAGACACCGGTCACGCACACCAGGCGCTGCAAGGGGAACTCGACGGTGAGGTTTTTCAGGTTGTGCTCGCGCGCGCCTTCGAGGATGAGGCGCGGGGTGGCGTCGGTCACCGCCCGCTTGAAGCCCATGCCCACGTGCTTGCGCCCGCCCAGGTAGGCGCCGGTCAGGGTGTCGGCATGGCGCAGTTCGTCGGTGGTGCCGTCGAACACGATCTGGCCGCCGCGCTCGCCGGGCCCGGGGCCCATGTCGATCATGCGGTCGGCCGCCATCATGACGGCCGGGTCGTGCTCGACCACCACCAGGGTGTTGCCGGCATCGCGCAGGCGCTTCATGGCCTCGGTGATGCGGTGGATGTCGCGCGGGTGCAGACCGATGCTGGGCTCGTCCAGCACGAACAGCGTGTTGACCAGCGAGGTGCCCAGAGCCGTGGTGAGGTTGATGCGCTGCACCTCGCCGCCCGACAGGGTGCGGCTTTGCCGGTCCAGCGTGAGGTAGCCGATGCCCACATCCACCAGGTACTTCAGGCGGGTGGTGATCTCCTCGTACAGCAGCTTGAGGGCCTGCGCGTCCTCGCCGGTCGGCAAGGCCAGCCGGCCGAAGAAGCTTCGCAGCCGGTCGATCGGCATCAGCATCAGGTCGTGCAGGGTGAGGCCGGGCAAGGCTTCGAGCTGCGCGCGCGACCAGTCGACCCCCACCGGCATGAAGCGCTTGGCCGGCGGCAGCACCGCATCGGCGTCGTCCAGGCTGCCCAGGCGCCACAGCAGGCTTTCGTTCTTCAGGCGCGCGCCGCCGCAGGTCTCGCACGGGGTGTAGCTGCGGTACTTGGACAGCAGCACCCGGATGTGCATCTTGTAGGCCTTGCTCTCCAGGTACTTGAAAAAGCGCTTGATGCCATACCACTGCTTGTTCCAGTTGCCTTCCTTGAAAGCCGGCGTGCCGTCGAGCACCCAGGCCTGCTGCTCGGGCGTGAGCTTGTACCAGGGCGTGTCGCGCGGGATGCCAGCCGTTTCGGCGTGGCGCATCAGGTCGTCCTGGCACTCGGACCAGGCCGGCGTCTGGATCGGCTTGATCGCGCCGGCGCGCAAGGTGAGCTTGTCGTTGGGGATCACCAGGCCCCAATCGACCCCGATCACCCGCCCGAACCCCCGGCAGGCCTCGCAGGCGCCCACCGCGCTGTTGAACGAGAACATCGAGGGGATCGGGTCGGCGTAGCGGATGTCGCTGTCCGGGCAATGCAGGCCGGTGGAGAACTTCCAGACCGGATCCGTTGGCAGTGACAAAGCCTCCGTTCGCGTTGAGCCCTTCGACAAGCCTGTCCTGAGCAAGGTCGAAGGGCTCAGGACAGGCCCTGTCGAAACGCCTGCGAGCCCCCTTCGACTTGGCTCAGGACAGGCTTCGACAAGCTCAGGGCGAACGGGAGTGGGCTCGGGCTGATCCGCCACCACGTACACCGACATCCGCCCCGCGCCACGCTTGATCGCCACCTCAATCGCCTCGATCGCCCGGATCTTCTCGGCACTGCCCAGCCGAAACCGGTCGGCCACCACATCCAGGACCTTTCGTGGCCCGGTGGGCGTCGCCACTTCACGCTCAGCCTGCACCCGCGTGAACCCGCTGGCGGCCAGCCACTGCTCGACCTCCTGGGCACTGGTGCCGGCCGGAAGCTCGACGGGGAAGGTGACCACCAGCCGCGGATCGCCCTGGCGGGTGCGGTCCATCAACTCGGCGTAGATGGTCTCGGGCGAATCATGGCGCACCGGTTGCGCGCTGCGCCGGTCGAACAGGTGGGCGGCGCGGGCGAACAACAATTTGAGGTGGTCGTTCAGCTCGGTCATGGTGCCGACCGTCGAGCGCGACGAGCGCACCGGATTGGTCTGGTCGATCGCGATGGCCGGCGGCACGCCCTCGACCTTGTCGACCGCCGGCTTGTCCATGCGGTCGAGAAACTGGCGGGCATAGGCCGAGAAGGTTTCGACATAGCGCCGCTGGCCCTCGGCGTAGAGCGTGTCGAACACCAGGCTGGACTTGCCCGAGCCGCTGGGGCCCGTGACCACGGTGAGCTCGCCGGTGCGCAGGTCGAGGTCGAGGTTCTTGAGGTTGTGCTGCCTGGCGCCGCGGATGCGGATCAATCCCTGGGTCATTACGGCCTATGTCTGCGTGGAGGGCCCAGTATTCTAGGGACCGGGCCGCCAGCCACCGTGTCGCAAGGTCATGCAGCCGTGGCGGCGCGCCCGGCTCAGCGCGCGGCCGAGGCAGCCGCGGCCCCGGATGCCGCCTGCGCCGGCTCGGCCGATGACGCCTCGACACCGTGCTTTTCGCCGCCCATGTCCAGGTTGTCACCGCCCTTGACGATCACGAGCATGGCGATGGCGGCGAACGCCACGAATCCGACGATGATTTTCCACATGGTGTTTGTCCTTCAGACTTGAAAAGTACTCTCCAGAAGGCCGCCGCCGCCGGCCCTCCAGGGAGCGCTTTCGCGCTCTAGTCGTTGGCGTAGATGTCCACGTCCTTGGTCTCACGCACGAACAGCAGACCGATCACGAAGGTGATGGCGGCGATCACGATCGGGTACCACAGGCCGTAGTACATGTTTCCGTTTTGCGCCACCATCGCGAACGAGATGGTGGGCAGCAAGCCGCCGAACCAGCCGTTGCCGATGTGATAGGGCAGGCTCATCGAGGTGTAGCGGATGCGCGTGGGGAACAACTCGACCAGCATCGCGGCGATCGGCCCGTACACCATGGTGACGTAGATCACCAGGATGCTGAGGATCAGCACGATGGTGAACTTGTCCACCTTGGCCGGATCGGCCTTGGCCGGGTAGCCGGCCGCCTTGAGGGTTTCGGAGACTTCCTTCTTGAACCCGGCCATGGCCTTGACGCTGGCGTCGTCGAACTTGTGATTGACCACCGTGGCCGTCGGCGCGGTGATCACCTTCTCGCCGATCTTGACCGTGGCCGCACCGGTACCCACCGCGTTGTCATAGCTCACCGAGTTCTGGGCCAGGTAGCGCTTGGCGATGTCGCAGGACTTGGTGAAGTCGATCTCGCGGGCCACCGGGTTGCCCTGGAATGAGCAGTCGCCGGGCGGCGCCGTCACCACGATCTGGTTCTTGGCCTGAGCGGCCGCCAGGTCGGGGTTGGCCGCGTTGGTCAGCATCTTGAACAGCGGGAAGTAGGTCAGCGCGGCGAGCAGCAGGCCAGCCAGGATGATGGGCTTGCGGCCGATGCGGTCTGAAAGCGTGCCGAACACCACGAAGAAGGGTGTGCCGATGATCAGCGACAGGGCCACCAGGATGTTGGCGGTGGAGCCGTCGACCTTGAGCACACTGGTCAGGAAGAACAGCGAATAGAACTGGCCCGAATACCAGACCACCGCCTGGCCGGCCACCAGGCCGAACAGGGCCAGCGCCACGACCTTGAGGTTCTTCCATTGGCCGAAAGCCTCGGACAGCGGCGCCTTGGAGGTCTTGCCCTCGGCCTTCATCTTCTGGAATGCCGGCGACTCGTTCATCGACATGCGGATCCACACCGAGATGGCGAGCAGCAGCACGGACACCAGGAACGGAATGCGCCAGCCCCACTCGGCAAAGGCCGCTTCGCCGATGAGGGTGCGGGTACCCAGGATCACCATCAGCGACAGGAACAGGCCCAGCGTGGCCGTGGTCTGGATCCACGCGGTGTAGGCACCACGCCGGCCCTGCGGGGCATGCTCGGCGACATAGGTGGCGGCGCCGCCATATTCGCCGCCCAGGGCCAGGCCCTGCAACATGCGAAGCGCGATCAGGATCACCGGCGCAGCCACGCCGATGCTGGCGTAGCTCGGCAGGATGCCCACCAGGAAGGTGGACAGGCCCATGATCAGGATGGTGACCAGGAAGGTGTACTTGCGCCCGATCATGTCGCCCAGGCGGCCGAACACCAGCGCGCCGAAGGGCCGCACGATGAAGCCGGCGGCGAACGCCAGCAGGGCGAAGATGAAGGCAGCGCTGGGGTCCAGGGCCGAGAAGAACTGCTTGGCGATGATGACGGCGAGCGAGCCGTACAGGTAGAAGTCGTACCACTCGAATACGGTGCCCAACGACGAAGCGAAGATGACCTTCTTTTCTTCACCCGTCATCGGCCGCGGTGCGGCGGAAGTAGCCATGGGGATGTCTCCTGATCTGTTCACGCGTCCGACATGAACGCTGGAGGAGATTGTTCAAAACGGCTCTGACCCCACGCTTGCTCGAATCCAACCGGGCCTTGCACCAAACTTAGCCGGTGCTGACAAACCTAGGGGAAACCCGCATAAAAAAGGCGGGCCCGAAGGCCCGCCTTTGTCAAGACACGGTCGGAGAGTTACGCCGACTTGAGATTCGGGTAACGCACGTGCTCGACCAGTTCCTGGACCTTCGCGCTGGGTGCCGGCGTAACCAGGCTCACCAGGAGGATCACGGCAAAGCCAACCGGCACGCCGAACACGCCGGCCGAGATCGGCTGGATGCCCCACCACAGATCCACCGGCGAGGTGACGCCGAAGATGCCGCGCAACCAGGGCTGGTTCATGACCATGTAGTAGAAAGTGATGCCCAGTCCGCCGGCCATCCCCAGCGAGGCCGCAATGCCGGTGGCGCGCTTCCAGAAGATGCCCAGGGTGAGCGCCGGGAAGAACGACGCCGCCGCGAACGAAAAGGCCGCCGAAACGAGGAACAGGATGTCGGCCGGTTTTTGCGCCGCCACGTAGGCCGCAGCGAGCGCCACCACCAGCAGCAGTACCTTGGAGATGGACACCCGCCGCGAGGTGGACGCGTTCGGGTCGATCATCTTGTAGTACAGGTCGTGCGATAGCGCGTTGGCGATCGTCAGCAGCAGGCCGTCCGCGGTGGACAGGGCCGCCGCCAGGCCACCAGCGGCCACCAAGCCGGAAACCACGTAGGGCAGCCCACCGATTTCCGGCGTGGCCAGCACGATGATGTCGCCGCCGATGCTCATCTCGTTGAGCTGGAAGATGCCGTCCTTGTTGACGTCGACGACCGACAGCAGCGTCGGGTCGACCTTGGCCCACGCCCCGACCCAGGCTGGCAACTGGTCGAAAGGGGTTCCCACCAGGACGTTGAACACCTGGAACTTCACCAGCACCGCCAGGGCCGGCGCCGTGAAGTACAGCAGGAAGATGAAGAACAGCGACCAGGTCACGGACTCGCGCGCCTCACGCACACTGGGCGTGGTGTAGTAGCGCATGAGGATGTGTGGCAGGGCCGCGGTGCCCACCATCAGGCAGAAGATCAGGGCCAGGAAGTTGCGACGCGAGGTGTCGTAGGCCTCCTGCGCCTTCGCATCGCCCTTGGGGTCACCGGCATATTGCTGCGCATGCGGCGGCATGCCGTTGAGCGGCCGGGACTTGGTGTCGGCCCCCGCCTTGGCGGCGGTCCAGGCGCGCCTGGCCGCGTCGGCGTCCTTGGGCAGGGCGGCCAGAGCCTTCTCTGCATCGGCGATCTCGGCCGCGGGCCCGCTGGCGGCGCGCAGGTCCTCGATCTTCTTGGTGGCCGAGGCGCGGTCGCTGGCCAAGGCGGCGGCCGGATCCTTGAGCTTTTCGGCGAGGTCGGCCGAGCGCTTGGCGAAGATGTCCCGGACTTCCTTTTCCTTGGGATCGTTGGTCAGGCGCTTTTCGGCCTCGGTCACCTTCTGCAGCTGCATGCCGTAGATGGCTTGCGGCACTGGAACGCTGGTCTGCTTGACCGACAGCCACACCACCGGGAGCAAGTACGCGACGATCAGCACGATGTACTGCGCCACCTGCGTCCACGTGACTGCGCGCATGCCGCCCAGGAAAGAGCACACCAGGATGCCGCCCAGGCCCAGGAAAATGCCCAGTTCAAACGCCACGCCGGTCAGGCGCGAAGTGATCAGGCCCACGCCGTAGATCTGCGCCACCACATAGGTGAACGAGCACAGGATGGCCGCGAAGATGCCGATGAAACGCGGCAGGTTGCCGCCGTAGCGCTCACCGAGAAAGTCAGGGATGGTGAACTGCCCGAACTTGCGCAGGTAGGGCGCCAGGAACAGCGCCACCAGGCAGTAGCCGCCGGTCCAGCCCATGATGAAGGCCAGGCCCGAGTAGCCCGTGAGGTAGAGCGTGCCGGCCATGCCGATAAAGGACGCTGCGGACATCCAGTCGGCGCCGGTGGCCATGCCGTTGTAGATGGCTGGCACGCGGCGGCCGGCGACGTAGTACTCCGCCGCATCGCTGGTGCGGCTCATGAAGCCGATGCCAGCGTACAGGCCGATAGTGGCCAGCAGGAAGGTGTAGCCGATCCAGTTGCGCGGCAGGCCCATCGCCTCCAGGATGGCCAGCGCGATCAGAAAGACCAGAAAGCCGCCGAGGTACCAGGTGTAGACCTTGTTCAGGCTCTGCTTGAACGCCCGGTTCGACTCTGCGGATGTTACGGTGCCTACCGTTCCAAACATATCAGCCATGTCATTCCTCCTCGGCCACGTTGTGCTCGATATCCAGCCGCGCCATGTAGCGGGCGTAGTACCAGATGATCAAGCAATAGATGATCAATGCCCCCTGCGCACCCATCCAGAAACTGAAGGGCCAGCCGAAGAAATTGAAACTGAGTTCGCGGGCGTAATAGCTCACGACGAAGGTCACCACGAACCAGATGGCCAGCAAGATGCCTGTGATGTTGAGGTTTTTCCGCCAGTACCGGCGGTGGTTTTCCGATGGCTGCATGTCTCCTGCCTTTGTGAACGACTCCTCATGCCGATCGTGACCGCCCGCGATCGCTCGCGGCACTGCAAGCCGGGTCACGGCTGAAACACACCGCCCGGCCTTGCCGGTGCGGCGGGTCGCACGGCTCGCGAGTCAGGCGGACGGCGCGGTGCGCAGTCCGGTCTCACGCTCAAGCTGGGCGGCCACCTTGGGCTCGAACTCGCGGAGGTGGCGAATGATTCGCGCCGCCTCCTCGGGCTCTTGCCGGTCGACATGAACCCGGGCCAGCTGATACCAGCCGTAGGGGCTCATGGGTTGCAGTTCGGTGTTCTTGCGCAGGGCTTCGACAGCTTCGTCGAAGCGGCGCAGGCGAATGAGGACCAGGCCCAGGCCATACCAGGCGCGGTCAAGCGAGGGCGACAGGCGCGTGGCCTCGGCGAAGGCCGCCCGCGCGTCTTCGAGGCGGTCGGCCTTCTCCAGCATGAAGCCCAGGTTGAACCAGCCGGCCGCTTGCGCGGGCCGGCGCCGGGCCACCTCGCGCTGCAGTTCAATGGCCCGCTCATGCCCGCCCCGCAGCTCTTCGAGTTGCGCCCGGCTGGCCAGCGCATGCACATCGTCGGGCGACAGGGCACTGAGGCGCTCGAATGCCCGCAACGCCTCGGTCTGGCGCCCGAGCAGCAAGGCGATACGCCCCTGCCAGCGCAGCCATCCAGTCTGCAGTGTGCGCATCAACGGCATAGATGGATTCCGATTTCAACGCAATGGGCGATCCGCCAGGCGGTGGCGCCCGCCCAGGCGAATGCCAGGATCAAAAAGGCGACCAACGGGACATGGCGGTCGATCACCACCCGCGGGGTGATGCGGCGGGCTGTCCAGAGGAACGGCCGGACCATGGCGTCAAGGATCTGCCAAAACAGGTTCTGCGGATGCCGCGCGCCGGCCAGCATTGTCAACAGCCAACGCCCCGCCAGGGCCATCAAGGCGATCTCGGCTACGAGCTTGACAAGAGACAGGGCTGTGAGCATCTTTACTGGTCGTTGGGTGAGATGCACTGTCCAAACAGAGCCTTACTCGCTTCTTACATTGCCCCACGCCGGGGGATATCTGAGGGTTAACACTGAGCTCATGAGCACAACACGTCCATCGTCAACACCCTCGGCGGCGCTGATCGCGCACCTGCACGCGAGCGTGCGCGAGTGGCCCCCGTTCTGCGACATGGCGCCGCCGGATCTTGACGCATTGGTCACGAACGCCACGCAGCGCTACTTCGCGCCAGGCGAGATTCTGCTCGGACCCGCCCCCGGCGAGGTGGACACGCTTTTCCTGTTGCGCCGGGGCACCGTGCGCAGCCAGCTGGGCGACGGCGAGGGTGCGCCCTCATCGCTGTACGGACCGGGCGAGCTGCTGCCCGTCGGCGCCCTGCTCGCGCGCCGGGCGGTGCGCTCGACCTACCGCGCCGTCGACGATGTGTTCGCCCTGGCGCTGGCCGCCGATGACGTGCGGCGGCTGGCCGGGCAAAGCGCTGTCTTCGCGGCTTTCCTGGGCGGGCAGGCGCAGGCGCTGCTGGCCAAGTCCGGCGAGGCCTTGCGCGAAACGCAGGCCCGGCGCGCGCTGGCCGAGCAGACGATGGAAACGCCCTTGTCCCGCCTGCTTGGCGACGCGCTGGTGCGCTGCGAGCCCGGCGCGCCACTGGCACAGGTGCTGCGGCTGATGGACGAGCGCCTGGTCGGCTCGGTGCTGGTGACCACGCCCGAAGGCGCAATCGTGGGCATCCTCACGCGGCACGATCTGCCGGCACTGATACTGCAAGCCGATTTCAGCCTGACGCGACCGATCGAGCAGGTGATGCGCTCGCCGGTCCACAGCCTGCCCGAGACAGCCACCGCGCAAGACGCCGCGCTGCTGATGGCTGAGCGTGGCATCCGGCATGTGCCGGTCACCCGCCGCGGCCTCGCGGCGGGCGTGGTGTCAGAGCGTGACCTGTTCGCCTTGCAGCGCGCCAGCCTGCCGCGCGTGGGCGACCGGATCCGGCGCGCGAGCGACCTGCCGGGCCTGCAGGCCGCCGCAGCGGACATCCGCCGGCTGGCGCGGCAGCTGCTGTCGCAGGGCCTGTCGTCGCAGCCGCTCACGCAGCTGGTCAGCCATCTCAACGACCGGCTGACACACCGGCTGCTGACGGTGCTGGCGGGCCCCGCCGGGATCGATCTGAACGCCCTGTGCTGGGTCGCGCTCGGCTCCGAGGGGCGCGAAGAACAGACCCTGGCCACCGACCAGGACAACGCGCTGGTGCTGCCCGATGGCACCTCCGATGCGCAGTTGCTGCGCATCCGCGGCTGGGCCGCGCGGGCCAACGAGGCGCTGGACGCCTGCGGCTTTCCCCTGTGCAAGGGCGGCATCATGGCCGGCCAGCCGGACTGCTGCCTGCGGCAATCGCAGTGGCTGGAGCGCTTCGACCGCTGGATCGCGCACGGCAGCCCGCAAGACCTGCTGCACGCGGCCATCTACTTTGACCTGCGCCCGCTCGCTGGTGACGCATCCCTGCTCGCGCCCCTGACCCAGCGGATCACTGAACGCACCGCCGCGACGCCGCGCTTTTTGCATCAACTGGCGCTCAACGCGCTGACGCACCGTCCACCGCTGGACTGGTTCGGCCGCATCGAAACCGACGCACAAGGCGCGATCGACCTCAAGCTACAGGGCGCGGCGCTGTTCGTCGATGCCGCGCGCCTGATGGCCCTGTCACAAGGCGTGCCAGCCACCGGCACACGCCAGCGGCTGCAGGCCAGCGGTCAGGCCCTGGGCCTGGCGCCGCGAGAAATCTCGGGCTGGACCGAAGCCTTCGACTTCCTGCAGGGCCTGCGGCTGCGGGTGCAGCTCGATGCCGAGAGCGCCGCGCCACATCCAAACCGGCTGATCCCCGCCAACCTCGGCGAGATCGATCATCGGATCCTCGCGGCCAGCCTGCGCCAGGCGCGCACGCTGCAACAGCGGCTGGCACTGGACTGGGCCCGATGAAAGGCGGCTGGCGCGCCCGCTGGCTGCCCCGCTGGTGGCCCGGCGCCAGCGCGCCCCCGCAGGAGGGCGGCATGGAACGCTGGCTGGTGCTGGACCTCGAGGCCAGTGGCCTGGACCCGCGCAACGCCGAGATCCTGGCCATCGCAGCCCTGGGGGTGCGGGTCGACTGGTCAAATCGTCGGCTTTGGCTGGTGCTGAGCGACAGCTTTTCGATCGACCTGCGGCGCGAGACGCGGCAGGTCGACGCGGCCAACGTCCTGGTGCACGGGATCGGGGTCGGGCAGCAGAGCGCGGGTGTAGATCCGGCGGTGGCACTGCGCAGCTTTTGCGAATTCGCCGCGGGTGCGCCCTTGCTCGCCTTTCATGCTGAATACGACCGGCGCCTGATGGCACGCCACCTGCCCCTGCACGGCCTGCCGCCGCTGCCGCAGGACTGGCTGGACATCGCCACCCTGTGCGCCGTCGCGCACCCCAAGGCGCGCGAGCGGTCGCTCGACGAGTGGCTGACGCGAATGGGCATCAAATGCCTGGCGCGGCACGAGGCCATGGCCGACGTGCTGGCTGAGTGCGAGCTGCTGCAGATGGTGTGGCCACAGGCGGCGGCCGAATGCGCTTCGTGGCCGGCGCTGCGCCGCTACGCGGGCCGGCATCGCTGGCTGGCCGCAAGCGCCTGAGCGCCGCGCCTGTCAGCCCGGGCGCGCGCGCTGAATGCCGACAGGGGTGCGGGCCGCCGCATCCCAGTCGCCGCTGTCGAACCAAGCGTCCCCTTCCAGCCAGGCGCGCAGCATGGGCAGCGCATCGAAGCCCCAGAACAGCCGGCCGTCCACCTCCATCGTCGGCACGCCGAAGATGCCCTGGGCCAGCGCGGCGTCGGTGTTGGCGCGCAGCTCGCCCTTGACGTCGGCGCCGTCGGGATCGCGCGCGGGCGCGAGGGTGGCACGCAATTGCGCCAGGCGCTGCGCGTCGATCGCGTCGGCGCCGCCGGTCCACACATGGCGCAGCACGGTTTCACAGACATGGCGGTTGATGGCGCCGCCCCGGCCGCAGGCCAGCGCCAGGCGCAGCAGTGGCAAGGGGTTGAACGGGTGCATCGCGGGCATTTGCAGCGGCACGCCGTGCTGGCCCGCCAGCCACAGCACCTGGCGGTAAGTCCACTCGCGCTTGCCGGGCACCTCCGCCGGGCCCAGTTGGCCCAGCGCCTGAAGAACGCCACCCAGCAGGACCGGCCGGTAGACCACCTCGTAGCTCAGGCCCTGCAGCGCCTGCGGCAGACGCTCGAAGGCCAGCCACGCGTAGGGCGAGATGAAGTCCAGGTGGAAGGTGACGCGTTTCATGCGGTGTCCTGCGGTCCGGCGGCGCGCTGCTCCAGCCGCAGCCAGACGGTGCGGCGGGCGCTGTCGTCCAGGGCGCCCCAATCGGCGATCTCATCGAGGGTGCGCCAGCAGCCCTGGCACAGACCGCTGTCGGGGTGGACGCGGCACACCGACGTGCAAGGCGAGGGCACCGGGCTTTCGCCGCTTGCACGCAGGGCGCGCCCGCGCGCGAGGAGGCGGCGGGTGGCCGGTGTCATGGCGCCACCGCCTGCACCACATCGGCCACCGGCGCGCCGGTCAGGCGCTCAAGGTCTTGCGGGTGCAAGCGAAACACGCCGTGCGGGTGGCCAGCGGCGGCCCAGATCTCCTGGAAGCGAAACAGCTCGCGGTCGATCAAGGTCACCGGCGGCTGTGCGTGGGCCAAGGGCGCCACGCCGCCGATGGAAAAGCCGGTGCTGGCCTTGACGAACTCGGCGTCGGCGCGGCCGGTCTTGCCGACCAGGGCGTCCACCTTCCGTTCATCGACACGCCGGTCGCCGGAGGTGACCACCAGCACCGCTGCGCCATCGGACCTGCGGCGAAAGATGATGCTCTTGGCGATCTGCCCGAGCGCGATGCCCAGCGCGTCGGCCGCTTGCTGCGCGGTACGCGCGGCATCGTCGAGCATCCGGGGTGCATGCGGGTGGCCCATGGATTGGAGCACCCGCGCCACGCGTTGCACGCCTTCGGGCAGGGAGGTGAGTTCAGCGCCGCACATGGGCATCAGGCCTGACGCTTGTTGAGGATGGCGGTGGCCGCGCGGGAGTTGGGCTTGCGCTGCAGAAAATCGCTGATGAAGCGGCCCGCATCGACCAGCTTGTCGAGGTCGATGCCGGTCCCTATCCCCATGCCGTGCAGCATGAACACCACGTCTTCCGTGGCGACGTTGCCGGTGGCGCCCTTGGCGTAGGGGCAGCCGCCCAGGCCGGCGACCGAAGTGTCGTATTGCCACACGCCCAGCTCCAGCGAGGCCAGCGTGTTGCCGATCGCCTGGCCGTAGGTGTCGTGGTAGTGGCCGGCGACCTGGTCGATGGAAAAGTGCTTGAGGACCGCCTCAAGGGCGCGTTGCACCTTGCGTGGGGTGCCCACGCCGATGGTGTCGGCCACGCCCAGGTGCTGCACGCCCAAGCGCTTCATCAGGCGGGCCACCCGCTCGACCCGTTCGGGCGCCACTTCGCCCTCGATGGGGCAACCGACGGCGCAGGAGATGGCGCCACGCACGGCGATGCCCTGGGCCAGCGCCGCTTCGACCACCGGCGCGAAGCGTTCGATGCTCTCGTCGATCGAGCAGTTGATGTTCTTCTGGCTGAAAGCCTCGCTGGCCGCGCCGAAGACGACGATCTCGTCGGCGCCGCTGGCGACCGCGCCCTCGAAGCCCTTGAGGTTGGGCGTGAGCACCGAATAGCGCACACCGGGCTTGCGCTGGATGCCGGCCATGACCTGCGCGGCATCACCCATCTGCGGCACCCACTTGGGGCTGACGAAACTGGTGACCTCGATCTCGGTGAGGCCCGCGTCCTGCAGGCGGTGGACCAGGGCGATCTTGATCTCGGCCGGGACGGGTTGCTTTTCGTTCTGCAAGCCGTCGCGCGGACCCACCTCGACGATCTTGACTTTGCTGGGGAGGTTCATGGGGACTCAGTATCCCCGAGTCGGGTCGACCACACCGGCGACAGGCTCACCGCGCTCCAACGCCACGAGCTTGCCCACGATCTGCGTGACGCTGGCCTCACGCAGCGTGCGCGCCGCGCCGTGCGGCGTGAGGGTGATGCGCGCGTCGCCCCAGAAAGGGTGATCCAGCGGCAGCGGCTCGGTGCGAAACACATCGAGCGTGGCGCCAGCCATGTGCCCGCTGTCCAGCAGGGCGAGCAGGTCGTCGTCGACCAGGTGCGCACCCCGGGCAATGTTGATCAGGTAGGCGCCGGGCAACAGCCGGCCCAGCGTGCGGCGGTTGAGGATGTCGGCGGTGTCGGCGGTGAGCGGCAACAGGCAGACCAGCACGCGGGTGCCCGCGAGAAAGGCGTCGAGCTGGTCGGGGCCGGCGAAGCATTCGACGCCGTCCATCACGCGCGGCGTGCGGCTCCAGCCGCGCACCGGGAACTCGAAACTCGCAACCGCGCGGGCCACCCGCTGCCCCAGCACGCCCAGGCCCAGGATGCCCACTGGCCAGTCTTTGCGTTCGCGCGGCTTGCGGACGCCCCAGCGGCGAGCGCGCATGTCGTGCTCATACCCGTCGAGCTCGCGAAAGTGGCGGATCAATGCGTGGCAGACGTACTCGGCCATCTGAACCGCCATGCCGGCATCCTCCATCCGCACCACGGGCAAGCCCGCGGGCAGACGCAGCTTCATGACCGGATCGACGCCGGCGCCCAGGTTGAAGATCGCGCGCAGCCCGGGCTGCTCGTCGATCAACTGCTGCGGCGGCGCCCAGACAATGGCGTAGTCGGCCGGCGCCGCGCCCGGCGTCCATTCGGCGACATCGGCGGTGGGCAGGGCCGCGCGCAGGTCGGCCAACCAGGGTTCGACGCGCATGCCCGCGCCATAGATAAGGATTCGCATGCGGTCGATGTTCTCACGCAGCGACGAGCTTCAACAACTCGGCGCCGTCGCCCACCTGGTCGCCGGGCGCGTACAGCAACTCGGCCACGATGCCGTCGGCCGGCGCGGCGATGGTGTGCTCCATCTTCATCGCCTCCATCACGGCCAAGGGCTGGCCGCGACGCACCGTGTCGCCGGCCTTGACGGCAAAGGAGATGACCTTGCCGGGCATGGGTGCTGTGAGCCGCCCGCCCTCGGCCTGGCCTTCGCCGGCATGGGCCAGCAGGTCGCGCGAGACGATGGCGGCGGCGCCGCGTGCGGCGAACACATGGTCGGTCTCTCCCTGCGCATGCACCGTGACGCGCTCGCGCAGGCCGGCGTACTGCAGGTCGATCTGCTCGCCTTCGACCTGGAAGGCCAACGGGCCGGCGGCATCGCCCACCGTCAGGTGCAGCGTGCCGTCGTGCAGGTAACGCAGTTCGGCCGGGGCGCTTTGTTGCGCGCAGTCGAACTCGAAGCGGCGCGTGGCCAGCCCGTGGGAGCGCCAGCCGTCGCGGCGGCTGAACGGGTCGGCACCGGCCTGCGCCTGCTCGCCGTGCAGCGTGGCGGCGACCACGGCGGCGGCGGCCAGCGGCAGCGGCACCGGCTGCTGGTTGAACAGCGCGGCCTGCTCGCGGGGGATGAGCGCGGTGTCGAGGTCAGCCTGGGCGAACGAGCGGCTGCGCACCACCTGACGCAGGAACTGCACGTTGGTGGCCAGCCCCACGATCTGTGTGCGGGCCAGCGCCTCGTCGAGCCGGGCCAGCGCCTCTTGTCGGGTGGCGCCATGCACGATCAGCTTGGCAATCATGGAATCGTAGTACGGCGAGATGGTGTCGCCTTCGCGCACGCCGTCGTCGATGCGCACCGGCCCGGGGGAAAAGCTGGTGCAAGGCGGCTTGCGGTAGACCTGCAGGGTACCGGTGGCGGGCAGGAAGTTGTTGTCGGGGTTTTCGGCGCAGATGCGGGCCTCGATCGCATGGCCGTCGATGCGCAATTGATCTTGCGTCAGCGGCAGCGGCTGGCCGGCGGCCACGCGCAATTGCCACTCGACCAGGTCGATGCCGGTGATGGCCTCGGTGACCGGGTGCTCCACCTGCAGGCGGGTGTTCATCTCCATGAAAAAGAAGCTCATCTCGCCCGAGGGCTTTTGCTCGACGATGAATTCGACCGTGCCCGCGCCCACATACCCCACGGCCTTGGCGGCGGCCACCGCGGCCTCGCCCATCTGCCGGCGCATGGCCGGCGGCATGCCTGGCGCGGGCGCTTCTTCCAGAACCTTCTGGTGGCGCCTCTGCACCGAGCAATCGCGCTCGAACAGCCACAGGCAGCTGCCCTGCGTGTCGCCGAACACCTGGATCTCGATGTGGCGCGGGCGCTGGACGTATTTCTCGATCAGCACCGCGTCGTTGCCGAAGCTGTTGATGGCCTCGCGCTTGCATGAGGCGAGCGCGGCGTCGAAATCCTCGAGCTTCTCGACGATGCGCATGCCCTTGCCGCCGCCGCCCGCGCTGGCCTTGATCAGCACCGGAAAGCCGATGGCATCGGCCTCGCCGCGCAGGAAGTCGGGAGCCTGGTCGGTGCCGTGGTAGCCCGGCACCAGCGGCACGCCCGCCTTGGCCATGAGGCGCTTGGACTCGGCCTTCAGGCCCATGGCCTGGATGGCCGAGGCGGGCGGGCCGATGAAGACCAGGCCAGCCTCGGCGCAGGCGCGGGCGAACGCCTCGTTCTCGCTGAGAAAGCCGTAGCCGGGATGAACCGCCTGGGCGCCGGTGGCCTGGGCGACTTCGATGATGCGCTCCCAGCGCAGGTAACTGTCCTTGGGCGCGCTGGCGCCGATGTGGACGGCTTCGTCACAGGCCGCGACGTGGCGGGCCTGGGCATCGGCATCGGAGTAGACCGCCACCGTGCGGATGCCCAGCCGGCGGGCGGTGGCGGCGACGCGGCAGGCGATCTCGCCGCGGTTGGCAATGAGGATCTTGTGGAACATGGTGTGGGTGTCTGCTGGCGGTTTCGGGGCCGTGGCGTCCGCACTCACATGCGGAACATGGCGAACTTGGGCTCGGGGATCGGCGCGTTGAGCGCGGCTGACAGTCCCAGCCCCAGGACCCGGCGCGTGTCGGCCGGGTCGATCACGCCGTCGTCCCACAGGCGCGCGCTGGCGTAGTAGGGGTGCGACTGCAAGCCGAACTGATCGAGCAGCGGCTGCTTGAAGGCGGCTTCTTCCTGCGCGCTCCAGGTGCCGCCCTTGCCCTCGATGCCGTCGCGCTTGACGGTGGCCAGCACGCTGGCGGCCTGCTCGCCGCCCATGACGGCGATGCGCGCGTTGGGCCACATCCAGAGGAAGCGCGGCGAGTACGCGCGGCCGCACATGCCGTAATTGCCGGCGCCGTAGCTGCCGCCGATGATCACGGTGAACTTGGGCACCGTGGCGGTGGCCCCCGCGGTTACCAGTTTGGCGCCATGGCGGGCAATGCCCTCGTTCTCGTACTTGCGGCCGACCATGAAGCCGGTGATGTTCTGCAGGAACACCAGCGGGATCTTGCGCTGGCAGCACAGCTCGATGAAGTGGGCGCCCTTTTGCGCCGACTCGGAAAACAGGATGCCGTTGTTGGCCAGGATGCCCACCGGGATTCCCTCGATGTGGGCGAAGCCGCAGACCAGGGTGGTGGCCCCGCCCGAAGGCGCGCCGCCCCAACGGGCTTTGAACTCGTGGAACTCGCTGCCGTCGACGATGCGGGCGATGATCTCGCGCACGTCGTAGGGCTTGCGGGTGTCGGTGGGGACCACGCCGTACAACTCGGCCGGTTCGTACCTGGGCGGGCGCGACGCCTGCAGGGCGACCGGCACGTCCTTGCGGCGGTTGAGGCTGGCCACCGCCTGGCGCGCCAGCGCCAGCGCGTGCAGGTCGTTCTGGGCCAGGTGGTCGGCCACGCCCGACAGCCGGGTGTGCACGTCACCGCCGCCCAGGTCTTCGGCGCTGACCACCTCGCCGGTGGCGGCCTTCACCAGAGGCGGGCCGCCCAAAAAGATGGTGCCCTGGTTCTTGACGATGATGGTCTCGTCGCTCATGGCCGGCACGTAGGCGCCGCCGGCGGTGCACGAGCCCATCACCACCGCAATCTGCGGGATGCCCTGGGCCGACAGGTTGGCCTGGTTGTAGAAGATGCGGCCGAAGTGGTCGCGATCCGGGAAGACCTCGTCCTGATTGGGCAGGTTGGCTCCGCCGGAATCGACCAGGTAGATACACGGCAGCCGGTTCTCCTGGGCCACCTCCTGCGCGCGCAGGTGCTTCTTGACGGTGATCGGGTAGTAGCTGCCGCCCTTCACCGTGGCGTCGTTGCACACGACCATGCAGTCGACCCCGCTGACGCGGCCGATGCCGGCGATGACACCGGCACAGGGCGCGTCACCGTTGTACATGCCGTAGGCCGCCAGGGGCGACAGTTCAAGAAAGGGGGTGCCCGCATCGAGCAGCATCTGCACGCGTTCGCGCGGCAGCAGCTTGCCGCGCGCGATGTGCCGGGCGCGGGCCACCTCGCCACCGCCCTCGGCGGCGCGGGCGACCTGCTGGCGCAGGTCGTCCACCAGTGTGCGCATGGCGGCGGCGTTGGCCTGGAACTCGGCGGATCTTGAATTGAGCTGGGTCTCGAGCGCGGACATCGGCATCCTTTGGCAGTCATCGAAGGCGGCGGACGCACAGGTCCGCCCGCTGGCACCAGGGAGCTTACGGAATCCGGCGCGCCACCGCAGCGCCAGCTTGGTTGCAAATCCTGCCATGCGCGCGCACACTCTTCAGGTGCCCGCCGCCCGCCCCGCCCCGCCGCCCAACGCCCGCGCCACCACCGCCAGGCCCGCCCCGGCTGCCGCGACGCCCGCTGCTTACGCACGGGTGATCTCGCACGCCTTCACCCAGGCCGCCAAGAGCCCGGCCGAGGCCCTTGCCCTGGCACAGATCACGCCACGCCAGTTGGCCGACCCGCGCGGCCGCATCACGGCCCGCCAGCTCGAGCTGCTGTCGGGTGCGGCCATGCAGGCGCTGGGCGACGAGGCGCTGGGCGCGTTCCGCCGCCGCCTGCCCTGGGGCAGCTACGGCATGCTGGCGCGGGCGTCGATCACCTCGGCCGACCTGGGCCTGGCGCTGGGGCGCTGGTGCCGCCACCATGGCCTGCTCACCGACGACCTCGTGATGCGCCTGTCGACCGCCGCCGACGCCGCAACGATCTCGATCGAGGAACACGCCGCGCACCGCGCGCTGCCGCCCGACGCGCGTGAGTTCAGCCTGGTGCACATGCTGCGCAACATTCACGGCGTGGCGTCCTGGCTGATCGATTCACGCATCCCGCTGCGCGAGGCACGCTTTCCGTTCTCACCGCCAGCGCACGTGGCGGCCTATCGCCACATGTTCCCCGGCCAGCTGGGCTTTGGCGCCGCGCAGGCGTCGATCCAGTTCGACGCGCGTTACCTGCGCCTGCCGCTGCGACGCGACGAGGCGGCGCTGCACCAGATGCTGCAGCGCGCCCTGCCGCTGACCGTACTGCAGTACCGGCGCGACCGTCTGCTGGTGCAGCAGGTGCGCCAGGTGCTGCGAACGCAGGCCGACGCGGCGCGCAATGCGCAAGGCCTGGGCGCATTGCTGCACATGTCCGCGCGCACCCTGCACCGGCAGTTGCGAGACGAAGGCGCGAGCTTGCAGCAGCTCAAGGACGAGGTACGCGGTGAGCGCGCGCGCGAGTTGTTGCTGCGCACGGACCGGCCGCTCAAGCAGGTCGCGGCGGCGGTCGGGTTTCGCAGCGAGAAGAGCTTCATCCGCGCGTTTCGCACCTGGACGGGCCAGTCGCCGGCGGCCTTCCGCGACGCCGCGCGAGAGGCAGCATGACGGCATGTCCGGTGTGCCTGCGCCGCTCGCATCCCGCTCGCATCCGGTAACGCCCGCACCGCCCGCACCGCGCTAAGGTGGTGGCCGTTGCATTGCCCCGAGGAAGAAGGAGAACCAGACCATGGCCCTGCCCCACGCACAACCGATGGACGTGATCAACGTCGCACCGCTCGGCGACAAACTGATCGACACGTTCAGCACCAGCCTGATCAAGACCGAGCACATGCAGTTGCTGCACCTGGTGCTTCCCGCCCACCAGGACATGCCCGAGCACCATGTCGAGCAGGAGTGCGTGATCCACTGCCTGGAGGGTGAGGTGGAGGTGGTGACGCCGGGCGGCACGCGCCGCCTGTTGCCGGGCAACCTGGTGCTGCTGCCGGCGCGCCAGCGGCATGGCCTGCGGGCCCGGGCCGACTTCGCGGTGCTGGTGACGCTGCAGCTGCGCGCAGGCGATGCCGGCAATGCCGGCGGTGCTGGCGCCCGCACGCTCAAGGGCGCCGCGGACAAGCCGGTCGGCCCTTAGGCGCTCACAGCAGCACCGGCTGCAAACCGCGCGTTTGGCTGAACGCCACGTACTCGTTCGGGCTGAGCACCACCGGCTGCCCGACCGGTTCACCGCCGTCGAGCCGCGACAAGCGCACAAGGTAATAGTCGGTCACCTCGTCATTGCGCATGACCGCCTCGCACAGCCAGACATGCCCTTGCGCGTCCGCCTGCATCAAACCGGCGCGGGGCCGACCGGCCGGTGGCGAGACCAACGGGGGGTACTTCCGGGTGGTGATGGGCGGGCCTCATGGGCGGTCTCCGGCGGACTGTCGCGGCGTCTGGCTCAGCCGTTGTGGGGACATCCTATCGGACGCGCCTGTAGGACAGGGCCGACATCCGCTGAAAATTCGCCAAACGTCGCACGAGAGGCGCGCGCCGTGGCAGTTCAGCGATGCTCGGCGAGCAGCGCAGGCAACCGGGCCATGTCGGTGAACACCCGCGCCGCGCCGGCCGCGCGCAGGGCCGCCGGCGCGTCGTGCCCGGCTCTGCGCGGGCTGTAGCCGAACACGGTCGCGCCCGCCGCCACGCCGGCGGTGACGCCGGTCACGGTGTCCTCGACCACCGCGCAGCGGCGTGGATCGGCCGACAGCGACGCGGCCGCCGCCAGGTACACATCGGGGTGCGGCTTGGACCTGGGCAGGTCATGGCCGCTGAAGATGTGGCCTTCGAACCAGCGCAGCAGACCCGTCTTCTCCAGCTGCAGGCGAACCTTGAACAGGTCGGCGCCCGAAGCGCAGGCAATGCGCCCCTGGAAGAGGCCATGCACCGCCCGGACCGCGGCCGGGGCGTTGCGGATCGGACGAAGCCGCTCGATCAAACCCTGGTTTCGCCGCTCTCGAAAGGCAGCCAGCCAAGCGTCCGTGAGCGGGCGCCCGGTGTGCGCCTCAATGCGCGCGCGCTCGTCGCGCACGGCCTTGCCAAGGAAGATGCGCATGCACTCTTGCAGCGTCATGGTCCATCCCTGCTCATGGAGCATGTCGCGCAGTACACCGTTGGTGATGGGCTCGCTGTCGACCAGCACGCCATCGCAGTCGAACAGGACGGCGTCGAAGCTTGGCGCGCCCTGCGCGCTCACAGCAGGTCTCCGTCAAGGTAGTACCAGCGGCCCTCTTCGCGCACGAAGCGGCTGCGCTCGTGCAAGCGGTGCGCGGCGGCGCCGCCGGGCGGGCGGCTGCGGGCGACGAACTCGACCTGCGCATGCGTGGCATCGATCTCGCGGCGCGAGCGCACCTCGAGCCCCAGCCAGCGCGTGCCGGGGCCGGGATCGACGTTGACCGGGCGTGTGCGGGGATGCCAGGTGGCGAGCAGGTAGCCGGCGTCGCATCGGGTGAAGGCCGTGTAGCGGGACCGCATGAGGGACTCCGCATCGGGTGCGCGCGTGCCGGCCGCATCGGCCAGGTAGCGGCCGCAGCATGTCGCCAGGCTCAGCCGCGCGCCGCGCGAGTCTTGGCGCCCGCAGGGGCAGGGCATCGAGTTTTGCAGAGGCATGACGCATTGTCCCAACGCAGAAAGCGCGCCCTTGGGCCTGCTACGGCGAGCTTCAGAGCAGCTCGAGCGCCATGGCCGTGGCTTCGCCGCCACCGATGCACAGCGTGGCCACGCCGCGCTTGCCGCCGCGCGCCTGCAAGGCGTGGATCAGCGTCACCAGCAGGCGCGCGCCCGAGGCGCCAATCGGGTGGCCGAGGGCGCAGGCGCCGCCATGGACGTTGACGATGTCGTGCGGCACCTTGAGCTCGGCCATCAGCGCCATGGGCACGACAGCGAAGGCTTCGTTGACTTCCCACAGGTCGACGCCTGCGACCTTCCAGCCGATCTTGGCGAGCAGCTTCTGGCTGGCGCCGACCGGGGCGGTGGTGAACCAGTTGGGCTCCTGCGCGTGCATGGCATGGCCGACCACGCGGGCCAGCGGCCGGGCACCGAGGCGCCGGGCGGTCGACTCGGTCATCATGACCAAGGCGGCCGCGCCGTCGTTGATGCTGGAGCTGGAGGCGGCGGTGATGGTGCCGTCCTTCTTGAACGCCGGCTTGAGCGTGGCGATCTTGTCGAGCTTGACCTTGCCGGGGCCTTCGTCGATGGAAATCACGGCCTCGCCGGCACGGGTCTTGACGGTCACGGGCGTGATCTCTTTGGCGAACGCGCCGCAGGTGGTGGCCGCCTGTGCCCGCTGGACACTGGCCGTGGCGAAGGCATCCTGCGCCTCGCGCGTGAAGCTGTACTTGGCTGCGCATTCCTCGCCGAAGGTGCCCATGGAGCGGCCCGCCTCGTAGGCGTCTTCCAGGCCATCGAGCATCATGTGGTCGAAGATGCGGTCGTGGCCCATGCGATAGCCGCCGCGGCCCTTGAGCATGAGGTAGGGCGCGTTGGTCATGCTCTCCATGCCGCCGGCCACCATCACCTCGTGGGTGCCGGCCAGCAGCATGTCGTGCGCGAACATGGCGGCCTTCATGCCCGAGCCGCACATCTTGGACAGCGTGACCGCGCCCGCGCTCTTGGGCAAGCCACCCTTGAACGCGGCCTGCCGCGCCGGCGCCTGGCCCTGGCCGGCCATGAGGCAGTTGCCCATGAGCACCTCCCCCACCGCGTCACCGGTGATGCCGGCGCGCTCGACCGCGGCCTTGATGGCGGCGCCGCCGAGGTCGTGCGCGGCCAGCGTGGAGAAGTCACCTTGGAAGCCGCCCATGGGGGTGCGGGCGGCGCTGACGATGACGATGGATTCGGTCATGGGGAGCTCCTGGAGAAAGGGGGCATGCGATATCGGCGGGCCGCCGGGACCGTCACGCCACCGCGTGTTGGGCTGGTGCGTGGCGTCGGCGGAAGCGCTTGATCGGATCGTACGGGAACACGTCGTACACGTGGCCCGACTGGATGCGCTCTTTGTGGCTCTGCCAGAAGACCGGATCGAGCAGGTCGCCGTGGTGACGCATGAAGACGTCGCGCACCGAGGGATGGCCCAGCAGGAAAGGGCCGAAGGTCTCGGGGAACACGTCGCGCGGCCCCACGGCCCACCAGACCTCGCCGGACATTTCCTCTTCCTCGTTGCGCGCCTGCGGGACACGGCGAAAGTTGCAGTCGGTGAGGTATTCGATCTCGTCGTAGTCGTAGAAGACGACCTTGCCATTGCGGGTGACGCCGAAGTTCTTCCACAGCATGTCGCCGGGAAAGATGTTGGCGGCTACCAGGTCCTTGATGGCATTGCCGTACTCGATGACGACTTGCTCGATCTGCTCCATGGCGTTGGCGTCGAACGCCTCCTGCAGGAAGATGTTCAACGGGATCATGCGCCGCTCGATGTAGAGGTGTTTGATGATCACCTCCTCGCGGCCGTCGCCGTCGCGGTCGGAGATCTCGAGCTGGCTGGGAGCGAACTTGCGGATCTCCTCGATCAACTCGTCCTCGAAACGCGCGCGGGCAAAGGCCACCTCGCTGTATTCGAGCGTGTCGGCCATGCGCCCGACGCGGTCGTGCTGCTTGACCAGCAGGTACTTGCCCTTGATCTGCTCGCGTGAGGTGTCCTTTTGCGGCGGGTAGAAGTCCTTGATGACCTTGAAGACGAACGGGAACGAGGGCAGGTCGAACACCAGCATCACCATGCCCTTGATGCCGGGCGCGATGCGGAACTTGTCGGTGGAGTGGCGCAGGTGATAGAGGAAGTCGCGGTAGAACAGGTTCTTGCCCTGCTTGGCCAGACCGAGCTCGTTGTAGAGCTCGGTGCGCGGCTTGCGCGGCATCAGCGAGCGCAGGAACTGCACATAGGCCGAGGGCACCTCCATGTCGACCATGAAATAGGCCCGCGCGAACGAGAACAACATCTGCATCTCGTCCTCACCGAACAGGCAGGCGTCGATGTAGAGCTTGGCGCTGTCGTCGTGCAGGATGGGCAGCGAGAACGGCACCTCGTTGAAGCCGTTGATGATCTTGCCCACCACATAGGCGCCCTTGTTGCGATAGAAAAGGGACGACAGCACCTGGATCTGGAAGTTGGCCCGCAGCTTTACATGGGCCAGTCGCGCCGAGATCGCGTCGTACACATAGCCGGCGTCGCGCTCGAGATCGTCGAAGGGACGCTGCAGCCCGAAGTCGTCGACGATGCTGTAGAGGGTCTCGCGCAGCGTCTCGCGGCTAGGGTAGTAGGCCCGGTAGGTGGCGCTGCCGTCCGCGCCATCGTTCTCGATGTATTCGGTGCTGACCGCCGGTCGCACGAAGATGAAATCGTTATGAAAATAGGTGCGGTGCAGGATCTTGGTGGTGACCGAGTTGAAGAAGGTTTCGGCCAGCTCCGGCTGGTGGTGATCGATCAACAGGCCGATGAAGTGCAGCTTGACCTGCTGCCACACCTCCATGGGCTGCTCGTGCGCCCTGAATTCCTTTTCCAGCCGCTGCGAGGCTTCGATCACCCGCAGGTCATAGAACTCGATGCGCTCGCGCTGGGCGCGCTGCTGGCCGTGCCAGTCGGCGGCTTCGAAGCGCTGCTTGGCCCGGGCCGACTCGGAGCGAAACAGCCGGTAGTGGCGGTTGAAGCCGTCCAGCATCGCGTGGGCGATGTCGTAGGCCAGCGGCGAATCAAGGCGTTGCGGAAATCCAGGCATGGCGTGAGGGTCAGCCGCGCTTGGCGCCGCCGATGGTGCTGATGGCGCCTCGGTAGACGCGCTCGAGGTCGGTGGGTGAGTCGACGGTCATGTTCAGATCTTTGAGCAGGCCGTCGGAGATGCCGTAGACCCAGCCATGCAGGGTGACCGATTGGCCGCGGCTCCAGGCGTCCTGGACCACGGTGGTCTGGGCGACGTTGACCACTTGCTCGATCACGTTGAGCTCGCACAGCAGGTCGGGCCGATGTTCGGGCGGCGTGGCGTCGACCAGTGGCCGGTGGCGGGCGGCCACATCCTTGATGTGGCGCAGCCAGTTGTCGGCCAGGCCCACGCGGGTGCCGTTCAGGGCGGCCAGCACGCCGCCGCAGCCGTAGTGGCCCACCACCATCAGGTGCTCGATCTTGAGCTGGTCCACCGCGAACTGGATGGTCGACAAGCAATTGAGGTCGGTGGGCACGACCACATTGGCCACGTTGCGGTGAACGAACACCTCGCCCGGGTCCAGACCGGTGATCTGGTTGGCGGGCACGCGCGAATCGCTGCAACCGATCCACATGTAGCGTGGCTCCTGCTGCGCCATGAGGCGGCGAAAGAACCCCGGGCGATCACGCTCGATCTGGGCGGCCCAGGCGCGGTTGTGTTCGAAAAGGTCTTTTAGCTCGGAGGTCATGCCCTATTGTCTCCGCTGGCTCACATCGTTTCGGCGAACAGCTCGCGGCCGATCAGCATGCGGCGGATCTCGCTGGTGCCGGCGCCGATTTCGTACAGCTTGGCATCGCGCCACAGGCGGCCCAGCGGGTAGTCGTTAATGTAGCCATTGCCACCAAAGATCTGCACGCCCTCGCCGGCCATCCAGGTGGCCTTCTCGGCGCACCAGAGAATGACCGACGCGCAGTCCTTGCGCACCTGCCGCACATGCTCGGCCCCCAGCAGGTCGAGGTTCTTGCCGACCGTGTAGCAAAAGGCACGGCCTGCCTGCAGCACGGTATACATGTCGGCGACCTTGCCCTGCACGAGCTGAAACTCGCCAATGCTCTGGCCGAACTGCTTGCGGTCGTGGATGTAGGGCACAACGTTGTCCATGACCGACTGCATGATGCCGATCGGGCCCGCCGCCAGCACGGCGCGCTCGTAGTCCAGCCCGGACATCAGCACCTTGGCGCCACCATTGACCGAGCCCAGCACGTTCTCGGCCGGCACCTCGACGTTGTCGAACACCAGCTCGCCGGTGTGGCTGCCGCGCATGCCCAGCTTGTCCAGCTTTTGCGCGATGGAAAAGCCCTTCATGCCCTTTTCGATCAGGAAGGCGGTGACGCCGCGCGCGCCCAGCTGCGGCTCTGTTTTGGCATAGACCACCAGCGTGTCGGCGTCGGGGCCGTTGGTGATCCAGAACTTGCTGCCGTTCAGAAGGTAATGTCCGCTTTTTTCCTCGGCTCGCAGCTTCATGCTCAAGACGTCCGAGCCGGCGCCCGGCTCGCTCATGGCCAGCGCGCCCACGTGCTCGCCGCTGATCAGCCGCGGCAGGTACTTGCGCTTTTGTGCCTCGGTGCCATTGCGGTTGATCTGGTTGACGCACAGATTGGAATGCGCGCCGTAGGACAGCCCCACCGACGCCGAGGCGCGCGAGATCTCCTCCATGGCGATCATGTGCGCCAGGTAGCCCATCTGGGCGCCACCGTAGGTCTCTGGCACGGTGATGCCCAGCACACCCAGCTCGCCCATCCTGCGCCACAGGTGCATGGGGAACTGGTCACTGCGGTCGATGTCGGCGGCCAGCGGCGCGATCTCGGCCTGGGCGAAGTCGCGAACGGCGTCGCGCAGAGCGTCGATGTCGTCGCCAAGCTGGAAGTTGAGGCCGGGAAGCTGCATGGACCGAGTCTCCTGTGGTCGGTGAGGGGAAATGCCGTCGTCGTGGTCGGATAGGCAATGGGCACTGTCGCAAGCGTCAGTGCGCCGGGGCGTTGACCTTCTTTTTGTCCTGCGGGGCGGCGCGCGCCAACAAGGCGCGGGCCTCCTTCTCGTGGACCTTCACCTCGCCGAGGTTGGCCAGCAAGTCGGCCATCTGCTCTTCGAGCTGCCGTCGGTGCTGGGCCAGGATGGCCAGGAACGCCCGCAGCTGCGGCCCGGTATCGCGCGGGCTGTCGTACATATCGATCAGTTCACGCGCCTCGGACAGCGACAAGCCCAGGCGCTTGGCGCGCAGCGTGAGCTTGAGACGGGTGCGGTCGCGCGCGCTGTAGATGCGGTTGCGCCCGCCGGGACCGGTGCGCTGCGGCTGCAGCAGGCCCATGTCCTCGTAGAAACGCATCGCCCGCGTGGTCAAGTCGAATTCCTTGGCCAGATCGCTGATGGTGTAGGTGACGGGTGTGACCATGTGAGGTGTACAGCGGGCGACAGCGCGCCGCGAGCCGCTGCCTAGAATGGAGCGCATTACATCTGACGTTTACGTCAACGTCAATTACCTCTTACTGACTCCACCCTCACCCCCACCCGCACCACAAGCATGAACGCACTCGAGCTCCAGCTGACCTATCCACTGGGCGAGATCCTGCCCGCCAAAGGCGGCTCGCTGGCGTTGGTGCCGGGGGTGCGATGGCTGCGCATGACGCTGCCTTTCGCGCTGGATCACATCAACCTCTGGCTGCTGCGCGACGAAATCGACGGCCGTCAAGGCTGGACAGTGGTGGACTGCTGCGTCGACCGTGCCGAAGCCCGCAGCCAGTGGGAGACGATTTTCGCCAACGATCTCGAGGGCCTGCCAGTGCTGCGGGTGATGGTCACGCACATGCATCCGGACCATATCGGCCTGGCGGCGTGGCTGTGCGAGCGCTGGAACTGCCCGCTCTGGATCAGCGCCACCGACTATTTTTCAGCGCGGCTGCACGTCTGCGGCGGGGCCGGCTTTGGCGCCGATCTCGCCATGGCATTCTTCGCGTCGCACGGCCTCGCCGGGTCCGAGGGGGCCGAGGCGGTTCGCTCACGATCCAACCATTACAGCAACCTGGTGCCCGCGATTCCCGCCGCGTTCAGGCGGCTGCAGCACGGCCAACGGGTGCGGATCGGCGGGCACGACTGGGATTGCATCGCCGGCTACGGTCACGCGCCGGAACACATCGCTTTTCACTGCCAGACCCTGGGCTTGCTGATCGGGGGCGACATGATGCTGCCGCGCATCTCCACCAACATCAGCGTACAGGCCACCGAGCCCGAAGCCGACCCGCTGTCGGCCTTCCTGGCGTCGCTCGACGGGTTCCGCGCCCTGCCGGTGGACACGCTGACGCTGCCGGCGCACGGGAAGCCATTCACTGGTCTGCACCTGCGCGTCGACCAGCTGCAGACACACCACCAGGACCGCCTGGCCGAGGTGATGCAGGCCTGCGCAGAGAGCCCCAAATCAGCCGCGCAGATCGTGCCGGTGATGTTCCGACGCGCCCTGGACACGCACCAGACCATTTTCGCGTTGGGCGAGGCGATCGCGCACTTGCACCTGCTGTGGCACCAGGGCCAGCTGCGGCGTACGCTCGAACCGGACGGGGTGTGGCGCTTCGCGCCAGCCTGACAGGCTGGGCGGGTGTCGCCCGTCGCCTCAGCTCCAGGGGGGGACCGGGTCGGCCTTGAGGTGGGCACGCAGCTGCGCGTAGTCGGGAACGACCGTGCTCACCGTCTCCCAGAACCTCGGACTGTGGTCCATGACGCGCAGGTGGCTGAGCTCGTGCGCCACGACGTAGTCGATCACCGGCAGGCGCAAGTGGATCAGGCGCCAGTTCAGGCGAATGGTGCCATCGGCGTGGGCTGTGCCCCAACGCGTGCTGGCGCTGCTCAAGCGCAGGCGCCGCCATTGAACCCCGAGCCGCGGTGCGAAATGATCCAGCCGCTCGGTGAAGATCCGCGTGGCCTGTCGCATCAGCCAAGCCTGGACCGTGTCGCGGATCTGCTGCGGCGTCGCCTGCTGCGTCAGGCCCACGTGCAAGGTCAGGCGCGCGACGCCGGGCAAGGCCTGGGCATCGGTGTTGAGAACAGCGCCGATGCCATCGAAGCCGTGGCGCGGATCGAGCACCACAATCACGGTTTCGCCCATGAAGGGGAAGCTGGCGCCGTCCTTCCAGACGATACGGGCAGCGTCGGTGTGCCGCAGGCGCTCGCGCGCCTCGGCCAGCTTGCGCACGATCCAGCCGCCTTTCTCCTGTAGGGCGGCCTCGACCTCATAGAGCGGCACCCACTTGGGCGCGCTGACCGTCAAGCCCTCGGGACCGACCGAAAAGCCGATGGTGCGGCGCCGCGCCCGCACCAGCTCGAAGGCGACGCAGGCCTGGCCCAATAGCGTCTGGCGATTGGCGCGCGGGTGGTCGAAGCGGACCGGCTCGAGCGCCTCAGCCAGCGCCAGCGCGGCGACCGGTGGCGGGTCGGCGACGACGGGGGCCGGCGGCTGCGGCGGCTTGACCGGCGCCGGCTGGGGGCTCGGCTCACCGAACAGGTCAAGTGTGAGTTGAAGAAGCCGGTGCATCAGCCTGGATCTTAGGGTACGCCTGCGGATCAAGGCGTCGCATTTCCGCCTCGATCCAGGCTTCGACCTCGCGCATCAACTCGTCCGGCTTGCGGCCGTCGCTTGAAATGAGCGGGCCAATCGACACGTCGACAACGCCCGGGCGTTTGACGAAGGCCTTGCGCGGCCAGCACTTGGCCGAGGTCACGGCCACCGGGATCACCGGCGCGCCGGTCTCGATGGCCAGGCGTGTGCCGCCGGCCTTGTAGACGCCCTTCTGCCCGCGTGGGATGCGGGTTCCTTCCGGGAACATGATGATCCAGATGCCCTGCGCCAGCAGCCGCCTGCCCTGGGCCACGACCTTGCTGAACGCCTGGGCGCGCTGGTTGCGATCGATGTGGATCATGTCGAGCCGGCCCATCGCCCAGCCGAAAAACGGCACCCGCAGCAGCTCTTTCTTGAACACATAGGCCAGCGGATGCGGCATGAGCGCGGGCATGAGGAAGGTTTCGAAGGTGGACTGATGCTTGACCAGCAGGATCGCCGGGGTGGTGGCACCCTGGGGCAGGTTCTCCATACCCGTGACGCGCACCCGGATGCCGGTCAGCACACGGGCGCCGCCGACCGCCACACGAAGCCAGCCCGCGGCCATCCAGTACAGCGGAATGCCGCGCAACCAGAGGGACGCCACCAACATCGCGATGGCCCAGGGCACCACGGTCACGAGCATCCACAGCGCGTGCAAGATCGATCGAATGAATGCCACGTTCGGTTCCGCAAGAAAAAGAGGCGGCTCAGCGTGCGTCGGGCTGACGTGCGAGGAGATGGTCCGCGAAAGCGCCCAGGTCTTCATGGACCCGGGTGCCGGGAGGAAAGGTATCGGGCAGGGGACAGCCGCGAAACTCGGCACCCTTGCCCGTGAGCAGCAAGTGGGGCTCGCAGCCCAGCACCGAGCCCGCCAGCACGTCGCGCAATGTGTCGCCGACGACCGGCACGCCCTTGAGGTCGACGCCGAAGCGCTCGCCGATCTGCTCGAACAGGCCAGGTAGCGGCTTGCGGCACTGGCAATTGTCGTCGGGGGTGTGCGGGCAGAAGAAGACGGCGTCGATCCGCCCGCCCTGCGCCGCCAGCAACTTGTGCATCTTGGTGTGCATGGCGTTGAGCGCTGCCAGGTCGAACAGGCCGCGGCCCAGGCCCGACTGGTTCGAGGCAACCACCACGTGCCAGCCGGCATGGTTCAGGCGCGCGATGGCCTCCAACGCACCCGGCAGCGGCTGCCATTCGTCGGCCGACTTGACGTATTCGTCGCTGTCGGCGTTGATGGTTCCGTCGCGGTCCAGGATGACGAGTCGGTAGGTCATTCGGGCTTTGAGGCGGTCAGACGGCCAGGCGGGACAGGTCGGCCACGCGGTTCATGGCCTGGTGCAGCGTCGCAAGCAGGCCGAGCCGGTTGCGCCGCAGCGCGGGATCCTCGGCGTTGACCATTACCCCATCGAAGAAGGCGTCGACCGGTGCACGCAGCGCGGCCAGCAACCGCAGCGAGGCGGTGTAGTCGCCCGCGTCGAACCTGGCGCCGGCCTGCGGCGCCACCGCTCGGGTGGCGGCGAACAGTGATTTCTCGGCGTCTTCGTGCAGCAGCGCCTCGTTGACCTCGGCCTGCACCGCACCCTCGGCCTTCTTGAGGATGTTGCCGATGCGCTTGTTGGCGGCAGCCAGGGCGGGCGCCTCAGGCAGGGCTGCGAAGGCGCGCACCGCTGCCAGCCGCTTGGCCACGTCGCCCAGGCGCTGCGGCTGCAGTGCCAGCACGGCGTCGATCTCCTGGGCGCTGTAGCCTTGATCGCGCAGCAGGCCGGCCAGCCGCTCGTAGACGAAGTTCGACAGCTGGGTGATGGTGTCCGCCGGCGCCTGCGGGAACAGGCCGACGGCCTCGGCCAGCAGGGCCCCCAGAGCCAAGGGCAGGTCGCGCTCGATCAGCATGCGCAAAATGCCCAGCGCGTGGCGGCGCAGGGCAAAGGGATCGCGGTCGCCAGTGGGCAGCTGCCCGATGGCGAACAGGCCCGCCAGGGTCTCGAGCTTGTCGGCCAGCGCCACCACCACGCCGACCTGGCCGCGCGGCAGGCTGTCGCCGGCGAAACGAGGCTTGTAGTGGTCCTCGATGGCGTCGGCGATGTCGGCGGACAGTCCGTCGGCCTGGGCGTAATAACGGCCCATCACGCCCTGCAGTTCCGGAAACTCCCCGACCATGTCGGTGAGCAGGTCGGCCTTGGCCAGGGTGGCGGCCTGGTCGGCCTGCCACGCCAGCGTGTCGCCGCCGAGCTGGGCGCCGATGGCATGGGCCAGCGCGCGTACCCGGGCCGTGCGCTCGCCTTGAGTGCCAAGCTTGTTGTGATAAACCACCTTGGCCAGGCCTTCGACGCGCGAGGCCAGCGTTTTCTTGCGGTCCTGGTCGAAGAAGAACTTGGCGTCGGCCAGGCGGGGGCGCACCACGCGCTCATTGCCGCCGATGACCGCGCTGGCGTCCTGCGGCCGGATGTTGCTCACCACCAGAAAGCGGTGGGTCAGGCGCCCAGCGGTGTCCAGCAGCGGGAAGTACTTCTGGTTGGCCTTCATCGTGAGGATGAGGCATTCCTGCGGCACGTCGAGAAACTCGCGCTCGAACTCGCACAGCAAGACGTTGGGCCGCTCGACCAGCGCCGTGACCTCGTCAAGCAGGGCATCGTCTTCGATCGGGCGAACACCGCCGCCCACGCGCGCGGCCACTTCGGCGAGCTGGCGTGCGATCTCGGCACGACGCGCGTCGAAGCTGGCGATGACGGCGCCGTCGCGCGCCAAGGTGTCGGCGTAGCGATCGGCGTGCGCGATGGTGACCACCGGCAGTGCGGCCTCAAATCGGTGGCCCCGCGTGGTGTTGCCCGCCGTCAGGCCCAGGGCGTGCACCGGCACCACCCGCTCGCCATGCAGCGCAAGCAACGAATGCGCCGGCCGCACGAACTTCACGTCGGTCCAGCCGTCGGACAGCTGGTAGGTCATGACCTTGGGAATCGGCAAGCGCGCGATGGCCTCGGACAGCGCCTTCTGCAGCCCTTCGGCCAGCGTGGCGCCACGCACCACGCTTTCATGAAACAGCGCTTCGGCCTTGCCGTCGAGTGTCCGCCTCAGGCAAGCCACAGCTGAGGCGTCGGCGCCAAGGGCCTGCAGCTTCTTGAGCAAGGCGGGCGTCGCGTTGCCCGCGGCATCGAGGCCGACCGAAACCGGCATGAGCTTTTGGGACATCGCCTTGTCGGCGCCCTGTGACGCGACGCAGGTGACATGGGCCGCCAGCCGGCGCGGGGAGGCAAAGGCGGTGAGCGTGGCAGCGACACCCGTCAGGCCCTGGGCCTGCAGTTGCTCGAACAGCACGCCGGCGAAGGCATCGCCCAGCTTCTTCAATGCCTTGGGGGGCAGCTCTTCGACGAACAATTCGACGAGCAGGTTGTCGTTCTTCACGGTCATGAGGTTCAGGCCGCCTTCTTGGCCATCTGCGCGACCCACTCGGGTGGCGCCATGGGAAAGCCCAGGCGCTCGCGGCTGTCGTAATAGCTCTGGGCGACGCTGCGTGCCAGGTTGCGGATACGGCCGATGTAGGCGGCGCGCTCGGTGACGCTGATCGCGCCGCGCGCGTCGAGCAGGTTGAAGCTGTGGGCCGCCTTGAGCACCTGTTCATAGGCTGGTAGCGCAAGCTGCTGCTCGACCAGATGTTTGGCCTGCTTTTCATATGCGGTGAAGGCAGAGAACAGGAAGTCGGCGTCGCTGTGCTCGAAGTTGTAGGCCGACTGCTCCTTCTCGTTTTGCAGGTAGACGTCGCCGTAACTCAGGCCCTCGGTCCAGGCGAGGTTGTAGACGTTGTCGACACCCTGCAGGTACATGGCCAGGCGCTCCAGGCCGTAGGTGATCTCGCCGGTGATGGGTTTGCAATCGATGCCACCGACCTGCTGGAAGTAGGTGAACTGCGTCACCTCCATGCCGTTGAGCCACACCTCCCAGCCCAGGCCCCAGGCGCCCAGCGTCGGGTTTTCCCAATCGTCCTCGACGAAGCGGATGTCGTTGTGCTTCAGATCGAAACCGAGCGCCTCGAGCGAACCGAGGTAGAGCTCCAGGATGTTGGCGGGCGCGGGCTTGAGCACCACCTGGTACTGGTAGTAATGCTGCAGCCGGTTCGGGTTCTCGCCGTAGCGGCCATCCTTGGGACGGCGGCTGGGTTGGACGTAGGCAGCCTTCCAGGGCTCGGGCCCGAGCGCGCGCAGGAAAGTGGCCGTGTGCGAGGTACCTGCCCCGACTTCCATGTCGTACGGCTGCAGCAGGGCGCAGCCCTGTGCGACCCAGTAAGACTGCAGCTTGAGAATGATTTGCTGGAAGGTGAGCATCACTCGATTTTACCGGTGCGCCTCGTCGGATCGGCCCGGGCCCGGGTGTGACGCGCTTGCCGGTGCCGGTCGCCTGGCGGCCGCCGCCAACACGATCCCCAGCCCGACAGCCCAGAGTGGCCACAGGCCCCAGGCGGCGGACCAGCGGGCAAAGGGCGTCATGCCGTCGCGGCCCTCGACCTGGCCGGTCAACACGGCCCTTGTGAGCCTGGGCAATTGCTGCGTGACCACACCACGGTGATCGACGAGGGCGGTGGCGCCGGTGTTGGTGGCGCGGATCATCGGCCGCTGGAACTCCAGCGCACGCATGCGGCTGATATGCAGGTGCTGGTCGATGGCGACGGTGTCGCCAAACCAGCCGATGTTGCTGACGTTCACGAAAACAGTGGGCGCCTCGGCCGAGCGGACAAAGCGCTCGGCCAACTCCTCGCCGAACAAATCCTCGTAGCAGACGTTGGGGGCAATGCGCTGGCCCAGCCACTCGAAGGAGGGCTGGCCGACACCACCGCGGTTGAAGTCGCCCAGGGGGATATTCATCATGTTGGTGAACCAGCGGAACAAAGGGGGAATGAACTCGCCGAAGGGCACCAGGTGATGCTTGTCGAAGCGATAGACCTGCGCGCCGGCTCGCAGGCCGATGACCGAGTTGGCGTAGCCCTGATCGAAGCTGCCCAGGGGAATCCCCAACAGCGCCGCCTGGCCGCCAGAGCCGAAGTGCCCGGCCAGGCCCTCCAGATAGCCCTGCGGCAGTTCGTGAGGCAGCAATGGAATAGCCGTCTCGGGCGCGACCACCAGGCTGGCACGGCTGGCGACCAGCTCGCGGGCGTACCAGTCCAGCGCAAGGGGAACACCCGTGCCGCCCTGGAACTTCTCGTCCTGCGCAATGTTGCCTTGAAGCAGCGCCACCGAGAAGGTTCCGACAGGCCGGCTGTACTCCCGGTGCGGCAGGGCGACGACCGCCACCAGCAGCACCAGGGCTGCCGCCGCGCCGCCGAATCGGCGGTCGACAGTCGCCAGGGTGGGGCCGGCAAGCGCAGCGAGTAGCGCGGCGACAAATCCAATGCCATACACCCCAATCAGGGGCGCCAGACTGGACAGCGGACCCTCGACATGCGCGTAACCGCCCGCCCCCCAAGGGAAGCCGGTGAACCAGACGCCACGCATCAACTCTGCGAGCAGCCAGGCCGCCGCAAAAAGGAGGGCGCTCCAGGCACGCCGGCCGCGGGCCAGCCGCCACGCGAGCGCGCCAGCCGCAGCGTAGTAACTGCCCAGGAAAGTGGCCAGGGCGAACACAGCGAGCGCCGCCAAGGGCGCTGGCAGTCCGCCATACACGTGCATCGAGATGAACAGCCACCACCAGGTGGCGGCCAGCCAGGTCAGCGCGAACAGCCAGGCCATGAGGCCCGCTCTTGCCCATGTGGGTTGCGCCGCAAGCAAGGAAAACAGTAGCCCGAGGGAGGCCAGTTGCAACCACCAAAGCGGCTGGCCGGTCCAGGGCTCGGCGAGCGAAACCGCCTGGGCCAGCCCGGCGAACGCTACGAGCCCCCAGACCGACGCGGCGGCAAGCGCGCGCATCAGCCGGTGTTGTCGCCGTCGGCGGCGGGAGAGACCTTGAACCAGCGCACGGCGCCGCCCTTGGTGTGCAACACGACGAAGTTGAGTCCGGCCAAGGTGATGAACTCGCCGCGCTTTGGCACGTGGCCCATCTCGTGGGCGATAAGCCCGCCGATGGTTTCGAAGCGCCGCTCGCTGTCGCCGTCCGCGGCCAACGGCTGGAGGGCGACGCTGAAAGCTTCGTTGACACGTTCAACGGCGGTATCACCACTGACGCGCCAGGTGCGGTCGGCCAACCCGAAGATGTCGCCCTCGTCGTCGTCGATGTCGAATTCGTCCTCGATCTCGCCGACGATCTGCTCGAGCACGTCCTCGATGGTGATCAACCCCGCGATGCGGCCGAATTCGTCGATGACCACGGCCAGGTGGTTACGGTTTCCGCGGAAGTCGCGCAGCAGATCGTTCAGCCCCTTGCTCTCGGGGACGAAGGAGACCGGCCTGAGCAACGCCCGGATGTTCAGCTCGGGAGCGCGCTGCAGCTTGAGCAGATCCTTGGCCAGAAGGATGCCGATGATGTTATCTATCTCACCTTCATAGACCGGAAAGCGCGAATGTGCGGTGTCGATCACCGAGTGCAGGATCTCGTCGTAGGGCGAGTCGATGTTGACCATGTCCATCCGAGGCGCCGCAACCATGACGTCGCCCGCGGTCAGATCGGCCATCCGGATCACGCCCTCAAGCATCACCCGTGAATCAGCGCCGATCACGTCGTTGTCCTCGGCGTCCGCCAGTGTCTCGATCAGCTCGGCCCGCGAATCAGGCCCTGGATGAATGAATTCCGCAAGCTTCTGCAGAAATGTGCGCTTGTCTTCCTTCTCGGCGGAAGCGCGCGCAGGGTGCGGGTCGGACACAGCCGTGGATGCAGGACATGCGGTGGTGGAGGGACTCGTAGGATAGCCCAATCGGCTGCGGCGCGGCCCCTCCCGGTCAGCGGCGCGGGCCTACCCCTGTCGGACCCGGCTACTGGCCCGACTTGTGCCGCGCATCCCGCACGCCCTGGCGCACTTCCTGCAGCCCGGCCAGGAAGTTCAAGAAGTTTCTTGCCTGCTCTTTCAGGTTGTAATCGGTTTGCGCAATCTGCTCGTCCACGAGTTCCGTCATACGGGTGTCCAGAGTGGCCGGCGGCAGACGCAGGTGCGCCTGGGTCTCGCTGCCGTCACGCTCCAGCGTCGCACCTGCATTGCGGGCGATTTTGAGCATGGGCGCGTTCTCGCTGAGCGCATGGATGAACAGCAGTCCGACTCCTTCGTTGCGCGCGTGGACGACAGCGCGCTCGAATAGGCGCGCGCCATAGCCCCGCCCGCGGGCCCTCTTGCTCACCGAAACGCCGAATTCGGCACATGCAGCCGTGT
Source organism: Comamonadaceae bacterium (assembly GCA_947476465.1). GTDB lineage: Bacteria > Pseudomonadota > Gammaproteobacteria > Burkholderiales > Burkholderiaceae_C > Ramlibacter. The sequence goes on along the minus strand of CANJQN010000029.1, from coordinate 2,236 downwards.
CGGGCGTGTCCGAAAACGCCAGATGGGCCATGGCAATAAGCACCAACCGACGGTTGAAGATGCCGAAGATTTCGTCGCGATCGAACTTCAGCCCGTCGACGTAGCGCCACACCTGCTCATCGCTGGCCATGTAGCCAAACCGCAAGTAACGATCCTGCGGATCCAGCGCCAATAGATGCTCGGCAATTCGCTGGCGGTGAGCCGGTCCGAGCGAACGGATCGGAACGATGAACGAACTCTGATGGGACATCAGGTGGGCAATATGGGGCGCATGGGGGAGGTCGGCGAATCTCGCCTTTGCGCGGAGTCGAAAATTGCCGCCAGCCTGCGACATTTGTCGCACGCCGCCGCTTTCATATCGGCATCGCCGTGGTGGCCTTGACCCGGTCTAGTACGAAACTGGACTTGCAGTCCTGCACACTGGGGTGCTTGAGTAGCGTGTCCATGATGAAGCGGCTGTAGTGCGCCATATCCGAGACGACGACCCGCAGTAGGTAATCCATCTCGCCTGTGAGCGCCACACATTCGACCACTTCATGCCAGGTTTGCACGCTGGCTCGAAAGAGATCCATGGGATTTCGCTTGTGGCTTTCTGTGTGCTTTTCCAGACGCACGTTGATGTAGGCCGTGAGCCCTAGACCAATTGCCTCAGGCCTGACCAAGGCCACATACCGGTCGATCACTCCAGCCTCTTCAAGCCGCTTGACGCGCCGCAGTACGGCGCTGGCCGACAGGCCGACCCTGTCGCCAATCACATCGTAGGTTTCACGGCCGTTGTCCTGCAGGCGACGCAGGATCGCCTGATCAAGCTTGTCGAGGGCATAGGTGGCCATGGGCATTTACTGAGTGGGTTTCATTTTGCGCCTTCCGCGCACGCCTCGCATCAATCGTGCGGGTGAGTGTCACACCGCAATCGAAAGCCGCACGGCAGGCCGAGCCACCGCACCCATCGCGCCGAATCAACCAGCCTCAGTCCCCAGTTCGTCACGCTTGCGTCGAGCTTGAGTCGCATCTCATGAATCAGCACTCGCGTCGTCCCGCAGCATCGCCAGCGTCCCTTGCATCACTTCAGTGCGGAAGGCAAGTTCGATATGCGCCGCCCCTTGCACCAGACGGTTGTCCGCGCCTGGCAGTGTCGCCGCGAGGGGCGGTTGGACAATGTTGTCGCAGTTGGAGTACCAGCAGGTAAAACGAGCGGCCAGCTGTGGCGTCCACGCGCCATTCAACTGCGCCATCCATGGGCCGTTCGGGTCCATCTCGGGGCCATTGCATACACGGCTGAACCTGGCGTACCAGGTACCGTTGTGCGGCGTTCCGATCGTCACCACGCGCTCAACGCGCGCCAGATCGGTTCGCCGCAGCCATGCCCGCGCCACCAGACCACCCATGCTGTGGCATACGAGCAAAGGTGGACGCCCGGTCGATCGTTCGACCTTGAGTACCGCGTCTTCCAGTAGGTTCACATAGTCATCGATGCCCGTGAAGACCGGTTCGAGATTCACCGCGACGAAGGCACGACCGTCCGTGTTCAACTGCTCCAGCCAAGGCATCCAAAACCCTCGATTGCAGACGATTCCGTGGACGAAGACGACGCCGGTCCGGTGCTTGAGTCGCGGTCCGTGCAATGCATCTGGGATGCTGCGCCAGTGAAAGGGTTGACGCCAAGCAAACACTCGCCAGGCATGGACAACTTCCACGATCCAAGCGCGGATCAGTTCCGAACCCGATGCACGAGACGTAACGTCGCTGCCTCGCAGGGCCGGGACTAGTAAGAACTCCACCGCCAAGACCCACGCATGACCCGTTACTGCAGCGAAGGCCACGGCAACGGCTGCCACTGGCGAGTGCGGCCACATCCACCAGATCCATATGACCACAAGGACTGCCCATGTGAACAGGAGCAACTGCTGGAGACTAGCGAGCGCTGACCGGTCGGACATGCTTCATTCCACACATGTAATTAGGTTCACTGCCGGCGTGCATCGACGAACGCTCACTGGTGCGGTTCATTTTCATTGGGAAATCGACGAATTGGATGGTGCATCGTTGTCCGGAGCGGACGCCCAAAGCAAAAACCCCCGCCATTGTTAAATGGGGGGGGTTATTGGGCTGGATTAATAGCCTGACGATGTCCTACTTTCACACGGGGATCCGCACTATCATCGGCGCAGAGGCGTTTCACTGTCCTGTTCGGGATGGGAAGGAGTGGTACCACCTCGCTATGGTCATCAGGCAT
>CANJQN010000028.1 GCA_947476465.1 Comamonadaceae bacterium | reverse complement strand
GCGCGCCTCAGGGTCGTTCAACCGCGCGGTTCGCAGCAGCCGGCTCGCCGGTCAACGCGAACCGTTTACTTCACAAGCTCTGAGCCGGCGGTGGCCGACGTGCTGGTGCGGCCGTAGGACACGCCCAGCTTGCCGTAGCCGCTGAAGGAGGCGCCCAAGGGTGCCCGGCCGATCAGGCTCAGGTTGACGCCCCGCGCGCTGGTGCTGGCGCCGCCGCGCTCGATGCTGCCCAGGTCGAGCAAGCCGAGTTCGGCGCCCCAGTAGTCGCTGCGCATGCTGCGGCCGTAGAGGTACACGGAGCGGTCGGTGGTGTCGCAACCGGGCAGCAGCCCGCAGCCCACCTGGTAGCGCGCGGTGCCCAGGTTCAGCCCGATGGAATGGCGCCCGGTGCCGGGGCCGCGCATGCCGGTGCGGCTGTCGCCCTGGGCCGCCGCTGGAAGGGTCAGCGTACACAGCAGCATGGCGGCCAGGGCGGCCAGGGCGGCCATCGCCACAGCGCGCATCGGGGCAAAGCGCAAGCGCCTGATCATGTGAATCCCCTTTCCTCTTGGTACGTCCGAACCTCTCAATTTATCCGTGCGGCCGGGCTTGGGGCTGTCAGCGAAACCGCACAGGCGGTGTAGGACCCGGCTGGGCTAGTCGACCTTGGCGCCCGAAGCCTTGACCACGCTCTCGTACTTGGCGAGTTCGGCCCGCATGAAAGCGCCGAACTCTTCGGGCGTGTTGGGCACCGGCTCGGCCAGCAGCTGCGCGAAGCGGCTCTGTGTCTCGGGTGTCTGCAAGGCGGCGACAAAGGCGGCGTTCAGCCGCTGCACGGTCTCGCGCGCCATGCCGGCGGGGCCGACCAGCCCCCACCAGGTGTCTATCGCGAAGTCCTTGAGCGTGTCCGACACCGGCGGCACCTCCGGCAGGCTGGGCGAGCGCTGCGGTGTGGTGACGGCCAGGGCCTTCAGGCGGCCCGAGCGGATGTTGGGCGCTGCGGTGGCGAGGTTGTCGAAGTTGAAGTCGACCTGGCCCGACAGCAGCGCCAGCTGCGCCGGGTTGCCACCGTTGTAGGGGATGTGCACCGCGAAGATGCGGGCGTCGCGCTTGAACATTTCTCCGGCCAGGTGTCCGGCGCTGCCGTTGCCGCCGCTGCCGTAGTTCAGGCGCGCCGGGTGGGCCCGGGCGTAGGCGATCAGTTCGGCCACGGTGTTGATCTTCAGGCGGGTGGCGGTGTCGGCGTTCATCACCAGCACGTTGGGCACCCGCAGCATCTGCGTGATGGGCGTGAAGTCGCGCGCGGCGTCGTAGGGCATGCGGCTGAACAGCCAGGGGTTGATGGCATGCGTGGCCACCGCCGCGATGCCCAGCGTCAGGCCGTCCGGGGCCGCCTTGGCCACCGCATCGGCGCCGATGTTGCCGCCGCCGCCGGGGCGGTTCTCGATGATCACCGGCCCCAGGCTGTCTTTGACGCGCTCGGCCAGCACGCGGGCGGTCACATCGATCGGGCCGCCGGGGGCGTAGGGCACCACGATTCGGATCGGCCGGGCCTGGCCGGCGGCCAAAGGGCTGTAGACGGCCGCCGGCGCGGCGGCCACGAGGGTGAGGAGGTGTCGGCGTTTCATGGCCGCTATTGTGCTGTCGTGCGGCGGCAGGGCGGGCAAGGGCTCTTGCGTGGGCAGGGAATCGATGGCTCAATCACCCGTACTCGAAGGTGTCGATAAGCGGATATGACGAACCCTTTTGATGCTGGTTTTTCGCTCGGAATGCCGACCGACCTCGCCCAGCGGCTGGCACAGGCGGTGCTGCAATGCGTACGCGACAGCCACACGGCCTGGCTGGCGGGCGACACTCAGGCAGCGCTCGACTGCCTGGACCGCGCGCTCGGCCTGAACCCGGCCCAGCCCGACGCGCTGCGCTGTCAGAAGGGCATGATCGTGCTCGCCCTGGGCGACTGGGCCCAGGGCTGGCCCTTGTTCGAATTGCGCTGGAAGCTGCGCGGCGCCGCCTGGCACCCCGCCGAACGCGCCTGTGCCGCACCGCGCTGGCAAGGTACCGAGCCCCTGGAAGGCCGCGCCATCCTGCTGCACAACGAACACGGCCTGGGCGACGGCATCATGCTGGCGCGCTTGGCTCGGCAGCTGGCGGCGCGCGGTGCGCGGGTCTTGCTGGAGGTGCAGCCGGCACTGGTCGAGTTGATGCGCGGCCTGGCGGGTGTGAGCCAGGTCTTGCCCACCGGCTCAGCCGTCACGGGTTTCGATTTTCACTGTCCGCTGTTTTCACTGCCGGCGGCCTTGGAACTGCGGCCCCAGGCCGTTCCCGACGCCGGCGGCTACCTGCGCGGCGACCCGGCGCGCGCCGCGCAGTGGCGCTCGCTGTTGGGTGAGCGGCGCCGTCCGCGCGTGGGCCTGGCCTGGTCCGGCCAGGCCGCCAATGGCAATGACCGCTGGCGCAGCATCGCGCTTGAGGCATTGACGGCAGCGCTGCCCGAGGGCATTGACTACCTTGGCCTGCAGCAGCAGGTGCGGGACACCGACGTGCCGGCCTTGCAGGCACACCCCGCGCTGCGGCATTTCGGGCCAGCGCTGCACAGCATGGCCGACACGGCGGCCCTGTGCGAGCAGGTCGACCTGGTGGTCAGCGTGGACACCAGCGTTGCGCACCTGGCGGGCGCGCTGGGCAAGCCGGTGTGGATCCTGCTGCCGAACCCGCCGCTTGACTTTCGCTGGATGCTCGCGGGCGAGTCGACCCCCTGGTACGACAGCGCCCGCCTGCTGCGGCAGGGCCCGGACCGCCGTTGGGAGCCGGTGTTGCAGCGCTTGAGAGGCGAACTGGCGGCCTGGGCCGAGTAGTCGGCATGGCCGAGTCGACCACGATCGCCGCGCCGCAGGCATAGACCTGGTGACCCGACAGATCAGGGAGCCGCGGCCTCGCGAGCCTGCTCGGAATGCGCTGCGTGCAACGCATGGGGCAAGTACCTATCTCTTTCGTTGGCAACGCAAGAGCCGGTTCAAACCCTTAGCAGGTTTTGCGCAGTTGCATGCAAACTGTGTGGAAGCGCAGCACACGAGCAGCAACAGTATCACCCCCAATCCAGTCACCGCCCCGGTCCTCGACAGCATGGATGACTTTCCGACGATCAGTGAAGCTGCGAAGCGCATTCGAACCGGCGAAATCTCACCCGTGGAACTGACGCGGACATGTCTGGACAGAATCGCGGCGCTCAATGATGAACTGCACGCGTTCATTACGGTGACGGGCGAGCAGGCCCTGGAGCAGGCGCGACTCGCAGAGCGCGAGATCAGTGCTGGCGCCTGGCGCGGGCCGCTGCACGGGATACCGATCGCGCACAAGGACATGGTGTGCACTCGCGGTGTGCGCACGACTGCCCACTCAAACTTGCTTCGGGACTGGATTCCGCAATCCGATGCGACCGTTCATACCCGATTGACAGCGGCAGGCGCGGTCTCGCTAGGCAAGCTGGCACTTTGGGAGTTCGCGTCCGGCCTCCCAGGACCCAACGTCGCTTTTCCTCCAGCGCGCAACCCATGGAATACGCAATACAGTCCCGCCGGCTCCAGCAGTGGCTCGGGTACGGCCGTCAGCGCCGGGCTCTGTCTAGGCGCTACTGGCACGGACACAGGGGGGTCGATCCGCTTTCCCGCTGCGGCCTGCGGAATCGTCGGGATGAAACCGACATATGGACGCGTCAGCGTCCATGGTGTCTTGCCTCTCGCCCCAAGCTTGGATCACGTCGGTCCGATGACGAGAACAGTGCGTGACAACGCGCTGATGCTGCAGGCGATGGCCGGACACGATCCGGCTGACCCCACGTCGGCGGATGAGCCTGTCGGCAATTTTCAACGGCTGATAGATCAGGATCTGCGCGGATTGAAAATCGCAATACCCAGAACCTTCATCGATACGACACCGCACGACGGCGATTGTGTTGAAGCGTTCGATCGTGCAATCGATGTGCTTGTCCGCCTGGGAGTGGAGCTCGTCGAGTTCGATTTCGCTCCCCTCTACCGGGCAGGAGACGTTGCTACGCGGATACTCCTGGCCGAAGCCCATGGCCACCATCTGCCAAATCTGCTTGGCAACCCCGAGGCATACGATAAGCCGTTCAGGGAACGCCTCATGCAAGTGAAGGCGCCTACGCCCGAGGAGTGGGACGCCCTGAGAGCTGAACAGCGTGAGCTCAAGCGTGAGTACGCGCGCCTTTTTGCGTCGGGAGTCGATCTGATCGCGAGTCCTGGCCGTCAAGGTGCCGCGGAAACAATGTCCAGCATGCTCGCGCCGGCGCCGGCTCGCCGCAATAACTGCACGCGAATGTACAGTCTCTCCGGCATGCCGGCACTCGTGATGCCCATGGGCTTCAGTATCAGCGGCTTGCCCTTCGGGATCCAGTTTGCGGCCAGTTGGTTTGCAGAGGATCGCATCTATCAGGTGGCAGCGGCTTACGAGGCCGCCACGGGCTGGACCTCGTGCCATCCGCTTTTCCACATTACTTGTTCACCCAAACATCACCAGTGAAGGAAAAGATCATGTTTCTAAATGGGTTGAAGCTTGCTGCAGCCGCATACATGTTTGCTTTCGCGGGCTATGCCGCAGGGCAGACCTCGACCGATGCGGCCATCCGGCTCATCACTCCGTATCCGCCCGGAGGCAGTACGACGACACTTGCGCGCTTGGTGGCACAGAAGCTCAGTGAGGTGTCGAACCAGCCGGTGATCGTCGACAACCGGCCGGGTGGCAATACGGTCATCGGGTATGAAGCTGTATTGAAGTCCAGGCCGGATGGCCAGACGCTCTTGTTGATGGCACAGACGCCGCATGTATTCTTTCCGTTGGCGGTACCGAACCTGCCGTTTGACGAAGTGAAGGATTTCGCGCCAGTTGCTACTTTGGCGAGTTCGGAATTCGTGCTTGTCGTTCACCCGTCAGTGTCGGCCAACAGTCTGAAAGAGTTGATTGCTCTGGCCAAGTCCAGGCCGGGTCGACTCAATTTCGCATCGTCCGGTACCGGGACCACTGCTCACCTTGCTACGGAGTATTTCAACATCTTGGCAAGCGTGCGAATGCAACATGTCCCCTACAAGGGCTCCGGTCCGGCGCTCGCCGACCTTCTCGGCGGCCAGGTGGATGCGTTCCTGAGCCCGCCTTCAGTTGTCGCGCCCCATGTCATGAGTGGCAAGCTTCGCGCCTTGGCCGTTTCTGGGGAACGTCGACTCACATCCTTACCCGACGTGCCGACGTTCAGCGAAGCAGGCCTGCCGGGTTTCGACGTAAAGATCTGGTATGGCGTGCTTGTCCCCGCAGCGACACCCAAGACAACGATCGAGAAGCTCTCGGCCCAAATAGGTCGAGTAATGAAGCTTCCTGACGTTCAGGAAAGCCTGGGTAAACAGGGCATGGAACCGTTCGTGACTACCCCGGAAGAGTTCGCTCGAGTCATCGAGGCAGATCGGACACGCTTCGGGAAAATCATCAGAACGGCAAACATTAAGTTTGATAAATGATGAAAGAGCCGGAGCGGCTCTGCTGTCAGGCGCACCTTCAGCCGGCGTGCTTGTCGGCCTCGGACGTGAAGGCATCGGCGAAGAACTCCTCTGGCGGCAACCCGGCCTGGGCTGAGTAGTCGGCGCGGGCCGAGTCGACCACGATCGGCGCGCCGCAGGCATAGACCTGGTGGCCCGACAGATCGGGAAAGTCTTGCAGCACTGCCTTGTGCACGAAGCCCGCGCGGCCGCTCCAGGCGTCTTCGGGCAGGGCGTTGGAGATCACCGGCACATAGCGCAGGTGAGGCATCTGCGCGCAGCGCTCGCGCACCCAGTCGTCCAGGTACAGATCGGCGGGGCGCCGGCCGCCCCAGTACAAGGTGGTGGGGCGGGTGATGCCCTTGAACTGCATGTGCTCGATCACGGCCTTGATCGGCGCGAAACCGGTGCCTGAGGCCAGCAGCACGATCGGCTTGCCGGAATCCTCGCGCAGGAAGAAGCTGCCGTAGGGCCCCTCGACCCGAAGGATTTCTTTTTCCTTCATGTTGTTGAACACATGCTCGGTGAACTTGCCGCCAGGCATGTGCCGAATGTGCATCTCGACCACGGGCGCGGGCGGCGCCACCGCCGCTTCACCGGCGGGGACGCCTGCCGGGGCCGTCACCAGCGTGTGCGGGGCATTGGCCATCGAGTAGCTGCGCCGGGCGCCGTCGCGCAGGATGAACTCCACATACTGGCCCGCGTGATAGCGCATGGTGTCGTTGGCCGGCAGTTGCAGCCGCACCAGCATCACGTCGTGCGACACTTTTTGCAGCGACTGCACGCGAGATGGCATCTTGCGCACCGGGAAGGCGCTTTCGTCGGTCACCTGGCGCGACTCCAGCACCACGTCCGACAGCGCGGTGGCGCTGCAGGTGAGCACCAGGCCGGCGGCCTCTTCCGCAGCGCTCAGGGCCTTGCTCTGGTGCTCGCGCATCTGTACCTGGCCTTCGAGCTTGCGGCACTTGCAGGAGCCGCAGGCGCCGTCCTTGCAGCCGTAGGGCAGGCCGATGCCCTGGCGGATCGCGGCAGCGAGCAGGGTTTCACCGGCATCGACGCTGAAGCTGCGTCCGCTGGGTTGCACGGTGACCTGAAAGGGCGCTGCAAAAGGGGGGGCGCTCGTCATTTTTTGGATATCCTCTGCGGGTTCGAATCGTCAATTTTGCCTGCAAACACCACCCCCCTCGGCGCACTGCCGGCGCGCTTTCGGCGCGAGCGCGTTTTGATCATCGGCTGCGGCGATGTCGGGCTGCGCATGGCCCGCGGCCTGCGCGGGCGCGTGCGCCTGCTGGCGCTGACCTCATCGGCTGACCGTGTGCCGCTGCTGCGCGCGCAGGGCATCACGCCGCTGGCGGGTGATCTCGATACCCCGTCCACCCTCGCTCGCCTGGCGGGGCTGGCCACGCGCATCGTGCATCTGGCGCCGCCGCCCTCGGAAGGCTCGGCCCAGTGGTGGCGCGACACGCGCACCCAGGCCCTGCTGCGCGCGCTGCAGCGGCGCGCCGGGCCGCAAGCCCTGGTCTACGCCTCGACCAGCGGTGTCTACGGCGACTGCGGCGGCGCGCGCGTGAGCGAAGAGCGCCCCATCGCGCCAGCCACGCCCCGGGCCCAGCGCCGCGCCGACGCCGAAGCATTGGTGCGGCACTACGGGCGCACCACCGGCACCGTGGCCAGCATCGTGCGCATCCCCGGCATCTATGCGGCCGACCGGCCCGGCGGCACACCGCGCGAGCGCCTGATGCGCGGCACGGCCGTGTTGAAGGCCAGTGATGACGTCTACACCAACCACATCCACGCCGACGACCTGGCCCTGGCGCTGCGCTGCGCGCTGTGGCGCGGCCGGCCGCAGCGCGTCTACAACGCTTGCGACGACACCGAGCTGAAGATGGGCGACTACTTCGACCTGGCGGCCGACCTTTACGGCCTGCCGCGTCCGAAGCGCGTCGCGCGCAGCACCGCGCAGTCCGAGCTTTCACTGATGCTTCTGAGCTTCATGAGCGAATCGCGGCGCCTGTCGAACGAGCGGCTCAAGCACGAGTTGCGTTTGCGGCTGCACCACCCCACGGTGCGTTCGGGCCTTGCTGCTGGCGCGGTTACTGGTACGGATGAGATCAAAAAGGATGTAAGCTAATAGTTAACCATCAACCTGAGGCTTTTTCATGACGCGAGCCGCTGCCGATGCCCTGCTTCTCGAACTCGGTGACCGCATGGGCTTGCCGGGCTTGCACCTCGACCGCAACGGTTGCTGCCGCCTGGCGTTCGACGGCCGATGGCTGGTGACCGTGGCCTTCATGCCGGGCGGGCGCCTCTTTCTGCACTGCCCCATCGGTGTCCCCGCCACGCCCGAAGCGCTCGATGCGGCCGTGATGATGACCATGCTGCAAGGCAGCTTCATGGGCCGCGGCGCCGCCGGCGGCACCCTGGCCATCGGCCCCGACCGGCGTCCCTGTGTGCAACGCGACCTCGCGATCATCGAGACCGACGGCTCGGCATTGCATGCCGCATTGGAGCAACTGCTCAACACCGCCGAGACCTGGTCCGCCCGCTTGCAGGCGCCAGCGCCGGTGTCGATCTCGTTGAAGAACAAGACCAGTCCATTTCGCAAAGCCCTGGCGTGAAGGGCTGATGGGCGGTGCGGGCCGCACCCTGCGCGGCCAGGCATCAAGCTGGCAGGCGCTTGCTGAAAGTCACACGGTTCGTGGGCACCCCGTCAGCGCCGGCTACGCGCTCGTAGGCCAGGCTGTCGGCGGTGCGGCGAACGAACAGCAGGCCCAGGCCGCCGATCTGCCGCTCTTCGATGGACAAGCTGATGTCGGGCTCGGGCACCAGCATTGGGTTGAAGGCCGGCGCCTGGTCGGCCAGGGTCACGGTGAAGGCCTGCGCATCGATATGGGCCTCGACCGCGACGCGGCCGGTGGTGTCGTCCCGATAGAGCCAGGTCGACAGCTCGGACGCGCCCTTGAAGCTCGCATAACTTTGCGCGGCTTCGACAAAGGCTTGCTGGGTCAGGTCTTCGGCGTCGGTGCCCCAGCCGATGTGCTTGACGATGAAGCGGTACAGGCGCTGCCGGTGGTCCAGCACCAGTTGCCTGAACAAGGCTTCGGACGCGGGCGCGGGCGAAGGGCGGTGTTTGACGACGAGCGGTTCGGCGGCGGGAGCGTCGGCGTGTAAGTACCGGGTGTGAATTTCGACAGGTTGAGCGATCACGGCGACTCCAATCGGCTACAGATGAGCCGTAAAGGTGCCGCATAAGAACTACTTAGTCAACACTTTTAATTCATTCATAAGCCATTGGGAGGCTGTTTCCGATGCGACTGGACACTTTCCGGCAGCTGCGGCGTCCGCGAACTTCACGCGCAGTGCCGCGTCAATCCTTTGCCGCTCTGGCTTTGCCAGGAGGGCTGTATCGATCCCCAGGTCGCGGGCGATGTGCCGGAAGGCCGGGCCACTGTTGTAGGCCGAATGTTCCAAGATCGTCAGAAAGTCAACACCCGCCAGGGCTTGCCGGCCAGTTTCGGCGGCTTCGATGGCCGCGAAAACCGTGCGCGACGCCAAGGGCTGGCCGGGCGCCGGCCGCAGGCCGAACTCGCGCGCCACACTGGAAGACACCTCGGTGCCGTAGGTGCTGGCCAAGGCCTGCATGAACAGGCCACAGGTGTCGGTGCCTTCGTCTTGAACCCAGGCCACCTGGCGCGTGGCACTGGCGCTTTGGAAAGTGCTCTGGCCCAGTACACGGAAGGAGCCATCCACCACCGACACAAAGACCGTGTCGGCGCCGATGGCCCCGGCGCGAAAAGCGTCGAGCCTCGGCGGGGCGTCGGCATTCAGTCCGGGTGAGTTCGTGATGCTCATGGCTTGCAATGGGGCAGAAAATAATACGAAGGACTTCGTGGAAGATCGTTCCTGGTTCGGGCGACGATGTTGAGTGGCGCGGCCGCCCGGATGGTTCCGGCGGGCACCCCGTCAACATTCGCGACGCATTCCTGTAAGCGATCCGCAGCTCGGATTTTCCGCCGCGGGTGGGCGAGCGATCAGCCGAAGTGGAAGGCCGAGAGCGTGGTCTCCATCACCCGGTCGCTGAACACGCGGCGGCCCGCGTCCTGCCCGGCCGCACCGGCCACCACCATCAAGGGCAGCAGGTGCTCCTCGGCCCGCAGCGGGTGGCACAGTCGGGCCGACGGCGCCTGCTCCCAACTGGCCAGCGCGCGGTGGCGTTCGTCGGGGGCCGATTCGACCGCGCCGGTCAGCCAGGCGTCGAAGGTGTCGGAGATCGGGCCGAAGCGCGGATCGCCGTAGCCGCGCATGTTGTGAAAGCTCATGCCGCTGCCGATGATCAGCACGCCCTCGTCGCGCAGCGGCATCAGCGCGCGGCCCGCCCGCAAGTGCGCCTCGGGGTCCAGGGTGTCTTGAAGGGACAGCTGCACCACGGGGATGTCTGCGCCGGGGAACATCAGCAGCATCGGGATGAACATGCCGTGGTCAAAGCCGCGGCTGGCGTTGCCGCCGGCGGGCAGCCCGGCGCCCTCCAGCAGCGACGCTGTGCGCTGGGCCAGCGCGGGATCACCCGGGGCCGGGTACTTCAGCTGATAGGTGTGCGGGGGAAAGTTGTAATAGTCGAACAGCAGCTCAGGCTGAGTGGCGGTGGTGACACTGAACGCCTGCGCTTGCCAGTGCGCCGAGACCATGACGATGCCACGGGGCGGTTCAGGCAGGGTCGCCGCCGCGCCGCGCAGGTAGGCGGCCATCTTGTCCCAGGCATCGGGCGGGTTCCAGTCCATGAAAAAGCAGGGGCCGCCACCGTGGGGGATGAACCAGGTGGGCATGCGTGCACTGGCGGCGGCGGGGTTGGGCGATCGGGCCATGGCGGGTTCTCCAGTCATCAGACGCCCAGTGTCGCATTCGAGCCGGCCGCGTGCCGGGAGTGATCTGGACATGCGCGACCCCCGGGGCAACCCTAATGCCGAACCGGGACCCAGGCCTCTAAAATTTCCATTTTGAAAAAGACGATTCGAAATTGTGAAAACTAGTCGCAAGACAGCATGAACACGCCTCTCGAAAAACAGGTCGACGTCATCGTCGTAGGCGCTGGCTTTGCCGGCCTGTATGCGCTGCACAAGCTGCGGGCGATGGGCCGCACCACGCAGGTGATCGAGGCCGCCGGCGATGTCGGCGGCGTGTGGTGGTGGAACCGCTATCCGGGCGCTCGTTGCGACGTCGAGAGCCTGCAGTACTCGTATTCATTCGACACCGCACTGGAGCAGGAGTGGCAATGGACCGAGCGTTACGCTGCCCAGCCCGAGATCCTGGCCTACATCCAGCACGTGGCCGACCGCCATGACCTGCGCCGCGATGTCCGTTTCAACACCCGGGTCGAGTCGGCCCGGTTCGACCCCGCGCGCGAGCGCTGGGTGGTGCGCACCGACGCGGGCGCTGTGTTCAGCGGCGCGCACCTGATCATGGCCAGCGGATCGCTGTCGGTGCCGCGCCTGCCGGACATCCCCGGCATCCAGGACTTCAAGGGCAAGGTCTTTCACACCGGCAGCTGGCCGCATGAGGGCGTGGACTTGACCGGCCTGCGCGTGGGTGTCGTGGGCACCGGCTCGTCGGGCATCCAGGCCATTCCGCAGATCGCCCGGCAGGCCGCGCAGCTGACGGTGTTTCAGCGCACGGCCAATTTCTCGATCCCGGCCTGGAACGCTCCGCTGACGCCGCAGCAGCAGCAGGAGTTCAAGGCGGCCTACCGGGAGCACCGGGCGCGGGCGCGCGAAGTTGGCACGCTCTACGAGTTCAGCGCCAAGGGTGCTCTCGATGTCGATGCGCGGCAGCGTGAAGCCGAGTACCAGCGCCGTTGGGACAAGGGCGGCGTGAACTTCGTGCACAGCTTCAACGACCTGATGGTCAACAAGGCGTCCAACGACACCATCTCCGATTTCGTGCGCGCGCGCATCCGGGGCATCGTCAAGGACCCGGCCGTGGCCGAGGACCTGTGCCCCTACGACCACCCGTTGGGCACCAAGCGCATCTGCGTGGACACCGGCTACTATGAAACCTACAACCGGCCCAACGTGAAGCTGGTGAACCTGCGCAAGACGCCGATCGAGCGCTTCACATCCAACGCAGTGCGCACCAGCGACGCCGAGTACGAGATCGACGTGCTGGTCTGCGCCACGGGTTACGACGCGCTGACCGGCGCGGTGCTTGGCATCGACATCCAGGGCCGAGGCGGGCTGACCCTGCGCGAGAAATGGGCCCATGGCCCGCGCACCCTGCTGGGCCTGATGACGGCGGGTTTCCCCAATCTGTACATCGTCACCGGCGCCGGCAGCCCCTCGGTGCTGGTCAACATGGTGGTGGGCATCGAGCACCACATCGACTGGATCACCGATTGCCTGACCTGGCTTGAACAGTGGGGCCGCACCACCATCGAGCCGACCGTGCAGGCGCAGGACCGCTGGGTCGACCATGTCAACGCGGCCGCCAACGCCACGCTGCTGCCCATGGCCAACTCCTGGTTCCTGGGCGCCAACATTCCCGGCAAGCCGCGGGTCTTCATGCCCTATGCGGCCAAGATCGGTATCTATCGCACTGAATGCCAGGCGGTGGCGGACAAGGGCTACGAAGGTTTTATCACTGGCGGGCCGCGCGCCGCCGCAACAAAGGCGGCCACGACAGCGGCTGCGAAAGAGGTGTCCCAATGAACAATACCTTCACCGGCCGGGTGGCCGTGGTCACCGGCGGCGCCAGCGGCATCGGCCGCGCTTGTGCTGAGCTTTTGGCCGAGCGCGGTGCCACGGTGGTGGTGCTCGATCTCAATGCCGATGCCGCCGCGCAGGTGGCACGGCAGATCGGCGGGCGGTCGTGGGGCCTGGACGTCTCTTCGGTGGAGGACATCGAGGCGATGGCGGCACGCGTCGAAGCCGAGGTCGGCCCAGTGGACATGCTGCTCAATTCGGCCGGCATCCTGCAGGGCCAGGGGTCGCCACCCGAGGCGGTGCCGTTTGCCACCTTCAACCGGGTGTTCGAGGTCAACCTGCGCGGCACCCATGCTTGCTGCGTGTCCTTCGGCCACCGCATGGCACAGCGTGGCCGCGGCGCGATCGTCAATCTGGCCTCCATCTCCGGGATTCGCTCGACGCCACTCCACGCCTACGGCCCCATGAAGGCCGCCGTGATCGGCGTCACGGAGAACCTGGCGGGTGAGTGGGGCCCGCGTGGTGTTCGGGTCAATTGCATCTCGCCTGGCGCCGTGTTGACGCCGGCCATGCAGGTGTCGATCGACCAAGGGCTGCGCGATGAAGCTCGCATGGCGGCCGCCAGCGCCTCTGGCCGGATGGTCGCCACCCGCGAGGTGGCGCAGGCCGCGGCCTTCCTGCTGTCTGACGAAGCCAGCGCCATCACCGGTGTGAACCTGCCGGTGGACCACGGCTGGCTGATGGCCATGAGCTGGTCCTTCTTCGGCGGTCTGCGAAGCTGAGGCCCGCCGCTTAGCCGGGCCCAGCGGGGGCTATCGCCCCGTCCAGTTGGGCGCGCGCTTCTCGGCGAAGGCGGTTGCACCTTCGCGCGCGTCGCTGGATGTCAACACCGGGTCGGCGATGGGGTCCTGGCGGGCGAACATCTCGGCCAGCGGCCAATCGCGCTGCTCGACGATCACGCGCTTGCTGACCGCCACTGATAGGGGCGCATTGGCGATGATGCGTCGCGCCAGCTTCTTGGCTTCTGCCAGCGCCTGGCCGGGTTCGACGATGGCATTGAACAGGCCGTAGGGCGCCAGCTGTTCGGCGGTCCACATGTCGCCGGTCAGCGCCATCTCCATCGCGATGCGCTGAGGCACCAGACGGGGCAGGCGCAACAGCCCGCCGGCGGCGGCCGCCAGGCCGCGTTTGGCCTCGGGCAGGCCAAACTTCGCATTGCGGGCGGTGACCGCCAGGTCGCACACCAGCATGGATTCGAAACCGCCGGCCAGGCAGTAACCTTCGATGGCCGCGATCAGGGGCTTTTGGGGTGGCGTGCGGGCAATTCCCAGGATGCCGCGGCCATCCACGCGCGTGATCTCGCCGCGCAGAAAAGCCTTGAGGTCCATGCCGGAGCAGAAGGTGCCGCCCGCTCCGGTGAGGATGCCGGCGCGCAGTTGCGGGTTGCGGTCCATCTCGTCGACGGCCTCGCACACGCCGTACGAGACGGCGCGGTTGACGGCGTTCTTCTGGTCGGGCCGGTTGATGGTGATGATGATCAGGCCGTCGTCGACCTCGACCAGGACTTCGGGTGTGCTCATTGTTGGGTGTCCGTGAGTTGCTGCAGTCGTTCGACCGCTTCGAGGTACTCGGTCTGCATGCGGTACATGACGTCGCGCACGCTGGTTTCTTCGGTAAGCATGCCCACCACCTGACCGGCCGGGCCCGAATAAAAATCCTTGCGCTTGGCCCGCACCACGCGGGCATGCATCTCGTTGTACAGGATACCCTGCAGTGGCGTCGGCAGGTACTTGGGCGCGCCGGGCTGCTCCCAGGCTTCGGACAGGCGGCTCTTGATCATGCGAACGGACTTGCCAGTGCGCGCCTTGCGGCGCACGGCGTCGTCGGCGCGGGCGTCGAACAGGACCTGCTTTTCGAACGGGTCGAGCTCGCTCTCGCGCGTGCCGAGCCAGACCGTGCCGCACCACACGCCCTGCGCACCCAGCGCCAGCGCGGCGGCGATCTGGCTGCCGCGGGCGATGCCGCCAGCCGCCAGCACCGCAATGCCAGGACCGCAGGCCTCGACCACCTGCGGCACCAGCACCATGGTGGCGATCTCGCCGGTGTGGCCGCCGGCCTCGGTGCCTTGCGCCACGATCACTTCGACCCCAGCCTTCATGTGCCGCGCGGCATGCTCGGCCTTGCCGCACATCGCGCCGATGACGATGCCACGGGAACGCAGTTGCTCGATGATGTCCGGTGGCGGCGAACCCAGCGCGCTCACCACCATCTTGACTTGCGGATGCGTGAGCGCGACCGTCAGCAGCCGGCGGGCGCCGTCGGGCGTCATGCCGCCGCGGCCCTGCACGATCTCGCGCTCGACCCGCTCTTTTTCGTCGGGCGGCAGCTGCGGGATGCCGGCCTCGGTGAGGATCTTCTCCATGAAGTCGCGGTGTTCCTGCGGGATCAGCTTGTGCAGATCCTCGAGGGACTTCTCGGCTTCCTTGTCGTAGGTGGTCGGGATGATCACGTCCACGCCGTAGGGCCGGCCGCCTGTGTGCTGGTCTATCCAGCGCAGCTCGGCCTCGAGCTTTTCGGGAGAAAAGGTGGACGCCCCCAGCACGCCAAAGCCGCCAGCCTTGGTGACCTCCACCACCACGTCACGGCAATGGGAGAAGGCGAAGATCGGGAGCTCGCAGCCGAGCTTGCGGCACAGGGGCGTCTTCATATCGGTTAAAGCGCTATGCCGAGCTTCTTGACGATGGGCGTCCAGCGCGCGACTTCGCTGGTCACGAAGGCGCGGGCCTGGGCCGGGCCGGAGTTGCTAAAGGTGGTGATGCCGAACTTGTCGAGCTTTTCCAGGATGGCCGGGTTGGACATCACGGCCGTCGTGGCCTTGGCTAGCACCTCGGTCACGGCCGGCGGAGTGCCCAGGGGCAGCGCCAGCAGGTTGGAGGTTCCGGCGATCAGGTCGAAGCCTTCCTCGCGCGAGGTCGGGGTAGGAAAGCCTTCGTTCGTCAGAACCTTCTCACGGGCCTCGGCCATGGAGGTGATGATGCGCAGTCGGCCCGACTTGTGATGCGGCAGCAAGGTGCCAGCGGTCTCCACGATGAACTGCACGGTGCCGCCAATGGTGGCGGTGATGGCCGGAGCGCTGCCGGCATAGGGAACGTCTTGCACGTTGATCCCCGCACGGTCCTTGAACATTTCCGCGGCCAGGTGCACTGTGGTGCCCAGGCCGGCATGGCCGTACGACAGCTGGCCCGGGCGCTCTTTGCAGTAGGCCACCAGTTCCTTCAGGTTCTTGATCGGCAGACCCGCGTTGACTGCGATCACGAAAGGCGCGTTGGACAGCAGCGCCAGCCACTGGAAGTCCTCGACCGGGTTGTAGGGCGACTTGGCGCGCGAGATCGGCGCGGCGATCGCGGTGGAGCCGGTGGCCAGCATCAGATGGTTGCCGTCCTTGGCCGCGCGCATGAAGTTGACGGCCACGGTCATGCCGCCGCCACCCGGGCGGTTCTCGACGATCACCGGGCGCTTGAGCTCCTCGCGCAGGCCGTCGGCCAGGATGCGGGCGAACAGGTCGCCCGAGCCGCCGGGCGGAAAGCCCACATACAGATGGACCGTGGTGTCCTGGGCCTGCGCCAGGGAGGGCAGGGCCATGCCACCGGTGAATACGGCTGCGGCGCCCAGCACCGTGCGTCGTGAAAGCTTGTGATCAATCATCTTTGTCT
The DNA here is from genome assembly GCA_947476465.1 of Comamonadaceae bacterium. Lineage (GTDB taxonomy): Bacteria > Pseudomonadota > Gammaproteobacteria > Burkholderiales > Burkholderiaceae_C > Ramlibacter. The sequence goes on along the minus strand of CANJQN010000028.1, from coordinate 37,934 downwards.
CCTTGGGTCGAAACGGCAACGGGCCCGCGCGGTCTGATGCCGGCTGGGCCCGCGAGTCAGGTCAGGTCAGGTCAGGTCAGGTCAGGACTGGCTTGGCCTGACCAGGGGGTTCATCAAACCAGCTCGAACCAGAAGTCGAGCACGTCGCCGACGCGCTTTTCTGCAAAGTGGGTCATGACCTTGGTGCCCACTTTCAGCTTGGCGGCGGCCGCCGCGCTGTCGGTGAGGTCCAGGCCCTTGAAGTAGCCGCCGATGGCGGTGTCAGCACCTTTGAGTAGCACATAGCCGAAGGCGTAGGGCGGATCGGGTAGACCGTTGAAGGCGGCGTAGACGATGGTGAAGCACTCGATCGTGCCCTCAGGGCCTACCGGCACCCAGTCGGTCGTGGGCTCCAGGGATTCGTCGGAGAAGGCGCGCGGGGGCACCTGCACCCGGCCGGTCTTGGCTTCCCGGCGGCCGTAGATCTGCTTGTTGTCTCGCAGCTGCTGAAAGAAGTAGCTGGCGGTCTCGCCGAGAGCGTGCCTGTACGTGATGTTCCAGGTCTCGGTACGCGTCATCAGTTCCATGTCATGGGTCCTTCGCGAAAAAATGAAAAAGTTCGTGTTCAGGCTTCGACGACCATGGCGCCGAAGAGCTGGTGATCGCCGCCGTTGCCCGAGCCGACGGCGCGCTTGGCGCCCTTGACCTGGTGTCCGCCGGCCTTGCCCCACACCTGTAGGGCGGCTTCGGCCACGCGGAGCATGGCGCTGACCGCGATCGGGTTGGCGCACAAAATGCCACCCGAGGGGTTCACCACGTTGCGCTGGCCGATGTAGAACTGGCCTTCGCGCAGCATCTGCGGCGACTTGCCGAGCTCCGCCAGACCCGCCGCCTCGATCGAGTGGAACTCGGTGTTGGAGAACGGTGCGTACAGCTCGGCGACGTCGATCTGCTTGACCGGATCAGTGATGCCAGCCATGCGGTAGGCGCGGTGGATCGCTTCGCCCAGGGCCACCGCGTCGGCGTGGTCGGCGGTGTAGCCGTTGCCCATGCGGTCACCGATGAAGTAGCTTTCGGAGTTCTGGCCGACGCCGGTGATCCAGACCGCGTCCAGCTGGTTGCGCTTGATGTAGTCCTCAGACGCGAGCACCATCGCACAGCCGCCGCTGGTCTGCGGGCAGGCGTCGAACAGCTTGATCGGGTAGGAGATCATGCGCGAGGCCATCACCTCTTCGATGGTGGTGGGAACGCGCAGATGGGCGTTGGGGTTGAGCGAGGCGTGGTAGCGGTTCTTGACCACCACACGCGCCATGTCTTCCTCGGTCATGCCGTACTTGTGCATGTAGCGCACCGCCGACATCGCCAGCATGGTGATGGTGCCCAGGGGCAGCGAGCGCTCGTAGGCCGGGTCCCAGATCTTGTTCAAAATGGTCTGCGAATCGCCGCACTCGCCCACCTTGTCGGCGCCGGCCACCAGCACGATGTCGCAAGCGCCAGCCAGGATGTGGGAATGGCCCGCGGCCAGCGATGACACGCCGGTGGCGCCGCCCGTGTTGATCCGCATGAAGCGCTTGTTGCGCGCGCCGACGGCATCGACGCCCTGGCGTTCGGCATTGCCGATGCCCAGCAGGGCGTCGGGTGCGAGCGAATACACCACGGCCTCGATGTCGTCGAGCTCGCGCTTGGCATCGGCCATGGCCAGCTTGACCGCCTCGCGAACGAGCTCAGGGTAATTGGCGTCGTTGCGTTTGGCCTGATGCTTGGACTGGCCGATGCCGATGATGCCCACGCGGGGGATCTTCTTCATTTGGCATTCTCCCGAGGTTGGTGGCCGAAGACGACCACGGTGTTGTAGTGCATGGCCTGGCCACTGGAGCCATGGGCCACTGCTGTCTTGACCCCGATCTTCTGGTGGGCACCCGCTTTGCCGCGCGTCTGGTTGGCGGCTTCGGCGATGCGCATGAGACCGCTGGCGAACAAGGGATTGAAGGTCAGCGAGCCGCCTGAGAGGTTGACCGGCATGTCGCCTTCGCGAGCGAAGCGGCCGGCCGCTACCGCCGTGGACCACTGCTCACGCGGGCAAAGGCCCAGGGCGTCCAGGGCCATCAGCTGCTGGTAGGGCGTGGTGTCGGACACCTCCGCCAGGTCGAACTTCGGATTGTCGATGGACACACCAGCTTCCTTGTAGGCCTGCTCGGTAGCCGAACGCAGCGAGGGCGCGGTGCTCAGGTCGCGGTCGCCGATGAAGGCGGGCTCGGTGGCCCAGCCCATGCCCTGGATCCAGGCGGGCGACGGGCTCTTGTGCTCAGCGATCCAGTCGTCGCTGGCCAGCACCATGGCCACCACGCCGAAGGCGGGGGGGGTGACCATGCCTTCGTTGATGGGGTAGCGCAGCATGCGGCCGCCTTCGATGTGCACGCGTTGCACTGGTGCTTCCGCATACTCGGGGTAGGCTTCGCGGCCGTGGCGGCGATTGGTCTCGACCACGGAGAAGGCGGCCTCGCGCGCGCCGGGCACCTTGGCTTCGATCGCGACGGCTTGCAGCGCGTGCGAGGCCAGGTCGTCCTGCGGCAGCTTGCGGTGGTAGTAGGGGTCGGTGGCCAGGCGCTGGACTTCTTCCAGATCGGCCGTCTCCATCGGGTTCCACGACAGCACCAGCTGCGTGCGGAAGATGCCCGAGCGCACTCGCAGCGCCCCCAGCACAAAGGCGTGCTCCCCGCATGAGGGGGTGGACATCAGATCGCGGCCGACGCCGCCGACCGAGCCCGAGGCCATCATGATGGCGATGGCCCGCCCGTCTTGCTGGTCACATGATGCGACCACGATGCCATCGATGTCCTCGATGGTGATGCCCGCGTCGCGCAGGGCGGCTTGTGTCGCCGCGTGCAGCGCTTCCTCCAGGAAGAAGCGCTCGGGGTTGCGAGGCGCGAATACCGCGCTGCCGACCACCCCGACCTTGATTTGATTTCCCATGTCGACCTTCCATGTGAAGCGCCGGCGGTGTTCGCGCGGCGCGGATGTTTGTGTTCGTTGTATTTCGAAAAATCGAATCTAAATCCCGAACCAAGAAAACTATATCAGACCCGATCCATGCGTCCAAGGGGTTTACCCCGTTGCCAGCATGGTTCAAACCCAGCTGCAACTCAATCGAGACTGAGCTTGATGCGGGTGATCACCTCGCGCCAGGTGGCGACGTTCTTTTGCATCAGCTGGCCCATTTCACTGGGCGACATATAAGACGGCTGCACGCCGGCCTCGCGCAGGCGCGACTGCGTGTCCGGATCGGCCATGACCTTGCGCAGGTCTTCGCCGATCTTGTTGACCAGCGCCTGTGGCGTCTTGATCGGCGCCGACAGGCCATACCAAATCTCCGAGTCGAAGTCGACGCCAGTGGCTTCCTTGACGGTCGGCAGATCGGGCAGGGCGGCCTGACGGGTCGCGGTGGTGACCGCCAGCGGACGCAGGCGGCCAGCCTTGATGAATGCATCGAAGGCCGACTGTGCGCCGAACGAAAGCTGCACCTCATTGGCCAACAGGGCCTGAACGGAGGGGCCCGAGCCCTTGTACGGAATGTGCGTCATGGTCAGGCCGGTGGCTTGGGAGAAGCTTTCGGCCGCCAGGTGCGGTGCCGTGGCGAGCCCGGCTGAGCCGTAGTTGAGCTTGCCGGGGTTGGCCTTGGCGTAGGCCACCAGTTCGGCCATCGTGCGCACCGGCAGCTTGTCGTTGACCACCACCACCATGGGTGAGTAGCCGTAGCGGCCAAGCGCCACGAAGTCACGCAGCAGATCCCAGCTCAGGCCCTTGTAGGCAGTGGTATTGATGGTGTAGGAGTTGACGGTCAGCAAAATGGTATAGCCGTCAGGCGCAGACTTGGAGACGATGTCCGCGCCGATGTTGCCGCCCGCGCCGGGCTTGTTGTCCACGATGACCGACTGGCCCCACAGTAGCGAGAGCTTTTGCGCGACGATGCGGGCCGAGATGTCGGAGCCGCCGGGCGCAAAGCCCACCACCATCCTGACGGGTTTGTCCGGGTAGACGCCCTGAGCGACGGAGGCCAGCGGCAGCCCGAGCGAGAGGCCTGCGAGGGCTGCCATGCTGCGGCCGAGCGCGCGGCGGGAGGGCGAGTGCGAATGGGGCATGGGTTGTCTCCGAAAGTATTCGAAAATGCGAAACAAACTACGTGTTTGTGAAAACAACTATAGCAGGGATGACGGCTTGCGTCACCGGGCAAGGCATTGGGCGACGTGCCGGCATGGCAATGCCCCGTTCGGCCATTGAGCCAAGTGTGTTGTGCGCCGATGCGAATCACGAGAGCGGGACCCCCCCTGGCGCATCGATGATGATCATGGCGCGCTGGGTATCTTGCCGATTCCCCGTGACGGTGGGGGCGGCACGGCGTGGTGTTCAGGCGCCGCGGCGAGGGGAAGGCTTTTCCGGCTTGGTGGTCTTGTCGCGGAAATTTCCCAGCAGCCGCTCGACCTGCTCGGCGCAGGCGCTGGCGGCCGCCAGCAGCTTTTTCTCATGCGCCTTGGTCGCACGGGTGGCGAGTACCGAGACGTGCACCGCCGCGGCCAGTGCGCCCGCCGCGTCGCGGATCGGCACCGCATAGCCGACCACCCCGGAGAAGGATTCTTCCTCGCTGCGCGAATAGCCGATCTCGCGGATGCGCGCGTATGCGCGCTCGAGCTCGCGCGGGTCGGTGATGGTGTGCGGGGTGAACTTGGGCAGCCTGTCCGCCAGGGCGTGTGCGGCCAGCTTGTCGTCGTAGGCGGCGAACAGCTTGCCTGTGGCCGTGCTGTGCAGGTGCAGCGCCTCGCCGAGCCGGATGTCCAGCGAGATGCGCTGCGTGCCGAGGATGCGGTCGGCGTAGATCACGCGCTTGCCAAGGCGAAGGCCCAGGTACACGTCGTCGCCGATCTCGCGCGCAAGATCCTGCAGCGGCCGGCGGGCCAGGCTGCGCACGTCCAGAGACTGCACCGTGCGCAGCGCCAGCGCCACGGTGCGCGGACCCACCGAATAGCGCAGGTCGTCGTCGACCACCACCACGTCGGCGCTGACCATGGTCTGAAGGACGTTGTGGACGCTGCTCACGGGCAAGCCCAGGACGTCCTTGATCTCGGTCAGGCGCAGACCTTCCTTGTGATTGACCAGCAGAGTGAGGATGTCGAACGTGCGAAGGTAACGGTCCGGATTCATGTGCTTGATTTTAGAGTTGCCTCACTCGGTTGCTGGCCGGCCGACCCGGTATGCGATTCCTCGGCAAAGGCGCGCGCATGCCAGGGGTTGGTGCAGGGTCAAGCGGCTCTCCTAGAATTCGCAAATTGGAAGGAAAATCCTCGAATCTGAACATACATCCGGTGCCGTCCTGCCGTCAACCCGCACAAGCCCGGGTCGCAGTGCGACTTGCCAGCCGGGGCTGGGCCTGTTAGATTTTCGGTATTCAAGAATTCAGATTCGTAAATCCGAAATAAAGACAGCCCCGGCTCACCGCCTGTATGAACCCAGAACGTTTTTTGCGCAGCTTCCACATCCTTGACCTGCTGGTCGGCCAGGAGGAGGGCCAGCGCCTGAGCGAGATCCGGGACGCTTTGTCGCTGCCGGCCAGCAGTCTGCACAACATGCTCAAGACCATGGTGGCGGCCGGTGTGCTGGCTGTGAATGGGGATTTGCGCTATGGCGTCGGCCCCCGCATGCGTGATCTGGCCCGCGTGACGGTCGAGGCGCTCGACGTTCGCCATCATGCCCGGCCCCATCTGGAAGTCCTGGCCCACGAGATCGGGCACGACGCCTACCTGGGCCTGCGCAGGGGCCGCCGGGTGTTCTACGCCGACCGCTGCCTCAGCGGCTTGCGGGTCTCGCTCAAGGTGCAGTTGGGTGTTCCCCTGTACCTGCACAGCACGGCCACGGGCAAGCTGTTCGCCGCCCATGCGCCGGAGCTCGCGTCCCAGGCGATGCAAAGCCCGCTGCGCCGGTTCACCGAGCACACCCTGGCCAACGCCGGCGCCCTGGCGACCGAGTACGATCTCATCCGCAAAGCGGGCTGGGCCATCAGTCGGGAGGAGACGGTGGCCGGCATCGTCGGGTATGCGGTGCCGATCCGCTCGGGCGACGAGCTGGCCGGCGCGGTGCATGTCAGCATGATCGCCAGCGCTGACCATCGGCCCGACGAAGACAAGGTGTTGACGGCGGCGCGCGCCTGCGCCCTGCGGATCGAACGCAGCCTGGCGCTGGCCGAATCTCCCGGAGCCTCGCCGAGAGCGTCCCCGACAGAATCCGCATTCGCGATTTGAACCTCTGAACAAGTGACCACAAAGGACAAACCATGAAGCTCGGCTTCTTCACGATGCCAATGCACCCGATCGGCAAGGACTGGCAACAGTCGCTGCGCGAAGACCGCGACGCCTTCATCCTGGCCGACGAGTTGGGCTATGTCGAAGGCTATTGCGGCGAGCATTCCACCGACCCCGAGGAAAACATCACCTCGTCGGCCATCTTCATGGCCTCGCTGATCTCCGCGACCAAGAACATTCGCCTAGGCACCGGCACGATCAACATGCCCAACCACCATCCGGCGGCGCTGGCCAGCGAGATCGCCATGCTCGACCACATGCTGGGCGGGCGTTTCAACCTGGGCATCAGCCCCGGTGCGCTGCCCTCGGATGCCGAAGCCTTAGGCAACATGGACATGAACCGCCCGGCGATGTTCCTGGAGGCCATCAACCAGGTGCTTCAGATCTGGGCCACCGAGCCGCCCTACAACATCCAGGGCCAGTTCTGGAACATCTCCACCCAGCGCACCTTCATTCCCGAGACCGGCATGGGCCGCATCCCCAAGCCGCTGCAGCTGCCGCACCCGCCGATCGTGGTGACTGCGGTCGCGCCGTTCTCGCAAGGCATCACCGAGGCCGCCGCCCGCGGCTGGGACGCCATCTCGGCCAACTTCCTGCTGCCCAAGTGGGTGCGCTCGCACTGGACGAAATTCGTCGAAGGTTGCGAGCGCGTCGGCCGCACGCCCGATACCGCGACCTGGCGCGTGGCGCGCTCGGTCTTCGTCGCCGACGACGAAGCCACCGCCAAGGCCTATGCCATGGGATCCGACGGCCCCTACCACTACTACTACAACTCGCTGTTCAAGAAGATCAAGCGCCGCGGCGGGCTGGCTGTGTTCAAGAACGATCCCAACATGCCCGACGACGCCGTGACACTGGAGGATGTGAAGAAAGAGCTGGTGATTTACGGCACGCCCTCCAGCGTGGCCGATCAGCTCAACGCCCTGCGCGAGGTCACCGGCACCTTCGGCACCCTGCTGTATGCGGGCATGGACTGGAAAGACCCGGTTCTCGCGCGCAAGTCCATGACGCTGCTGGCCGAGAAGGTCGCGCCCAGGATCACCTGGTAACACCGCACAAAGACACGCCTGCATGGCCACCACCGAAGTCCTGCTTGACGGCACGCACGACAGCCGCCAGCTGCGCAACGCCCTGGGGCGCTTTCCCACGGGCGTGACGGTGATCACCACCGGCGCGCACGGCAAGCGCGAGGGCCTGACGGCCAACTCGTTTTCGGCCCTGTCGCTGGATCCGCCCCTGGTGCTCTGGAGCATCGTGCGCAAGGCGGCATCGCTGCCGGCCTTCCTGGCTTCGGGGCACTTTGCGATCAACGTGCTGGCGGCCAACCAGCCCGAGATGTCTCACCGCTTCGCCACGCCCGCGGCCGACAAGTTCGGCGGCCTGGATGTGGAAGACGGGCTCGGCGGATCGCCCTTGCTGCCCGGGGCGCTGGCCAGCTTCGAATGCGCTACCGAGCGCACGATCGAGGGCGGCGACCACATCCTGTTCGTCGGCCGGGTGCTGCGCATGCGCTACTCGGACGGCGATCCGTTGATCTTCAGCGGTGGGCGCTATTGCACCGCGCTTCCCATGCGATCGCCCACCGCCACCCAGGACATCGATGCGGTCTGGGTCGGCCTGGGCTAAGGCCCGCCGCCGGGACCCATTTGAATCCAAGACAAAAAAGAGGCATCAGCATGCAGCTGCCCCGCAGTGAGACCATTCCCCAGTTGATCCAGGAGCAGACCGTCCGCTACGCCGAGCGCGAAGCCCTGGTGGCGGGAGCTGTGCGGATGACCTATGCGCAGCTTGGCCACGAAGTGCAGCGCACGGCGCGCGGCCTGGCGGCGCTGGGCGTGCGGCGCGGCGATGCGGTCGCCGTCCTCATGGGCAACCGCGCCGAGTGGGTGTTGTCGTTCCTGGCGCTTCAGCAGCTGGGGGCCATCTCCGTCGGCCTGAACACCTGGGCCACGGCGCGCGAGATGGAGTACACCCTGGGACATGCCCAGGTGCGCTGGATTATTGGCGTCGACCGCTTCCTGCGTGCCGACTTCCACGCCATGCTCGGCGCCATGCAGCCGCGAGCGCAGCGCCTGCCCGACTTGCAGGGCATCGTCTGGGTGGCCGCCGATGCGGCCCAGCCGCCCCGGCCGGATGCCGCCGCCGGCGAGCGCAGCTGGGCCCAGATGGTGGAAGGCGGCAGCGTGGTGCCGCAGTCGCAGGTGGACGCCGCGGGCGCCGCTGTCGGACCCGACGACGTGGGCATGCTGCTCTACACCTCCGGCTCGACCGCCGCCCCCAAGGGCATCCTGCTGCAACATCGCAACTGGATCCACAACGCCTTCCACATCGGCGAACGCCAGCACGTCACGCAGGGCGACCGGCTGTGGCTGGCTGTCTCGATGTTCTGGAGCTTCGGCTGTGTCAACGCCTTCCCTAATCTGTACACCCACGGCGGCTGCGTGGTGCTGCAGGAGAGCTTCGACGCCACCGAGGCGCTGGCACTGATCGAGCGCGAGCGCTGCACCATCGCCTACGCCACGCCCAACATCGTGCAGGCGCTTTACGAGCATCCTGATCGGCCTGGCCGCGACTTGTCCAGCCTGCGCAGCGGCGCCGCCATCGGTACGCCCGAGCAGATGCAAATGGCGGTGGACCTGGGCCTGCGCGAGATCTGCAACGTCTATGGCCTGAGCGAGACCTACGGCAATTGCGCCGTCACCGACGCCGCCGAGCCGCTGGAGATTCGCCTGCAATCGGTCGGCCAGCCGCTGCCGGGCGTTACCGCCCGTATCTGTCATATCGAGACCGGCGCGTCGCTGCCCCTGGGCGAGGTCGGCGAGATCCGCACCAAGGGACCGCTGTTCAAGGCCTACTACAAAGAGCCGGAAAAAACCGCTGAGTCCTACGATGCCGACGGCTGGTTCCTTACCGGCGACCTGGGCACGATGGACGAGCAGGGGCGGCTGTACTATCGCGGGCGGCTCAAGGAAATGGTCAAGAGCGGCGGCATCAACATCGCCCCGGCCGAGGTCGAGGAAAGCCTGATGCGCCATCCCGGCGTTCGCAGCGCCTACGTGATCGGCGTGCCCCACCCCACGCTCGATGAAGCGCTGGCCGCCATCATCATCGCCGAGCCGGGCGTCCCGCCGACCGCCGACGAACTCAAGGCCCATTGCAAGCGTGAGCTGGCGGCCTACAAGGTGCCGCAGATCTATCACTTCACCACCGTGAACGCCTTGCCGCTCACCACCACCGGCAAGCTGCAGAAGATGAATCTGCACACTTTGCTGCCGTCAGCGCAGCGCAACTGAAAAGAGACCTGAGATGACCGACACATTCACGAACACCCGCCCCAATGCCTGGGGCCGCTGGGGCCCCGAAGACGAAGCCGGCGCCCTGAACCACGTCGGGCCCGACCAGGTGCGACGCGCGGCGGGCCTGGTGCGCACCGGCCAGGTGGTGCGTTTGGCGCAGATCCTGTCAAGCAAGACGCCGGTGCCGCCGCATCGCGCGGGCTTGCAGCATTTCATGGGCCGCGATGGTGGCGACTACGCCGCCGGTCAACGGCGCCCGGGCGGCTGGTCCGTCGCCGAGGACACGGTGGTCCTGCCGCTGCACCTGGGCACCCACATCGATGCGCTGTGCCACGGCTGGTGCGACGAGCGCATGTTCAACAACTACCGTGAGACCACCATGCGCAGCAACGGCGCCACCCGCCTGGGCGTCGAGAAGATGCCGCCGGCCGTCACGCGCGGCCTGCTGATCGACGTGGTGGCCTTGCGCGGCCGCCCGCTCACCAACACCGAGGTGGTGACCCGCGCCGACATCGAGGCCTGCCTCAAGCAGGACGGCCTGCGCATCGAAGCCGGCGACGTCATCCTGATCCACACTGGTTGGCTGGCCCAGCAAAAGGGCAAGAAGCTCGTGGACTTCAACACCGAGCCGGGCATTGACCACGAAGCCGGGCTGTGGCTGGCCCAGCAAGACGTGGCCATCATCGGCGCCGACAACTACGCCGTGGAAGTGCTGCCTTTCGCCGAAGGCACGGTGTTTCCGGTGCACCAGTGCGTGATCCGTGACTTTGGCATTCCGCTGCTCGAAGGCCTGCTGCTGGAGCCACTGGTGGCCACCGGCCGGCGCGAGTTCCTGTTCGTGGCGGCGGCCTTGCCGATCGAGGGCGCCACCGGCAGCCCACTGACGCCGCTGGCGATCCTCTGACCACGGCCATGACCGAAGCCAAGAGCGGCCCGCTTGCGGGCGTGCGTGTGCTGGAGATCGCTTCGATGATCTTCGGGCCGCTGGCTGGCCAGTACCTGGGCGACATGGGCGCCGACGTGATCAAGCTCGAGCCGCCCGAGGGCGACCTCACCCGCTCGATCGGTCCGCGCCGCTCGCCGCTGATGGGGGCGTTCTTCTTATCGAGCAACCGCAGCAAGCGCAGCATCGTGGTCGACCTCAAGACGCCCGAGGGCCGTGAGGTGCTCACGCGCCTTGCGCGCGACTGCGACGTGCTGCTGCACTCGCTGCGCACGCCGGCGGCCAACAAGCTCGGGCTGGACTACGCCAGCATGTCCAAGGACAATCCCGGGCTGGTGTACTGCCACGTCACCGGCTATGCCGACGAGGGCGCCTACGGCGGCCGGCCGGCCTACGACGACATCGGCCAGGCGGCGACCGGCCTGGCGCAGCTGCAGTCGGTGGTGGCCGGCCAGCCGCGCTTCATGCCCACCATCCTGGCCGACAAGGTGGGTGCGTTGCACGCGGCCTACGGCATCGCCGCGGCGCTGATGCACCGCGAGCGCACCGGCGAGGGCCAGCAGGTCGACGTCGCCATGTTCGAGGGCCTGGTGGCCTTCAACATGGCCGAACATCAATGGGCCCACGTGTTCGAGCCGCCCGAAGGCCCCATGGGCTACCAGCCGGTGAGCACCGCCTCGCGCCGCCCGTACAAGACGATGGACGGCTACCTGGCTCTGTTGCCCTACTCCGACGCCAACTGGCGCGAGTTCTTCCAGCTGGCAGGTGCGCCCGAGATCATGGACGACCCGCGCTTTGCCACCTTCGCCGCGCGCCAGAAGCACTTTCGCGTGGTGTGGGACGAGGTCGAACGCCAGGCCGCGCGCAAGACCAATGCGCAGTGGCTGGCCCTTCTCAACAACGCCGACCTGCCGTACTCGGTGGTCAACAGCCTGGAAGACCTGCGTGACGACCCGCACCTGAACAGCGTGAACTTCTGGACCGTGACCGAGCATCCGAGCGAAGGTCTGATGCGGTTCGCCGCGGCGCCGGTCAGCCTGTCGGCCTCGCCGATGCGCATGACACGCATGCAGCCGCGCCTGGGCGAACACAGTGGCCAGGTGCTGGCCGAGGTTGGCTACGACTGTGCCACTATCGAACGCTTGACAAATCCCGGTGGCTGTTGCCACGTCAACCAACCATGATCTCACGCACCATCTTCAGCTCAGAACACGAAGCGTTTCGCGACACCGTCAAGCGCTTCATCGCAGAACACGTCACGCCCCATCACGCCCAGTGGGAGCGCGACGGCCAGGTGCCGCGCTCGCTGTGGCACAAGGCCGGCGAGCTCGGCCTGCTGCTGTGCAATGCGCCCACCGAGTACGGAGGCATGGGCGCCGATTTTCTCTACAGCGCCATCCTCGTCGAAGAGATGGCGTACGTCGGCGCCACCGGCCCCACGTTCTACCTGCACTCGGACATCGTTGCGCCCTACCTCGTGGACTTCGGCACCGAGGAGCAAAAGCGCAAATGGCTGCCGCGCATGGCGACCGGTGAGGTGGTGGTGGCCCTGGGCATGTCCGAGCCCTCGGGCGGCAGCGACGTGCAGAACATCCGCACCCAGGCTATCCGCGACGGCGACCAGTACGTGGTCAATGGGCAGAAGGTGTTCACCACCAACGGCCACAGTGCCGACCTGCTGCTGCTGGCTTGCAAGACCGACCCCACGCAAAAAGCGCGCGGCGTGAGCCTGCTGCTGGTCGAAACCAACAGCCCCGGCTTCACGCGGGGGCGCAAGCTGGAGAAAATTGGCTGCAAGGCGCAGGACACCTCCGAGCTGTTCTTCTCGGACATGCGTGTGCCCGTGTCCAACCTGCTGGGAACCGAGGGCGGCGGTTTCACCATCCTCATGACGCAGCTGGCCCAGGAGCGGCTGGTGCAGGCGATCCGCGCCGTCGCCGCCGCCGAAGCCGCACTGCAGTGGACCCGCGCCTACACCGCCGACCGCAAGATGTTCGGCCAGACGCTGGCCGACTTCCAGAACACGCGCTTTACGCTGGCCGGCCTGCATGCGCAGGTGATGACCCAGCGCGTCTTCGTCGACCGCTGCCTCGAGCTGCACCTGCGCCGCGAGCTCGACCCGGTGGACGCCGCCGCCTGCAAGCTGGTCACCACCGACCTGCAGTTCAAGGTGATGGACCAGTGCCTTCAGTTCTTCGGCGGCTGGGGCTACATGTGGGAATACCCCATCGCCCGGGCCTTCGCCGACGCCCGCATGTGCCGCATCGGCGGCGGCACGGCCGAAGTCATGAAGCAGATCATCGCCAATTCCATCCTGCCCAAGGCCCGGTGAGGGGCCCAGGCGCAAACCCGAGACCAGCCATGACCCTCAAAGACAAGGCCTGCATCAGCGGTGTGGGCGAGACCGTCTACATGCGCGGCGAGACACGCGGCGCGTTCGAGCTGCAGCTGGCAGCGTCGATCAAGGCCATCGCCGACGCCGGCCTGCAGCCGCGCGACATCGACGGCATCATCCCCATCGGCATCGTCAGCGGCACGGCCGATGACTTCGTCGACAACCTGGGTCTTCCCGACCTGCGCTTCTCCGCCGTCATTCCGCATGGCGGCGCCAGCCCGGTGATGGCGCTGCAGGCCGCCGCCGCGGCGGTGGCCGGTGGGGTGTGCAAGCACGTGCTGCTGACCTTCGGCCGCAACGTGACCGGCGGCGCCGTGGCCGGCCGCGCCGGGGCGCGCGTGCACACCATGCCGCAGTTCCACTACGTCACCGAGTTCGAATACCCCATCGGAAACGCCGCGCCGGCGCAGATGTACGCGCCCATGGCCCGGCGCCACATGGAGCTGTACGGCACCACCACCGACCAGTTCGCCGAGGTGGCCATCGCCTGCCGCCAGCATGCGCTGCTCAACGACAACGCCGTGATGAAAAAGCCCATCACGCTGGAAGATCATCGCAACTCGCGCATGATCTCTGACCCCTTCCGCCTGCTCGACTGCAGCCTCGAGAGCGACGGCGGCGCCGCGGTGATCGTCAGCGCCGCCGGGCCGGCGCGCGACCTGCGGCACCGGCGCGTGTTCATCTCCGGCACGGCCGAGGGCCATCCCGACCAGCCGGGGGCGATCACCCAGCGCCCCGACATGACGCACCTGGGCATCAGCAAGGCGGCTTCGCGCTGCTTCGAGATGGCCGGCGTCACCCCCGCTGACATCGACTTCCTGGAGCTGTACGACTGCTTTACCTATGTCGTCATCTGCCAGCTCGAAGCGCTGGGCTTTTGTGCCAAGGGCGAGGGCGGGCCCTTCATCGAGGACGGGCGCCTGCGCCTGGGCGGCGCGCTGCCGACGAACACGCATGGCGGGCTGCTGTCGCAGGGCCATGTCTGGGGCCTCAACCATGTGGTGGAGGCCGTGCGCCAGCTGCGTCACGAGGCCGGCCGCGCGCAGGTCAAAGACGCGCAGCTGGGCCTGGTGACCGGTTACGGCGACCTGGGCGACGGCGCCGTCGCCATTCTTCGCAGGGAGTGAACATGGATTCCAAGCCTCAAAAACCGCTGCCACCCGACTTGCCGCTGTCGCGGCCCTACTGGGAGGCGGCCCGGCGCGGCGAGTTGGCGGTGCAGCGATGCGCCGCCTGCGGCAAGCTGCGCCATTACCCGCGCCTGATGTGCAGCGCCTGCCATTCGCTCGATGTCCAGTGGCAGCCGCTGTCGCGGCGCGGCAGCATCCACAGCTGGACGGTGTGCCACCACCCTTTTCATGCGGCGTTCCGGGATGAGATTCCCTACACCCTGGTCACCGTCGACCTGGAGGAGGGCGTTCGCGCGCTGGGGCGCTGGACCGGCGGTGTGCCCGTCATGGGCGCGCCGGTGGCCGGGCGTTTCGAAGTCGATGGTGAGCGCGCTGAGCTGATCTTCGACCCGCGCTGAACAACTCGAGAACAAGAAGACAAAACATGACGCAAAAACCATGAGCGACGCGGCCATCTTCGCTGAGAACCTGCTGCAGGTCCTGTTCACGGGCCTGGCGGTGGGTGGCGTCTACGGGCTGATGTGCGTCGGGCTGGCGCTGATCTTCAGCGTCATGCGTGTGGTGAACTTCGCCCAAGGCGAGTTCCTCATGCTGGGCATGTACGGCGCGCTGGCCGTGTTCACCCAGCTCGGGCTGGCCACGCTGCTGGGCCCTGCGCTTGGCGTACTGGTGGCCTCGCTGGTCTCGGCGGTGCTGGTGTTTGTCTTCGCGTCCTTGGTGTATGAGCTGCTCCTGAGCCATGTCACGGGGGTGCGGGCGGTCGGTGTCGAGGGCGAGGGGCACTATGCCCAGCTCACGCTCACGCTCGGCCTGTCGCTGGTACTGCAGAACACGGGCCTGATTGCCTTCGGTTCCGTGCCACGTTCGCTCAATACCCCGTTCTCCGGCACCGCATGGGAAGCCGGTCCGCTGTTCGGGGGCATTACCTTGTTCATGAACCAGGCCCGGACGCTGTCGTTCGTACTGGCTGTGGTCGTGATCGTGGCCGTGTCGGTCTTCATTGGCCGCACGCGCCAGGGCAAGATGCTGCGCGCGGCCGCCGACAACCCCGAGGCGGCGGCCTACATGGGCATCCATGTGCGGCGCGCGCACCGGCTGGCCTTCGGCATCGGTGCCGGCGTCACCGCCATCGCCGGCAGCCTGATCGCCACCTACTATCCGTTCCAGCCTTACGTCGGCATCGACTTCGTGATCATCATGTACGCCGGTGTGGTGCTGGGTGGCATGGGCAGCACGATCGGCGCCTTCTGGGGCGGCATGACTATCGGGCTGGTTCAGCAGCTGGCCACGCTGGTGCTGCCAACCCAGTTGCAGAACGCGGCCATCTTCGTGGTGTTTCTGGGCATCGTGTTCCTGCGGCCCGAGGGGCTGTTCGGAAAATCCGCGGATCGCGCATGAAGTCAAACCTTTCCGACCGCCGCGGATGGATGCTGGGCATCGGTGCGCTGGTGGTGTATCTGGCTGGCGCGCTGTCGATCAGCAACTCCTACTACCAGTTGATATTCACCCTGGTGCCGATCTGGGCCTGCATGGGCGTGGCCTGGAACATCTTCAGCGGCTATTCGGGCCTGGTCTCGTTCGGTCACGCGGCCTTTTTCGGCCTGGGCGCGTTCACGGTGACGCTGCTGTTCGTCAATTTCGGTATCTCTCCCTGGTTCGGCATCATCGCCGCCGCGGGTGTGGGCGGCGTCGCTGGCGCGCTGATCGGTGTGCCCACCTTCCGGTTGCGCGGCCTGTACTTCGCCCTGGCCATGCTGGCTTACCCGCTGGCCATCTTGTACGTCTTCGAATGGCAGGGCCTGCGCGAGCTCACGCTGCCCATGAAGCGCGAGAACAGCTGGATGTGGATGCAGTTCCGTGACGCGCGCTGGTACATGGTGCTGGCGCTGGTGCTGCTCACCTTTGCGGTGCTGATCAACGTTCGTGTGGCGCGCTCGCGCTTTGGCCTGTCGCTGTTGGCCATCAAGCAAAACGAGCTGGCGGCCCAGGCCGCGGGCATCGATCCGTTCCGTTGGAAGCTCAAGGCGCTGGTGCTTTCGGCCGCCATCACCGGGATGACCGGCGGTTTCTATGCGGTCGTGCTGCTGGTGGTCACGCCCAGCAGCGTGTTCGGCATGCTGGTGTCCGCGCAGGCGATGGTCATGGCCTTGTTCGGTGGCGTCGGCACAGTGGCTGGGCCGATCCTGGGCGCGCTGCTGCTGGTGCCCACAGGGGAGATCCTGCAGGCTGAATTGGGCAGCATCATTCCCGGCATCCAGGGTGTGGTGTATGGCGCGGCGATCATGCTGGTGGTGCTGCTCGCGCCCGAGGGCGTGCTGCCGCGCGTGATGAACCGCTTTCGGCGCGACGGGCCGGTCAACGCGCCCATGGTGGTGGACTCAAGTCCCTATGTGCGTGAGCAGGCGCCCCCGCAGCGCACCCAGGCAGGGGTGCTGATGTCGGTCAGCGGCCTGACCAAAGCCTTCGGCGGCGTGGTGGCGGTCAGTGATGTGTCCTTCGAGGTGTACCAGGGCGAGATTCTCGGGATCATCGGCCCCAACGGTGCGGGCAAGACCACGCTGTTCAACCTGCTCAATGGCGTGCTGCCGCCCAGTGCCGGAACGGTCAGCCTGGGAGGGCGGCGCATCGACGGCCTGCCGCCGCAGGCCTTGTGCCGCGCCGGTATCGGCCGCACCTTCCAGGTGGTGCGCCCTTTTGCGCGCCTGTCCCTGCTGGACAACGTGGTCGTGGCCGCCTTTTCCGTGCACGAGCTCGATGCCGATGCTTATGTTGCGGCGCAGGCCGCGCTCGATCAGGTCGGGCTGGGCGCGCACGGCGCGGTGCCGGCGTCGGGCCTGACCAGCCTGCAGATGCGGCTGATGGAGCTGGCCCGCGCGGCCGCCGCCAAGCCGCGGCTGATGCTGCTTGACGAGATCCTGGCCGGCCTGGGGTCGCAGGAGGTGGAGCACGTGCTCAAGGTGATCGACGGCCTGCGCCGCTCGGGCATCACCATCGTGGTGATCGAGCACACCATGCAAGCCATGGTGCGGCTGGCCGACCGCCTGATCGTGCTGGACCATGGCAAGTTGCTGGCCAGCGGCCTGCCGGCCGAGGTGACCAGCGCGCCGGAAGTGATCGAGGCCTACCTCGGCAAGAAATGGATGGCGCATGCTGCAAATCGATAGCCTCAAGGTGTCGTACGGCGGGTTGCACGCACTGAGTGGCGTGAGCCTGACCGTCGGCGAAGGACGCTTCGTCGCCATCGTTGGGCCCAATGGCGCCGGCAAGACCACGCTGTTCAAGGCCATCTCGGGCACCGTGCCCACCGAATCCGGGACGATCCGCTTCATGGGCAAGGATCTGGCGAGCGTCCTGCCCGCCGACCGCGCCACATTGGGCATCGCCCACGTGCCCGAGGGGCGCCAGGTGTTCAAGTCCATGACCGTTCTGGAAAACCTGGAGATGGGCGCGCAGACGCGCGAGGCGCAACGTGGGTTCGCGAAATCTCTCGAGCTGATCTATGCGCTGTTCCCGCGGTTGGCGGAACGGCGCGCGCAGCTGGCCGGCACGCTGTCAGGCGGAGAGCAGCAGATGGTGGCCATCGGGCGCGGCCTCGCGTCGCTGCCCAAGCTGCTGATGCTCGACGAACCCTCGATGGGGCTGGCGCCGGCGATCGCCGACCAGATCTTTGAGACCATCGAGCTGATCCACCGCGAGCGGGGCGTATCGTTGCTGCTGGTGGAGCAGCGTGTCGCTGAAGCACTGGAGGCATGCGACTATGGCTATGTGCTCGAGTCCGGTCGCATGGCGCTGGAGGGGACCCACCAGGACCTCATGAAAGATGCCAAGGTCAAGCAGACCTACCTGGGAATGTGATCGATTTGACCGTTTGATTCAACCACCCGAAGGAGACATGATGAAACCCACTATCCGACGCAGCATGCTGCACCTGGCTGCCCTTGCCAGCCTCGCGCTCAGCCTTCCGGGCACCGCCTTCGCGCAGCCCAAGGAGGTCAAGGTCGCCGTCGTCGTCCCACTTTCGGGCGCCTGGGCCCGCAGCGGAGAGATGCACGTCAAGGGCGCCGAACTGGGCGTCAAGCACATCAACGACGCCGGCGGCATCAAGGCGCTGGGCGGCGCCAAGATGAAGCTGGTGGTGATCGACTCGGGCGACTCCACTGAAAAGGCCAAAGCCGCCGCGCAGCGCCTGGTGGCATCAGAGCCCGACGTGGTGGCCGGCACCGGCGCCTTCGTCAGCTCGTTCACACTGGCGGTGACCGAGGTGACCGAGCGCGCCAACATGCCGTGGCTGACGCTGTCGTATTCCGACGCCATCACCGCCCGCGGCTACAAGAACGTCTTTCAGACGTCCATGACCGCAGGCGCCCAGGCCGCGCACGCCCTGCCGCTGCTCGCGCAGGTCGCCAAGACCGCCACCGGCCAGGCGCCCAAGACGGTGGCCATCATCATGGACAACACCGCCTCGCCGGCGAGCTTCACCAAGCCGATGCGCGAGAGCGGCTTTGCCAAGCTGGGCCTCAAGCTCGTGACCGACGAGATCTACACGCCACCCCTGTCCGATGCCACCTCCATGGTGCAAAAGCTGCGCAACACGCGGCCCGACATGCTGCTGCTGTTGACCACCAACGTTCCCGACTCCAAGCTGATCCTGGAGAAGATGAACGAAATGGGCCTGGGCAAGGGCCGTATTCCGGTCATCGCGAACGGCACCGCGCTGGGCATGCCCGAGATGCTCAAGTTGCTGGACAAGAGCGTCCTCGAAGGCGTGATGGTGACCGCCGGTAACTGGGGCGGCAAGGGCCAGGAGAAAATGATCGAAGACTTCACCAAGACCATGGGTGAGCCCTGGGTGGTGCAGGACGCGATTTCCACCTATGGCGACATGTGGATCATCAAGGACGCCATCGAGAAGGCGGGCGTCGCCGACCGCGAGAAGGTGGCCCAGGCCATTCGCGAGATGAAGACCACCGCCACCACCGGCGCGGGACGCTTCTACCCTGGCAAGGGCGTCAAGTTCGACGACCATGGCCGCCGTGTTGACGCCGATATGGTGATCGTGCAGTGGCAAAACGGTGTGCCCAAGACGGTCTATCCGCCGGAACTCGCCTCCGCCAAGGTGGTGTGGTCCAAGAAGTGATGTGAAACCGCGGCCGGCTTGTGCTCGCCGCAACTGATTTTGGAGTCGATATGAACGAGGAACTTTTCCAACGCGGCCTGGCCGTGCGCAAGTCGGTGGTGGGCGCCGACTATGTCGAGAAATCGCTGGCCGAGGCCGACGACTTCAGCCGGCCGCTCCAGGAGCTGGTGACCCAGTTCGCCTGGGGGTCGGTGTGGACCCGCGAGGGTCTGACCCTCAAGACCCGCAGCATGCTCAATCTGGCGATGCTCACGGCGCTCAATCGCCCGCACGAGCTCAAGCTGCACATCAAGGGCGCGCTGCGCAACGGCTGCACCAAGGAGGAGATCCGCGAGGTCTTGTTGCAAGCCGGCGTGTATGCCGGCATCCCGGCCGCGGTCGACGCGTTCCGCGTGGCCAAGGAAGCATTCAAAGAAGGGGAACCGGGCCGCTGAGGCGCGCGCGGTCCCTCCCGGTCCCTGTTTGAGAGATCTGTCATGACAATCATTGGATTTGTGGGTTTGGGCAACATGGGCCTGCCCATGGCGTCACGGCTGCGTGATGCTGGCGTGGAGCTTGTGGTGAACGACACCCGCGCCGAGGTGCTACGCCCCTTCGCGGGCGGCAAGGTGAGCGTGGCCAGTTCGCCCCGCGAGGTGGCTGACCGAAGCGACATCGTGTTCCTGAGCCTGCCCACACCGGCCGCGGTGCGCGACGTGGTGGGCGGTGAACAAGGCCTGGTGCATGGGCGCCGCGCCAAGCTGGTGGCGGACCTGTCCACCACCGGTCCGACGCTGGCCCGTGAGGCCGCCGGCCTGCTTGGGCCCGCGGGCATCGCTTTCATGGACGCGCCGGTCAGCGGCGGCATCACGGGTGCGCAAAAGGGCACTCTCACCGTCATGGCTTCCGGCGCCATGGCCGACCACGAGCGCGCGCTGCCCTTCCTGCAGCACATCGGGCGGGTCGTGCGCGTCGGCGACGCCGCGGGGCAGGGTCAGGCGATGAAGGTGCTCAACAACATGTTGTCGGCCACGGCCATGGTCGCCACCGCCGAGGTGATGGTGCTGGGTGTGAAGGCCGGGCTCGATCCGGCCGTGATGCTCGACGTCCTCAACACCAGCAGCGGACGCAACACCGCCACCGCCGACAAGTATCCGCGCTGCGTGCTGGACCGCAGCTTCAACTACGGCTTTCGCTCTGTGCTGTTCTACAAGGACGTGCACCTGTGCCAGCAGTTCGCCCACGAGTTCGGGGTTCCGTTCGTGGTCGGCGACGCGGTCGACAAGGTGTGGGAGCGGGCCGCCCGGGAGCTGGGCGACGGCGACTTCACCCGCGTCGTCGAGTTGGTCGAGCGCGGGGCGGGCGTCCAGGTGGGTGCCGCGCCACCCAAGGAGTAAAGGGATGGTGGCAGCGACCCAGTTTCGAGCCGGCGTCGACACCGGCGGCACCTTCACGGACCTCATCCTGATTGGCGACGACGGCCGCCTGCTGCGGCGCAAGGTGCTGTCCACGCCGGACGACTTCTCGCGCGGCATCCTTCAGGCACTGACCGAGACGCTGACCGAGCACGGCCTGTCCGGCGCCGATCTGCGCGAGTTCATCCACGGCACCACCGTCGCCACCAATGCCATTTTGGAAGGCAGCGGGCCCAAGGTGGGCCTGCTCACCACGCGCGGCTTCGCCGACGTGCTGGAGATCGGCCGCGGCACCTGGTCCACCGACGTTCACGACCTGCGCTGGATCAAGCCCGAGCCTTTGGTGGCGCGGGCAAGCCGGCTGGAGATCGACGAACGCCTATCCGCCAGCGGCCAGGTGCTGCGCAGCCCGGACCGCGCGCAGGTGATCGAGGCGCTGGGGCAACTGCATGCACAGGGCATCCGCGACGTCGCGGTGTGTCTGATCAATGCCTATGTCGACGCAAGGCACGAGGTGTTTGTCGAGGCCGTCGCGCGCGAGTGCTTCCCCGATATGACGCTGTGCCGTTCCACCGAGGTACTGGGCGAGGCGCGCGAATACGAGCGCACCAGCACCACGGTGATCAACGCCTACCTGCGTCCGGTGGTCGACCGCTACCTGCACCGCCTGCAGACCGCGCTGGCGGACGTGGGCTACGCCGGCAAGGTGCTGGTGATGCAGTCCAACGGCGGCCTGATCTCGGCCGACCTGGCCCGCCGCCGGCCGGTGAACATCGTCGAGTCCGGCCCGGCGGCCGGAGTGCTGGCCGCCTGCTACCTGGCCGAGCAGACCGGCGAGACCGACCTGATCGCGTTTGACATGGGCGGCACCACCGCCAAGGCCACGCTGATCGAAAAAGGCAAGCCGCTCGAAACTTCCGAATACCACGTGGGCGGCGGCATGAGCCATTCCGGTGGTGGCGGCGGCGGCCATGTGATCCGTGTGCCCTCCATCGAGATCGCCGAGGTCGGCTCCGGCGGCGGCAGCATCGCCTGGATCGACCCCGGCGGCGCGCTGCGGGTGGGCCCGCGCAGCGCCGGCGCCGCGCCCGGGCCGGCCTGCTACGCGCAAGGTGGCACCGAGCCCACCGTCACCGACGCCTATGCCGCGCTGGGCTACCTCAACCCCGGCGCCATCGCCGGCGGCGCCAAGTCGATCCAGGTCGAGCGGGCCAACGACGCCATCGCCGGCCGCATTGCCGCGCCCTCGGGCCTGTCCACGGAGGACGCGGCCTACGGCATGTACGCCGTGGGCACGTCCAACATCATTCGCGCCATCCGCGCGGTGTCGGTGGAGCGCGGCCGCGACGCGCGCGACTACACGCTGATCGCCTTCGGCGGCGCCGGCCCGCTGCACGCCGCGGAGTTGGGGCGATCGCTCGGCCTGCGTCGCGTGCTGGTGCCCAACTCGCCCGGCCTGTTCAGCGCGCTGGGCCTGCTGATGGCCGACGTGCAGCACAAGTTCTCGCGCACGGTCCTGCGCCGCACCCGCGACATCGATGCGGCCGAGGCGGCACGCCTGGAGCGCCTGTATCAGGAGCTCGAAGCCGGCGCCCGTGCCGAGCTGCAGGGCGACGGCCATGCCGGCGCCGCCATCACCGTGACCCGCGCCGCGACGCTGCAGTACCTGGGGCAGTCGCACGAGCTGCTGATCGAAGCCGCGGGCGGCCCGCTCGACGTGGCTGGCTGCGAGCGGCTGGCGCAGGCTTTTTGCGACGAACACCACAAGACCTACGGTTACCAGGAAAACCGCGACCGGGTGCAGATCGTGAGCCTGCGGGTCACGGCCACCGCGCTCACGGCCAAGGCCTCCTACGCTGACGTCGGCCGCCAGGCGATGGCCCAGGGCAGCGCGGCGCGTGCGCCGATGCGGCGGGCCTATTTCGGTGCGCAGGCTGGCTGGCACGACGCCCGCGTGGTCGGGCGCGCGGACCTGCAGGGCGCACCGGTCGCCGGCCCGGCGATCGTCGAAGAGTTCGACACCACCGTGGTGATCCCGCCCGACTGCACGGCCGCGGTCGATGCTTACGGCAACGTGGTCATCACGATGGCCCAGGCCGCACAGGTGCAGTCGCCAGACGGTGCGATCGACGCCGCGTCGCTGGAGCTGTTCAAGAACAGCCTGGAGTCGGTCACCGACAACATGGCGCGCACGCTGGCCCGCACCGCACGGTCGCTGATCGTGCGCGATTCGCATGATTTTTCAGTGGCCTTGTGCAACGCGGCGGGCGAGCTGGTCTGCGGCGGCGTGGGCATCGCCGTGCACCTGGAGTCGATCCCCAACGCGGTGGGGTCCTTGCCCGAGGCCATGCGGCTTTCGATGAAGCCCGGTGATCTGGTCATCATGAACGACCCCTATGCGGGCGGCATGCACCTGCCGGATATCTTCGTCTTCAAGCCCCTGTTCATCGACGGCGCCCTGAGCGGCTTTGCCGCCGCCGTGGCCCACATGGCTGACGTGGGCGGCCGCGTGCCGGGCGGCAACGCAGCAGATTCGACCGAGATCTTCCAGGAAGGCGTGCGCATTCCGCCGCTCAAGCTGTATTCGCAGGGTGTGCTCAACGAGGACTTGTTCACCTTGATCAAGACCAACGTGCGCCAGCCCGACCTCCTGGTGGCCGACCTGCAGGCCGAGATCGCCGCTTGCAACACCGCCGACACCGAGTTCCAGATGCTCGGCCGCCGCATGGGTGGCGCCAGCCTGCACCGCTACATGGACGAACTCATCGCCTACGGCGAGCGCATGGGCCGCATGGCGGTCAAGGCGCTCAAGGCCGGGCGCTACAGCTTTGTCGACCACATCGACGACGACGCGGTGGGCGGTCCCCCAGTGCGCATTGAGGTCACGGCCGAGGTCAAGGCCGACGGCATCTACGTCGACTTCACTGGCACCGCGGCGCAGGTACGAAGCGCCATCAACGCGCCGATTTCCATCACTCGCTCCGCTGTGGCCTTCGTGGTCAAGGCACTGATCGGGCAGGAGATTCCGAACAACTCGGGCTTTTTGCGGCTGCTGCATGTCACCGCGCCCGAGGGCAGCGTCGTCAACATGGCCTTTCCTGCCGCCTGCGCGGCGCGCGCCGTCACGGCTTACCGCGTCACCGACGCGCTGATGGGCGCCTTCGCGCCGCTGCGGCCCGAGCGCGTGCCGGCGGCGGGCGACGGCGGCCCGGCAGTGGTCAGCGTTGGCGGCGAGGACGCCGATGGCAAGCCCTTCGTGTTCATGGAGCTGATCTCCGGCGCCTTCGGTGGCCGACCGGGCCTGGACGGCCTGGAAGGCGTGGCCATGCCCATCGTGAACGCCCAGAACACCAGCTGCGAATTGATCGAGGCCAGCTATCCCTTGCGTGTGGAGCACTACGGCTTCGTGCCGGATTCGGCCGGCGTGGGTCAGTACCGCGGCGGGCTGGCGGTGCGGCGCGATTTGCGCTTTCTCGGGCGGCGCGCGGTGCTGCAGATCCGCTCGGATCGGGCGGTGATACGGCCGTGGGGGCTGGCGGGCGGCGGGCAGGGCAGCAACTCGAGCAATCTGCTGTTCCCGCCGGATGGCGCGCCGCGTGGTCTGCCTTCGAAGTTCGTGATGGAGATCGCCGGGGGGTCGATGTGGCGGCATACGACGGCCAGTGGCGGGGGCTGGGGGGATCCGGCGCTGCGGTCCGCGCAGGCGGTTGAACATGATTTGGCTGAGGGGAAGGTGACGGGGGGTGGGGCTTCTTCGCAGGGTGTGGCTGTGGGGGTTGGTTCTGCTCCAGTGGTGGCCGCCTAAGCCTTGTTGTCTTTGTCTTTGCTTTTGTAGCGGTCGTTGCAAGCCGGGTCTCGGCCCGGCGGCCGAGTAACTTCTTTTGTCTCGCCAAAAGAAGTCACCAAGAAAAGGCGACCCCGGTGCCTGCGTCCCCTGTGTGCCTGTCGGCACCCAGGGGCAACCTGCGGTGCTCGGGCTGCGGGGGGAAGTGCTCGAACTCGCCCCTGCGGGGCTCAGACAGTCGCACTTCCTGTTGGTGTCCGCATAACTTTGCTGCGCAAAGTGAGCGGACCCCCGCTGCGCGAGTCCCGCATCCCTGCGCTCCTCGGCGCATTCACAGGGGCGGGGGCCCCGACGGGCCATCGCTACGCTCGGCTACCAACGGCTCGCTTCGCTTGCCGAGGACTTTATCGCGCGGAGTTCGCGGCGCGGCTTCGACGGGCTCAGCCCGAACGGATGTTGGCGCGCCTGTCATTCCCGTTCGCCCTGAGCCTGTCGAAGGGGGCATGCCCAGGTTCCCGCGCACCAACCCCAAAACACAGAATGACACGGCCGCAGGCCGTGTTGACCCCCAAGCCCCTGTGGCCGCGCCGAGGAGCGCAGCGGCGGGCGGATCAGGAAGCGCGACGGTCTGAGGCCCGCAGGGCCGAGTTCGAGCGCTTCCCCGCCCGGCGCGAGCACCGCAGGTTGCCCCTGGGTGCCGACAGGCACACAGGGGACGCGGACAGTGGGGTCGCCTTTGGCCTCTGCGTAACTTCGCTTCGCGAAGTGAGCAGAGTCCCACTGCGTGACCTTGGGTTACTTTCTTTGGCGAGACAAAGAAAGGGACTCGGCCGCCGGGCCGAGACCCGGCTAGCCACGACCGCTACAAAAGCAAAGACAAAGACAAAGACAGAGAACCTTACCGCTCCTCCACCCGAACCCCCCCCACCCTCGTCTGCGAATCCAGGACCCGCTGCGCGGTCCACCACCGCGCCCCCTGCGCCACCATCACCGAATAAGGCGTCCACGACAGTCCCAACTCGCGTGAAGCCAAAGACGAATCCAGCCGCAACTGCCGCCCGAGCAGCCCCACCAAACCTGGCGAGATCGCCTCAGGCAAGGCAGACACATCCCGCCCCACCCGCCCAATCACCTTGCGCAGCACATGCAAGGACGGCCCGGCCAAGTAGGCATCCAGCTTCAGGCGCAGCGCACCCAAGCGCGCCACCGGCGTCGCCCCGATCGCGATCCCGAGGTCGGTGAAGTACTCGTTCCATCGTGGGCTGTCCGGCGCGGCCAGGTTGAAGATGCGCACCGCGTCCGGATGCGCCGGCCCCCGCAGCGCCAGCATCGCCGCCTGGCACACGTCGTCGACATGCACGAGGTTGGACCAGCCGTCGCCCGCCGCGCCCAGATCACCCAGCCGCCTCGACGCCAGCCAGCGGCCCACGCGGCCCACCCACAGCTGGCTGCCCGGCCCGGCAACACAACCCGGGCGCAGCAGCGTGACGCTGGCGCCGTGCTCGCGTGCGAACCGCGTCAAGCTGCCTTCGGCCTGCACCTTGGCCTGGCCGTACCAACCCAGGCCCGCATCCAGCGGTGCTGATTCGTCCACCACGCCCTCGCGGGCGCCGTAGACCGACATCGTGCTCAGGTGCACGATGCGCCGGCAACCGGCGGCGGCCGCTGCGCTGGCCAGCGCCGCGGCGCCTTGCGCGATGGCCTCGGCGCCGCCGGCCACGCAATTGACCACGGCGTCGGCATTGGCCAGCGCTGCGCGCAAGGCAGGCTCGTCACGGGTGTCCAGCCGCAGGCGGCCCGGGCCGCCACGCGAGGATGCCGCCACGGGCGTGGCCCAGCCGCCGGCCTGCAGCAATGCGCACAGCCGCGCGCCGATGTGCCCCGAGCCGCCCAGCACCAGCACCCTGGACAGGCCAACCCCCAACCTCGCAACTTCGCTCACGCCGCCACCTCCAGCGCGCTCGCGCGGCGCGTTTGCAGGCGGGTGCCCAGGTGAGCGCCCAGGCGCAAGGCCAGGGCGATGAGGGTCAAGGTGGGATTGGCCTGACTGGAGGTGGGAAAGGCCGCACTGCCCGCCACGTAGAGGTTGTTCACCGTGTGCACCTTGCAGTCGGCGTCGACCACGCTGCGGCGCGGATCGCTGCCCATGCGCGCGGTGCCGATGTGGTGGCCGCCATAGGCGCCATAGCGCAGCAGGTCTTCCTCCAGCGTCTGCCGCGGGTAGCTCAGACGCCCGGCGCCGGTGCGGACCATCTCGGCGGCGATCAGGTCGAGCGAAGCGGCCAGAGAATCGATGTCGGCGCGGCCGTAGCGCCAGTCGACGCGGATGCGGCGCATGCCCAGCGCGTCGACGCCGGCGCCCAGCGTTACCCGGCTGTCGGCCAAGGGGGTCTGCTCGCCCTGCAACTCCAGGCTGAAGCGGTTGATGCGGTTGCGCAGGATCACCGACGGAAACTTGCGCTGCGCCAGGGCGCGGCGGCGCAACCAGTGGGCCAGGAAGGCGGCGGTGTCCAGCGGGTCGCCGGCGACGTTGCGTGCGTGGCGCAGCCAGGCGCCCGCGCTGGCTGTACCGGCGTCGTGCAGGCGCTTGCCGTATTCGTAGCCGATGAAGCTCTTGGCCAGGTACAGCCCCGACAACACGCCGCTGTGGTGCGTGGGATCGGTGATGCGCGGAAAGTGCAGCCGTGCCACCGCGTTGCGCAAGCCATGGCGCTCGTGCCGCGAAGGGGCGATCGACAGGCGCCTGCGGCAGTACACGCCGTCGGGGGCGACCTCATAGCCGTGGCGCACGTCCGACGGGTTGCCATGCAGCGTGAGGGTGCCGACGTTGCCGACCACATGGCACTGGTAATAGCGTCCCACCACGTCGTGCTGGTTGCCCACGCCCTGGGGCGCCACATCGTCGGACGCCAGCAGCAGGCGCGCGGTCTCCAGGCCGCCGCAGGCCAGCACCACGACACGCGCGGTGGCCTGGAAGCGGTTGCCGTCCAGGCTGGCGAGGTCGAGCGCGCGCACGCTGGCACCATCGGGCGTGAGCCGGATGGCGGTGCACACGGCGCCCTCGATCACGCGCAGCCGCGGCACCAGTTGCAGCCGGCGCCGGTAGCGCAGGCCGAAGTCGGTGGGACAGGAAAAGCGCTCCAGCGAAGTACTGCGCACGATCTCGCTGGCAAAGCCCGCGATCAATGGCGGCTGGTCAGCGAACGCCTCGCGCGCGTCGTAGGCGTAATGGCCGGCTTCGCACAGGGCGTTGGCGGCCACATAGTGCGGCAGCAGGTCGGCGTAGGAGATCGGCCAGCCGCTGGCGGGCACCCAGGCGCGTGTGTCGAAGTCGATCGGGTCGTAGGGCACGCAGCGGCCGCCCCAGAGGCTGCTGGAGCCGCCCAGCCCGCGCAGCCGGTAGCGGTGGGTGGGGCTGTGCAGGGCTTCGCTGGCGACCTCCCCCTGGTACAAGGCCTGGGCCTGCTTGTCCTGCGACTTGCGGCCCGCCTCCAGCAGCAATACCGACAGGCCGGTGTCGGCCAGCGACAGCGCCAAGGCGATGCCGGCAGGCCCGCCGCCGACGATGCACACATCGGCTTCGAGCACGCTGGCGCGCGGCACGGTGCGGGCGTTGGCGATCATGGGCGCGTGCCCTCGCTCGCGGCCGGGGCGACGGGCGCGCCGGCGATGCCGAAGTGGCGGCTGTGGACGGCGGCGATGGCGGCATAGAACCGCGCCAGCGAAAAGCGCTGCCGGTGCAGGGCGCGGCCGTTGTGCTCCAGCGTCTCGCGCAGGGTGTCGTCGCCCAGCACCCGGGCCAGGCCGTCGGCGATGCTGGTCACGTCGCCGGGCTGGACGAAGCAGGCGTTGCGCCCGTCGGTCAGCACATGGGGAATCTCGCCCACAGGGGTGCAGACCACTGCCACGCCATTGGCCAGCGCTTCCAAAATTGCCAGTGGCAGGCCCTCGTCATGGGAGGGCAGCACCAGCACGTCGGCTTGCGACAGCAGCTGTGCCACTTGTTGCTGATCGGCCCAGCCTTCGAAGCGCACCCGCTCGCCCAGGCCCAGACGCGCGGCCACGGCGCGATAGCTCGCCACATCGCCGCCGCCGGCGAAGCTGGCCTGCCACGCAATGCCGGCCAGACCGGGCTGCGCCAGCGCCGACAGCAGGTCTGAAACGCCCTTGCGCTCGGACAAATTCCCCACGAACAGCACCCGCCGCACGCGCCCTGGTGCGTGCCCGGTAACACGGCGTGGCAAGGTCGGCTCGGGCACGCCGTTGATGACGATTTCCACGCGCTCGCGCGGCACGCCCAGCTCGCCGCTGACGAACTCAGCCGAGGCGTGGCCGAGCACGATGCAGGTGCGCGGCAGCGAGAACACCCACCGCACCATCGCCCGTGCTGGGCGCGGGAGCCGGCGATAGGCGTGGTGCAACTGCGCGGCGTGCAGGTGCAACACCACCGGGATGCCCAACGCGCGACAGGCCACCACCACCACGCTCTTGCGCACCAGGCTCAGGCGCTCGGCCATGTTCACATGCACGCCGGCCAGCCGGCCGTTCAGGCGCCCGCGCAGCAGCTTGCCCAGCGCGCCGGCCAGCACCGCCAGCGAGGCGGCGGCCGAGCCGGCGCCACGGGTGTCCAGCGGCAGCAGCTGGGCGCTGCGTCCGGGTTCGGCCGGTCCCTGCGACTGAATCAGGTAGTCGGCGATCTTGTACATCCCGCCGCCCACCGGGGTCCAGGGGCAGCCGATGTAGATGGTGCGCGCGTTGGCGGCACGCGCCGCGACGACCCCGGCAAGGGTCGAGGGTGGGGGTGTCTGGTGCATGAGGTGGTGCGGGGCCCGGCGGGTTCAGGATCGTTGGGGCCAGGACGGCAGCGGACACAGCCGCTGGCCAGGGGTGTTGTCGTTGGCGGTGAGCAAGGCGGCGGGGGCGGGGTCGCCCGGCTCACGCAGCACGCGGCTGGCAATGGGCTCATGCGCCGGCCGGCGGCGGCGAAGATAGCCGCGCACCAGGCCGGCCGCGTTGAAGCACCAGGAAATCACTGAGTGCAGCCCCCGGACCACCGAGCGCTTGCGCAGGCTCATGACCGCGAAGGGCAGCAGCGCCAGGAGGGCGAAGGCCGCGGCGCGCAGTGGCCAGGACGCCGGCCACAAGAGCGTTGACAGCAGCACGGCCCACCAGGCCAGCACGGCCAGGTACAGGCGCAGCTCGCGTTGGTCGCGCCACACCAGGCGCATCCACCGCTGGCCCATCGCCGAGCGCACCATCTGGCCCATGCCGCAGATGTAGCCTGAGCGCCAGCGCCGCATCAGCAGCTGGTAGGGTGGCATGTCGTGGCCGTGGTGGGCGATCGCGTTGATGGGGACGCGCCGCAGCTTCCAGCCTCTCGCGCGCAGGCGCACCGCCAGGTCGAACTCTTCGTAACTGTGCAGGTTCCGGTCGGACAGGTAGCCCACCTCCTGGATCGCGATGCGGCGGTACAGGCCGCCAGCGTCGAGCCGGTCGACCGCGCCGGGCGCGCGGTGCGGCTCCTTGCGCATGGCGCGCTCGAGGAACTCGAGGCTTTCCTGGTTGCACTCGATCGCCAGCCCGCCCACGCCGGCCACTTCGGGATGCTGGGCCAGGAACGCCAGTGCGCGCTCGAGGAAGCCGGGGATCAGCTGCATGTCGCCATCCAGCAGGTAGACGTATTTACCCAGCGTGTGCTGAAAGCCCAGCTGGGGGCCGATGCCGCAGCTGCGCTCGGACGTATCGGTCAGCTGCACGATGCGGATCGGGTAGGCGCTGGCGATCTTGATGGTGTTGTCCGTGGAGCACGAGTCGGCCAGCACCACCTCGCCGCCGAGCGCGTGCACGGCGCGCAGCGCGCTTTCGATGGCGGCGGCGACCCTCGCCTCTTCGTTCAAGGTCTTGATGACCACCGACACCGTGCAAGCCGCGCGCTTGGCGGAACCGGTGGCGGATGGCTCCGTGGTGGGACTCGGATTCATGGGATCGACTCCTGAGCGAAGTTCTCGGCGTTGCGCACGCGCCAGCGTTGCCAGCGATCGGCCAGGCCAACGGGTACCAGCAGTGCCATCAGCAGCGTCATCAGCCAGCGTCGGTCCAGCCAGCTCTGGCGCCCCTGGATCAGCCACCACAGCGCCTGCGCGCGCTTGTCCTGCGCCAGCGCGTCGCGCGCCAGCGTCACCTGCGATTGCGACACGAACCACAGCGCCGAGGCGCGGTGCCGCGCGCAGATCGTGCCGTCCAGCGCCTGCTGGCGCATGCGAACCAGGAATGGCGGCAACTCGCGCTTTGCCATGCGCTGCGTGAGGCTTCCGGGAAGGTCGGAGCGCACCTTGCAGTAGGGGGCGTTGACGATGGCCACGGGTGCGTGGTCGGCCACGCGAAACCACATGTCCAGGTCCTCGCCCCAGGCTTCGCCTTCGTAGAACCATTGGTCCATGGCGCGCAGCCGGGCCATGCGGATGGCCACGCTGCTGCTGCACAGCGGCCGGTTCTTCATCCAGCGCAGACGCAAGTCGTCGACCAACTCGGCTTCGCAGAACGCCTCCGGCACCGGCCAGGGCTCAAAGGGACGGCCGGTCGGCTCTGGCACTTCATGCAGCCGCGTGCCCAGCATGTCGGCCTCGGGGCAGGCGGCGTGGGCGCGGGCCAGTGCCGACAGGAACTCGGGATGCCAGGCGTCGTCGGCATCGAGGAAGGCGACCCAGTCGCCGCGGGCGAGCGCGATCCCGCGATTGCGCGCGGCGGACACGCCGGCATTGGGTTGGCGCACGACGCGCACGCGCGGATCGCCGATGCGCTCGACCCGCTGGGCGCCGTCGTCGGTGGAGCCGTCGTCGATCACCAGCACCTCCAGGGGCGCCAGCGTCTGCGCCAGTACCGAGGCGAGCGCCGATTCGACGAAACGAGCCTTGTTGAACAGGGGAATGACGACCGAGAATTTCATGAGGCGACTCCGAATCGCAGGGGTGCCGGCCGCAGGACCGGCTGGCGCTGCGTGCTGGCGCCGGCCACGATGGCCACCAGCAGCAAGTGGGTGAAAACCTCCGTGCCATACCCTTCCAGCGAGAGCGGTGCTTCGCTGATCGAACGCAAGGCGATGGTCGCGAACAGTGCCAGCGACAGCCCGCCCGAGGCGCGGACGGCGCGGATCGAAAGGCCCAGCAGGACCAGCGCATACAGCACCAGGGCGGTGGCGCCGATGCTGCCGGCGCGGGCGAGATCGTCGAGGAACTGGTTGTGCGCGTGCGTGGCCTGCGGCATGCCGATGGCCGCGCGGTAGGCCGCGTCCCAGATCGACAGGCCGTAGCCGAAAACCGGGTTCTGCTCCCACTCCTGCCAGGCCGCGACCCAGATGCGGTCTCGGCCGGTCAGCGACATCAGTTGCGCCCCTTCGCTGCTGTCGACGAAGGCCGCTGCCTGGCCGAGCGCGTCGCCCACCAGGATCCAGCCGACCAGGCCCAACACGGCGAGCATCAGCACCGTGCAGGCCAGCACGCCAAAGCCGCCAGAGCGCGGGTCGCCCAGGCGCCGCCAGAACGCAGCGCCGCCGCGCACGACCATCAGCAGCAGAGCGCAGGCGGCGAAAGCGATCCAGGCGGTCTTGGATTGCGCGAGGAACAGCACCGACAGCCCCAGCAGCCAGGCCGCGGCGTTCAGCCAGCGCCGCGGGTACGGATGGCACCACAGCACCAGCAGCGCAACCTGCGCCAACATGCCCTGGGTCACCGGATGGGGGGTCAACCCGCCAAAGCGGGGCAGGCCGGCAATGATGCCCTGCGCGTAGCCGGTGTCCAGCACCATGGCGCCCGACACGGGGAGCAGCGCCAGCCCGGCGAGCATCAACGCGAACAGCGCATTGCGCGCGGTGTGGACAATGCGTTCGCGTTCGGTGTCGTTGACCATGCACACCGCGACGCCGAACATCAGGGAGTAGAGATACTCGTGGCTGATCGCCGGGTACGCAGCGAACACCATGGGCATGCCGACGGTGCCTGTCCAGTACAGCACGAAGGCGCACAGCAGCATGACCGACGGCAGGCGGCGGTGCGGCGCGAAGTGGCGCGCGAACTGCTGGAGCGCGGCGGCGATCAGCAGCAGCGACACGCCCCGCTGGACCCAGATCATGAAGGCCGAACGCTCCGTAGGCGCCGACCGCATCAGCGACTGAAACTGTTGCGACAGATCGCGTCCGCTGCCCAGGACGTACATCGCGCCGAGCGCCAGCAGGGCGGCGAAGGCCCAGGGCACCAGGTCGGTCGCGGCGGTGCGCACTTTCATGAAGACCCTCCCGCGCCAGTGACGGCGCAAGCGTTGGCGGTGGCAGGCCCGGGTGGTGCCAGCCGCACCCAGGGCAGCAGCCGCGACAGCGCGAGCCGGGCTTGGTCGCCCAGCCACCGGGGCGCCGCCACCCCCACCCCCATGCCGGCGGCCAGTCCGGCCAGGCTGCCAGCCGCGAGCGACACCAGCGGCAGGCCCAGCGGCGCCACCGCCGCCTGCGCCGCGAGCACCGCAGCGGCGCACCAGGCGGCCAGCGACAGCCCGCGCAAAAGCAGCGGGCCGAGCGGCCCCCAGCTCAGGCCCAGCGCGCGCAGGCCGGCGGCAATCGTGACCAGCGCACGGGCATGCAGCAGCACCGCCGTCACGCCGACGGCCCAGCGCAGCCCATAGGGCGTGAGCCACCACCAGGCCGGCACGGCCAGGGCCAGCAGCGGCAATTGAAGTTGCGCCTCAAGGTGCTTGCGGCCGGTGTTCCACAGCACCGGCGTGGACAGGGCCCAGCCGGCCCACGCGGGCAGGCACAGGAACATCAGCGCCAGTACCCATGCCGCCTCGCTCCACTCGGGGCCGTACAGCAGCCGCACCAAGTCGTGCGTGACCAGCGCCAGCACCACGGCCATGGGTATGAACAGCACCAGCACGCAGGCCAGCACCAGCATCCAGGCCTGAGCCAGCTTCTTCGGTTCGGCGGCCAGCTTGGCGCCCGACGCCAGGAAGGCGGGCTGCACCGCGCTGACCAGCAAGGTGTTGGGAATCTGTGCGAAGTTGTAGGCCAGCGTGAACAGGCCGGCGGCGTGGGCGTTGAGCACGCGCGCGATCACCATGCGGTCCAGGTTGCCCAGCAACCAGTTGACGACATTGGTGATGAACACCGTGCGCCCGGTGCTCAATGCATGCGCGGCGCCGGCATGCCGCCACAGGGGGCGCAGCGGGTGGGGGTGCACCGCATAAGCGCCCACCAAGGTCACGCCGGCCTGCACCACGCAGGCCATGGCCAGCGCCTGCGCGCCCCAGCCGGCCAGTGCCAGCGGCAGGCCCACGGCCAGGTAGCCGGCGGCGTAGCTGGCCAGTTGCACCAGGCCGAGCGCGCGAAAGTTCAGGTCGCGCTGCAGCAGGCAGGTGGCCGGTGCGCTGGCCGCGGTGAGCACGCAAGCCAGTGCCAGCCACCGCACCATGGGCTCGACGCGCGCATCGCCGAAGAACTCTGCCAGTGCCGGCGCGCCCAACAACATGGCCAGGGCCATGGCGCTGCCGGCCACCATCTGCCAGGTGAAGGCGAAGCGGATGTCCTGGGGCTCGACGCGCTCTTGCAGCAGCAGGCTGTAGCTGAAGGCCGAGCCGGCCAGGAAGGCGGAGAAGGTCAGGACCGCGATGCCGATGCCGTACACACCGTAGTTGCCAGGACCGAGCACACGCGCCAGCGCCACCTGCGCCCCCAGCTGCAGCATGAAGCGCGCGCCCGTGGTCATGGCGCTCCACTTGACGGCCTTCTCGGCCCGGCTGACGAGGCTGGCCGCTGTCATCGGCCGTCCGTTCCCCAACGCCGCAGGGCGATGCCGATCATCAGGGCCAGCCCGACCAGCAGCAGGTTGCCGCCGGGCTCGGGTGAATCGGACGATGTCGTCGCCGCCTGGATGTTCAGCGGATCGCTAGACACGCCAGCCGTGGCGACCGGGGCCGGCGAGCCACGGTGGCCCTGGACATCACGCGGCGCCATCGCCACGGTGGTCGCTTCCTTGGACACGGCGGCGGCGACGACTTGGCGGGCGCGTGGGGCGTGCACTGCAGGGTCTGCCGCAGGGCCGGCCATGGCTGAAGCCTGCAAGCATAGGCAGAGCAGCAGCGCTGCGAAGGGGGCGTTCATCCGTGCGTCCTGGAAGCTGTGGGGGTCTGAACAAAAGTCTGGGCCCCGGCCCCGAACTGCCGCGTCGGAGAAGGTCGCCATGCGATGGCTCTTTCAGGCTATCGGTGCGGGTCAACCACAGCGGCTGCGCCATGGAAGCCGGGCGCACGCCCGACGCTAGGAGTGCCTCAGCCGGTCGTGCGGCTGCGTCCGGGAAAGCTCAGCACGCCAGTGGCCAGCGCGGTGCCCAGCACGATCACCACGCCGCACAGCAGCATCCAGGCCGAAACGCGTTCGCCCAGGAAGATCGTGCCGTAGATCACTGCGAAGACCGGCATCAGGAACGGCACCGAGAGCGCGCGGGCCGGGCCGATGCGCTCGACCAGGCGGAAGAACAGCACATAGGCAATGCCGGTGCATGCCACGCCCAGCACGGTGACCGCGAGCCAGGCGCTGGCCGGTGGCATGCGCGCCGGCGCCAGCCAGAGCGCAGGCAGGGCCAGACCCAGTGCGGCGCCAAAGTTGCCGCCCACGGCCGTGACCAGGGGCGGGACGCCGCCAAGAAGCAGCTTGGCCACACTGCCGGCGGTGCCGTAGCACAGGCAGGACAGCAGACAGGCCAGGACCGCAACAGTGGTGCCCGTCGCGCTGACGCCGGGCAGCGCGAAACTGCCCTTGTCACTGGTCAGCGCGGCGACGCCCGCGAAGCCGATCGCCAGTCCCAGGATGCGGGAAGCCCCGGGCCGGTCCTTCAGCCAGACCCAGGCCACCAGCGCACCGAACATGGGTACTGTGGCATTGAGGATGGACGACAGGCTGGTGGTGATGAACTGCAATGCAAATCCGAACAGGGCGAACGGCACCCCCGCGTTCAGGATGCCCACCAGGGCGGCGGCCTTCCAGTGGCGGCGCAGTGCCCAGGCATGCCCGCGTCCCAGTGCCAGCGGCAGCACCACCAGCGCGCCGATGGCGCAACGCACGAACGCCGTGGGCACCGGGCCGAAGTCGCCGACGGCCAGAAACGTGAACAGAAAGGACGCGCCCCACAGGGCCGCCAAGAGCACGAATTCGGCGAGGACGGCGATGGGCATGGACCGATTGTTCTTCAGATCAGTGCGCCTTCAAGGCGCAACAGGGCCGATTTTCGCGCGAGGCCGCCGGCGTAGCCGGTGAGTGCACCGCCGTGGCCGAGCACGCGGTGGCAGGGCACGACGATGCTCACCGGATTGCGGCCCACGGCCGCGCCCACCGCCCGCACCGCCGCGTCGCGGCCGATGCGCCGGGCCAGCGCGCCATAACTCTCGGTCGCGCCGCGCGGAATCTCGCGCAGGGCGTGCCACACGCTTTCTTGGAAGGGCGTTGCGCCTTGCGGGTGAAGGGGCAGATCGAATGCCAGGAGCTGGCCCGAGAAATACGCGTCGAGCTGGCGGGCCGCTTCTCGCAGTAGCGGGTGCGCGGGATCCGCCGGCCATTGCGTGGCGCCCTCGGGCCAGTGCTTCTGGCCCTCGAACCACAGCCCTGCCAGGCCCTGGTCGCTGGCGGCCAGCAGCATGGGGCCCAGCGGGCTGGCGTGGGTGGCCGTGAAGACGGTGGCGGAGACGGTCATAGCGAGGCCTGCGAATCGGTGTGACGGGCGCGATCTGTCCGATGGGTGTGACCCGGCTGACCGACACCGTTGGATGGGGAGGGAGTCGGGGCCGCGCGTGCCCAGGCCCGCACCACGGCATAGCTGCGCCAGGGACGCCACGCCTGGGCCAGCTCGGCGGCCGCACGCGCGGGTTGCGGCGCATGGCGCAGGCCCAGCGCCTGGTGCAGGGCGACATCGGCAGCGGGGAAGGCGTCGGGCCAGCGCAGCGCGCGCATCGCCACGTACTGGGCCGTCCACTCGCCGATGCCCGGCAGTGCCCGCAGTTGCACCAGCGTGGTCGGGGCATCGGCGCCGCCGTTCAGGGCGAGCTCGCCCGAGGCCACCGCGCGCGCCAGCGCCTGGATGGCCGCTTGCCGCTGGCGCACGATGCCCAGCTCGCCCAGACCGGATGCCGGGGTATCGGCCAGGGCCGCGGGCGACGGAAACAGGCGGGCCAGCCCGGCCACCGGCGTCGCCAGCGGTTCGCCAAAGCGCTCGACCAGCCGCTGCGCCAGCGTGCGGGCCGCGGCCACCGTGACCTGCTGGCCGAGCACGGCGCGCACGGCCAACTCGAAACCGCAGAAGCTGCCGGGCACACGCAGGCCGTCCTGGCCGGGAAAGGCCCGGCCCAGCACGGCGGCAATGGCCTGAGGGTCGGCGTCGAGGTCGAGCGCGGCGCGCACCCGGGCGATGACGGTGGGCAGCACCGCCAGCAGACCTTCACCCACCTCCAGCCGCACTTGCGAGCGATCGGGCTCGAAGCACACCCGCAGCCAGCCGGTGTGGCGGCGCCCGGCCGTCTCGATGGCCAGGGTGCGGGCCAGCGTCGCGGCTGTGACGTCGACTGACTCCACGTCGGTGAGCTGGCGCTGGGCGAAGAAGCCGATCAGGGCGCGGTGGTCGAAGGGTGGGCGCAGCCCGAGCCGCACGGCCGCTGCGTTGGTTGTGCGGTCGGTGGCGCCCTCCACCCCTTCGCGCCGCAGCGCCGACGGGTTGAGCGCGTAGTGCGCGGCGAAGGCCGCGTTGAAGCGGCGCAGGCTGGCAAAGCCGCTCAGCTGCGCCACATCGGTGATGGGCAGGCGCGTGTCGGCCAGCAGCTGCTTGGCCGTGAGCAGGCGGCGCGTCTGCAGGTACTGCAGGGGCGACACGCCCAGCTGGTCCTGGAACACGCGGCGCAGGTGGCGATCGGACACGCCCAGCCGGGCCGACAGCCACGGCAGCAGCGGGCCGTCGGCGGGCCAGGCCTCGGGCTCGTCGATCAGGCGGGCCGCTTCCCGCGCCAGGATGGCGGACGCATCCTGCGCCGACCAGGCCAGCGAGCGCGGCGCCAGCTCGG
The DNA here is from genome assembly GCA_947476465.1 of Comamonadaceae bacterium. Lineage (GTDB taxonomy): Bacteria > Pseudomonadota > Gammaproteobacteria > Burkholderiales > Burkholderiaceae_C > Ramlibacter. The sequence continues at coordinate 440 of CANJQN010000028.1, read as the reverse complement.
GGCGGCAGCGCAGGCACGGCCGAAAGCCGGCCTGCTCGGCCTGTGCGGCATGGCCGAAGAAGCGGCAGTTCTCGCGGCGCGGGGTGCGCACACGGCACACCGGGCGGCAGTAGATGCCGGTGCTGGTGACGCCAGTGAAGAAGCGGCCGTCGAAACGCGCGTCGTGCGCCTGCAGCGCCAGGTAGCAGGCGTCGGGGTGCAGGGGCTCGGGGCCGGTCATGGGGGCATGATACGCAGCGCGGTGGTGCTGACTGGCCGTTTCCGGACATGGGGATGACGTGGGGCCGACACGACCGTTGCCTCGTTCTTTTCGTCTTTGTCTTTGTCTTTGTCTTTGTCTTTGTCTTTGTCTTTGTCTTTGTCTTTGCTTTTGTAGCGGTCGTGGCAAGCCGGGTCTCGGCCCGGCGGCCGACCTTCTTTCTTTGTCTCGCCAAAGAAAG
>CANJQN010000027.1 GCA_947476465.1 Comamonadaceae bacterium | reverse complement strand
TGCGGGCTCCCCAAGGCTGCTAAGCCGAGGAAAGTACGCGATTCTGGGAAAACGAAGTTCAAGTCGGCACCAAACGAAATCGGCCTACAACCCGCGCCAATGCTTGATCTCAGGCTCGGCGTGGCTCACTTAACCGGACAGTAGTGATCGACTACAAGGTATCACTCGAGTACGAGGTACTGGACCAAGCCGGTGCGGACTTCATATTCAACATTCATGCCGCCACGACGGCGCACCAGACGGTCACCGCCGAGCAGCTGATCATCAATCAGGAACTGACGCCTGAGATCGCGGCCGACACAAGCACCGGTTCTCGATTCATGCGCCTTCACGCGAACCCGGGTGTTCTGATCGTCACGTACCACGCCATGGTGACGGTGGATCACCATCTGGCTGAGCCCGATACGCTGCAAGAGGTGCCGATCAGGTGTCTGCCGCTTGGCGTCATGCCTTATCTCTATCCCAGCCGCTACTGCCAGTCGGACCGGCTGATGAAGCTGGCCTTGGCTGAATTCAATGGTGTCTGGGCGGGGTACAGCCGAGTGCTCGCCATCCAGCATTGGGTTCAAAAGCACCTGACGTTCAGTTCGAACACGACGAACTCAACCACGTCGGCGGTCGATTCCCTCATCGACAGGGTGGGGGTGTGCCGAGACTTCGCGCACCTGATGATCGCCTTGTGCCGGGCACTGAACATCCCGGCGCGTATCGTCACGGCGACCGACTTCGGCGCCAGCGCGGCGCTGGGCCCGCCGGATTTCCACGCCTATGTCGAGGCGTACCTCGGGGATCGCTGGTACCTGTTCGATGCATCGGGAACGGGCATCCCGATGGGCTTTATCCGGGTGGGCACGGGACGCGACGCCGCCGATGTGGCTTTCGCCACCATCTTTGGCGCCGTCACTTCCAAGGCACCCTTCGTTGAAGCCACTGCGATGAGCGGCGACGGGCTGGTATTGCCGCATCACTGCCGACACGCCCTGTCGACCACGTCTGCCGCGCCTTAGCTTTCAAGCACCTCGCTCGCGGCCCCCACCATGGAATTAGCCTCGTCGAAGGAGAGCAACTTGAGAATCCACTCATGCTTGCCCTGGAACGATTTCGTCATCAGCTCCTGCAGGCTGCTCGCAAGAATGTCGCGCACCCGTTCGGCGACTGGCAATTCCCCCGCGAAGTTCAATAGGTGCAGCCGGCGCGGTGCCGGCGCGGCCTGCAGGGGCTTGATCGCAAGCATGGAAAGATCAACGCGCGATTCCGCAATGCAAAGTGGCGTGGTGATGGTCCAGCCAAGCCCCCCCTGAACCATTTCAATCACAGTGTTGGAGGCCTCGAATTCGAGCCTGCGCGGCAGATCCAGCGAGCAGCGTCGCAGGTACACGTCCACCGAGCTGCCGATGGTGGTCCGGCCTGAATAGCGGATCATGGCCAGACCCTCGGCCATCGCGCGAAAGGTCGCGTTTCGCCACTCCTTTTCACGCGCCTGCGGCAGGACCAGCAGGAAGGGCTCCTGCAGCATCTGACGGCGTTCGATGCCAGGATGCTCGTACATCGGCGAATCGCTGAGCACCGCAGCGTCGACCTTGCGCGCCAGAAGCGACTTCTGCAGATCGACCGAAAGGCCACCGATCACATGGAGCTCCTCGGTCAGTGCCTGCAATTCGAAGATCCAGGACGAACCCATCATGGGTCCCGCCACGCCCAGGCGCATGCTGTGCATCACATCTCCTGATACAGACGTCACGGCAACCAGCATCCGGTCCACCTCGGCGAGAAGATGGACTGACCGCTTGTAAAGCTCGGCGCCGGCGCGCGTGGCCGACAGCGGCCGCGTGGAGCGGTCCAGCAGCGACTTTCCAATGACCGATTCGAGCTCCCGAAGCGCCATCGAGACGGCCGGTTGAGTCAGCCCTACCTGCTCCGCAGCGCGGGTGACGTTCCCGTGATCGACCGTCGCCACAAAGGCCGCCAGGGCTCGCAGGCTCAGTCCCGCCTTGCCCGTCCTGCGCGCAGGGTGGCTGGCCTTGTCCCGACTCATACTTCACCTCGGATGATTGGCATAAGAAAACCTTATTTAACCACCAGTCCATGGAGTGCGGCGATAGCATCGTCCTCGCAGAGCCAGGCGGCGGCGCAGCAATGCGCACAGGCGAATTCGACCCGCCGCAGGCCGAGGAATAAGTCAATACCAACCGAAGGAAAACCATGGCACAAATGCTCAGTGACACGTATACCGGCAACCTCAAGGCGAAAAAAGAGGCGGGCAATCGCTTTACCGATACCAACCTCATTCCCTGGACCGCGTTCTTCCTGAACGGCGTCGATTACAAGCTGCTCGACTTCACCGGCGACCGCTGCACGCTCCTGGTCAAGCTCGAAAAGGGCACCAAGCTGGCGATTCACCAGCACCTTGGGCCGGTCGAGGTGTATCTGATGTCCGGCTCCTTTGGTTACGTCGACGAGGCAACCGGAGAGTCCCACATGATCTACGCTGGCGGCTATCTGTACGAGCCGCCCAGCACCGTTCACCAGCCCGTCTCGCCCGACGGCTTCACCGGCATCGCCGTGATTCATGGGGACGTCCTGGGCTTTGCCGCCGACGGTTCCCAAGTGAACATCGGGCCGATCGATTACTACCGGCGCGCCAAGGAAAACAACGCGGTGGCGCATTTGAACTTCGACGAGGCGCTGCTGCCCGCGTAGGGCTGGGCGGGTCAACGCAGCCGCGGGTGTGGTGGGCCTGGCGGTCGGGGGCGAACTGGCCAAAGCATGAGCCGGTCAGGCAGTGTAGGCTGGCGCGAGTCATCGAACCCGAGGGACAAGCGCATGAAAAACACCAGCAGGGGCCGCCATGCCCGTTTCACGCCAGCATGGCGAGCATGCTTCGCCGCGGCAGCGGCACTCGCCATCGCAGCCACCCCAGCCCGCGCCGAGGAAATCGGCGCCGTTGACACCGTGTGGAAACTGATCGGCGCCAACCACAAGGTGGTGGTGGAGGCCTATGACGACCCCGGGGTGCTGGGCGTCACCTGCTACGTTTCGCGCGCCAAGACCGGCGGCATCAGCGGCAGCTTCGGCCTGGCGGAAGACAAGTCCGAAGCCTCGATCGCCTGCCGCCAGGTCGGCCCGCTGTCTTTTCCCAAACCCCTGCCCCAGCAGGAAGAGGTTTTCAGCGAACGCCTGTCCATCCTCTTCAAGCGCTTGCGCGTCGTGCGCATGGTCGACGCCAAGCGCAACGCATTGACCTACCTGACCTACAGCGACCGGCTCATCGAGGGCAGCCCGCAAAACAGCATCACGGCCGTGCCGGTGGACCGTACCATTGCCATTCCGCTCAAGCGCTGAAGAGGTTGCATGTCCCACCGTTTTCAATGCCGTTGCGGCCAGCTGCAGGGCCAGGTCGACCAGCCCGGGCGCGGCGTGCGCGTGGTGTGCTACTGCAAGGATTGCCAGACCTATGCCCACCTGCTCGGCCACCCAGAGCGCGTGCTCGACCCGCTGGGCGGCACCGACATCGTCGCCACGGATTCGCGCTACGTTCGTTTCACCGCCGGCACGCAGGCGCTGGCCTGCCTGTCGCTGTCGCCGCGTGGCCTGCTGCGCTGGTATGCCAAATGCTGCGACACGCCCATCGCCGCCACACCGCGCAACTGGAAGCTGCCCTACGCCGGGATGGTTCACACCTGCCTGAGTCAGCCTGATTCGCTGGCGCAGGCTTTCCCGCAGGTGCAGATCCGCGTGAACACCCAGTCGGCCAAGGACAAGCCGCCGGGCGGCGCTGGCGTGCGGGGCATGGCGCGGCTGACTGCGCTCATGCTGCGCCTGATCGCGTCGCGCCTGCGTGGCGGGTACCGAGTCTCACCCTTCTTCGATGCGCAAGGCGTGCCCGTGGCCAAGGTCGTGGTGGCGCCACGTGCGTCGGTGGAGCAAGCCCGGCTGGCTGGCCGCCGAAAAGGTTTCTGAACGGGGCAAGCGCTGCGTTCTGGAGCCCCCCATCCGCCATCACCCATGACAAAATCCGATGGTCAATTTTTAACCCCGAGGTGACACATGAGTCTCAACACTTCAGATCTACAGTCTTTCGCGGACGCCTGGAATCGGCACGACATCGAGGGCATCATGCGGATGATGACGCACGACTGCGTCTTCGAGGCCTCGGCAGGCCCCGACGTCTGCGGAACCCGTTATGTCGGCCCGGAGGCTGTGCGAGCCGGTTTCATGGGTGCCTGGAAAAACCTACCCGATGCGCAGTGGCGCACGCCTGTCCATTTTGTGAGCGGCGACCGCGGGGTATCCGAATGGACCTTCACCGGAACCAACGCGGACGGCACCCGAGTCGAGGTCAACGGGTGTGACGTGTTCACGTTCCGCGACGGCAAGATCGCGATCAAGAACTCGTACCGGAAGAACCGGCCCCTGTTGCCAGCGGCATAGGGCCATCGCGCCCCTCACCGGCCCCGCCGCTTTCCCGCATCCCCCGCCAACACCGTCAGCCCGATCCCGGCCAGCACCAGCACTGCTGCGACCGTGAAACCCACTGGCCCCTCCGGCACCACAGCGGTGGCGTATTGCGGAAAGGCCTGCGCCAAGGTCTTGACCGTCGGCTGCTTGGCCTCGGCCCGGCGCGTGTTGTCCGCCACCAGCCCGACCCGCCCGAACACCGCGCTCAGGATCAAGATGGCGCCGATCAGGAGCAGGGTCTTGCCGAGCACACGGGCGGGCATGGGGTGCCTAAGGACGATGGAGCGCAGCCAGTTCATGGTGCGACTCTAGCGCAGCGCGCGGCATCAACCGTGGGAAAATCAGCCCCATGTCCCCGTTGCCCCCCTCACCCCCCGCCCTGCTGCACACCGCGTTCTACAAGTTCGCGCGCCTGCCGGCGCCCGAGGACGTAGCCGCGCGCCTGCGGGAGCTGGCCGCGCAGCCCGGGGAAGGGATCACCGGCAGCATCCTGGTGGCTACCGAAGGCATCAACGGCATGGTTGCGGCGGCGCCCCAAACCATCGAACGCATCGAGCAGGCCCTGCTGCACGATGCGGCCTTTGCAGGCGCCTTTGAGGGCATGGTGTTCAAGCGCAGTGCCTGCGTCACGCCGCCCTTCGGCAAGATGAAGGTGCACGTCAAGAAAGAGATTGTTCCGCTGGGCATTGACGGCGTGGATGCGCGGCGCACCGGCATCAACGTTTCGCCGAAGGATTGGCGCGAGCTGATCGCCGATCCCGAACTGGTGCTGCTGGACAACCGCAACAGCTTTGAGTTTCGGATCGGCCATTTCAAGGGCGCGGTCGACCCCGGCGTGACCAACTTCCGCGATTTTCCGGCGTACGTCCGGACCCACGCGCCCGAATGGAAAGCGCAGGGAAAGCGCGTTGCCATGTACTGCACGGGCGGCATCCGCTGCGAGAAGACCAGCGCCTGGATGCTCAACATGGGCCTGCCCGTCTACCAGCTCGAAGGGGGCATCCTCAACTACTTCGAGCAGATGCCCGATGCCGATCACGATTGGCTGGGCGACTGCTTCGTGTTCGACAACCGCGTGGCGCTGGACACGCACCTGCGGGAAACCGCCCGCACGCTGGAGGACGTCTACGCCCAGGAAGCCGATGGGGCATGGCGGCTGGCACGCGCGCGGCGGCTGGCGCAGGCCACCGAGCCACCAGACCGAGCACCGGCGGCCTGAGCCATGCTGCCCATGCGCGAGGGTGTCGGTGCGAGCCAGGTCGGGCTGCCCGCCGGGGCGTGGGCCTGCATGCTCGACTTCCTGGTCGAGCGCTTTCCCGCGATCTCGCGGGGCGAGTGGCGAGCGCGCATGGCCCGTGGTGATGTGGTCGATGCCGCCGGCCGTCACGTCGCGCCTGATCACCCCTACGCGCCACACAGCAAGCTGTACTACTACCGCGCGGTTGCGAACGAGGCGGCAAATGCGGCCCAGGCCAGTGTGCTGTTCGAGGACGACCTGCTGGTGGTGGCCGACAAGCCGCACTTCCTGCCCGTGACCCCTTCCGGCAACTACCTGCAAGAGACCCTGCTGGTGCGATTGCGCCGTTCGCTGGGCCTCGATGCCCTGACGCCGCTGCACCGGCTCGACCGCGAGACCGCCGGCGTCATGCTGTTCGCCAAGCAGCCGGCCACCTGCGCGCGGTATCACGCGCTCTTTGCCGATCGCGCAGTGGAGAAGATCTACCAGGCCATCGCGCCGCTCAACGCCACGCTGCGGTTCCCGCTGACGCACAGCAGCACACTGGTCCCTGACGACCATTTCATGCAGATGCGTGAGGCGCCGCACGACGGTGACCGGGCATCCAATTCGTGGACCGAGATCGATTTGATGGAGCTGAGCGGCACCCTGGCCCGCTTTCGCCTTCGCCCGCTCACGGGCAGGCGGCACCAGCTTCGGGTGCACATGGCGGCCCTGGGCATGCCCATCGTGGGTGACCGCATCTACCCGCACCTGATGACGCAGGGCACGGACAACGTTTCCGACCCGCTTCGGCTGCTGGCGGAAAGCATCACCTTTCGCGACCCGTTCACCGGCAAGAACCGCAGCTTTTCCAGCCGACTGCAACTGCAGTTTCCCGCGCCATCGACCTGAGCGGCCAAAACCCGGCTCTCGGGGACGCCTGTGTCGGCGTTTTCGCAAGGCTGAAGCCGTTGGCGCCGCCCGAGCCACGGTCACGGTTGTCAACACGCGGCGGAGCAGGCACGATAGGGACGTCCGGCGGGAGAACTCGTGCCCCGCCAGCCAGCCGCCCGCGGGGGCCCACGCTGCACGAGCCCATAGGCGCCCCTGATGTTCTTCCTGTCGCCTCAATACCTGTGGCTGATGCTGGCGGTGCCGCTGCTGCCGGCGTTGTACGTCTGGCTGCTGCGCCGCCGGGGCAAGCCCGCTGTTCGCTATAGCAATGTCGCGGTGGTGCGCGCGGCGGTGGCCGGCCGGCATTGGCGCCGGCATGTGCCGCCGGCGCTGTTCCTGCTGGCCTTCGCTGGGCTGCTGTTCGCCGCGTCGCGGCCGGTGACGCGGGTCGCGCTGCCCTGGTCCAAGTCGACCATCATCCTGGCCATGGACATCTCGCTGAGCATGCGCGTGCGCGACGTCCAGCCGAACCGTCTGGTCGCCGCCCAGGAGGCGGCCAAGCAGTTCCTCAAGGAAGCGCCCAAGAACATCGAAGTGGGGCTGGTCACCTTCGCCGGCAGCACCCAGGTGGCTCAGCGCGCCACGCTCGACCGCGAATCCCTGGTGGCGGCCATCGACGGCTTCCAGATGCAGCGGGGCACGGCGGTGGGCAATGCCATCGTGATGTCGCTGTCGGAGCTGTTCCCCGACCACGGCCTGGACGTGGGCGACATGACCTTCGGCAGCCGCCGGCAGTCGCGCAGCCTGGACGACAAGGTCAAGCCCGCGCCCAAGCAGATCACCCCCGTGGCGCCGGGCTCGTACACCTCGGCAGCCATCATCTTGCTCACGGATGGCCGGCGCACCACCGGCATCGACACCCTGGAGGCCGCCAAGATGGCCGCCGACCGCGGCATCCGCATCGATGTGGTGGGGCTGGGCAAGGTCGATGGCCTGGCCAGTTCACCCGACAACTACATGGCGATCTACATGCAGCTGGACGAACCCACGCTGAAAGAGGTGGCGCGCATGACCGGTGGCGAGTACCACCATGCCGACACCGCGGAGAAGCTGCGCACCGTGTACGAGAACCTGGGCTCACGCACCCAGGTTCAAACGCGCGAAACCGAAATCTCGGCCCTGCTGGCGCTGGCGGCGGCGCTGCTGATGATGACCGCGGGGGGACTTTCGGTGTTGTGGCTGCGGCGTATCGATTGAAGGGTGGCGCAGGCGCTGTCACTCACTGAAGCAGCCGGAAAAACCGCACCAGCCCACGATGACTCCGACCCCCGCACAGAACGCCATGAGACCGTCGCTCTGCGTCTGCTGGTCTTCGGCGGTGAAGGCGAGCACACCACCGACGATGGTGCTGCTCACCGTGCCGAGGGCGAGAACAACCGCGCCGCAGCCGATCACCGTGTCGGTGCTGCATCTGAAACGCCCGGCGGGAACGGCCACCCCCTCGTTTGCAAGGCCTTCGGGCGCCGCCACCTCCAGGGGCGCAACGCCCTCCAGGGGCTGATCCAATTCGTCTTGAATCGCGACCGCAGCGGCCAGGAATTCGGGATTGATCTGGTTTGCAATGTCGACGACCTGAGCCGCAACGTTCAGCGGCATGGGGTGGACCATGACAGCGCCGTTTGGCTCGCCCTGGATTCCCTCCTGGCCCTGCCCACGCTGTGCAACCAGCCCCCCCGGCTCCTCGACTTCCTGCCACGGCATGTCGACCGCGACATGCTGGACGGGAGGGCTCGCCTCGCCGTTGGCCGGGAGGTGATGACTGACCGCCGACGATGCACTTGCGTATCGGGCTGAGGAATTGATGTTGTTCATGAACTGCCTTGCTTGATGGGGTTGGGTGTGGAGGGTGAAAAGTCAGTCGATGAGCGCCGCCGCGCGCAGCCCGTCGCGAGACTGCTGCCAACTGGCGAGAAAGGCGCGCGCGGCCGCCAGCATCAGCGGCTCGTGGTGCGCGGCCGCCGTGTGGCACAGGTAGACCGTGCCGGTGTGCGCATCGATCGCGTAGTGGGGTTCGCCTGACTCGGCCAGCATGAGGTTGGCTGCCAACAGGCGTAGCCTGGTTTCTGTCCGGCTCGACAGCAGCAGCCGGCCCAGCGGTGCTGACAAGCACAGGGCGTTGAGCTCTTCGACGAATCGCAACTCCAGCTGCAAGCTGCCGGCCGCGTCGAAGGCAAAGGGGGTGGTACCGCCGGCCCGCAGTGCGTCCAGGGCCAGCGCAGGCGCAAGCGCGTCGAGGAAGTCGTCAATGCCGATCATGTCGCGCCCGCCTGCGAGGGCGCGGCAAGGCTGGCCCGGCATGCCACGGCTCGCTGCACGAAACGCTCCAGCCACCGCAGCAGGACGGCGAACTCAAGGCCGTCCTCCTGGAAATGCTGAGTGAGGAACACGCGGGCCTGGGCATCCACCCCGATGACGGCGCCGCCCACACCCATGGCAAACAGGTTGGCCGCCAGCAGCGGCTCGAGCTGCGAATCAAGATGCCCGCGGCCCAGCGCACCCAGATGGGCGCGACAAATAAAGGCCCCTGCGTCGCGCCGAGGAATCAGCGACACCGACACCCCCTGCACCGCGAAAGCGCAGGCGCCGTCCGCCGCGGCGACGAGCGCAGGCAGGTTCAGCGCCCAGGCAAGGCGCGGGATCGCCTCTGACAGTTGCATGGGTAACTTCTTTGGGCTAGGCGCCGGGCAGGCGCTTGATGATCGAATGAAACGCAAGCGCCATAGCGCTCAGCGGGACGGGGGCAACTGCGCCAGCGTCACCTCGTTCTTCAGGGCCGCCTCGACCTGTGGCCAGGCCTGCGTCACCGCCCTGCGGATCTCGCTGGGCAGGTGCCGCTGGTTCAAGTAGGTGAACTCCAAGCGCAGGAACGCACCGACGAGGCGCACCCGCGCGGCGTCGGGCCGACTGGCGTTGCGCAGGCGTCCGCCATCGATCAGCGACCGGTAGAGGTCCGCGATGGCACGGGCTGCGGCCGCCACGCTCAGCGCGCCTACACGCGCGACAGGCACAGGCACAGCCACGGCCCTGCGGTGACTGGCCTTGCTCTCGGCGGCATGCGGGTCGGGGCGACGCGGCACCAAGCCACCGGCGCGTATGACCGTCGGGATCCCGCTGGTGGGCGGCGCGGCGAGCCGCAGCTGGCTGATGATGAACTCACGCGTCTGCTTCATGTGGCCCAGCAATGCTTCACTGGCCAGGCTCGGCGCCTGCTCGAACAGCATGACCATGAGCGCCACACGCAGGGGAACCGGCGCCTCCAGCACCTCACAGATTTGCCGCAGCTGCGCGGGGAAGGTCTGCGCCGTGAGCAGCCCGGTGTTTTGGTAGACCTCGCTGACCAGGGCCAGCACGTCGCCGTCGGACAGACCGGGCACGGCCACCACGCCGAGCGGGTTGGTGTCCAGCTGCAGGCCGGCGACGATCGCGCTGCGACGGGCGGCGTGATCGGCCTGGGCCTGGGCCTGGGCCTGGGCCTGGGCCTGGGCCTGGGCCTGGGCCTGGGCGACTGGCGGCTCGGCTGAGGGCACGGAGGAGGAGGAAGAGGAAGACGAGGAAGACGTCGTCGTCGTGGCCTCCAGCAGCGGCGGCATCAGCCGATCGGCCAGGGTCTGGATCGCCGCCGGATCGGTCACCTGGGTGCCGAGGCAACGCTCATAAGCGGCGGCCAGTTCGACCAGGCATTCCAGGCTGCAGCGCCCGGCCAGACCGCGGATGGCTTCGCGCGAGGCGAGCGCCACCGACGCCTGCACCTGTTCGGGCGAGTCATCCATCTCCAGCTCACGCACCTTGAGCAAGCCGCGCACCAGGACCGAGGCCTCACCGGCGGGCAAGGCACGAAAGCGGATGAACAGGTCGCCCCACAGCTTGGGCATCGGCACCTGGACGTCTTCCAGGAAATTGATGGCACCGTAGCCACCGAAGCGCTCGTCCTTGCTTTTGGTCGGGCAGGTGACTGCGGCCAAGGCCAGCGCGATCACGCCCTGGTTGCGTACCGGCGCGCTCGACGTGCGGGCCACGCGCAGCAGCAGCGCTGTCACTTGCGCCTCGGTCAGCCGGACGTCCTGGAACAGGCCGCCGGCCAGGTGCATCAGCGTGCCGGCGCAGAAGTCTTCGGGCAGGTTCACCAGGTGGTCCAGCAATCGCTCGGTGCCGCCCGCGCCCAGCGCGTCGCGAAAGGCCCGCACCATCAGACGAAAACACGGGCCGTCGAACAGCTCGGAGTCGTAGCGTGAGTCGTCGGCCGGCACCTGGCCGCGGCAGCGGATGGCGGCCTGCATCAGGGCCGTGAACCGCGGCGCCAGCATGGCCGGGCCACCGCCGGCTTGGGCTGCGGCAAAAGCCAGGTGGGGGATCAGGTTCTCCTCCAGCAAATCGTCGGAGACCGCTCGACCCAAGAAGGTTTCGGCCATAAAAGCCCGGGACATCAGGTCGGCCAGGAACTTATCCAAATCCCCCGGCACGTCGCCCGTGATCGCGCGGCCCAGACGTTCGACCAGCGCCGCCAGGCGCTCCCGATAGACCGGCCTGTCCGGCAGGTGCTCCGGGTCGACCGGCCTGGTCGCCAGGTGGTGCTGCACCAGGGCGCAGATGATGGCGTCGAAGGCGCGCTCGCGCTGTTGGGGGCCAGTCAGCAGCTCGGCGTCGAGCGGGGCCTGCGCAAGGGCGGCGGCCGAGCCCAGTTGCAGCAGTTCGACGCAGCGCCGGGTCAGCGGATCGGGGGCGGCCTTGGCTTGCTTGCCGGGGGTGTCATGGTCATCCTCACCCGCGCCTTCGAGCTCGCTGGCCTTGCGCTTGGGCACCTGAGGCTGGCGCTGCGACACGCTCGCCGTGGGGCTGTCGTGCTTGCCCTCGCGCACGCTCAGGTTGACCAGATTGGCGCGCAGCGACGACAGGCTGCTGCTGCTCGTGGTGGAGGTCGTGGTGGTGGATATGCCGCTGGAAGTGCTGCTACGGGGTGCCGCACCGGTGGTGCTCAACGCAGCCGCACTGCCCGTTGGGGAATAGGCATTGCTGCCGCTGATTTTTCTGTCGGCCATGGCGGCTCCGGTCGGTGGAATGAAAGGCTGCTCGGTTCGTCGTACCAAGCGCCGCCAGGTTCCATTGGCCCGGGAACACCGTCAGGGATTGTTCACGTCTGGGCGGCGTGTTCCCGCAATGCCTGGAAGTACCCTTGGACGGCCTTCGGTAGCGCCGCGCGCTGGCTGCGCTGCAGCTTCATCAGCAAACCGTGCGGCGCATCGTCCACCTCGAATTGCCGCCGGATGTCGGCCTGAATCCGCGAGAGCAACGCCGCAGCCACCTCGGCGTCGGCCATCGCGCGGTGGGCGCGGCCGGCGCAAGGCAGGCTGTGAAACGCGGCGAGCGAGCCGAGGCGGTAGCTGCCAACCTGCGGGTACAGCCGGCGCGACAGCAGCATGGTGCAGGCGAACGCATGATCCGCCTTGGCCGCCCCGCCCAGGCGCGCCAGCTCCGCCCCCCAGAAGCGCTGGTCGAACGATGCGTTGTGCGCCACCATCGGCACGCCTTGCACGAAGCGGGCCGCCTGCGCCATGACGTCCGCCGCTGGCGGCGCGGCCTGCACCATCTCGTTGCTGATCCCGGTGTATTCCTCGATAAACCGGGAGAGTCGCACCCCCGCATTCATCAGCGACTGAAAGCGTGCCACGACCTTGCCACCCTCCAACAGGACGATGGCGATCTCAGTGGCCCGGTCGCCCATCGTGGGTGACAGGCCGGTGGTTTCGAAGTCGATGACGGCAATGCGGTTCATCCGCGTAACTTACCTTATCGGGCCGTGCACCCCGCAGCGCGCTAGAGTCCGCCACTGCACACCCTTTTACCGACCGGATCCATGACCCGCCTGCAAGCCGAACTCCAACGCCTCTACCGCCTGCCCGACCTCAACCCGCAAGGCCCCACAGCCGGCGATGTCGCCCTCATCAGCCACGATGGCCAAGTCAGGGCGATGGTGCTGGCGCTGGCCCGGCCGGCAAGCTGGGAGGCGATGGGCAAGGTCTGGCGCGGCGTTCAGGCCGATCTGGCGCTGCCCGCACCAGCCATCAGCGTCAATGGCGTCGATGGCTACCAGCTGTGGTTCTCTCTGTGCCAGCCCGTGCCAGCCGCGCAGGCCTGCGGCTTTCTCGACGCCCTGCGCAGGCGCTACCTTGGCGACATCGCAGCCCAGCGCGTCGTGATGCGGCCTTCGGGGGATGGGTCGGCCCAGAGCGTCGATGTCGTGCCCGCGCTCGTGGGCGATGCCGGGTGCTGGTCGGCCTTCGTGGCGCCCGACCTGGCGGCCGTGTTCGCCGACGAGCCGTGGCTGGATCTGGAGCCCAGTGCCGAGGCCCAGGCCGAGCAGCTGTCGCGCCTGGCCTGCATCAAGCCCGAGGCCTTTTCGCAAGCGCTGGAACGGCTCGGGCCAGTGCAGGCCACAGACCCCAACCCGGGAACGGCGCCCTGGATAGCGCAAGCAGGCGGGCCACAGGCGACCGTCGGCCGCCACGCGAACCCCAAGCAGTTTCTGCTGGAAGTGATGAACAACGAAGGCGTCGCCCTGCCCCTGCGCATCGAGGCCGCCAAGGCGCTGCTACCCTACTTCGAGCCCTGACCCATCCCCGACGAACGCGAAGCGAGGCTGCCGGCGTCCGTCAACCTCCACATCCTCGAAGAACATCGCATGCGGGCGCACCCACAAGCCCGCCCCGTCATAGAGCGGCCGGTACAGCACCAACGGCTCAAGCGTTTCGCTGTGGCGGGCCACGCCCACCAGCTCGTACTCGCCGCCCTTGTAGTGGCGGTAACGGCCGCGGCGCGCAGCAGGCAGCGGCGGCAGGTCGCTCATCGCTTGCCCATCAGCGCCTGAAGTTCGCGCGCATTCTTGAGGGTGGCGCCGGCCCCCACCAGCACCGTGGCCGCGGGCCAGGCCAGCATCTCCTCAAAGGCTTGGCGCACCGTGTCGGCCTCGATGCGGTTGACGCGGGCGATGGCCTCATGCAGATCGAACACACCGCCCGATGTCCACAACTGCTCGACGCAACGTTGCAGCAGGCGCAGCGGCCGCTCGGCGGTGCGCACCAGGGACACCAGCAGCTGGTTCTTCGCCCGCGCCAGATCCGTCGCCGAAATGCCCTCGGCCTGCACCGCCATCAGGCGCGACAGCTCGCGCGTGAAGGCGGGCACCTTGTCGGGCGTGGTGGTGGCATCGATCACCAGCGCCCCGTGCACGTCGCCCACATCGGCGGTAGCGCCCACCGAGTAGGCCAGGCCCAGCCGCTCACGCACGGCATCAACCAGCGGCGCGCTCATGCCGCCGCCAAAGAGCGTGGCCGCCAGGTTGGCCAGGTGCGCGTCGGCGCCACGGCTGGCGGCCGGCCAGGCGACGTTGACGTAGGTCTGCGACACGCCGGGCAGTCGCCGAGCTTTCGCGTGGCCGAAGTGCCGAGGGGTCTCGGGGGCGCTGTAGCGGCCGGCGCTCGGCACGCCCGCGAACAGGCTCTCGGCCTGAGCCAGATAGGCGTCGACATCGAAGTTGCCCGCCGCGGCCACCACGATGCGGTCGCCCACGTAGTGCTTCTTGACGTGGTCAACCAGGTCTTGCCGGGTGATGGCGGCAATGGTTTGCGGCGTGCCGATGATCGGCCGGCCCATCGGGTGCTGGCCCCACAACGCCTCGTCGAGCAGGGTGAACGACAGTTGCTGCGGGTCCTCTTCGTACTCAGTGCACTCTTGCAGGATCACTTCGCGCTCACGCTCGATCTCGTCGGCCGGAAAGGTGCTCTCCAGGACGATGTCGGCCAGCAGCGCCAGCATCTGCGGCGTGTGCTGGCCCAGGCCCTCCAGGTAGTAGCAGGTGGCGTCCTTGTCGGTGTAGGCGTTCATGTCCGCCCCCAGCGATTCGGCCGCCAGGTTGATCGCCTGCACGCTGCGGGTGGCCGTGCCCTTGAAGGCCATGTGCTCCAGGAAGTGGCTCACGCCCGTCTTGTCGGCGGCTTCGTCGCGCGAGCCCGCCCGCACGAAGATGGCAACGCTGGCGCTGGCCAGTTGCGGCATGGACACCGTTAGCACCGTGACGCCGTTGGCCAGGGTGTGCACCTGGGGTGCGGGGGCGGCCGACGTGGCGCCGAATGTGGGGACGAGGATCAGAGTGGACAAACCGATGGCCGCAGGAATCAAGGGGACGGGGGATGGGAAGGCATTGCGAGCATTCTCACGCAAGCCGCCCTGCCCGCGCCGCGGCACGGAATTGCCCGCCCGCCCCCGCCATAATCGTCGAACACATTCTGCCAATGTCCGCTGCGTCCCACTCCATCTGGTCCCCCCTGCGCCTGCCCGCCTTCCGCGGCCTGTGGGCGGGCAGCGCCCTCTACTTCACCGGCAACGCCATGCAGGTCATGGCGGCTTCGTGGCTCATGGTGGAGCTTACCGGCTCCTCCTTCCTGGCCGCTCTGGTGCAGACAGCCGTGTTCCTGCCGATGTTCCTGCTGGCCCTGCCGGCCGGGGTTCTGGCCGACACCTCCGACCGCCGGTGGCTGATCCTCAAGGCCCTGATGTTCCAGGCCGGTATCACCGCCCTGCTCGCCATCCTGGCCCTGCTGGGGTGGGTCGGCCCCGCCACCTTGCTGCTCTTCACGTTCGCCGCCGGCTGCTGCACCGCGCTGCTCTCGCCCGCCTGGAATACCAGCCTGGCCGACACCGTCCCGCGCGAGGACATGCCGCAGGCCATCACCGCGATTTCGATCGCCTGGAACAGCGCACGGGCGCTGGGCCCTTCGATCGCCGGCTTCGTGTTCGCGTGGCTTGGCGCCGGCTGGGTGTTTGCCATTGCCGTGGCGACCACCTTTGGAATGATGCAGGCCATACGGCGCTGGCCACCGTCGCCGCATGCCAAATCCCGCCTGCCGGCCGAGCGCCTGTGGGGCGGCACGCTGGCGGGCCTGCGCTATGCCCGGCATTCGCCCCTGATCCTGGCTCAGTTGCTGCGCACCGTGGCCTACAGCAGCGCCGGCTCGGCGCTGTGGGCGCTGCTGCCGTCCATCGCTTCGCAACAACTGAAGTTGGGCGCCACGGGCTTCGGTTTTCTCATGGGCTGCCTGGGCACCGGCGCAGTGGCCACCGGCCTCATTCTGGGCAAGCTGCGCGCGCGCATGGGCCTGGAGCGGCTTGTGGCGGTGGGCTGCGTGATCTTCGCAGCGGTGATGTTGATTGCGGCCTACGTGCGCATCCCCGGCGTGGTGTTCGTGGCCCTGGCCATCGGCGGCGCGGCCTGGATGGCCGTGATGGCCACCTTCAACACCGCCACGCAGTCGAGCGCGCCGCCTTGGGTTCGCTCGCGCGCCGTGGCGTTGCACACCGTGAGCGCGCTGGGCTCGTTCGCGCTGGGCTCGGCCTTCTGGGGCGCAGTCTCAAGCCTGGCCGGCCTGTCGTTCGCCTTGACGGTTGCCGCCGCGGCCATGATCGCCGGCGTTTTCCTGGCGCGCCGGTTCCCGCTGCGCATGGGCGACACGCAAGAGGTGACCCCCGTCGCTCCCTGGAAAAACCTGTTCGTCAAGGAACCCCCGCTGCCCGACGACGGCCCGCTGTCGGTGGAGGTGGCCTACCGCATCCGCGCCGGTGAAGCCGAAGAATTCTTGAACGCCGTGTCGCAGTTGCGTGCCTCTCGCCGGCGCGACGGCGCCACCCTGTGGCGCGTCTACCGCGACCTCGGCGACCCCGCGCGCTATGTAGAGCGCTTCATCGTCGCCTCGTGGGCCGACTATCTTCACCAACGCGCCCGCGCCACCCTCGCCGACCAGGCGCTGGAGGCGCGTGTGCGCGAGTTCCTGGGCGAGGGGGAGTCTGTGACCACGCAGCACTACATCGCGGAACGCTGAGACACTGAAAGGCTTGGCCGGGGGTATCCCCCTTGACACCTCGTTGCCCCCGCCCATCGGACAACGCCGACAACGGGACGGCCCGCTCTCTGACGACGAGCTTGCCCTAGAGCGCCCAAGCTCAGCCCCGGGGGCACCCGCTTGCCCCTCAGGAGACATTCATGGCCTTCTCACGCATTCGCGCGCTGCTCTCGTTCCTAGTCTTCGCGCTGCTGTCCGCCGCTGCGCTCGCCGATCCGCCCACGCGTGTCGCGCGGCTCGCTTATGTCAACGGCAACGCCAGCTTCTCGCCCGGCGGCGAGCATGACTGGGGGCGCGCGATCATCAACCGCCCGCTCACCACGGGCGACCGCCTGTGGATCGACCATGACTCGCGCGCTGAGTTGCAGATGGGCTCGATCGCGGTTCGCGCCGGCGGCGGCACCAGCCTTGCACTGCTCAACCTCGATGACCGCATTACGCAAATACAGTTGTTGCAAGGCACGCTGAACGTGCGGGTGCGACGCCTGGACCGCGGACAGATCGTCGAGATCAACACCCCCAACCTGGCCTATTCCATCCGCCGCCCCGGCAGCTACCGCATCGACGTGAACCCGCGCGACGATTCGACCACGGTGGTTGTTTGGCAAGGCCTGGCGCAGGTATTCGGCGACCGCCGTGCGTTCGTCGTTGAAAAGGGCGAGAGCTTCGTCTTCTATGGCGAGGGCCTGGACGACTATGAAGCCCTCGCGCTGCGCAGTCCAGGCGAATTCGACCGATGGGCCACGGCCCGGGACCGCCGCTGGGACAACTCGCCGTCGCGCCGCTATGTGTCGCCCGAGATGATCGGCTACGAAGACCTCGACACCTTCGGCACCTGGGAGACCGTGCCGCAACTCCGCCCGGTGCGGATCCCGCGCCGCGTGGCTGCCGACTGGGCACCGTACCGTGACGGCCATTGGTCGTGGGTCGAGCCCTGGGGCTGGACCTGGATCGACGAAGCGCCTTGGGGGTTTGCTCCTTCGCACTACGGTCGCTGGATGCGCCTGGACAACAGCTGGGCCTGGGTGCCCGGCCCCACGGACCTGCGCCCGGTTTACGCCCCGGCAGTGGTGGGGTTCGTCGGTAACGATTCTCCCGGCTCCGCGAATTCGACCGTCGCCTGGTTTCCGCTCGGCCCGCGTGACGTTTACCGCCCCGCCTACAGCACCAGCCGCGAGTACTTCTACAACGTCAATGCCAGCAACGCACACGTGGACCGCCAGGCGGTGACCTCCTACTACGACAACCGCAGTGCGAACGTCACCTATGCCAACCAGCAGGTGCCCGGGGCCATCATCGCCATGCTCGCCGCTGCGTTCTCGCAGTCACAGCCTGTCGCACGTCAGACCCTGCGCATCGCCGAGCACAGCGGCACCCGTACATTGGTCATGGCCGCGCCACCCGTGGTCCCGCAGCAAGTGAGCGTGGTCGGGCCCGCAGCGGCGCCCGCCGAGCGGCCGCCCGAGGCGGCGCCCAAGCGCCCCGTGGTCGCGCAGGTGGCACCGCCACCGCCGCCGCCCTCATTCGCCGCCAGGCAAGGCGCGTTGGCCGCCAACGCCGGCAAGCCGCTCGAGCCCGCCGCTGCCGCCGCCATCAAGCCGGCCGCGCAGGCCAGTGCCGAGGCCGTGAGGGTGGTAGCGCAGACGCAGGCCGTGCCCGTTCCGAAGATGCCTGACCGCGGGCCGGCGGCCGCAGGCGAACAGCGGGGACGATCGCAGCGAGGTGGTGAATCGCCCGCAGCCGCAGCACCCGCCGCATCAGCCGCCGCGGATGCGGCCAGAGAGCCCCAACGCGGCGGCGAACGCGGGCGTGGGCCGGCTTCACGGGGCGACTAGGGCGCTGCCACCCTCGCCTTCGCATCGTCGGCCTCCTTGGCCGCGCGCCCGGCAACGATGCGCGTGAGGATGGCCAGCAGCACGCCCACCAGGAGCGTCGCCACGACGATGGCCGCCCAGAAGCCCTGGATCGGGTTTCCACCAATGCGCGGCCCCGCGCCGAAACTCAGCCAGTAACCGCCGACCAGGCCGATGCCCCAAAGGCACACGGTGTGCAGCAGCATCGGCATGAAGCTCACCTTGTAGCCCCGCAGCGCATAGGCCAGCAAGGTCTGCACCCCATCAAACAGCTGATAGGCGCAAAGGTAGACGACCAGCCCCAGCGCCACGCCGATCACGGCCGGGTCGATGCTGGAGAACCGCACGAGCGGTTCGCGCAGCAGCCACAGGCCCGCGCCCATCACGATGGCGAGCATGACCACCAGGCCCAAGCCCACGCGCACCGCCAGCCGCGCCCGCACCGGATCACGCGCACCATTGGCCTGTCCCACCATCACCATGGTGGCGATCGACAGCGACAGCGGCACCATGTAGATCAGCCCGGTGAAGTTGGACACCACGCGGTGCCCCGCCACCGTGTCGGCCCCCAGCCGCGCGGCAAACAGCGCGATCAGGGTGAAAGATGTCACGTCGATGAAGCTGGACAAGCCCATCGGCACGCCCAGACGCAGCAGAGCGCCGATGGCCGGCCAATCCGGCCGCCCCCAATGCGCGAACAACTGGAGGCTGCGAAACCGCGGATGCAGCCACATCGTCAACGCGCCGCAGCCCATGGCCAGCCAGTTCACCACCGCCGACGAAATGCCACAGCCGAGCCCACCCAACGGCGGCATGCCCAAGGCGCCGTGCGTCAGGCCCCATGCCAAGGGAATGTGGGTGGCCGTCGCCACCGCGCTGATCGCCATCAGCACCCGAGGACGGCCAATCGCGTTGCTCAATGCATAGAAGGTGCGGTACAGCAGCATCGCCGGCAGGCCCCAGGCGACGGCCCCCAGGTACTCGACCGCGCGCTCGGCCACATCGCCGTGCACCCCCGCCAATTGCAACACCGGCTGCGGGTACCGCAGCATCAGCACACCGGGGATGGCCAGCAGCAAGGCCAGCCAGAAGCCCTGCTGCACCGAAGAGGCGATCTTGGCCGGCTGCCGAGCGCCCACGTGGTGAGCCACCGTCGGCGCCACCGCCTGCAGGATGCCGGTGAACAGCAACATGACCGAGATGCCGATGCTGCCGCCCACCGCCACGCCCGCGAGAGCCGCCGTGCTGTAGCGCCCGGCGATCACGGTATCGGCCACCATCATCGCCATGGACAGCAGCTGCGCCACCAGCACGGGCCAGGCGTGGGCGACCAACTGGCCGGTCATGGCGAAGGGGGACGTCGGTGGGGAGGATCGAGAGGCGTTGGACATAGGGACAGGCGCAGCGATTCAAGGCCAAGGCCTGAGGCCTTGGCAGGCTCATTACTTACTTGCGCTGCTTGCGCTCCCTGGCGCGGCGGGCTTGGCGGGTCTCGTTGGCGCGGGCGGCTTGCACCTGGCGCTCACGGCGGCGGGCGCGCCAGCCGGCTCCAAGGACCCGGGCCAGGATGAAGGTGACGGCGAAACTCACCGCGATGAGGAGCAGGCTGCTAGTGTCCATGGGGAGGGAGCTTGGGACAGGTCGGAAACTGGGGATTGTCGGTCAACGGCATCGCCGCATGAGAGCGGGCAGATCAGAAACCAAAATCCGGCACCGCACTGCCACAGCTGCACCATTGTGCACCTTACATTCCCGCCTCAATCCATTCAGACAATTGAGCTTCAAATCCCGGAGCGATCCACTATTTCCAGGTGAGATTCAGCTTCCTGTGGGTGGCCGCACAGTCACGCAGATACAGGTTGATCAGACTTTGGTACGGAATTCCAACCTCTTGCGAGATTGACTTGAAATAGTCAATTGCATCTTCATCCAGACGAATGGTGATCTGCTTCTTGAGCTGCGACGCGTAGGGATTCTTCCTAGCTGCAGTGAAGTCGTACTCTTTGCGCATACAGCACCTCTACGGATAAAACTTAGATTCCCTGGCCGTCGCTTTTCGAGCTGAAATGATTCGAATGACATTGCCTTCTTCGCGGTAGCAATGACAAACCACCAGAACCCGAAGCGAATTGCCGAGACCCAGAAGGACAAAACGGTCTTCTTCCACCGAGTGATCTGGATCGTCAATAAGCTTCGCCCGCTCATCAGAGAAGACGGACTTCGCCTCCTCAAAGCTCACGCCATGCTTCTTCTCATTCGCCGCAGCCATCCGCTGGTCCCACTCAAAGTGAAGATCGCTCATGCCCACACTTCAACTACAGTGTAGTTTTTCGGCAAGCGCGACATCCGCTATGACATCCGCTACCGAACGAGCCAAGCCGCGCGTTGAAACTGTAGGCTCGAGTGCGTCGGCTTGAGCGAAGGGCCAGGCCGCACTCAGTGCTCACCCCTTCCTTCCCCCCAACACAAGCAGCAGCCGGCCGACGACGATGGCGCCGATGCCGGTTCACATCGGGACGTTGACGGTCTGCTTTTCCTTTGCGGAGATCTCGAGCGTCCCGAGCTTGACGACCGTGGTGTCCTTCGTATAGCTGAAGCCGCCATAGGCCAGCGCAAGTACTCCAGCCACGATGAGACCGACTGCAACAAGCTTGATGGGGTTCATCTTCTTTGACCGGTGAGTGGTGAGAGGATGGGACTGACGTGCCGGCGCCTGAAGTAATGTACCCCCGCCTGTCCCCTCGCCGCGAGCAAGCCAGCCATGGCCATCACCGACAATCTCGCCATGACCGCAACCGATACCACCGACGACCTTCCCACCCTCCAGGAACCTCGCCTTTGGCGCAACAACGGCTGGACCGCCCGCGTGATCAAGAACGACGATGACGACGGCTGGGCGGTGGCGATGACGCCCGACGGTCAGGCCGAGCCGGCGCTGGTGGGGCCGTGGACGATGGGCCGCGACAAGAAGAACCCCAAGCCGCTGGACACCGCGGCCTTCAACACCTTGGTCAAGACAGCCACCGAGTTCGTGCGCCGGCATGAGCAGCAGTTGCATGCGGCGCTGCACCGGCAGATCGAGATCGACCACGCCGGCGGCCGCGTGAGTGTCACACTGGACATCGAGCCCGACGAAGAACACCCTTCAGCGATGCTGCGGGCGACGGACGCTGCGTCGGGCGAGTTGCTGGGCGAAGCGCGCGTGCCGCCGGGCTTTTCGCTCACGCGCGCGAGCGCCAGTGCGTGGGCCGAGGCAGGTTTTAGCGCCCACGCTGTTCGCCGGTAGGCGGCGGCACGCTCACTACATCTTGATGCCGCGGTCCTTGATCAACTTGGACCAGCGCGGCGTTTCACTCTCGATCAGGTCGGCCAGCACCTTGGACGGCCCGCCTTCGACGGTGCCGCCCAGGCCGATGATCCGCTCCCTGATATCGGGAGCGGCCAGAGCCTTGTTCACCTCCTCGTTCAGACGCGCCACGATGGCGGGCGGCAAGTTGGCCGGCGCGATCATCGCGAACCAGGCGGCCCCCTGAACGCCCGGAAAGCCCGCCTCGGCCATGGTGGGCACATCCGGCATTGCAGGCGAGCGCTTGGGCGCCACGAGGGCGAGACCGCGCAGGCGGCCCTCCTGCACAAACTTCAGGCTGGTGCCCAGCGTGTCGAAGTACATCGGCACCTGCCCGGCCAGCACATCATTCAAAGCAGGGCCACCGCCCTTGTAGGGAACATGAATCAACTCAACGCCCGCGTTGGCCTGGAACTGCTCGGCCAGCAAATGCGTCATGGTGACATTGCCGCCAGAAGCGATCGCGATCTGCTTGGGGCGGGCCTTGGCGTCAGCCACGATCTGCGCCACCGTCTTGTACGGTGAGTTGACATTGGTGACCATCATCAGCGGCGTGGTCACCATCAGCGCGATCGGGGTGAGGTCTTTCGCAGCGTTGAACGTGCTGTTGGCCACCAGGGCTGGCGCCACGGTGATTGCGCTGGCGACGACGCCGACCGTGTAGCCGTCGGGCGCTGCGGACGACACGGCTTCGGCCCCGACCAGCCCGGCCGCGCCGGGGCGGTTCTCGATGATCATCGGCTGGCCGTGCGAGGCGGTCATCTTGGCGCCGATCAGGCGTGCCAGCACGTCGGTGAGGCCACCGGGTGCCGAGTTCACGACAATCTTGATGGGCTTGGTCGGGTAGGTCTGCGCAAATCCGGGCTGGGCGGCGCCGAACGCCATCGACGCGGCGGCGGCCATCATCAGGCGGCGCCGAGAAACGGTGAGGGCCTTGCGCAAACTGAATTTTTTCATCATGTCTCTGCTTTCAAAGAGTTGGCGGTGATCGCCAATGGAATTTCGCAAAATGGAAATTTGTTCCATCGAATTGGAAAGTATAGACTTGGGCCCATGCACGTCAACAGGGCTTCCCCCGGTTCGCGCAGCGCCAGCGCGGCAGCAGACTTTCGTTCGATCTTCTTTGCCGATTGGGTCTGACCAGCACCGCGCCCGCGAAGTTCAATCACCATGCCCGAAACCATTCCCCTGCGAGAACTCACGCTGTCGCATGTGCTTTCGCAGCACGCCGCGCGGCGCCCCGACAAGGTGTTCTTGACCGAGCTGGCCAGCGGCCGCCAATGGACTTTTTCACAACTGGATACATGGACCAACCAGATCGCGCATGCCCTGCATTCGCTCGGGGTCGACGCCGGGACGCACGTAGGCTTGTTGCTGGAAAATTCGGCCGAGCACATCGCCGTGTTTCTGGGCCTGGGCAAGCTGGCTGCCGTTTCGGTTCCGGTCAACACCGCTGCACGTGGTGATCTGCTTGCCTACTACCTGGAACACGCCGACGTCGAGCTTGTTGTTGTCGACGAAGACCTGGTCGCACGGCTCGCGCCGGTGCTGCCCCTCCTGAAGCGGGTGCGCCGGGTGGTGACCGTGGGCCGCTTCGGGCAGCCGTGCCGCGACGGCGGCGAGCAGCTCGGGCAAGCCAGCGCCGATCTTGCAAGCTGCGTCGCCAATGCCTCGGCCGCGCCGGTCAAGCAAGGCCCGAAGTTCTCCAGTCTTGTGATGCTCGCCTACACCTCCGGCACCACGGGCCCGTCCAAGGCCAGCATGGTGTCGCATGCCTGCGCACTGAGCTACGGCACAGGCGGGGTCGAGGCACACGGCTACAACGCGGACGATGTGTTCTATGTTTGCCTGCCGCTGTTCCATGTCAATGCCCTGCTGACCTCCACCATCACCGCGCTCGTCTGCGGGGCCTGCGTGGTACTGGCGCAGCGCTTCTCGGCGTCGCGTTTCTTCGACGAGATCCGCGCCTGCAAGGCGACCACGACCAACCTGCTCGGGGCCATGAGCAGCTTCCTGTGGGCTCGCCAGCCGCAGGCGGACGATGCCGACAACGCCCTGCGGCTGGTGAGCGTGTCCCCCATGCCCAGTTTTACGCAAGCGTTTGAGCGCCGGTTCGGGCTGCGCGCCGTGAGCAACTACGGCCTGTCGGATTTCGGGACGGTGACCTCGCTGCGCGCCGACGCGCCTGAGTCCAAGCGCGGCTCGATGGGCGTGCCGCGCAGCTACTTCGAGCTGCGCGTGGTCGACGACGATGACCTCGAATGCCCCGTAGGCGAGGTCGGCGAAATCGTGCTTCGTTCGAAGCAGCCGTGGCGCGCGGCCACCGGCTACTACAAGATGGCGCAAGCCACGGCGGACGCGAATCGCAACCAGTGGTTCCACACGGGCGACCGTGCCAGGCGTGACGAAGACGGCTACCTGTGGTTCGTTGACCGCAAAAAAGACTGCATCCGGCGCCGCGGCGAGAACATCTCCTCGTTCGAGGTTGAGCAGATTGTTGCCAGACACCCGGCCGTGGGCGCGGTCGCTGTTTTCCCGGTCAGCACGCCGCAACAGGACGAAGAGGTCGGTGCCGCGGTGGTGCTGCGCGACGGCCATGCGCTCGGCGAGCGTGAGCTGGTCGAGTACTGCGCTGCCCGCATGAGCTACTTCATGGTGCCGCGTTACCTGCGCTTTGTGTCCGAGCTTCCGACCACCGTGAACCAGAAGGTCGAGAAGTTTCGCCTGCGCGAATCGATGGAGGCGGCCCTCGACGAGGTCTGGGATCGTGAGCGTGCCGGCATCTTGCTGGCGCGCTAGGCGCCCACGCGGTTCGCCGGTAGTCCATCGCGCCGTGATACCGGCGTTCACGCACTTCATTGCTCGTTTGCCCTAGGTCGGTCTGCCGTGGCACCTGGTGCCGCGTTAGATCCGGGCAGCCATACAAAGGAGGCGCCAAATGTTCGAGCAGTTCAGTTCAGCCGGTTTCCTTTTGTGCTTTCGTTCTCTTTTCCAGAGCGGGCGCGGCTATGCCTTTCCCTGCGATGGCGCGGGACGGGTCGACCTCGATCAACTGAGCGAAACCGCCCGCGACAACTACCTGTATGCCCGCGCCATGGTCGGCCGCGAGCTGGCCGCACCGGCGGTCGAGCGCGACACCCCGCATTGAGCGGTGCGCGCCGGTGGCGACTTGCAGCGGTCAGCGACGCTCTATGGCTGACGTCCACAGCCACTCGAGGCAGCGGTAGTAATCCTCGGCCTTGCGGTCCTGCATCTGCTTGTTGCGCACCTCGGCCTCGATACCGGCGCAGTGATACACCGGCCACAAGGCGCGCGATTCCAGCACCACGCGGGCCGTGCGCAGAAAGCGCTTGCGCTCGAACTCGGCGAAGGCCGCGGCCGGCTCGCCCGGGTGAGCGGCCATCAGGTCGCCCAACGTGACGGCATCCTCCAGCGCCATGCCGGCGCCCTGCGCCAATGACTGCAGGGTGGCATGCGCCGAGTCGCCCAGCAATGTCATGCGCCCCCGGTGCCAGCCGCGCACCGGCTCGCGGTCGGCAATGGGCCAGCGGCGCGACAGGTTCAGCACGCCCACCACGTCGTGCACCTCGGGCACGGCCCGCTCGATCAAATGGGCGATGCGGTCCTGGTAGGCCTTGTCCGCCGGCTCGGCGGCAGTGGGCACCTGGAACACGCCCACGATGTTGATCTCACTGCCGCCGCGCAAGGGGTAGTAGATGACGTGAAAACCATCGCCGGTGAGCATGGTCACGCCGCGCCGGTTGCGCATGCGCTGGGGGGCCTTGTCGCGGGCAACGATGGTGCGGTGGGCGCTGTAGCCGGTTTCGCGCCAGGTGTCGCTGGGGTGCAGCTGCGTGCGAAGGCGAGAGCGCAAGCCGTCGGCCGCCACCAGCGCGGCGCCAGTGATCACGCGCCCGTCGGCGGCGTGCACCAGCACTGTGTCGCCTTCCTCGCTGAAGCCGGTCACGGTGGTGGCCTGGTTCAGGTCGATGTTGGCCAGGCGCCGGCAGGCGGTAAGCAGGATCTCGTGCAGGTCGACCCGGTGGATCGAGATGTAGGGCGTGGGGAAGCGTTGCTCGAACGCCTGGCCCTTGAGCGGAATCTGGAACAGCGTCTCGCCGGAGCCGGCGTCCAGCAGGTGCAGGCTGTCCGGGTAGTAGGCCGACTTGCGCACCGCGTCTTCCACGCCCAGGCGCGCCAGCACCGGCATGACGTTGGGGCCGATCTGCACCCCATAGCCGATGGGCGCGATCTCGTCCGATTGCTCCAGCAGGCGCACCGGCCGGCCTTGCTGGCCGAGCGCGAGAGCGGTGGACAGGCCGCCCAGGCCGCCGCCGACGATGATCACGGGCAATTCTTGCTTGGGAAGACTCATGTGGTGGGCTCCATCAGGCCGGGTTGAACAGGCGGTTCTTGACGCGCCTAGCTTAAGACATAACCGACCGTGTGGTTTGTAAGTACCCTGGAAATGCGCCGCGGGCTCAGTCGGGAACGAAGCGCGCCTTGAAGCGGGCCGCGTCCGCCTCCAGCTCGAAGGTGACCAGCTGGCCGTTCTTGCCGTCGGCCAGGCGGTATGCGCCGAACAGGCTCCACTTGCCCTTGGGGTCGTAGCTGGGCGGGTCGACCAGGGCGTACGGGTGGGGTAACCACACCTCATGCAGGAAGACCTCGCGGTGCGGGTTGCGCGGCGAGGGGTAGAGCTTGTAGACGTCGGTGGTGATGGCGGCTGCGGACATGGCTTGCGTGTGTGGCGTGTGTGGCGCTGAAAGACAGCATTGTCGACTGCGCCTATCGGCCAAATTGCCAAAACCCATTGGATTAGCCGGCATCGCGCTTCTAGACTGCTTCCCGGGCGACACGCAACCGCCACCCGCACCCCACTCACAGGAAAACACCCATGTCCAACGAAGCCAAGTGCCCCTTCTCAGGCGATGCCGCCAAGCAAGCAGCGACCAGAGAGCAGCGCAACACCGACTGGTGGCCCAACCAGCTCCGCCTGAAGGTGCTGCATCAGCACACCCCAGAGGCCAATCCGCTGGGGGCGGCGTTCGACTACACGCAAGAGCTCAAGACCCTGGACCTGGACGCCGTGATCAAGGACCTGCATGCCCTGATGACCGACTCGCAAGACTGGTGGCCGGCAGACTATGGCCACTACGGGCCCTTTTTCATTCGCATGGCCTGGCACAGCGCCGGCACGTACCGCGTCTCCGACGGCCGCGGCGGTGCAGGCGCCGGTGCACAGCGCTTCGCGCCCCTGAACAGCTGGCCGGACAACGGCAACCTCGACAAGGCGCGGCGCCTCTTGTGGCCGATCAAGCAGAAGTACGGGCGCAAGATCTCGTGGGCGGATCTGATCATCCTGACCGGCAACGTCGCGCTCGAATCGATGGGCTTGAAGACCTTCGGCTTCGCCGGCGGCCGGCCCGATATCTGGGAGCCGGAAGAAGAGATCTACTGGGGCTCGGAAGGCAAGTGGCTGGACGACCAGCGCTACTGCGGCGACCGCGAGCTGGCCAAGCCCCTGGCCGCTGTGCAGATGGGCCTGATCTACGTGAACCCGGAAGGCCCCAACGGCAATCCTGATCCCATCGGCTCGGCCCGCGACGTGCGCGAGACTTTCGCCCGCATGGCGATGGACGACGAGGAGACCGTGGCCCTGGTGGCCGGCGGTCACACCTTCGGCAAGGCCCATGGCGCGGCCGACCCGGGCCAGTACGTCGGGCCCGAGCCCGAGGGCGCCGGCATCGAGGAGCAAGGCCTGGGCTGGAAGAACAGCTTCGGCAGCGGCAAAGGTGCGCACGCCATCACCAGCGGCATCGAAGGCGCCTGGACGCCGACGCCCACAAAATGGGACAACAGCTACTTCGAGACCCTGTTCGGTTACGAGTGGGAGCTGAGCAAGAGCCCGGCCGGCGCCCACCAATGGACACCCAAGGACCCTGCCGCCAAGACCACCGTGCCCGACGCGCACGACCCCACCCTGCGCCACGCGCCCATGATGACCACCGCCGACATGGCCCTGCGCATGGACCCGGCCTACGAGAAGATCTCGCGCCGCTTCATGCACAACCCCCAGGCGCTGGCCGACGCCTTTGCCCGCGCGTGGTTCAAGCTGACCCACCGTGACATGGGCCCGATCGCCCGCTACCTCGGCCCGTTGGTGCCCAAGGAATCGCTGATCTGGCAAGACCCGGTTCCGCCGGTCGATCACCCGCTGGTCGACGCGGCCGACATCGCCGCGCTCAAGGCCCGGGTGCTCGCATCGGGCCTGTCCATCCCACAACTGGTCAACACCGCCTGGGCATCGGCCTCGACCTTCCGCGGCAGCGACAAGCGCGGCGGCGCCAACGGTGCGCGCATCCGCCTGGCGCCGCAAAAGGATTGGGAAGCCAACCAACCGGCCGAGTTGGCCAAGGTGCTGGTCACGCTGGAGGGCATCCACAAGGCGTTCAACGCTTCGGCGGCTGGCGGCAAGAAGCTGTCCTTGGCCGACCTGATCGTGCTGGCCGGCGGCGCGGCCATCGAGGCCGCGGCGAAAAAGGCCGGTCAGGCTGTGACGGTGCCCTTCACCCCAGGACGCACGGACGCCACGGAGGCGCAGACCGACGTCGAGGCGTTCGCGGTGCTCGAGCCGCAGGCCGACGGTTTTCGCAACTACGTGCGCAAGGGGCAGGAGGCCACGGTGGCCGAGCTGCTGGTCGACAAGGCGCAACTGATGCGCCTGAGCGCCCCGGAGATGACCGTTTTGATCGGCGGCCTGCGCGCGCTCGATGCGAACGCCGGTCAGGCCAGGCATGGCGTGTTCACCCAGCGGCCCGGCGTCTTGACGAACGACTTCTTCGTGAACCTGCTGGACATGAACACGCAGTGGCGCAAGTGCGCCACCGATGCAGGCGTGCTGGAAGGGCGCGACCGGGCCACCGGCGCTCTGAAGTGGACGGGCACGGTCGTGGACCTGGTGTTCGGCTCCAACTCGCAACTGCGCGCCCTGGCCGAGGTGTATGCCAGCAGCGATGCGCAGCAGGCCTTCGTGCGTGACTTCGTGGCGGCCTGGGCCAAGGTGATGGAGCTGGACCGCTTCGATCTGGCGTGAGGTAACAAGGCCGCGCCGCACGTCATGGCGGCCGGGCCTGCCCGGGGGCGGCGGTGGGTCTGGAGCGACGCATCAACCGCACACCCCCGCTCAAGCCCGTAGACTGCGCCTCATGCAAGCAGCTTTCTATGAACGCCTGGGCCCGGCGCGCGAGGTCCTTCAGATTGCCGACCTTCCCCAACCCGAGCCGGGGCCCGGTGAGGTGCGTGTGCGGGTACTGTGGTCGGGGGTCAATCCCTCCGACGTGAAATCACGCCTGGGCCTGCGCTCCGGCACGATGGCGTTCCCGCGCATCATCCCGCACAGCGACGGCATGGGCGTGATCGATGCCGTGGGCGACGGCGTGCCTGCCGCCCGCATCGGCCAACGCGTGTGGACCTGGAACGCCGCCTGGGGCCGCGCGCACGGCACGGCCTGTGATTTCTTGTGCCTGCCGCAGCAGCAGGCCGTGCCCCTGCCCGAGGGCGTCGATGGCGAGGCCGGTGCTTGCCTGGGCATTCCGGCGCTCACGGCCCTGCACGCCGTGCTGATGGACGGCGGCGTGGCAGGCAAGACCGTGCTGGTTGCCGGTGGCGCCGGCGCGGTGGGCCACTATGCGGTGCAGATGGCCAGCCTGCTCGGTGCGGCGCGCGTGATCGCCTCGGCCAGCACGCCGCACAAGGCGGACCTGGCGCGCGCGGCCGGGGCCGACGAGGTGGTGATGTACAAGTCGCAGCCGTTGGCCGAACGGGTGGCCCAGATCACCGCCGGGACAGGCGTGGACCGCATCATCGAGCTGGACGCGGGCGTCAACGGCGCTGCCGACGTGGCAATGCTGCGAACCGGCGGCGAACTGGTGGTCTACGGCAGCAGCGCCAGCCCGCTGCAGCTGCCCTTTTATCCCTTGATCGCCAAGAACCTGCAGCTGAAGTTCTTCATCGTCTACCACCTGGCCGCCGATGACCGTGCCCGCGCGATCGGCACGCTCACGCAGATGCTGGCCCGCGGCCGGCTTTCGCACAACATCGACGCCCGTCTGCCACTGTCGCAGATCGCAGCGGCGCACGAACGGGTGGAGGGCGGCGCCGCCATCGGCAACGTGGTGCTGCGCGTCGGCGCCGACTGACTGCATTCCGTCCCTCTCCACCGCGATCTCCCATGAACACGCCGCACCAACCCAAGCCCTTGGCCACCCCGAACCCCGCAGCCTTTTGTCGTGGCGACTTCCCCCAGACCGGTGTCGCCCTGGTCATCGGCGGCAGCGGCGCCATCGGCCGCCAGATCAGCCTGGGCCTGGCCGCGGCCGGCTGCGACGTGGCGCTGACCTACCACCGCAACGAGAAGGCCGCGGATGAAGTGGCACGCCTGATCACCGAGATGGGCCAGCGCGCGCACATGGCCCCGCTCGACCTGAAAGACCCCGATGCGGTGAAGGCACATGTGGACGCGACCGCTGAGCGCTTCGGCAGCATCCACTCGATCGTGTACGCCTCGGGCCCCGAGATTCGCATGGCCCCGATCGACCAGCTCACGCCGGCCGATTGGGCCGCCGTCATGCAGACCGATGCGATGGGCGCCTTCAACCTGGTGTGGGCCGGGCTGCCGCACCTCAAGGCCAGCCGGGGCTCACTGGTGGCCGTGGTCACGGCGGCGGTGAACCGCGTGCCGCCCAAGGACATCCTCTCGGCCTCACCCAAGGTGGCCATCGAGATGCTGATCAAGGGCGTGGCCAAGGAACAGGGCGGCGCCGGCATTCGGGCCAACTGCGTCGGCCCGGGCTGGGTCGACGACGGCCTGGGCCGCGAAGTGATGCAGACCCAGTTGGACGAATCCACTGTGGAGCGCATGCGCCGCGCGATTCCGTTGCGGCGCTTCGGTGAGGCAAGGGAGATCGCCCAGGCGGTGGTCTTCCTGGCGTCCAAGCGCGCATCGTTCATCACAGGGCAGACACTGTGCGTGGACGGCGGCGGCTCGCTCTAGAACCCGATCGCTCGGGCCTATGGGGCCATTGGCATTCCGTATTCCCGATCCCTGTCGGGCGCCTACACAATGGCCCATTGAGGAGACAAGACATGATCGCCGCCCCGAAACGCCGCGCCCCCGGCCCGCAATTGCTCGCCCAACTCCAGGGGTTGTTTGGCGATCGCTTGAGCACCAGCGGCGCCGTGTGCCTGCAGCATGGCCGAGACGAATCGTCCTACGCGCCCTGCCCGCCCGATGCCGTGGTGTTCGCCGAATCCACCGAGGAAGTTGCGCACCTGGTGCGCCTGTGCGCCGAGCATGAGGTGCCGGTGATCGCGTTCGGGATGGGGTCGTCCATCGAAGGCCATGTGCTAGCTGTCGAGGGCGGCATCTGCCTGGACATGAGCCGCATGCACCGCGTTCTGGCCATTCGGCCCGACGACCTGACTGCCACCGCGCAGGCCGGCCTCACGCGCGAGGACCTCAATCGCGAGTTGGCCGTCACGGGCTTTTTCTTCTCGGTCGATCCGGGGGCCAACGCAACCCTGGGCGGCATGGTGGCTACCGCGGCCTCGGGGACCAACACGGTGCGCTACGGCACCATGCGAGACAACGTGGTTTCGCTGACTGTCGTGACGGCCGACGGCGAGGTCGTGCGCACGGCCAGCCGGGCGCGCAAATCGTCAGCCGGCTACAACCTCACGCAATTGCTCTGCGGCTCCGAGGGCACCTTGGGCATCGTGACAGAGGTGACTGTGCGCCTGCATCCGCGACCTGAGTCGATCGTGGCCGCGGTGGTCAATTTCCCAGACGTGAATGCCGCCGTGGCCTGCGTGATCGAAGCCATCCAGATGGGCGTGCCCCTGGCCCGCGCTGAGATGCTGGACGCGCTGACCATCCAGGCCATCAACGCCCACAGCAAGACGGCGCTGACCGTGGCGCCGACAGTGTTCTTCGAGTTCGGCGGCATGCAGGCGCAGGTCCAGCAACAGATCGACCTGCTGCAGACGATGGCCACCTCGCGCGGGGCCGGCCAGTTCCAGTGGGCCCTGAAGCCCGAAGAGCGCACCCGCCTGTGGACGCCGCGCCACCTCGCCTACTTTGCCTGCCTGCAACTGCGCCCGGGCTGCCGCTCGCTCACGACCGACGTGTGCGTGCCCATTTCATCGCTGGCGGCCTGCATCGCTGAAACAGCGGACGACGTGGCGCAGGCTGGGCTTATGGCGCCGATCTTCGGCCACGTGGGCGACGGCAACTTCCATTGCCTGCTGCTGATCGACCCCACTTTGCCCGACGAAATGCGCCGAGCCGAGGAGCTGAGCGAACGCCTGGTTCGCCGTGCGATCCGGTTGGAGGGCACCTGCACCGGCGAGCACGGCGTCGGCCTGCACAAGAAGGCCTACCTGCACGAAGAGCACGGCCTGGCGGGCGTTGCCCTGATGGAGAAGATCAAGCGCGCGCTGGACCCCAAGAACATTCTCAACCCCGGGAAGGTGGTGTCGCTGAACGCCCGTCTTTAGTCGTCGCTCGCCAGCAGCCTGCCGCGCACGTGGCCACTGGCGATCTCCTGCGCGATCACGGCCAGCAGCACCTGACGCACCGCCTGCGCCGACTGGGACATCGTGGTGCCGCGGCAGGCGCTCAGATGCACCTTGCGCACCAGGCCCGGCCCGATGGGCGTGGCACGCACCCTGCCGGTGGCCACCTCGTCGCGCATCACGCCCCAGGGCTGTATGGCATGGGCCACCCCGGCCAGAACCGCCTGGCGGAAGATGGCGATGGAGTTGGCGACGATCCAGCGCTCTTTCGCCAGCGCGCCCAGGCCGCCGTCCAGGGCGTCGTGCAACGCGCGGGGGATCTGTCCCGGGCCGGGCAGCGCCAGAGGCAGGCGGACTACCTCAGCAAGGGTGATGACATCGCCCTGGGGCGCATGCGCTGGATGGGACATCAGGAACAGCTGCTCCTCCACCACGGGCCGCGTTTCCAGCAAGACCGCGTCCTCCTCGTTGACCAGCATGCCGAAATCGCGCCGTCCGCTGGCGATGCCTTGCAGGGCGTCGCTGCTGGCGTCGTCGAACACCTCTAGCTCGATGCGCGGATACAGCTCGTGCACCTTCACCATCAGCGGCAGCGCGTACTGAACGGCCTGCGTCTGCACCAGGGAGATGCTCACGTGGCCGCCGAGCTGGGCCGAATCGACAACGCCGCGGATGTCATCGATCTGCCGCAGGATCTGCAGTGCCTGCCGGTAGAACGCCTCGCCCTCCGCCGTCATGAGGACCCCTGAAGGAATGCGGGTAAACAGGGGCTTGCCCAGCTCGTCCTCCAGTTGGGCCATCTGGTGGCTCAGTGAGGGCTGCGAGATGTGCAAGGCCTTCGATGCGCGCGACATGCTGCCCATGTCGGCGATCTTGACGAAATACCGTAGCTGCCTGAGCTCCATCCTGCTTCCCCGCGCCGGGATGGCGCCGGACGCGATGCTACTCGCCCGTGGATCAGGCCATGAACGCGCGCAACGCCGGCTCCCATTGC
This sequence comes from Comamonadaceae bacterium, assembly GCA_947476465.1. Taxonomy (GTDB): domain Bacteria; phylum Pseudomonadota; class Gammaproteobacteria; order Burkholderiales; family Burkholderiaceae_C; genus Ramlibacter. Next base: position 23,180 of record CANJQN010000027.1, on the reverse strand, counting down.
TGCCAGTCCATGCCGCTGGCCAGGTGGCCGTAACGGCTGTCAATCTGGTGGAACCGCGCGTCGACACCCGCGGCTCGCAGGCGCTGCGTGACCGCCGGCCCCTGCGAGCCAGGAAACAGCAGGTCGGTGCTGCCCAGCGCCAGCAAAACCTTGGCGCGGATGCGATCGAGACGGTTGGAGACGTCGTAGTCGTTGATGGCCTCACGCAGGGACACCAGCGACCAGGCATCGAAGCCCTCTGCCCACGAACGGGCCAGCTCGGTCATGCGTCGCGCCACTTGAGCCGGGGCCAGCCCGTCGTCGTGCAGGCGTTCGGCCATGCCGTAGTGGCGCAGGGTGTCAAGGCGCAGCCGCGTGAGAAGCGGTGTCATCGCTCCGGGCGTTGGTTGGCCGTCGTTCCAGCCCGTGTCAGCGCGGATCTGAGAGGTGAGCGCGTCAATGGCAGCCGCACCACCGGATGGGCCTTGCAGGCCCGAGACGGCAACTACGAGCCGATCGACATCATCAGGAAACTGCACCCCCCACTCCAAGGCCTGGAAGCCGCCCATCGAGGGACCGGCCACCGCATGCAGGCGCTTCACGCCCAGGAATTGGACCAGCCCCCATTGCAGGCGCACGCTGTCGGCCAGGGTCACGCGGGGAAAGTCTGCACCATACCGGCGCCCCGATACCGGATCCACGCTGGCCGGCCCGCTCGAGCCGTAGCACGAGCCCAGCGCATTGCTGGAGATGACGAAGAAGCGGTCGGTGTCGATGGCGCGGCCCGGGCCCACCAGTTCGCTCCAGGAACCTTCCGCCGCGGCACTGCCCGGCTCGACATAGCGGTGGGTGCTGGTGTAGCCGTGCGTCATCAGCACCGCGTTGCGCCCGTCGGGCGCCAGCTGCCCGGCATGCACATAGGCCAGTTCCGCCACGGGCAACACGCCACCCTTGTCCAACCGGAAATCCGCGGCTGCAAAACAGCCGCCGGACCATTCAGTCATTCGAGATGCCGAGCTTGGTGATCCAGGGGCGCCAGAACGCGATGTCCTTGCGCACGATGTCGGCGTACTCGGCAGCGCTGATGAAACGCGGCGTGAACAGCGCGTTGCGCAGCGCCTGCGGGAACTCGCCGCCTTCCAGGCAGGTCTTGGTCCAGCTTTCGACCGACTTGACCACTTCCTTGGGGCTGCCCGCCTTGGTGGTGATGCCGATCCAAGCGGTGCGAGCGAAGCTGTTGTCGCCCATCGCTTCCACCACGGTGGGCACGTTGGGAAACTGCGGCAGGCGCTGCTCGGTGAAGGTCATCAAGGGCACGACCTTGCCAGCCTCCACATGCGGTGCCACCGAGCCGGCCACGAAAATCATGGCATGGATCTGGCCGCCGATCAGGCCGGCTACGCCCTGGGGCTCGGAGCCCTGCGGCACCAACGTCGCATTGACGCCCAGCTTCTCGGCGATGGCCGCGCTCATGAGGTGAGCCGGGGTGGCGATCGCCGGAATGCCCAGGTCAATGCCCTTGCCGCTCGCCTTGGCGAAGGCCTGCAACTCCTTGAGGCTGCGGATGCCCGACCCGGTGCTGGCCACCATCATGAAGGGGGTCGTGCCGAAGATCACCGCGCCTTCGAAGTCCTTCTCCGGGTCGTAGGGCTGCTTCTTGAAGATGAAAGGCGTGATCGTGGTCTGCGACATGCCGGCCACCATCAGGCTGTAGCCGTCTGTGGGTTGCTGGCGCATGGCGCTGGCGGCCACCACGCCATTGGCACCGGGGCGGTTCAGCAGCACGATCGGCTGGCCGGCCAGCTTGTCCTGCGACACGCAGGACATCCACGCACGGGTGGCCACGTCGGTGCTGCCACCGGTGGGCAGTGGGCTGAACAGGTTGATCGGCCTGATCGGGTACTTGTCGGCGGCAACCGCGGCCGAGGCCGACAAGGCCAGGCCCAGCAGCGTGGGCAGCAGGCGGCCCGCGGCACGGGAAAGGGCGATGGTATTCATGGTGTTTTGTCTCCTGAGAGCGGCTCGATGCGCCCTGCAGGGTAGCCCCTGGCGCTCCCGCGGGCCAATATCAACCTTCAATGGCGCCATCGCCGCAAACGATGGGGCACGACGTGGCACGTCTTCAGCCGCCCGGCGCTTCCACTCGCCCATCCGGGTAGCGCGCAAAGCGCCTGGGCTCGCGCCCATGCACCGGCGCCGCATCGGCGAACTTCCAGCCGCCGAACTGCGTGCGGCGGTAGTCCTGCATGGCCTGCATGATCTCTTGCTGGGTGTTCATCACGAACGGCCCGTACTGCGCCACCGGCTCGCCAATGGGCCGGCCCTGCAGCAGCAAGAACTCGCACTCGGTATCGCCGGCCGCCAACGCCACCTCGGCGTCTGCGCGCAGCGTGATCGCCACCGGCCCCTTCACCACTTGGCCGCCCACGGTGGCGCCCGCGCCCTTGAAGAAATACAGCGTGCGGCGGCCGCCCTGCCCTGTGGCTGGCGGCAGCGTCCACTGCGCGCCGGGGGCCATGCGGATCGTCCAGATGGCGACGTCTGAATCGGCCTGGGCCGCCCACGACTCGGGCGGCGGCGCCAGGGGTTGCGTGCCGTCAAGGTTGCCGGCCACCACGGCCACATGGGTCGCGCGGCCCTGCGCGTCCTGCCAGACGCGGCGCGGGATCTGCTCGTTCCACAGCATGGTGAAGTGCGGCTGCGCCATCTTGTTGCGCTGGGGCAGGTTCAGCCAGATCTGGAACAGCTCCAGGGGGTTGTCCGCATCCGACTTGAGCAGCGGGAACATCTCCGAGTGCACGATGCCGTGCCCGGCGGTCACCCACTGCACGTCGCCGCCGCCGAAGCGGGCGGTGGCGCCCAGCGAATCGCTGTGGTCGATCAGGCCCTTGCGCACGATGGTCACGGTCTCGAAGCCACGGTGCGGGTGGGCGGGAAAGCCCGGCACGGTGTCACCGTGGTACATGCTCCAGCCGTCCTTGCGGCTGAAGTCCTGGCCGATGCTGCGCCCGGCCAGCGACACCGCCGGCCCCATGTCGGCATTGCCGCGCGGGTAGGCGTCGTCGTGATAGGCGCAAAACAGGAACGGGTCGGCCGTTTCCCAGGGAAAGCCAAGCGGCTTGACCGCTAGCACGGCGGGGGCGGAAGAAGACATGACCATCCTTTCAATGCATCAATTTACGGGCGAATCGGCGCCGTTCAAGCCGGGCCGGCGCTGGCGCTCAAGCGGGTGGCATTGTGCTGGGCCTGCTGCATCCTCAGCGCCGCCAAGGCGATGCGAGCGTCGCCCACCACGACGCGGCACGGCACCGCCAGCATCAGGTTCAAAGGCAGGTCGAACTCTTCGAGCTGCCAGCCTTGGGCATCGGCCAGACCGCCCTCGCCCACCAGGCCCGCATGGCGTTGCCGGATGCGTGCCGCCAAGCTGCCGCCTTCGGGCACATAGCCGAACACGGGTTTGCCGCGCGCCACCGCATAGCCCACCTCGAAGCAGGTGCCGCTGTCGGGCTCCGCTCCGCGAAAGAAGTCGAGGTTGGCCAGCACGGCGTCGCAGGCATCGATGCTGGCCACGTTGGCCTGGTAGATGTGCCGCGCCACGGCATGCGGCGTCGGCAGATCGCCGGGCAACGACAGATCGAGTGGAAACACACCCGTGAAGCCGTATTCGGCGCACAGGGCCACGAGCTTGCGGCCATGCTCGGCCGCGTCGGGGCGGAACACGTCGGGGCCGGCGAGGTAGAGGCGATGAAGGGGCACGAAGGGATTGTCGCCGCAGGGGTGGTGGGCCCCCTCAGAAGGTGTGAATGAATTCGGCGTGTCCGAGCGGGACGTCCAAGCGGGTCCAATCTAGGCGCAAAGCGCAGCCGTAGCTTGGGCTACGGCGAGCATTTGTAACGACGAGTGGGCCCGCTTGGGCGGCACGAGCGGGCATGTCGGATTCGTTCACACCTTCTCAAGCCTTCAACACCACCGAAGCGCCGTTCGCGCCCAGCCCGAGCACGGCTGACAAGCCGACCTTGGCGCCCGGCACCTGATGGCCTTGGGCCTGCCCCCGCAATTGCCAGGCCAGCTCGCAGATCTGCAGCACGCCCTGCGCCGTCGTGGCCTCGCCGAAGGACAGGAAACCGCCGCTGGGGTTGATCGGCAGCTTGCCGCCGATGTCCAGCTGGCCGTTGTCCAGCATCCAGTCGCCCTGGCCGGGTTCGTAGAAGCCAAAGAACTCGGGCCAGGCCAGCACATGCCAGGCCGTGTTGTCGGCCATCTCGACCACGTCCACGTCCTGTGGCCCCACACCGGCCATCTCGAACGCCCGCCGCACGGCGCCCACGACCTCGCTGGTGTGCGCGGTTGTCGTGCCCGCGGCCATCGAGACGGTCGGGATGCGCGCCGACGGGTCGCCGAACTGGCCGGTGGCCACGGCGCAGCCGGCCACCTGCACCAGCGGCACGCCCAGCTTGCGCGCCTGCGCCTCGGTGCCCAGCACCAGGGCAGCGGCGCCGTCGCTCACCGCGCAGATCTCCAGAATGTGCAGCGGATCGCTGACCATCGGCGAGGCCAGCACCTCCTGCACCGTGCATTCCTTGCGGTAGCGCGCCAGCGGGTTGCCCACGGCGTTGCGGTGCATCAGCACCGAGGCCTTGGCCAGTGTCTCGGGGCGGGTGCCGAAGTCGTGCATGCGCCGGCGTGTCTCCATCGCCCAATACGCCGGATTGGTCGCGCCCATGGCCACCCAACGCAGGTAGTCGGTGTCGGTGATGTCGTTGGGAATGCCCGGCGGGCGCGGGATGAAGCCCTTGGGCATGCGCTCGGCGCCGACGGCCGCGACGATGTCGCACTGGCCGCTGGCGATCATCGAAAACGCCGTCTGCACCGCGATGCCGCCCGCCGCGCAACCGCCGCCGACGTTGATCGCCGCAATGCCCTGCTCGGCCACCGCCTGCAAGATCTCGTTGGCGTGCAGACCCCAGCCCATGCCGCCCTCGAAGCGGGAGCTGGCCGCCACCAAGCCCTGCAGGTCGCTCCACGCCAGGCGCGCGTCGCGCAGCGCGGCGCCCAGGGCCTCGATGGCCAGTTGCAGCTGCGGCTTGTTGGGGAACTTGCCCCAGGGATGGGCGCCCACACCCAGGATGTACACGGGCCTCATCGGGCACCTCCGGCGGCCGCCGCGGGCCTGAACTTGTAGGTGAGCACCGCTTGCCCCTGCGCGTCGCGGTACAACGGCTCCAGCACCAGCTCCATCGCCATGCCGATGCGGATGTCCGCGTTGGCAATGCCGGTCAGCATGCCCATCACCCGCAGCCCCTCGGGCAACTCCACCATGCCGATGGCGTAAGGCGACCAGTCGTCCATGCGAAACAGCCCCGGCGGCTGGTAGGCCTGCACGGTGTAGCTGTAAAGAATGCCCTGGCGCGACAGCAGCACATCGGCCACCTGCTTGTCACGGCACTGCGGGTTGCGGCAGCTCAGGCTCTTGGGAAAGTAGTGGCTGCCGCAGCTGGCGCAGCGGGTGCCGATCAGGTGCGGGCCGTCGTCCGCCGCCTGGAACAGGCCCTCGGCGACGGGGGTGCTGGCAAGGGTATGCATGGCGCCGACCTTACATGGACATGATGTCGCGCACTTCGCGCGAATAGGTGCGCCCGTCTTTCACGTCGCTCACCGTGACCTCGTGGCGCACATAGCGGCGGCCGCGCTTTTCGAACTTATCGATGGCCTTGCAGGAGATGCGCACCGTCGCGCCGACCGGGATGGGCTCGAACAGCTCGGTGTCGTGGAAGGTGTGGATCGAGCCAATGGCGAACGGCTTGGTGTGGTCGAACTGCACCGACAGCACGAAGTGCGACATCATCACCGCCGGCACGATGGCGCCGCCGAACGGCGACTCACCCGGGATGTGCCAGGTGTTCATGCGCCAACCTTCGTACCAGGGGTTGTAGTCTTCCACGCAGTCGGCGTAGAGGATCACCAGCTCGGGGGTGATGTGCAGGTCGCGCGCGAGCACGTCGCCCACGTTGACCATGTCCCAGTAGGTCTGCGAGCCGGCTTCCAGGCCGGCCACGAATTCACGCGTCTGCCGGATCTGGATCTCGGTCATCGGCAGCAGCGCGTCGGTCTTCACGTCTTGCGGATTCATCTTGGTTCCTTCTTACACGCCGACGCCGACGTCGACCTCGACCCAGCCCACTGTCTTTTTGTCACCGGCTTCGTTGTCGGCCCAGATGTCGACCTTGAAGCGGTAGCCCTTGCCCTTGGCTGTCTTTTCCGTGACCACGCCATGGGTGGTGATGATTTCGTTGGCCAGCGTGGACGACACGTATTTGCACACGATGCGGGCGCCGCGAAAGAAGTTGGCGCCGAAGTTGTTGACGCACATCTCGGAGATGTAGGCCGACGACATCTCGCCGGTCTGGATCGGCGCGGCCAGGCCCGTCTGGGCGGCGTACACCGGATCCCAGTGGTTCGGGTTGAAGCGGCCCCACAGGCGCGAGCCCATCAACTGGATGGTGGCCTTCTTCTTGAGGCCCTCCAGTTGGAAGCCCACGGGGGTGTCGACGGTGACCAGCCCCAGGGGCGGTCGGGCGGTACTCGGATGCGTCATGCTTGCCTTTCGTCTTGCGTTGTTTGCGTTGTCAGAGGGGCTGGTGTTGGGGCCAACAGGCCCAGTGCGTCCATCGCCTTTTGCACCAGCAGGAACTTGCGCGCGCGCCCCGAGGGCGTCGTCGGGATCTCTTCGATGGGCGTCGCCAGCACATGGCGCGGCACCTTGAAGCGCGCCAGGTGCTTGCCGCAAAAGTCGATCAACTCCTGCGGCGTGGTGGCCGGCTCATCGCGCAGCACCACGAAGGCCACGCCCACCTCGCCCATACGTTCGTCGGGCACCGGCACCACATGGGCCTGCAGCACCGCCGGGTGGGTGACCAGCAGGTCCTCGGCGTCGCTGGGCAACACCTGCTCACCGCCGCAGCGAAAGCTTTCCTTGCGCCGCCCGGCCAGGGTGAGGTAGTCGTCCTCGTCGATGCGGCCGAGGTCGCCGGTGTGCAACCAGCCGTCGGCGGTGAAGGCCTCGGCGGTGGCTTCGGGCTTGTTGTAGTAGCCGGCGGTCACGCCCGGCCCACTGGCCAGCAACTCGCCGATCTCGCCGCGCGGCAGCTGTGCGCCGGTGTCGGGGTCGACCACCTTGTAGACCACCAATCGGTGGCCCAGCGCCGGATCACCGGCGGGGCCCACATCGCGCAGCCGGCCGTTGGTCGTGAGCAGCCGCTCCATCGGATCGCCGGGGCGGGTCACGGTGCTGGACGCGGTGACCTCGGTCATGCCGTAGCCGGTGGTCAGCTCGCGCGGCTTGAGGTAGCGGAAGATCAGCTCCCAGATGTAGGCCGGAGACCGGCCGCCCGAGGAAATGACCGAATGCAGGCTGGACAGGTCGTAGCCGGCGTTCTTCTTGAGCTCGTCGAGCAGCGCCAGCGTCATCGTGGGGATCAGCAGCACGTCGGTAGCGCGGTGGCGCTCGATGGCGCGCAGGGTGTCGGCGGCATCGAACTTGACTTGCGGCACGATGGCGCCGCCCACGAACAGCACAGCCAGCATGCCCTCGACATAGCCATACACGTGGTACATGGGCAGAGAGAACACGATGCGGTGGGCGTCTTCGAAGGCACGGCTCCAGGTGCTACCGAAGGCGGTGCGCAGCATCATGTCGTGGGTGATCATCACGCCCTTGGGCGAGCCGGTGGTGCCCGAGGTGTAGATGATGTCGCAGTGGGTGGCCGGCCCGGGATGGGGCGGCGCAATCCAGGGGCCCGCGTCGGCGCCAAAGGCGCCCAGCCCCCTGACGCCCGGCCGCGGCGGCTCGCCGCCAGTGGGAAACACCACCACCTGACGCAGCCTGGGGAACGCCTGGCCGCCGCCATCGCGCTCCCAGCCGGGGGCGAGTTCATCCAGGAACTGCTGGTAGTCCAGACCCCGGAAGCGGTCCATGGTGATCAGCAGCACGGCGTCGGACTGGCGCAGCACATAGCCCAGCTCGTCGCGGCGATTGAGGAAGTTGATGGGCACCGCCACTGCGCCCGCGCGGGAAATGGCCAGCTTGGTCGCCACGAACTCAGGGTAATTGGCCAGCAGCATGGCGACGTGGTCGCCAGGACGCACGCCCGAGGCCACCAGCCCGGCGGCCAGCCGCTCGGACCAGGCCTTCACCTCAGCGTAGCGCCAGGACTGCTCATCCGTCACCACGTAGGGCCGGTCGGGAAACTCCGCCGCCATGGCGTCGAACAGTTGATCGAGGGTGCGCGGCGTCCACTGCGCAAACCGGGCCCTCAACGCGCCCTGGCGCTGCGCGACAGAGCCATACGGCGACGAGGCCGATGCGTGAGAAATGTCGCTGTTGGCCGTGTGCTGGCTCATGTCGGGCTCTTGTGTTTGTGATCGTTGATGCGCCGGGACATGTCGCCTATCGCCCAGTCGTCGAATGGACGGCAATGATATTACTCACGAGTATGTCTGTCTACCCGCAAAAATATTCCTGAGCTCTCAAGCAATCAGTTCCCGCCCCGCAAAGGTCGTTAAGCTCCTGGGCGGTCAGCACATCACAGGAAGATTTCGCATGCAAGACATCTACATCGTCTCGGCCGCCCGTACGGCCATCGGCACCTTTGGCGGTTCACTCAAGGAAGTCCCCCTCAGTCAGCTCGCCACGACCGCTGTCAAGGAAGCCATTGCCCGCAGCGGCCTGGGCGCCGACGCGATCGGCCAGGTCGTGATGGGCAACGTGATCCCCACCGAGCCGCGCGACGCCTACCTGTCCCGCGTGGCCGCCATCAATGCCGGCATTCCCCAGGAGACCCCGGCCTTCAACGTCAACCGGCTGTGCGGTTCGGGCCTGCAGGCCATCGTGCTGGCGGCGCAGGCTATCCAGTCGGGAGACGCCGACATTGCGATCGGCGGCGGCGCCGAATCCATGAGCCGTGGCCTGATGATGATGCCGGGCGCCCGTTGGGGCACCCGCATGGGCGACGCGCCGGTGGTCGACTACATGCTGGGCATCCTGAACGACCCCTTCCACAAGATCCACATGGGCATCACCGCCGAGAACGTGGCCGCCCAAGAGGGCATCACGCGCGAGATGCAGGACGCGGTGGCGCTGGAAAGCCAGCGCCGCGCGGCCAGCGCCATCGCCCAGGGCCGTTTCGCCAGCCAGATCGTTGCGGTGGAGATCAGCACCCGCAAGGGCGTGGTGAAGTTCGAGGTCGACGAGCATGTGCGCGCCGACGTCACCGCCGAGCAACTGGCCAAGATGAAGGCCGCCTTCAAGGAAGGCGGCAGCGTCACCGCCGGCAATGCCTCGGGCCTGAACGACGGCGCGGCCGCCGTGGTGCTCGCCAGCGCCGCCGCCGTCAAGACCAAGGGCCTCAAGCCGCTGGCGCGGCTGGTGTCCTGGGGCCACTCGGGCGTGGATCCCAAGCTGATGGGCCTGGGCCCCGTGCCCGCCACCCTCAAGGCGCTCGAGCGCGCCGGCCTGACCGTCAAAGACCTCGACGTGATCGAATCGAACGAGGCCTTTGCCGCCCAGGCCTGCGCCGTCACGCGCAAGCTGGGCCTGGATCCGGCCAAGGTCAACCCCAACGGCTCGGGCATTTCGCTGGGCCACCCGGTGGGCGCCACCGGCGCCATCATCACCACCAAGGCGCTGTACGAGCTGCAGCGTATCCAGGGGCGCTACGCCCTGGTCACCATGTGCATCGGCGGCGGCCAGGGCATTGCCGCCATCTTCGAGCGCGTCTGAAACCTTCCATCACCGAGTGAGCAACTTATGAACATCAGCCGCATTGGAGTGATCGGCTCCGGCACCATGGGCAATGGCATCGCACAGGTCTGCGCCGCAGCCGGCCTGCCCGTGGTCATGGTCGACATCGCAGACGCCGCCATCGAGCGCGGCATCGCCACCATCCGCGGCAGCCTGGAGCGTCAGGTGCGCAAGGGCACGTTGAGCGAAGCCGACCGCGACGCCGTCGTGGGCCGCATCAAGGGCAGCACCGCCTACGAAGACCTGGCAGGCGCCGACCTGGTGATCGAGGCCGCCACCGAGCGCAAGGACCTGAAGCTGACCATCCTGAAGAAGGTCCAGGCGCTGGTGTCCGAAGAGGCCGTGATCGCCACCAACACCTCGTCGATCTCGATCACCGAGTTGGCGGCCTCGCTCGCCAAGCCAGCGCGCTTCATCGGCATGCATTTTTTCAACCCGGTGCCGGTGATGGGCCTGCTGGAGGTGATCCGCGGCCTGCAGACCTCGGACGAAACCCATGCGCTGGCCCTGGCCTTCGCCACCCGTGTCGGCAAGACCGCCATCACCGCCAAGAACGCCCCCGGCTTCGTCGTCAACCGCATCCTGGTGCCCATGATCAATGAGGCCATCTTCGTCCTGCAGGACGGCCTGGCCTCGGCCGAGGACATCGACGCCGGCATGAAGCTCGGCTGCAACCAGCCGATCGGACCGCTGGCCCTGGCCGACCTGATCGGCCTGGACACGCTGCTGTCGGTGATGGAGGTCTTCCAGGACGGCTTCCAGGACTCCAAGTACCGGGCCGCGCCCCTGCTGCGCGAGATGGTGGCGGCTGGGTGGCTGGGCCGCAAGACCGGCCGGGGCTTCTATCACTACTGAAGCGGCACGATAGAGACGCCGTCGGGCGCGCAAGACGTGAACATCGATTGCTCGGGCAAGGTAGCCATCGTCACCGGCGGCCCGGCAAAGCCGGTTGCGCGGCGGCCGCGGGTGCGGACACCGCGTTCGAGGCGCCAGATCAACCCTGGGCGTGGGCCTTGCGGTAGTTCTCGATGCCGTCCAGCACTTCCTGCTTGGCCGCCTCGGGGCCTTGCCAGCCCAGCACCTTGACCCACTTGCCTTCTTCGAGGTCCTTGTAGTGCTCGAAGAAGTGGGCGATGGTCTTCAGGCGCAGCGGGTTGAGGTCTTCGGGCCTTTGCCACTGGGTGTAGATCGACAGGATCTTGTCGATGGGCACAGCCAGCACCTTTCCGTCCTGGCCGGCTTCGTCTTCCATCATCAGGATGCCGATCGGGCGGCAGGGCACCACCACGCCGGGGATCAGCGGCACCGGGGTGATCACCAGCACGTCGACCGGGTCACCGTCGCCACTGATGGTCTTGGGCACATACCCGTAGTTGGTGGGGTAGTGCATGGCCGTGCTCATGAAGCGATCGACGAAGATGGCGCCCGACTCCTTGTCCACCTCGTACTTCACGGGGTCGGCGTTCATCGGGATCTCGATGATCACGTTGAAGGCCTCAGGAACGTTCTTGCCGGGGGTGACTTGGTCGAGGGACATGGGAGTGTTGCCGCAAATGCCTAGTAAAAACCCTTATTCTAGTTTCGCGACCCCCTCTTTCCTGGCTTTTACAGGCCGGAACGGACATGGTTCGCATGTATATTCTTCGGGTTGGCCAATCGACTCCGCCTGTTGGGGAGCAACGAGGAAGCAACGCAGCGGGGGTGCCGCTTGCGTTGCACCCCCTCCAAGCTAAACAACAGAAGGAGTTTTTCATGGCAGTCAACTCGGCGCTCATCTTGGCGCTGGTCTGCGGCCTTGCGGCTGTGGTGTACGGGTTCTGGGCCCGCGGCTGGATCCTCTCGCAGGACCCGGGCAACGCCCGCATGCAGGAGATCGCCACCGCCATCCAGGACGGCGCAGCCGCCTACCTGGCTCGGCAGTACAAAACCATCGCGGTCGTCGGCATCGTGCTGGCCATCCTGATCGGCATCTTCCTGGGCACCCCCACCGCCATCGGCTTCATCATCGGCGCGGTGCTGTCGGGGGCCTGCGGCTTCATCGGCATGAACGTCTCGGTGCGCGCCAACGTGCGCACCGCCCAGGCGGCCACCCGCGGCATCGGCCCGGCGCTGGACGTCGCCTTCCGCGGCGGCGCCATCACCGGCATGCTGGTCGTCGGCCTGGGCCTGCTGGGGGTCACCGGCATGTTCTGGTTCCTGGTGGGCAACGGCAACCTCACGCCCGATGCCAAGCTGGCCTCGCTGCTCAACCCCTTGATCGGGTTTGCCTTCGGCGCCTCGCTCATCTCCATCTTCGCCCGTCTGGGCGGCGGCATTTTCACCAAGGGCGCCGACGTGGGCGCCGACCTGGTGGGCAAGGTCGAAGCCGGCATCCCCGAGGATGACCCGCGCAACCCGGCCGTGATCGCCGACAACGTCGGCGACAACGTCGGCGATTGCGCCGGCATGGCCGCCGACCTGTTCGAGACCTACGCAGTCACGCTGATCGCCACCATGGTGCTGGGCGCGCTGGTGATCAGCGCGGCACCCATGGCTGCGGTGCTGTACCCGCTGGTGCTGGGCGGCGTGTCGATCATCGCGTCCATCATCGGCTGCCAGTTCGTCAAGGCCAGCCCGGGCATGCGCAACGTGATGCCGGCCCTGTACAAGGGCCTGGCCATCGCCGGCCTGCTGTCGCTGATCGCCTTCTACTTCGTCACCACGGCCATCATCCCCGACAACGCCCTGGGCGGCACCGGCGCACAGATGCGGCTGTTCGGCGCTTGCGTGGTGGGCCTGGTGCTCACCGGCGCGCTGGTGTGGATCACCGAGTACTACACCGGCACGCAGTACGCGCCGGTGCGCCACATCGCGCAAGCGTCCACCACCGGCCACGGCACCAACATCATTGCCGGCCTGGGCGTGTCCATGCGCTCCACCGCCTGGCCAGTGCTGTTCGTGTGCGCGGCCATCGGTGCCTCTTACTGGCTGGCCGGCCTCTACGGCGTGGCCATCGCCGCCACCTCCATGCTGAGCATGGCCGGCATCGTGGTCGCCCTGGACGCCTACGGCCCCATCACCGACAACGCCGGCGGCATCGCCGAAATGGCCGAGTTGCCCGCCTCCGTGCGGGACATCACCGACCCGCTGGACGCCGTGGGCAACACCACCAAGGCGGTGACCAAGGGCTACGCCATCGGCTCGGCCGGCCTGGCCTCGCTGGTGCTGTTTGCCGACTACACCCACAAGCTGGAGCTGTACGGCGCCAAGATCAGCTTCGACCTGTCCGACCCGATGGTGATCATCGGCCTGTTCATCGGCGGCCTGATCCCCTACCTGTTCGGCGCCATGGCCATGGAAGCCGTCGGCCGCGCGGCCGGTGCGGTGGTGGTCGAAGTGCGCCGCCAGTTCGCCACCATCAAGGGCATCATGGAAGGCACGGCCAAGCCCGAGTACGGCAAGGCGGTCGACATGCTCACCACCGCTGCCATCAAAGAGATGGTGATCCCCTCGCTGCTGCCGGTGGTCGTCCCGATCCTGGTCGGCCTGCTGCTGGGCCCCAAGGCCCTGGGCGGCCTGCTCATGGGCACGATCGTCACCGGCCTTTTCGTCGCCATCTCCATGTGCACCGGCGGCGGTGCCTGGGACAACGCCAAGAAGTACATCGAAGACGGCAACCACGGCGGCAAGGGCTCCGAGGCGCACAAGGCCGCCGTCACCGGCGACACCGTGGGCGACCCCTACAAGGACACCGCCGGCCCGGCCATCAACCCGCTGATCAAGATCATCAACATCGTGGCCCTGCTGATTGCGCCGCTGGTGATGCAGGTCCATGGCGGCACGGCCAAGGCGGCCATGCCGGCAGCGGCACCGGCGGCCATTGTGGCGCCCGCCCCGGCGACCGCGCCTGCCGCTATGCCCGGTGCAGCACCGGCCGCGGCGCCGGCGTCTGACGCGGCTTCGCAGACCAAGTCCTGAGGGTGATGCGCCTCCTCTAAGTTCGACGCGCGGCCGGCACAGGGCTGCGGCGAATTCAACGCAAATGCCCGGCACTCGCCGGGCATTTTTTTCGGGCGTTCTCGAGGGCGATCGTCGAAATGGCCCATAAAAAGACTATATTTGGTCTTCAATCATCCGAGGGAAAGCCATGCGCTACTCATCACAAGTCAAGCCGATCAGCTACCTCAAGGCCAACGCTGCCGAGGTTTTTGCACACATCACCGAGGTGCGCGAACCCATGGTCATCACCCAGAACGGTGAAGCCAAGGCGGTCCTGCAAGACGTGGCGTCGTTTGAGGAGACTCAGGAAACCCTGGCATTGCTCAAGATTCTGGCGTTGGGCAATCAAGACCTGGCAGCAGGCAAGGTCAAGCCCGTCGCTGACGTCGTGGCTCGTCTGCGCGCCAAGCGCGCCAATACCTGATGGCTGGCACGCCGGCGATGTTTACGGTCCTGCTCACCGAGGGGGCCGAGCAGGACCTGGAGGCCCTTCATGACTACATCTGCGAGTTCGACTGTGTCGCCAACGCCAACCATGTGTTGGATGCGTTGATGGACGTTGTACTGAGCTTGTCGAGGTTTCCGCAGCGCGGCAGCTACCCGAAAGAGTTGGTCGCCTTGGGCATCAAGGAGTACCGCCAGACTTTCTTCAAACCCTACCGGGTGATCTACCGCGTCACGGGCAGTCAGGTTCTGGTGTATCTCATTGCGGATGGTCGGCGTGACATGCAATCGGTGCTGGCGAGACGGCTGTTAGGCGCGTAGTCAGCGGCTGCATGACTTGCATGCGTGTGGCTACGCGGCGATGACGTGGGTAACGGCCACAGGCACAATGTCCCAATGCAGTTCCACTTCATCGCCAACGCGGCGCACGAAGGTGCTTCAGGCCGCACCATCCCGGTCATCGACCCGTCCGACGGCCAGCCCTTCGACGTGATTCAGCGCGGTAACGCCGATGACATGGCGCTGGCCGTGCGCAGCGCGCGCCACTGTTATGACACCCTCTGGAGCAAACTCAGCGCCGCCGAGCGCGGCCGGCTGCTGATGCGGCTGTCGGCGCGCATCGCCGATCACATCGACGAACTCACCGACATCGAGCAGCGCGATTGCGGCAAGCCCACGCGCCAGGCGCGCGCCGATGCGGTGGCCCTGGCGCGCTATTTCGAGTTTTACGCCGGCGCCTGCGACAAGCTGCACGGCCAGACCATTCCCTACCAGGACGGCTACACCGTGCTCACCTGGCACGAGCCCCATGGCGTCACGGGCCACATCATCCCGTGGAACTACCCCATGCAGATCTTCGGACGCAGCGTGGCGGCATCGCTGGCGGCGGGCAATGTGTGCGTGGTCAAGCCTTCAGAGGACGCCTGCCTGTCGCTGCTGCGCGTGGCGCAGCTGGCGGGCGAGTGCGGCTTTCCGGCGGGCGCCATCAACATCGTCACCGGTTATGGCCACGAGGTCGGCGAGGCGCTGGCGCGCGATGCTGGCATCGACCACATCAGCTTCACCGGCAGCCCGCGCGTGGGCACACTCATCCAGCAGGCCGCCGCCGAGCGGCACTGCCCCGTCACCCTGGAACTCGGCGGCAAGAGCCCGCAGATCGTCTTTGACGACGCCGACATTGAAGCGGTGCTGCCGGCCGTGGTCAATGCCATCGTGCAGAACGCCGGCCAGACCTGCTCGGCCGGTTCCCGCCTGCTGGTGCAGCAAGGGCTGTACGAGCCGCTGCTCGAACGCCTGGGCGCCCTCTTCGCCAACTTGCGTGTCGGCCCCGCCGCGATGGACCTGGACGTGGGCCCCCTGATCCGCGCCAGCCAGCAGCAGCGGGTATGGGACTTTTTGTCCGACGCGCAGGTGGCCGGCATTCCCATGGTGGCGCAGGGCCAGATCGTCGACAGCGCCCCTGACAGCGGCTTCTACCAGGCCCCCGCCTTGCTGCGCGACGTGCCGGCGGCGCATCGCCTGGCGCAAGAGGAAGTGTTCGGCCCGGTGCTGGCCGCGATGAGCTTTCGCGACGAAGACCATGCGGTAGCGCTCGCCAACGCCACCCAGTTCGGCCTGGTCTCGGGCATCTGGACGCGCGACGGCGCCCGCCAGTTGCGCATGGCCCGGCGTGTGCGCAGCGGGCAGGTGTTCATCAACAACTATGGCGCTGCGGGCGGTGTGGAGTTGCCCTTCGGCGGGGTGAAATCCTCTGGCCATGGCCGCGAAAAGGGCTTTGAGGCGCTGTATGGTTTCACCACGCTCAAGACTGTCGCCATCCGTCATGGCCATTGAGGTTTTTGTCACTTGTGACGCCTTAATCCGTTCGGGCTGAGCCTGTCGAAGCCCTTCGACCCTTCGACAGGCTCACGACAGGCCAAGCTCAGGGCGAACGGACTGGGTATGTCACGAAAAATCTAAACATCAATACGGAGACCCGCCCCATGAGAGTCAAGGACAAATCCATCATCGTCACTGGCGCCGGCAACGGCATCGGCGAAGGCATCGCCCGCCGGCTGGCCGAAGAGGGCGCCCGGGTCATCGTGAACGACATCCACGTCGCCCACGGCGAGAAGGTGGTGGCGGACATCGTCGCCGCCGGTGGACGCGCCTCGTTCTTCGCGGCCGACGTCACGAAGTCACAGGACATGCAGGCGCTGGTGGCCGCCGCCGTGGCGCGCCACGGCCGCCTGGACGTGATGGTCAACAACGCCGGCTGGACCCACCGCAATCGCCCCGCACTGGAGGTCAACGAGGACGAGTTCGACCGCTGCTACGCCGTCAACGTCAAGAGCATCTACCTGGCCACCGTGCACGCGGTGCCGGCCTTCCGCGCCACTGGCGGCGGCAGCTTCATCAACATCGCCTCCACCGCCGGCATCCGGCCACGGCCGGGCCTGACCTGGTACAACGGCTCCAAGGGCGCCGTGATCACCACCAGCAAGTCACTGGCGGCCGAGTTCGGGCCCGAGAACATCCGCGTGAACTGCATCAACCCGGTGTTCAACCCCGACACCGGCCTGTCGGCCGAGTTCGCGGGCGGCCCGGTCGACGACGCGCGGCGCGCGAAGTTTCTGGCCACCATTCCGCTGGGGCGGTTTTCCAGCGCGCTCGATGTGGCCAATGCCGCCCTGTACCTGGCCAGCGACGAGGCGGCTTTTATCTCGGGCGTGTGCATCGAGGTCGATGGCGCGCGTTGCGTCTGAACACGGTTGAGCATGGCTGAACGCGTCATTCCCCTCGTTGTCGAGCGCCCCGCCGGCCGGCCGGTTGCAGTGCCGGCGCAGCCGCAACCGGCCGACGGGCGCTTGGTCGACACGCTCGAACGCCCCTTGCGCGACCTGCGCATCAGCGTCACCGACCGCTGCAATTTCCGTTGCAGCTACTGCATGCCCAAGGAGGTGTTCGACAAGGACTACCCCTACCTGCCGCATGCAGCGCTGCTGAGTTTTGAAGAGATCACCCGGGTGGCGCGGCAGTTCGCGGCCCATGGCGTGCGCAAGATCCGCCTGACCGGCGGTGAGCCGCTGCTGCGCAAGAACATCGAGATCCTCATCGAGCAACTCGCCGCCCTGCGCACCGTCGACGGCGCGCCGCTGGACCTCACGCTCACCACCAACGGCTCGCTGCTCGCCCGCAAGGCGCGGGCGCTCAAGGATGCTGGCTTGCACCGTGTCACCGTCAGCCTGGACGGGCTGGACGACGCGGTGTTTCGGACCATGAACGATGTCGACTTCCCGGTGGCCGACGTGCTGGCGGGCATCGACGCCGCACAGGCTGCGGGCCTGGGCCTGATCAAGATCAACATGGTGGTCAAGCGCGGCACCAACGACCACGAGATCCTGCCGATGGCGCGGCATTTTCGGGGCACCGGCCACGTGCTGCGCTTCATCGAATACATGGACGTGGGCGCCACCAACGGCTGGCGCATGGACGAAGTGCTGCCCTCGGTCGAGGTCATCGCGCGCATCCACGCGCAGCTGCCCCTGGTGCCGCTGGAGCCGGCCGCGCCCGGCGAGACGGCGCAGCGCTGGGCCTATGCCGACGGCGGCGGCGAAGTCGGTGTCATCAGCAGCGTGACGCAGGCCTTCTGCGGTGACTGCAACCGCGCGCGCCTGTCCACCGAAGGCCAGCTGTACCTGTGCCTGTTCGCCTCGCAAGGGCATGACCTGCGATCTCTGATCCGCGGCGGTGCGTCCGACGATCAGCTGGCCGGCGCCATCGCCGCCATCTGGCAGGGCCGCGCTGACCGCTATTCGCAGCTGCGTGGGCAACTGCAGCCCGACACCGGCGGCGGGCAGCGGCGCGTCGAAATGAGCTACATCGGCGGCTAGCATCTGCGCCTTGGCAAAAGGCATCACCCCCACATGATCGACACCTCCCCCATCACAGGGCTCATCCTGGCCGGCGGCCGGGGCACGCGCATGGGCGGCGTGGACAAGGGCCTGCAAAACTTCAACGGCCTTCCCCTGGCCTCGTACGCCGTCATGCGGCTGGCGCCCCAGGTGTCGGGCGTGATGATCAACGCCAACCGCAACCTGGCCGCGTATGAAGCCTATGGCGTGCCGGTGTGGCCCGACGTTCTGCCCGACTATGCCGGCCCGCTGGCGGGCTTTCTCACCGGGCTGGAGCGCTGCGAAACGCCCTACCTGGTGACGGTGCCCTGCGACACGCCGCTGTTTCCGCTGGACATGGTCGAGCGCCTTGCCACCGCGCTGGCCGCGCAGGACGCCGAGATCGCCATGGTCAGCGCGCCAGAGCAGGACGGGCGCCTGCGCAACCAACCCGTGTTCTGCCTCGTCAAACGCGAGCTGCTGGAAAGCCTGGTGCGTTTTACCGATGGCGGTGGCCGCAAGATCGACGCCTGGACGGGGCAGCACCGCACCGTCGTCGTGCCGTTCAACCTGCCGGGCGATGACCCGCGCGCCTTCTTCAACGCCAACACCCTGGCCGAGCTGCGGCAGCTGGAGCAGCCCTGATGAAATCCCTCGACCAGATCGCCGCGCAGTTGCAGGGCTACGACCCGCAAGCCCTGCGCGCCGACGCCGTCGGTGAGTTTCTCGCGCGCTTGGTCGAGCCCGTCACCGACCGCGAGCGCGTGAGCCTGTTCGACGCCGGCGGCCGCGTTCTGGCAGACGACCTGATATCGCCGATCAGCGTGCCGCCCCACGACAACTCCGCGATGGACGGCTACGCCTTCGACGGCGCGCAGCTGCAGGCCGACGCCCCGCTCGATCTGACGGTGGTGGGCACGGCCCTGGCCGGCAAGGCCTGGACGGGCCGTGTCGGCCCCGGCCAGTGCCTGAAGATCATGACCGGCGCCATCATGCCCGCGGGCCTGGACACCGTGGCTCCGCAGGAGTTGACGCAACCCGCTGGCGAGGCGCGCATCCGCATCCCGCCCGGCATCTTGCGCGCCGGAGACAACCGCCGCTTTCGCGGCGAAGACCTCATGCAAGGCCAGCCCGCGCTGGCCAAGGGCACCCGCCTGGGCCCCGCCGCCTGCGGCCTCATCGCCAGCCTGGGCCTGCCCGAGGTCGACGTGCTGCGCCGGATCAAGGTGGCCTACTTCTCCACCGGCGACGAGATCCTGTCGCTGGGCGATGCGCCGCGCGAAGGCGCCGTCTACGACAGCAACCGCCACACCGTGCGCGCCCTGCTCGCCCGCCTGGGCTGCGAGCTCATCGACCTGGGCGTGGTGCGCGACGAGCCCATCGCGCTGGAACAAGCCTTCACCCGCGCCGCCGCGCAGGCCGACGCCATCATCACCAGCGGCGGCGTGAGCGTGGGCGAGGCCGACTTCACCAAGGCCATGATGAAGCAGCTGGGTGACGTCGCCTTCTGGAAGATCGCCATGCGCCCCGGCCGCCCCATGGCCGTCGGCCGCATCACCTCAGACGGCCGCGCGGCCGCCCTCTTCGGCCTGCCGGGCAATCCGGTCGCGGTGATGGTCACCTTTCTGGCCTTCGTGCGCCCTGCCCTGCTGCGCATGATGGGCGCCCAGCCCGAGCCTATGGTCTTGCTCAAAGCCCACAGCACCGAGCGATTGCGCAAGAAACCCGGCCGCACGGAGTACCAGCGGGGCATCGTGCGTGCTGCGGCCGATGGCACGCTGCAGGTCAGCATCACCGGCAACCAGGGCTCAGGCGTGCTCAGCTCGATGGCGCAGGCCAACGGGCTGATCGTGCTGCATCACGCGCAGGGGGATGTGGCGGTGGGGGATGAGGTGGATGTGATGATGTTTGAGGGGGTGGTTTAGGGCGGTGGCGTCACCCCTCCACGCGCTGCCTGCGAGAAGATGCCGAAAACGATTCCAGTCATCCCCGCGAAGGCGCACGGGTGTCCGCAATATTCGCTCCTGGATCCCCGCCTGCGCGGGGATGACGAAATCTTTGTCATTCCCGCGAAGGCGCACTGGTGTCCGGAATAACTTTTCGTCATTCCCGCGAAGGCGCACTGGTGTCCGGAATAGATTCAAGTAGTCGTCATCCCCGCGAAGGCGGGGATCCAGAAGCGCGGTCTGGCCGGCGTTACAGCCCGACTGACCCGTCCCGGAGCAATACGTGGACCTCAACCCCATCCACACTGAAGCAGCCTACAAGGCGGCACTCAAAGAGACTTCAGCCTTGATGGCGTCTGACCCCGAACTGGGAAGCACACAGGGTGATCGCCTGGACATCCTGACCACGCCGGTGCGAGCGTACGAGGCCAAGCACTTCCCCATCACCGCGCCCGATCCGGTGGAAGCCATCAAGGTCCGGATGGATCCGCGCCCTGCTCAGTGACTTTTTCGCTCCTCGCAAGTTGTCGAGTTGTGCCTCGGCCGCTCACTATGAGTCGACGGATGTCGTCCGACGAGAACAAGAGCACACGACGGTGGTCACAGTTCGTGACCACCTCCGTTCGCCCGGTGGCCGTCCGCTGAAACATGAAGCCCGGCCGGAAGCGCCCCGCGTTCCGCTTCACGGCCCGATGCAGCGTCGTTCGATCATGAGTCAGCTGGCGGGCTTGGACGTCTTCTTATCTTCGTTCGTCACAAATCCGATCGGCCGCTTGTGGGGCTCTGGCGGCGTCATCAGTTCGCGCAACGCATCGAACACCTGTTTCAGCTGCAGCCTTGCGTTGCGACTGAAGGTGTCGTGGGATATCTCCAGGGTCTCCGTCTTCATCTCAAGGTCTGCCAGCCGCTTGGCCAGATCGGCGTTTACTGAGGCCGCTTCACGCAGATGCACGAACGCGCGCACCACGTAAATGCCCATTTCCACCGCTTGCGTCGAGGCCAGCACGTTCGCCGCTTGGATAGCACCATGTTCGGTGAACGCGTAGGGCGACGCCCTGGAAAACTTCAACTTCATGAGGTGGTCGCAATTTGCGACCACCTCGGCCTTCTCGGCCCCAGTGAGCTGGAACAGGAAATCGGCGGGGAACCGGTCGCGGTTGCGCTTGAACTGCTCATTGAGCCGCTTTGTCGGTACGCCATAAAGCGCCGCCAAGTCCACATCGATCATCACCCGCAGGCCACGCACCATCTGGATGCGCCCTTCGATGCGAGTCGGCACGGCCAACGAGGCGGATCTGGATTTTTCGGGCATCAGTCTTTCCCTTTGGGACAGGGTTCAATACACGCTGAGCGCCGCGCGTCCGACAGGCACTTCTCTTGCTTCGTTTGCCTACAGCAATTCGAATAATTCCATGCTCAGCAATGAAACTCGAATTCGGACAGGACGTCCCTTAGCGTCAACGACGCTAGCCTCTCCGCCGTCGGCTTCGGAGTCAAAGTCTTCGACATTCCATTCAATATCCTCCAGGGACTCGAACTCCTCTATTCGTCCGGATTTAAACCAATGGAACGTGATCGGGAAGACGGGAGCGGCCATTCCTACCATCCCCCCTGATACGGCCTATGCAACCCCTGCGTGTCTTTGATCATTCCGCGATGGTAGTGAAGACGTGGCGTCACCGAACGCTTACGCTTCGTTGCGGGAGCTCCGCGGCAGCTCAATGCGCCGCGTCGCTGTCAAGCGCTTCACTCACCTCTCGCAGCATTGACTCAGCGAATCCGAGTGGCATCCCGATTCTCGTTTCGAAGTCCCGAATCGGTAAACCATTGCAGACTTCATTCAATGCATTATTCAGAACAAGCAGATCGTCTTCACTTGCGTCAATGACAAAACGACCTGCTGAGACTCTTTCAATTTTCATAGTGAATTACCGTAATTCATCGAAGTAGGCTCGCCCACGAACCGGTTGATAGACAGACCCCAGGTCAAGGTGGCGCGGATTGTGAATGACAACGGTACTTGTCGGTGCGTGCCAGTATGCCGTTCTACCTTTGCTCAACGCCCTCGTCATAGTGGCATTCAGCATGACATTCTGTGTGTGCTCTTCAAGCTGGACAACTGTTCTGATTCCCAATCCTCGGAATAATGGGTCGTCAGCCCGCGCTCCCGAACCAAGCACATGTTTATCCATCGCGTGCCCGCGGGCGATTCGACTTGCTACCCCGCCAATGCTCGTTGTCCCACTGAACCCTAACGCGAGATCATAGGCAATTTGCATAGACGCTGATTCATCGCCATAAGCTGCAGCCAACCAGCGGTCAGCGCCTTGCTGTCGCCATGCCAGGAACCGATCCCACTTTTCCGAGACCCAGCCCATTGCGCCGCCATCGCCATGAGCCATCTGGTTAAACATATAACCAAACGCTCCCGTCATCGCCCCGTCGTCGAAACGCCCTCCCCCGATCGAACTGCCGATGCCGCCCAGCACCGCGCTCTTGGTTACGTTGGCCGCGATGCTTCCCAGGTCCCCGATGGCTGGCCCGGCGAACTCAGCGAAGCCCGCCGCCATTGCCCCTGCCTTGCAATGCCCTCCGCCGGCCGCGGCGCTGATGCAGCCGGCCGCCGAGTGGGCCAATACCTTGCTTATGCTGCTGGCCGCGCCCGTGAACTCACCGACCCCAAAGAACAGCGCCCCGCTGAACGCCCCGTTCACCGCGCCCTTCAGGCTGCCGCCCGCAATCGCCCCCGACAGGAACCCCGCCACCGCCGCATTGGCCACGCCCGCCGCTGCGGCGCTGCCGCCAAACGATGCCGCCGTGAACAGCTGCCCCGCACCCGCGAAGTTGCCGATGACGGCTGGGCCGAAGTACACCGCCACGCCAATCGACACCGCCGTTCTGAGCAGCCGCCGCCAGCTGAAGTACCCGCTCGGATCGGTGTACGCCAGCGGGTTGTTCAGCACATAGGCATAGCGGTTGTGGCTTTGCAGGTTCTGCGGTGACTGGATGAACGGGTCGGCGCTCATGAAGCGGCCGATGAGCGGGTCGTACACCCGCCCGTTCATGTGGATGACGCCGATCTCGTCCAGATGCTCGTGCATCGTGTAGCCGCGCTCGGTGGTCCAGCCGATCAGGCTGTCGGTGGGGTCGCTGTAGCCGTCG
>CANJQN010000026.1 GCA_947476465.1 Comamonadaceae bacterium | reverse complement strand
GCCCACCTACTTGGCCCACGCCGCAGCGGGCTGCGTCGGCGCGGCGGCCGGTGGCGGCGATTGCGGCCAAGGCGCTGCGGGCGCGGCATTCGGAAAATTCACCAGCAACTACATCAACAACAACCAGCTTCTGAGCGGCACTGTCGCCAAGGGTGTCGCCACTGTGGTGGCAGGCGGCGCCGGTTCTGTCCTGGCCGGCGGCAAGTTCGAGAACGGGGCGACGACCGCGGCGTTTGGGTATCTCTTCAATGAGTTGCTCCATGAGGGCAATCGGCGAGGGGCCATGCTGCGAGCTGGGTACCGGGACGGCGGCGAAGCTTTTGATCTTCGTGGAGCAGTTGATGCAAGCGGATGCATTCAGACAGATGGGCCAAGCTTGTGCTTTGGCCCTGGGACGATTCGGGAAGCGGGCCGCCGGCTTTCTGCAGCTATATTTACAGCCGAAGGAGAGTTGCGATTGTCTGCAACCGCTGCCAATAGCTTGGCAAATCGCCCGGCCGTATCTGCGCTGGCAGTGCGCGAAGCGGTCGCCTACGGCGCCCGGGTTCCCGCCCCCCAAGGCGTGGCCGGCAGATTCATGTACTACATTGACGCCGCTTACAAGGGAACTTCTGGACGATTGGAGGTGTTGGTCAATGAAGGAAAGGCAATAGTCGAGCACGCCCTATTCAAGAGAGGTCCCTGATGGACGCCCCAGTTGAAAAACTTCTGAGCCTACTTAGCAACTTTCAGAACCACAGAATTTCCGCTCAGACCTTCTGCACGGAATACGAGGAGGTTTGGAATTTCGAGCTTCTCCGAAATACTTTGCCCGAAGCGCAATACTCGATTCTCAATTCACTTTTCGACGAAGTTATCTACTTCATCCCATTGCCGAAATCTGAGTGGGATTACCCAAAATACCGGACCGAGGGAGAGATTCTTCAGGCTGCGGAGAAAGCACTGCTGTCCCTTCAGCAAGGCGGCTTCACAACGAATGCGCAACACCCACCACAATAAGCTGGCCCATTACCTTTTCATTGATCCGCACGGCGTGGCGACATCCGTCACCGACTGACAAGCAGGACGCAAACGCACCGCTCTCGGAAGCTCCTCACGAGCGCAGACTGCCACGCTCCCCCGCAAGCCTAACCAACTGCGCCGCCGCCGGCATCACCGGCCGGCCATAGGCGTGATGATCCCGTACGCGCTCAGTTGCTGGCGGATGGTGTAGGCCAGGCGGGCGAGCATGCCGTGGGCTTCGCAGCTTCGGCCACTTCGGCCGGCACCGCCACCGACTCGGCGGCTCAGGGTTTCGCAGCGCCGCCTTGAATGCCGGCCAGCGTCGCCTCATAGGCCGCAAGGCGCGGGCCGCCCAGGGCCACGGCCCGCTGCGCGGCGGCCAGGGCGGGCTGGGTTTGCCGCAAATCGTGCAGCACCTGCGCGAGGTTGTTCCAGGCGTCGGCCGCGTCCGGGTGATCCACCGTCGCCTGCCGGTACGCAGCCTCGGCCGCTGGCAGTGTGCCCTGGCGGTAGGCCGCATTGCCCAGCGCCATGCGCGCGAACAGGTTCTTCGGCCAGGCGGCCAGCGCGGTTTCGTAAGCCCGTTGTCCCGACGCCGGTACCACGCGCTCCAAGGCTGCGGCAGCGGCCACGTAGTCGGCCTCGCGGGGCTGCGCCGGCAGTGTGTCGGGCGCGAGCGCAACGAAGGCCCAGCGCTCGGCCCGCTGCCAGCTGCGGTCGAACTCAGCCACCGGCATCTCCAGCCGGCGCTCCGTGCCCGAACGCAACACCACCGTGCCAGCGGACAGGTCGTAACCCACCACCACCGCGTAGTGCCATCGCGGCATCCAGTCCCAGCGCAGGTTCTGCAGCACCAGCACTGGCCGGCCCGCCGCCACTTCGGCCAGCAGGGCCTGGGGCGACGGGGTCAGGCGATAAGGCAGCAGAGCGGCACGGCGCGTGGCCGCCAGCATCTCGGGCTGAAGGCTGCCCTGGCGCTGCGGGATGTAGACCTGGTCGACCAGTTGCTCAGGGCTGCGGTCGGCACCGGCGTACTCAAGCACCGTGGCCAGCGCGGCCGGGCCGCATTGATAGTCTTCCTGCGGATGGAAGGCAACCCGTGTCAGCTCATGCGCGTTGGCCGACGCACCGGCCTCGCCGTGCAGGTAGGCGGCGGGCGGCGCGATGGCGCAGCCGGTCAGGCCGGCAGCCGCCATCACACCGACGTGCAGCAACCATCGCCGATGAAGCGAAAGCACCATCTCCCGATGATCAGAGCACGGCGAGAATCAGCAGCGCCACCAGCGCGACCAGGATCCAATCCATGGTGTCCATCGCACCGCCGGCCGGCAGGGTGTCGATGCGCTCGGCCAGGGCGTGGACCTCTTCCTCGCTCATCGCGCCGACCCGCTCCTTGGCCAGGAAGCGGGCCACGCCCATGGCCTGCAGCTTGGTCTTGACGTCGGCGCGCTCGACAAAGCCTTGCACCTTCGCCCGATCCTGCTCGATCAGGGTCTGGGCCGACAGGGCATCTGTTTCGACGATGGCCGCGTGAGCGAGCGGAGCCTGCGCGAGCAGGGCCACCGAGAGCAGCGCGGTGACGATGCGCGCGCGGGTTCTTGTTTTCAGCATGACAACTCCTTGAAGCGGGAAGGACCATGCTAGGGGAACCCGTCGAGCCAGCTTGTAAGCCGATGCCGATAGATGCCGGCATGTGTCACCGTGACCAGAACATCGTCGCAAGTCGCCATTGTTCGATCAGGGGCTTCACTTCGGGGACACATTCTTCAATGGGTCCGGCCGTACATTGGCCTTGCGTTCCACTTGGCACGCATTCCAGGAGCACACCATGGTTTCGGACACTCTCAAATGGCTGGCCGCCGTTGGACTGGTTGTCGGCGCGACCGTCTTCAAGGTCGACGCCTGCGTGGAGCGGCAGCAGTCTGCCAAGGTCAAGTCAGCTCATCAGCAGGCGGGCGTCTCCTCCACCGATGGGTTCCCTTTGGACTGGCTCTTGACCCGACTTGTCATTCCCAGCCCGGTGCCGTGATCTACGGGCCTGCGCCCCCCGCCCGCTCCCCCGCCACCTGAAGCCACTTGGCCAAGGCGGCATACAGCAGGGGCGCCTCCACCGGCTTGACCAGGAAGTCGTTCATGCCCGCTTGCAGGCACTGATCGCGGTCCTCGTCGAAGGCGTTGGCGGTGACGGCGATGATGGGGGTGCGAACACCCATGGCCCGCAGCGCTCGGGTCGCCTCGACGCCACCCATGCGCGGCATGCTCATGTCCATCAGGATCACTGCGTAGCGCTGCCCGTCGGCCTTGATGCGCTCGATCACCTGCTCGCCGTCCTGCGCGATCTCGGCCACCAGCCCCACCGCCTCCAGCAAGCCACTGGCCACCTCCTGGCTGCCCGGGTCGTCCTCGACCACCAGCACGCGCAAGCCCGCAAAGTGGGCTTTCAGGGTCTCTCCCCAGTGCATCCGCACCGGCCGCACGGCCGTCTCAGCACGAGGCAACCGGGCCAGACGGGCCGAGAACCAGAATGTGCTGCCCTGCCCCTCGCGGCTGCTGAACCCTGCATCGCCCCCCATCAACTGCGCCAGCCGCTGGGTGATGACCAGGCCCAGCCCGGTTCCGCCGGCGGTGCTGCTGGCCGATTCGCCCAACTGCTGGAAGGGCTTGAACAGCTGGTCGCGCTTTTCGGGCGGCACGCCGGTGCCGGTGTCACGCACCTCGAAGCGAACCGTGACGGTGGTGGCGGTCTCTTCCTGCATGAGGGCGTGGATGCTGACCTCGCCACGCTCGGTGAACTTCACGGCGTTGTTGGCCAGGTTCAGGATGGACTGCAGCAGACGCGTGGCGTCGCCCAGGAAATGCGTGGGCATCGGATCCATCGCCAGCGTCAGCCGCAGGCCCTTGGCGCGGGCCGGTTCGTCGAGCATGGCGAGCACCTGCTCCAGCATCACACGCAAATCGACCTGTTTGCTCTGCAGCACCATGCCGCCCGCCTCGATCTTGGAGAAGTCGAGGATGTCGTTGATGATGGCCAGCAGGTGCTTGCCGGCGCGCGCGGTCTTTTGCAGCCAGTCGATCTGCTTGGGATCGGTGGCCTTGCCCTCGGCCAGGTACGAGAAGCCGATGATGGCGTTCATGGGCGTGCGGATCTCGTGGCTCATGGTGGCCAGGAAACGCGAATTGGCCACATTCTCCTGGTCGGCCTCCAGCCGTGCCGCGGCCAGCTCCTGGGTACGCTGGTCCACCAGTTCTTCGAGGTGTTCGCGGTGCAGGCTCAACTCGGCTTCGACAGCTTTGCGCTGCGTGATGTCGGAGATGTAGCCGTGCCACAGCACGCCGCCGTCCGCCTGGCGCTGCGGCGCGGCGTCACCGAGCAGCCAGCGCTGCTCACCGCCCTGCGCCTTGAGGCGGTATTCGCAGTGCCAGGGCGTCAAGTTCTGGGCCGAATCCTGGATCGACTGCGCGACCCGGTCGAGGTCGGCGGGCTCCAGCAAGTCAAAGACCCTGCTGGCGTCGTCCTTCACATCAGCGGGGTCGACGCCATAGATTTGCCGGATGCCTTCGCTGGCGTACGGGAAACAGGCGCTCCCATCGGGCCGCTGCAGGTACTGGTAAACCACCCCCGGCACCTGGCTGGCAATGCGTTGCAGCCGCTCCAGCGCCTCCTTCTGCGCCTCTTCCAGGAGCTTGCGCTCGGTGATGTCGATGTGGGTGATGACCGCGCCGGGGCCGTCTTCCAAGGCCACGGGCGTGGCCGTCATGAGGAACCAGCGCCGCGTGTCGGGTGAATGGCAGGGGTACTCGAGGTTGAAGCGTGAGGCGTGCCCACGCAAGACCGACACGATGCCGTCGCTGGCCTGGCCGCCGCCCTCGTTGGCCGCCTTCTCGCCGCTGCAGGCGGCCAGGTAGTTCGCGCCCACCTGGGTGCCGCGCGGCGGCACGCCCGCCGTGGCGCCGTTGTCCTGGGAGAACTTGAGCCAAGCCTGACTCATCGCGACGATGCTGCCTTCCTGGTCGATCACGGCAATGTGCGCGGGCACCGAGTTGAGTACGGCCAGGGCGAATCGCTCGCTGCGACCGAGGTCCGCCGTCCGCTCGCGCACCCGCTCTTCCAAAGTCTCGTTGGCCTGGCGCACCTCGAGGAACCTGGCACTGAGCGCCGCGCCCATCGCCCGGAAGTTTCCGGCCAGGCCATCGGTTTCAACCAGGCCAGTGGCCGGCAAATCGACCTCTTGGCGAGACGCGGCGATGCGGTCGGGCAGGTCGCGGGTGAGGGCCGACAGCTTGTTCAATGGCGCGGTGATGCGTCCGCTGAGCCAGTGGGCCAGCCCCAACGCCACCAGCAAGATGCCCCCCAGGAAGGCCAGCTTGCGGGCATAGCTCTCGTTGAGCTCTTGCTGGAAAGGCGCCACAGGCTGCTCGAGCACCACCGTCCAGTTGGCGGCCCCGACGACCGGACCGCTGCGCACGTAGAACGACTGCTTCCAGCGTTCCATGATCGGCCGGTTGGCGTCGGCCTGCGCGATCCACTGGGACACCGTGTCGTCGATCCGTTCCAGCGCGCCAGGGCCCCGAACCAGGGGCCGCATCATGGTCTGGCCGGGGCGGTTAGAGAGAATCGCCATCTGGTTTTTGTCGAGCACCGTGTAGAGCGTTCCGGTGCCGGCCACGGCATCGCCCAGGATGGCCTGGATCACCTCCACGCGCAGGATGCCACCGACATAGCCCGCGAAAGCGCCGTTGCGCACCACCGGGGCGAGCACCGACACAATCGGTGCGGGCTGACCGACCCGGCTCATCACGACATCGGAAAGCATGGGCTTGAGCGTCGCCTTGAGCACCGGCACGTGGGCCCGATTGGAAAAGTCGATGCCGATATTGCTGACGCCGTTTTCATCGGCCAAGGGGTGGTAGGCCACGGTGACCGCTGACGCATCGGCCAGCCCGATGCGCAAGAAATCCGCGTCTGAACGCACCGCTTGCTCCAAGCGAGCCTGCATGCTTGGCGTGGATTCGCTCGCCGCCTGAGCCGCCAGGTAGGTGACCACGTCCAGATTGGCGCGCTCCCACCGCCCCAGGACGTCGGCCGTGTGCTGGTACTGCCCGCTCAGCGCCTGCCGGATATGCATGTCTGTCAGCCGGAAGTCGGCGCGGGCGCTCATGGCCAGCAGCGTCATGGCCGGGACCAGCACGCACGCCGCCATCAAGGTGTAGGCGAACTCGCCAATCGACAGCAGCGTGGTGCGCCGATACCACTGGAAGGCCATGAACAGCAGGCGCGCCGCCAGCGCATTGGTCACGCCATTCATCGCCTGCTTGACCATGATGATCGACACGCTGCTCATGGGCACATCCATCGCCAGGTGGTATGTGGCGTACGTCAGCGGGACGCCCAGCGCGACCCAGTACAGCGCGTCCGCAACCACCAGCTTCAGGCGCCAGCGCGCCACCAGCCAGCCGACCACCGCCACCTCGGCGGTCAACATGACAATTGCATAAGGGTGATTCCAGAGCAGCAAGGTGTCGCTGCTGATCACCAGGGCTGCCAGCACCCCCGGCACGAGCCCGAACCGCTGCAGCGCGAGCAACGCGAAGATGCTGCCGAACAGGAAGTCGACATTCAGGAAGAGCGGGAAGTTGAAATGGTTGCCCGCCAGTCCCGCGGCACACAGCAGCGCCCACACCAGCCAGCCCTGGCGGCCCATCGATGCGAAATCGCGAACTAGCGGGGGGGGTGGCATGCTGGACTCCCGGACTTTATGGGTGAGGGTTGCGCTTCGATGGTAGGTCCTGGCTCTGACCGATGGCTTGATCCAGCCGGCTTGACATGTCGAGGAAGTTGATGCACGTGCGGCAAATCCCTGCCCGCAGGGAAAACCACTAATGCCCACCCCTGTAAAGAGTTAGACAATTGCCCGTTTTGGCGGAAAGATCTCTACGGAGTTACCGATGGCGCGTTTTGCAGGCAAGGTTTTCCTCATCTCGGGCGGCGCACGTGGCCTGGGTGCGGCCCAGGCTCGCCAGCTGGTGGCGCAGGGCGCCAAGGTGGTGGTGGGCGACCTGCTCGAGGACGCGGGGCAGGCCCTGGCCGCCGAGCTCGGCCCGGCCGCCGTGTTCCAGCGGCTGGACGTGACCGAGGCAACCCAGTGGCGCGCCGCCGTCGAGGCCGCCGAGCGCCTGGGCCCCCTGAACGGCCTGGTGAACAACGCGGGCATCTTCTTGCCGGCGCCCATCCTGGAAGTCGACACCGCCATGTTCGAGCGCCATTGGCGCGTCAACGAGCTGGGCACCTTCCTGGGCATGCAGGCGGTGGTGCCGGCATTCGTGCGCACGGGGGGCGGCTCCATCGTCAATATTTCGTCGTCCGCCGGCATCCGGGGCGTCCCCAACGCCATCCACTACAGCGCCAACAAGTTTGCCGTGCGCGGCATGACCAAGGCGGCGGCCATCGAGCTGGCCGACCGCAACATCCGCGTCAACTCCGTTCACCCCGGCATGGTCGACACTGACCTGCTGAAGATTCGCCCGGCCGAGTTGAATCTGGCTTTTGCGCAGACGCAACCGATCAAGCGCCTGGCAACGCCGGACGAAATCGCCGGCCCGGTGCTGTTCCTTCTCAGTGACGAGAGCCGCTACATGACCGGCGCCGAGGTGGCGGTCGACGGCGGACGCACCTTGTGAGCATGAGCGGCCCCCCGGGCAAATCCCGAGACGCCAACCACCTGAGACACCTGAGTTTCCCCAACTGACGACGCACCACGCCGCCCAGTGTTCCAGCCTTCTTTTTTCACTGTCTTTCGGAGCAAACCCATGAAACTGTCCAAACTCGTTCTCGCCCTGTCCCTCGGCGCCGCACTCGCGTCCGGGGCCGCCGTCGCCAAAGACCTCAAAATCGGCTCCGGGGTGCTGCCCACGCACACCAACCAGATCGGCTACGACGCCTTCGCCAAGGCCCTGAAGGAGAGAGCGCCTGATCTGAACGTGCGCACCCTGCCGCTGTCGTTCCTGAACATCTCGCAGACCTTCGCCGGCGTGCGTGACGGCGTGGTCGATATGGGCTTCGTGCTCGCGCCCATCATCCCGGCGGAGTTTCCCGAGGCGCAGCTGCCGATCAACCTGGCCATGCTGGGCAGCAGCGGCTTCGCGATGGCCGGCGCCATGACCGAATACCTCATGACCTGCCAGGAGTGCCTGGCGGAAAAGCTCAAGCGCAACCACGTCTACCTGGCCTCGGTCGCGGCCGGTCCGTACTGGATCCTCTCGACCAAAAAGATCACCACCCTGGACGACATCAAGGGCAAGAAGCTGCGCTCCGGCGCGGCCCCGTGGTCGCGCTGGGCACAGGACATGGGCGCCGTGGCGATGTCCATCACGCCCAATGAGATCTTCGAAGCCATGTCTCAAGGCAACCTGGACGGCGCCCTGGTGCCGGTCTCCGAGCTGACCAACCTGCGCCTGGTGGACGTGGTCAAGCACATCACCCTCGACGCGCCCATGGGCACCTACCACGGCATGGAAATCCTCAACATGAACCGCAACACCTGGCGTTCGCTGACCGACGCCCAGCGCCGTGCGGTGCTGGATTCGGCGGCCATCGGCTCGGCGGTCATCTCCCAACGCTACCTCGGCGACGTGGAGCGCAACTTCGCCGAAGCCAAGAAGAAGAACATCCAGGTCCACAGGGCGGCGCCCGACCTGGTCGCGAAATCCAAGGCCTTCGCCGAGGCCGACCTTGGCAATGTGGCGGCCAGCGCCGAGAAAGATTACGGCATCAAGGACGCCGCCGCCAAGGCCGCGCGTTTCCGCCAGCTCGTGCAAAAGTGGGAGAAGCTGATTCCCGCCGACATCGACAAGGCCGACCCCAAGGTGCTTTCCGACATCTACCAGCGCGAGATCTATTCCAAGATCGACCCCAAGACCTTCGGCATGCAGTAAGGGGTGCACGAACACATCATGCAGAGCGCCAATACCTTCACAGAACAGACTGTCCGATGGCTGGACAAGGCCCTCATCGGCGTGGCCTCGGTGGGCCTGCTGGCGATGATGGTCCACATCTCGCTTGATGTCATTGCGGATCTTGTCTTCAACGCGCCGCTGCCACTGACCAGTGTCTACGTCACCGAGTACTACATGATTTGCGTGGCCTTCTTGCCGCTGTTCATCACGGAGTACCGCGACGGCCACATCAGCGTGGACATGTTCGTGAAGTTCCTGCCCGACGGCCTGCGCCGCGCGCTCGGCTGGCTTGTGCAGGCGGTGTTCATCGTCGTCTATGTGATCCTCGCGGCGCAATCGTGGCAGCAGTTCACCGCCAAGCTGGCTGTCAACGCCTATGTGCTGGAGCAGACCTCCCGCGTGATCGTGTGGCCTTCGTTCCTGATGTTGCCCGTGGCGTTCGGCCTGGCGGCCCTGCTGATGGTGGCCAAGCTCGTGCTGGACATGCTGGGCCGCCCCGTGCCTGCCGCGCCATCCCATGCGCTGGACGGCGTCCAAGACAAGGAGGCGGCTCATGTCTGACACGATGGTGGGCGTCTGGGGCATTGTCGCCCTGCTCTTGCTGATCGCAGCGCGCGCGCCCATCGGCGGCGCGCTGATCTTGGTGTCTTATCTCGGCCTGCTCTACATGATCGGCGCCGATTCCGCCTGGGGCATGCTCCAGGTGGTCCCGCATTCGTTCATCGCCAACTGGACACTGAGCTCGGTGCCCATGTTCCTGTTCATGGGTTTCGTGTGTTACCGCTGCGGCCTGACCGGCGGCCTGTTCAATGCGGCGCGACTGTGGATGTCGCGCCTGCCAGGCGGCCTGGCGATCGCCTCGGTGCTCGGTTGTTCCGCTTTTGCCGCCGTGACCGGCTCAAGCGTCGCGTGCGCCGCGGCCATGGGCAAGGTGGCCGTGCCCGAGATGGTGCGCAACAAATACGACATATCGTTGGCAACCGGCACGGTGGCGGCGGCCGGCACCATCGGTGCGCTGATTCCACCGAGCATCCTGCTGATCATCTTCGGGGTCGTGGCGCAGGTTTCCATCACCGAACTATTCCTCGGCGGCTTGGGTGTGGGACTGGCCACCGCCGCAGCGTACATCCTCGTCATCTTGATTCGGGTGAAGTTGAAGCCCTCTCTGGCTCCGATGGTCCACGAAACCGCCACCTGGGCAGCGCATCGCGCCGCGCTCAAGGACACGCTGCCCATCATCGTGCTGATCGTTGGTGTGCTCGGCGGCCTGTTCGGCGGGCTCTTCACGGCCACGCAGGCCGGCGCCATCGGTGCGGCAATGTCCCTGGTGGTGGCCGCCGCCAAACGCACGTTGACGCGCGAGACGTTCTCCACTTCGGTGGTCGAAACGCTCATGACCTGCGGCAGCCTGTTCATCGTGGTGGTGGGCGCTAGCCTGCTGACCCGCTTTCTCACGCTGACGGGCGTCGGCGAGTCGATTGCCGGCGCCGTCACGGCGATGAACACCGGCCCCATCATGCTGATTCTGGGCAT
Source organism: Comamonadaceae bacterium (assembly GCA_947476465.1). Taxonomy (GTDB): domain Bacteria; phylum Pseudomonadota; class Gammaproteobacteria; order Burkholderiales; family Burkholderiaceae_C; genus Ramlibacter. Next base: position 46,758 of record CANJQN010000026.1, on the reverse strand, counting down.
GACGCTGGTCTATTTGATTCTGGGCATGTTCCTCGAGCCCATCGGCGCGATGCTGATCACCCTGCCCATCTTCCTGCCCATGGTGAAAGGCGCCGAGATCAGCATGATCTGGTTCGGCGTCTACGTCACCAAGATGCTCGAGATCGGCATGATCACCCCGCCTGTGGGGCTGAACGTGTTCGTGATCAGCAGCACCGTCGGCAAGATCGCCCCCACCGATCTGGTCTTTCGGGGAGTCCTCTGGTTCTTCGTGGCCGACCTGTTCCTGGTCGCGCTCATGGTTGCCGTGCCCGGGCTGGCGACGTATTTGCCGCAGTTGCTCTCTTCCTGAGCGGGCCCAAGCACTGATGACCACCGCCGTGGCGCGCCGGCCAGACGCTTGAGCATCTCGATGCCGGCGCTGTCCGGCGGCATCAGGAGCGGCATCAGGAGCGGCATGTGATTGCCCTACACTGACCGTTCACCCAACCACAGGCGCTTCCCCGAGGCCTGAGTGATGCCCCCCTCGTTGCGCAATTTCCTGCTGTCGGCTCGCGACTTGCTGATATCAGCAGGCCCTGTCGCGGTGCTGGCGGTCGCGTTGCTGGTCCTGGCCTACCTCTGGCTCGACCCCACGCCACCTCAAAGCGTGCGCCTGGCCACCGGGCCGGCTCAAAGCGCCTACGAACAATTTGGCAAGCGCTATCGGGCCGCCCTTGCCGTGGAAGGCATCGAGGTGGTGCTGGTGCCGACGGAGGGTTCGCAGGCCAACGAAAAGCTGCTGCGCGAAGGCGGCGCCGACCTGGGATTTGTCCAGGGCGGCACCGCCACTAGAGCCGATGCGGAGTCCGAGCCCGAGCTGGTATCGCTGGGCAGCCTGTTCGTGGAACCGGTGTGGCTGTTTTACCGCGCGGAGGCGGTCCGCCGGCGGTCGTTGGGTGGCACGCTCACGGCGCTGACGCAGCTCAAAGGCCTGCGCCTGAATGTCGGCACGCCGGGCAGCGGCGTGCCGCGGCTGATGGACCGGCTGTTCGAGGCCAACCGCATCGAGCGATCCGCCCTGGTGCTGTCGCAGCTGGAGCAGACCCCGGCCACCGTGGCCTTCCTGGGCGGCGAGCTCGACGTGCTGGTGTTCGCCTCGGCCCCCGAATCACTCATGGTGCAGATGCTGCTGCAGACGCCCGGCGTGAAGCTGATGGACCTGGCGCACAGCGAGGCGTATTCACGGCGCTTTGGCTTCCTGGCGCCCGTGGTGCTGCCGCGCGGCATTGTGGATCTGGCGCGCGACCTGCCGCCGCAAGACGTACGGCTGGTGGCCACCACCACCGCGCTGCTGGCGCGCCCGCAGACGCACCCTGCCCTGGTGCAATTGTTTGCGCAAGCGTCGCGCCCCCTGCACGGGCCGGCCGGCTGGTTCAACCGCGCGCGGACCTTCCCCAACCTCGAGCAGAGCGAATACCCCCTCTCCCGCGAGGCGGAACGCGCCATCCAGTCTGGCGCGCCATTCTTGCAGCGCTACCTGCCGTTCTGGCTGGCCAACCTGATCGAGCGCATGTGGCTGGCGCTGGGCATCATCCTGGCCATCTTGCTGCCCTTGTCGCGCATCGTGCCCCCGATCTATGCCTTTCGGATCCGATCGCGGGTGTTCCGCTGGTACGGGCAGCTGCGCAGCATCGAGGAGCGCAGCGTCCAGGCGCCGGGCGACACGCCCGAGTTGCAGCGCGAACTCGACGCGCTGGACCTGCGCGTGGCGCGGGTGTCGGTGCCGCTGTCGTATGCGGACGAGCTGTACGCGCTGCGGGCCAATATCAACCTGGTGCGGGCCAGGCTGGCCTCAACGAAACCGACTTCCATGACTGCGGCGTGACGCTTTTCAGTAGACTCAACGACCGGCTGTGGCAGTTCGTCGCTTGACCACCGGTGTGCCTTGTTTTTCACTCGTTCGTTACCGCTGCGCTACCTGCTTCTGGGCCTGACGCTGTCAGGCTTGTTGCCCCTTGCCGCGCTCACGGCGGTGTCGATCTACACCGCCCGGCAAGCTCAGCAGGCCGAGGTGCAGCGCGCGACGCTGGACCTGGCCCGGGCGGTGGCCAGTGCGGTGGAAGCCGATCTGTCGGCGTCGATCGGGGTCCTGCAGGGGCTGGCCAGTTCGAACGATCTCGACCAGCGCGATTTCGCCGGCTTCCATCGTGAAATGCAGCGGGTTACCCTTGCTCGGCCCGACCTGCGGCAGATCTCGGTATCCGACGTCGGCGGCCGAGTGATTCTGCGCAGCAATGCGCCGGCCGATGCCGCCCCGGTCACGCCGGTGGAGCCCAACAGCCTTGCCAGAGCCCGTGACACGGGCAAGCCGGTCGTCGGCTCGTTGGTAAAAGGGCGACTGGGTGAGTATGCGTACCCGGTCCGGGTGCCGGTCACCAAAGCGGGCGGGCTCACGTACGTCCTGACAGCAGCCGTCGTGCCCCGCAGCCTGGTGGACATCCTGGAGCGGCAGAACCGGCCCGATGACTGGGTCATCGCCGTCCTCGATGCTCAAGGAACCCGGCTTGCAAGGTCGCGCGACCACGACAGCACGGTGGGTTCTTCACCTTCGCCGAGCTTGGCAGGCCTGCTGTCGAGCAACCTGTCGCTGGAGGGTGTCGGCATCACGAAAGCCACCGAGGGAGACCGCGTCGTCACGGCTTTTGTCCGGATGCCCTTGCACGGCTGGACGGTGGTCATTGGAGCGCCGCTTTCACTTTTGCAGGCGACCTCGACCTCGACCTTGACGCTTTACGCCCTGGGGGTGGGCGGGTCGCTGCTGGTCGCCATTCCCCTGGCATTGGCCTTGTCGCGCCGCATCAGGCGCGACATTCAACTGGTGATCGACCGGGCCGACAAGATCGGCTCCGACGCAGCTGAAAAACCAGCCGAGCCGACGATCGCCGAACTCGCGACGCTGATGCGGCAGGTGGATCAGGCCAACGACCGCGTGCGCGAAGCGCTCGACGCCGCTGAACGAGCCTCCAGCGCCAAGGATCAGTTCATGGCCGTCCTGGGGCACGAGCTGCGCAACCCTTTGGCGCCCATCAGCAGCGTTCTGACCCTGTTGGATGCCAAGGCGGGCGACACCCTTGGGCGCGAACGCCAGATCCTTCGGCGGCAAGTGGCGCACATGACGCGCTTGGTGGACGATCTGCTGGACGTCAGCCGGCTGGTCGAGGGCAAGGTCAGCCTGAACCTGGAACTGGTCGAGTTGGGGCAACTCGTCGGCCATGCGGTCGAGTCGTTTTGTGAGCATGAGACTGGCGCCCAGGTGCAGGGGCCTGCGCCCAGCGAGGCCATCTGGGTCGACGCCGATCCCGTGCGCCTCACGCAGGTCATCACCAACCTGTTGATCAACGCGTTTCGTCACGGCAACGGTTTGCCGATTCGCGTGTCTTTGCACCGGCGTGAAGCGATCGCGGAGTTGGTCATTGAAGACCAGGGCGACGGCATGACGCCGCAGACGCTGGCGCGCATCTTCGAGCCTTTCTACCAGGCGCGCACCAAACCTGGCACCTTGGGCCTGGGCCTGGCCATCGTGCAATCCATCGTCGAGCGCCACGGCGGGAACGTGCGCGCCAGCAGCGCGGGCCTGGGCCAGGGCAGCACCTTCGTGGTCGGCCTGCCACTGCACTTCGATCCGGCCTGATCGAACGGGTCATGAGCGCAATGGCAAGGCACCGGGCTGCAGGCGTGCGCTAGCTGGCGCCCCCCGTTGCGGGCAGTCTCGACCCCGACTTGTCCGGTCAACCTCATCCCTGATCCAACGCCTGCGCTGCGGTAAAGCGGGAACGGCCGCGGCAGTCGTGACAGGCGCCACAGTTGGATACCCCTTCCTTGTCCAGGACAAATCAAGCTGTTGAAAGCGCCAACTCGAATCGTGATTCAATAATCTGTCTTGGACAAATCAACTTAACAAACGGTCATGCTCAACTGGATCCAGCGCATTGCCGCCACTTCAACCCTCGAGCTTGTCGCAGCTTGTGGCGGCGGCGAAGACAAGACTGTCACGGTCGTTCAGGCCGCCCAGGCGGATGCGCGATTCGCGATCCTGGTCGAGGCGGTCGTGGCAGAAGATCTGGCCGCAACCCTCTCCGGCCCCGGCCCGTTCACCATGTTCGCACCGACCAATGACGCCTTCGTCGACCTGCTGACCGAGCTGGGCGTCACCGATCAGCGCAGCCGCATGGCAGGCATAGCGCAGACCGACATCCTGGCCAGCAACGGCGTGATTCACGCGATCGACCGCGTGATCCTCCCGCGCCACGGAAAACCAGACCCCCTACCCCGACCCTCAACCCTCAACTCACCAAGGAAATCTCATGAAAAAAGCTCTCTTCGTTGCCGTCCTGGCCATTGCCGCCGCTGGCGCTCAAGCCAAGGACATCGTTGATACGGCCGTCGCCGCAGGCGGCTTCACCACGCTGGCCACGGCATTGCAAAAGGCTGGCCTGATCGAAACGCTCAAGGGCAAGGGCCCATTCACTGTGTTCGCCCCCACCGACGCCGCATTCGCCAAGGTGCCCAAGGCGCAACTGGACGCGCTGCTCGCAGACAAGGCAAAACTCACCGCCGTGCTGACCTACCACGTCGTGCCCGGCGCGGTCATGGCCAAGGACGTCAAGGCGGGTCAGGTCAAGACCGTCCAGGGAAGTTCCTTGACTGTCACCACCGCTGGCGGCGTCAAGGTGGACAACGCGAACGTGGTCAAGACGGACATCGTGGCGGACAACGGCGTCATTCACGTCATTGACAGCGTCGTCATGCCCAAGTAATCGGTGGCGCGCGCAGCCTCACCTGCAGGGCGTCACCGATAACGGCGCCTTCATGCCTGCCCGCTAGACTTGCCGCCAGCCCAACACCAAGGAGAGCGGCGTGCGCGTGCTGATGACGGGAGCGACGGGATTCATCGGCCGTGCCATTGCCCGGGTTCTGCTGGATGCGGGGCATGTGCTGGTGTGCGCGGTGCGCAACCCCGACCGGCTCGACCTGGGCCCGGGCCACTGGCGCGCGCTCCAGGCCGACTTTGCCGCCGTGCCCGACAGTGCGTGGTGGCAACCCCATCTGCAGGGCATCGACGCCGTGGTCAACGCCGTGGGCATCATCCGCGAGACGCCTGGCCAAAGCTTTGACGCCCTGCACCTCCGCGCGCCGGCCGAGTTGTTCCGCGCCTGCGCGGCGGTCGGCGTGAAGACGGTGATTCAGATCTCGGCGCTGGGTGCGGACACGCAGGCCCGCAGCCGCTACCACCTGAGCAAGAAGGCCGCCGACGACGCGCTGCGCGCTGGGCCTGTCGCCGGCGCGATCGTCTTGCCCTCGGTGGTGTATGGGCCGCAGGGCGCCAGCGCCGCGATGTTCAACAGCATGGCGGCGGCGCCGATGCTGGCGCTGCCGCAAAGCGGCCGCATGCTGGTGCAGCCGGTACACCTGGATGACGTCACGCACGGGGTTCTGGCCTTGCTTGAATCGCCACCCTGCCCCATGGCGACCATCGCGTTCGTTGGCCCCAAGCCGATGGGCATGGCGACCTACCTGCGCGAACTGCGCCGCGCGCTTGGCATCGCCGGGCCGCTGGCGGTGCTGGCGTTGCCGACACCGTTGTTCATGGCCGGCGCCGCGCTCGCTGCGCACGTGCCTGGCAGCATCCTCGACGCGGAAACCGCCGGCATGCTGCTGCGTGGCAATGCCGCGCCAGCGGACGATTTCGAGCGCCTGTTGGGGCGTGCCCCGCGGCCCGTGTCCAGCTTCGTCGACGCCGCACTGGCCGCGCCGCTGCGCATGCAGGCCGTGCTGGGCGTGTGGCTACCGATGCTGCGCGTGGCGCTGGCGCTGCTGTGGATCTGGACGGGCGTGGTGTCGCTTGGCCTTGACCCGGTGCAAGGCAGCGATCCGCTCTGGGCGCGGATGAACCTGGCCGGCGGCACGGCGACGCTGGCGCTGTATGGCGCGGCCGCCGTCAACATCTTGCTAGGCGTGCTCACGCTGGCCTGCCCTTTGCGCTGGCGGCGACCGGTGTGGCTCGCGCAGTTCGCGCTGATCGGCGGCTGCACCGTGTTGATCACCGTCTTGCTGCCCGAGTACTGGCTTCATCCCTTCGGGCCCCTGAGCAAGAACCTGCCGCTCCTGGCGGCCATCGGCATGCTGTGGGCGCTGGAGCCGCGGCGCCCAGTCCCTGGCCATCCCGTGTCTCGGCGGGCGAAGTAGCCCCACTGGTGGAGGTCGCGCAAACTCATGCGCCGAAGCTTGCCAGTTATGCCTGGCGATCCTGCAGGTTGCGCCTGAAGATGTCGTTCACGCGCACCCATTGCCGCTCGGCGCTGGCCTTGTGGTAGACACGGCGTCCGGGAAGCACAAAGCCATGCTCGCGCGCGGGGTAGATTTCGAAGCGCGCCTTCACGCCGGCTTTCTCGAAGAAGCCCTTGAGCTTCGTGGAAACATCAGAGGTGGAGAAATAAAACTCGTTTTCCGCGAACCCGAAATACATCTCACCCAAGATTGATGCGGTGCTGAGGTGGCTGGAGTCCGGCGCGTCGCTGATCAGCGGGCTGCCGTACATAGCAATCGCTGCCGCCACCCGCTGCGCGAACACGCCAGCGGCGCGGTACACGAAGGGGCCGCTCATGCAATAGCCGAGCAGCCCCAGCTTGCCGGGGCGCGCCAGCTCCTCGCCTTCCAGAAAGCGGAAGATGGCCTGCGTGTCGTCCATGACCATGGTGTTGTTCAGGTGCGCGTTCAGCGACCACATCAACGCCGTCTTGTCGCCGTTTGCCGGGTCGTTGAAGCGGTCCACGTCGATGTCGAGGTGTCGCACGCGCCTGTAGTACAGGTTCGGCATCACGACGTAATAGCCCGCCGAGGCGAGCCTTCGGCAGACATCGGCAAGTGCCTCGCGCACACCAGCCGAATCCATGTACATCAGCACCACCGGGAAGGGGCCGCCTTCGTCCGGGTAGTACACATAGCTGTTCATCTTGCCGTCGGTGGTCTGGATGTCTACAACTTTCTCAAGCATGCTGTCCTCGTCGATGGAAGTGTCGTTTCGGGCCGCGCACGATGGCACGGGATGGCCAATTGCACAAATACCGAATAGATGTCCGTGGCCATAAGAAAACGTGATTGCGCCAATGCAGCGTGAAAGCCGGAGGGCCTAGGCGGCGCTCAGGCCTTTTTCGAAGACGTCGAAAATCTGGTCGCCCAGTTCCTGGGGCGACAGCCCGTCCTCCTTGTACCAGGAGCACATCCAATGCAGCGCACCGAACAGCGTAAAGCCCGACACCTTGGGGTCGCATGGCCGGATCGAACCGTCGGCGATGCCTTTGGCAATCATTTGGCGTACAGCCTGGTCAATGCGCCGGAACGCAGGCGCGAGCTGCTCACGGCTTTTAGGCTCAAGCGGCGAGGTGCCGGACAACACAAGGCATTTTCCGAAATCGCCAACCAGAATCTGGACATACCGTCCGACAAAAATTCGCAGCATTTCCAGCCCGTGGCTGGCCGCCTGCGCCGCCTCGATCGCCGGGCCAATCTCCCCCATTGCCTGGTTCAGGATCTGCAGGAGGATGTCGTCCTTGCTCTGGACGTAGTAGTAGAGGCTCGGCTTCGTCACGTTCAGGCTGCGAGCCAGGTCATTGAGCGAGGTGTCGTGGAATCCGTTCGCGTTGAACAGTTGCGCCGCAGCCCGCAAAATGGCCAGCCGCTTGGCCTCTGGCGCTTGCCTGCGCGGCAGATCTTGAGCACCCCACCGCACGCCTTGCGGCTCTGGCGCACGGGAATCGGGCTCTTTCGAATGATCCATAAAGGCAGATGCTGGCCGGTTGAATTAACTTTTTGAATGATTGACTTTATACCTACCGGTAAGTATCATGCCATTAAACTGAGGAAGTGGTCAATGCACAAGGCACTCATCGCAGGGGTCGGAATGGTGAAATTCACGAAACCTGCGCAAGGCGAGCTCTACGACTCCATGGCGGCAAACGCAGCGCGGCAGGCACTTGCCGATGCCGGAGTCGACTACGCAGATGTTGCGCAGGTCTACGCCGGGTACGTCTATGGGGACTCAACCTGCGGTCAGAAGGCGGTCTACCAGGTGGGGATGACGGGTGTCCCCGTGATCAACGTCAACAACAATTGTTCGACCGGGTCCACCGCGCTGTTTCTTGCCCGGCAGGCGGTGGAAAGCGGCGCGGCCGATTGCGTGCTGGCGCTTGGCTTTGAGCAAATGCGCGCCGGTGCGCTGGGCAACGTCTGGACAGACCGGCCAACGCCATTCGATGACTTCGACAAGCTGACCGACGACCTGGTGGGCGACGTCGACGTTCCTTTCACGCTCAAGTACTTCGGCGGCGCAGGGCGCAGCTACATGGACAAGTACGGCACCCCCCTGACCACCTTCGCGAAGATTCGCGCCAAGGCCAGCCGTCATGCCGCCAACAACCCGCTGGCCTTGCTGCGCAATGTCCTGTCAGAAGACGACGTGATGCGTTCGCCAGCCCTGTGGCCGGGCGTGCTCACCCGACTCATGGCCTGCCCGCCGACCTGCGGCGCGGCCGCGGCCGTGGTGGTGTCACCCGCGTTCGCGCGCAAGCACGGCCTGAAGGCCGGGGTCCAGATTGCTGCCCAGGCGATGACCACCGACACGCCGGTGAGCTTCGAGGCCCGCGACATGATTCAGGTCGTCGGATACGACATGGCGCGGTCGGCGGCCCGCCAGGTGTACGAAGCGAGCGGCGTCTCGCCCGAAGACATCAAGGTGGTCGAGCTGCACGACTGTTTCGCACAGAACGAACTTCTGAGCTACGAGGCTTTGGGCTTGTGCCCGGAGGGCGGCGCGGAAAAATTTGTGGACGACGGCGACAACACCTACGGAGGGCGGGTCGTCACCAATCCGTCCGGCGGGCTGCTGTCCAAGGGCCACCCATTGGGCGCGACGGGGCTTGCACAGTGCTATGAACTGACGCACCAATTGCGCGGCACCGCAGGCGCGCGCCAGGTGCCGGGCGCGACCACGGCGTTGCAGCACAATCTGGGGCTCGGCGGCGCCTGCGTGGTCACCCTGTACCAGTCGGTGTCAGGGGCCGCGTCTTGATCGGCGGAAAGCATAAGTCTGCGCAGGCGGCTCCATACTGGCCTTGACGGATTCTTCTTTTTATGGATTGCTTATGAAGCGACGCGACGTTTTGGTAAGGCTGGCGGCAACGATGAGCTCCGGCCTTGCGTGCGTCCATGCCGGCGCGCAGCCCACCACGGGTGATGGATGGCCTTCGCGGCCAATCAAACTGATCCTTCCCTTTGCACCCGGCGGCCCGACCGACGCGGTGGCGCGGCTCGTCGCGGTGCGGCTCGCTGAACGCCTGGGGCAACCGGTGGCCGTCGAGAATCGTGAAGGGGGCGGCGGCATCATCGCGGCAGAAGCGGTGATGCGTGCACCAGCCGATGGCTACACGCTTCTCTTTCACACGTCGGGCATCGCGATCCTGCCGGCCATTCACAGGAACCTGCGCTTCGATCCGGTGAAAAACCTCGAGCCGGTCGGCATGGTCTCGACGATCCCAATGGTGCTGCTGGTGAACAACTCGCTACCCGCAAATACACCCGCAGAATTCTTCGAATATCTGAGGCAGAACCAGGGCAAGCTCAATTACGGCTCCGGCGGCGTCGGAAACGCCACGCACGTCGGCATGGAGCAGATCCTGCAGGCCACGCGCACCAGTGCCGTGCACGTCGCCTTCAGGGGAACGGCGCCGTCGATGGTCGCGTTGATTGGCGGGCAGGTGCAGTTCATGTCCGACTCGCTCATCACGGCCCTGCCCCAAATCCAGGCGGGCCGTGTCCGCCCCATTGCGATACTGACCAAGACGCGCGTGGCGTCGCTGCCGAACGTGCCCACCCTTTCCGAAACGGTGATTCCCGGCATGGACCAGTCGGCATGGCAGGGCATCTGGGCGCCGCCGGGCACGAGCCCCGCGATCGTTACGGCCGCCAACGCCGCGCTGAACGCCGTGCTGAATGAACCCGCCGTAAGGAGCCAACTGGAAAAGGGCAACGTAGCGATCCGGACCTCGTCACCGGCCGAACTCGGGGCTTTCCTTGCGGCGGACATCGACCGCTGGAAGGCGGTCGCGCAGTACGCGAAGATCGTGGTCGACTGAAATCCGCATCCCTTCAATGAACGCCACTCTTCCCCTGGCTGGTATCCGCGTCGTTGACATCACCACCGTGATGCTCGGGCCGTATGCGACGCAGATGCTGGGCGACTACGGCGCCGACATCATCAAGGTCGAGGCGCCGGGCGGCGACTCCACACGAAAGACCGGCCCGCAGAAAGAGCCGGGCATGGCCGCAGCCTTCATTGGTTCGAACCGCAGCAAGCGCAGCATCGTTCTGGACCTGAAGGCGGCCACCGCTCGCGAAGCCCTGCTCAAGCTCGCGGACGGCGCCGACGTGCTCGTCTACAGCATGCGGCCGCAGAAGATGGCTGCGCTTGGCCTGGGGCCGGAGGTGCTCCGGGCGCGCAATCCCAGGCTGATCGTCGTGTCCGCGCATGGCTTCGACGAGCGCGGACCCTATGCCGGCCGGCCCGCCTATGACGACATCATCCAGGGCCTGAGCGGTCTGGCATCGCTGAGCGAGCTGCAAGGGCGCGAGCCCTCCTACATACCGACCGTCATCGCGGACAAGACCTGCGCGCTGTTCGTCGCGCAAGCGGTCCTGATGGCGCTGGTGGCCCGGGGCCGCACCGGTCAGGGCGCCCATGTCGAAGTGCCGATGATGGAGGCGATGGTCAACTTCACGCTGGTCGAGCATTTCTACGGCGCGCATTTTCGCCCGCCGCTCAGCCCGCCGGGCTACCCGCGGCTCACGACGCCCGCGAGGCGGCCGTACCGCACGCAGGACGGCTACGTGTGCGTCCTGCCCTACTCCGACCGCCACTGGAAGGACTTCTTCGCGCATTGCGGCCGCGCGGATCTCCAGAGCGACCCGCGTTTCGCCGGGCAATCCGCACGCACGGACAACATCGATGCGCTGTACAGCGTCGTGGCGCAGGTGATTGCGGGTGGTTCCACGGCGCACTGGCTGGCCGTCTTCGAGAAGCTGGACATCCCCTCGGCCAAGCTCAACCGGCTCGCCGACCTCGAGTCCGACCCGCACCTGGCCGAAAGCAAGTACTTCATTTCGCTGGCGGACCCACTGATGGGAGACCTGGTGATGCCCGGCCCGCCAATTCGTTTTGACGGCAGCCTGCCCGACGTGGGCCTGCCGCCCAGACTGGGCCAGCATACGGTGCAGATCCTTGAGGAAGCCGGACTGGACCGCACCGCCATCGACCAGCTGCTTTCGAGCGGCGCCGCCAGGCAGCACTCAACAACTTGATTGGAGTATTCGTGGATTTCACCGTAACACCGGAACAAGAAGCCATTGCGCAAGCCGTGGACCGTATTTGCGCCGGCTTCGATGCCCATTACTGGTTGACACGGGATCGCGAAGGCGGATTTCCAATTGACTTCCACCAGGCGATCGCCAGGGACGGATGGCTGGGCGTGTGCATGCCCGAGGAATACGGCGGCGCGGGCCTGGGCATCCAGGAAGCGTGCACGGTGGTCCAGTCCATCAGCCAGTCGGGGGCCGGAATGAGTGGCGTGTCGGCCATCCACATGAACATCTTCGGGCTCAACCCGGTGGTCAAGTTCGGCACCGACGAGCAGAAACGCCGGATTCTTCCGCCGCTCATTGCCGGAAAGGAAAAGGCCTGCTTCGCGGTCACCGAGCCCAACACCGGGCTCAACACGACGCAGCTGAAAACAACGGCCAAGCGCGTGGGCGACAAGTACATGGTGAACGGCCACAAGGTGTGGATCACCACGGCCCAGGTCGCGGAGAAAATGCTGCTGCTGGCGCGCACGACGCCGCTCGACCAGGTGCGCAAACCCACCGACGGCCTGAGCCTGTTCTATACAGACCTGGACCGCCGCTACGTTGACGTGCGCGAGATCGAGAAGATGGGGCGAAAGGCGGTCGATTCCAACGAACTTTTCATCGACAACCTGCCCGTGCCAGCCGAGGACCTGATCGGTGTCGAAGGCCAGGGGTTTCGCAACATCCTGCACGGGATCAACCCCGAACGGGCACTGGTCGCCGCAGCCGCGGTCGGCCTCGGCCGCGCAGCGCTCAAGCGCGCCGCAACTTACGCAAAAGAGCGGATCGTCTTCGACCGGCCCATCGGCAAGAACCAGGGCATCCAGCATCCACTTGCCCGCTGCTGGATGGAGCTCGAAGCCGCCAACCTGATGATGCTCAATGCGGCCTGGCGTTATGACCAGGGCATGGAATGCGGCGCTCAGGCGAATGCGGCGAAGTTCCTCGCCGCCGAAGCCGGCTTCAGGGCGTGTGAGACCGCGGTGCTCACGCATGGCGGCTTCGGTTACGCCAAGGATTTCCACGTCGAGCGCTACTTCAGGGAGGCCATGCTCCTGCGGATCGCGCCGGTCAGCATTCAGCTCATCATGTGCCACATCGCCGAGAAGGTGCTGGGGCTGCCAAAGTCGTACTGATCGACGCGGCCTCGGCGGCCCGCGCGGGTAAACACCAAGCACAATGGATTGACAGATTACTTACCGGACAGTACCTTCATTTCCACACAGGAGGTTCCCATGCCCCAACCGATTTGCATCCGAGACCCGCGCGCCGACGTGTCGCATTCCAGCCAGACCCATCTGCCCAAACTGAACCGGCTGGCCGGAAAAACCGTGGCGATAGTCAGCAACGGGTGGACCAGCATGGACCGCATCTGCGCCAGGCTCGTCGAAGGCCTCAAGACCCGCTACGGCATCGGTGAGGTGCTGGCGTTCACGGTTCCGATCGCATCTCCCGGCGCCCCCGAGGTCTTCAACGCGGTCGTCGATCGCGCGGACTTCGCGATCGTCGGCTTGGCCAACTGAGGGTCGTGTACGTCGTGGAGTGTCCATGACAGTATCGAACTCACTCATCGCAAGGTTCCCAACGTGCTGCTTGTCACGGAACGATTCACCGCGCTCGCCAAGGCGGTCAAGATCGGCAAAGGCCTGCCCGAGCAGCCGTCGATGAACATCCGTGGCAATCCTGAGTTTTACGACGACGCCGAACTCGCCGTGATCGTCGACGCGATGCTCGACGAATTCGTGGACCTCATCGCACCGGGCGTGCGCGCGAAGCCACCGGCGGTTGCCGCCCAAGCGGAAGTCGCGTGAACACGGCGCTGCAGTCCAAAGTCATCGAGTTGCCGGACGACGATCCATGGGCCGTCTACGAGCGGCTCTACGAAATGGGCGTGACGGACGGCTTGCCGGTCATCGCGCCAACGGACGCGCGTGTGCGTCAATTCGTGGCCGCGTCCGGCCGTCCCGCCAACGAGGTGGTGGGCCGGGTCGCGCCGCTGCAAGGCCCCGCGACCGTCGAGAAGATCGCCATCAATGCCGTCATGGCGGGTTGCCGCCCGGAGTACATGCCGGTCGTGATCGCGGCGGTCGAGGCGGTGTGCGATCCGGCGTTCAACCTGCTCGCCGTGCAGACCACCACGAACCCGGTCGCGCCCTTGATCCTCGTGAACGGCCCGATCCGCCAGCAACTCGACATCAATTGCGGCCGCGATGCGCTGGGCCCCGGAAGGCGTGCGAACGCCACGATCGGCCGGACGATGCGGTTGATCCAGTTGAATGTGGGCGGTGCGGTGCCTGGCGAAGTCGACAAATCCACCCTCGGCATGCCCGGCAAGTACACGATGTGCCTGGGCGAACTGGAAGAAGAGAGTCCGTGGAAGCCCATGCACGTCGATCGTGGCCTGCGGCGCGAAGAAAGCGCCGTCACCGTCGTCGGGGTGCACGGCACCGACAACACATTCGTGGCCTGGCGCGAGGCCGACAGCATCCTGCAGGCGGTCGCCAGCGCCATGACGTCGATCGGTGCGATCAACACCGTGATGGGCAACGGCAACTGCATCGTGTTCTTCAACCCCGGCCATGCGAAGCTGCTCGCTGACCAGGGTTTCTCCAAGCAGGACGTCCAGGACCAGCTCTACGCCCGCTCCAGGATTCCTGTCGGCGACCTGCCGCAGGAAGTGAGCGAGATCCAGGACGACCGGTACCGCCACGTCGTCGACGGCTTCAACACGGTCACCCGGTCGCCGCGCGACATCCTGATCGCGGTTGCGGGCGGCCCGGAGGCCTACCACATCACATATTGCGCAGGTTTCGGCCATTGGGCGGTGACCAAGCCGGTCCGGATGGCATAGGTGTCTAGACCTTCCACTTCAAGGAGAGTGAAATGAGCATTCGAAAATTCGGCGTGTTCGCCGCAGTCATCGCAGCGCTGGCATTTGGCGCCGCCGGCACGGCGTCCGCGCAGAGCAAGCACACGATCAAGTTGGGCTTTACCGGCTCCGACAATCCCCAGCAGCCAGCGGCCATCGCGGCCCTGCTGTTCAAGCAGACGCTGGAGCGCCAGTCGCGCGGCCGCGTCGAAGTGCAGTTGTTTCCCAACGGCCAGCTCGGTGATGAAAAGCCGATGCTGGAAGGTTTGCGTTTCGGCACCGTGGAGGCGGCCTTGATCGCCAACACGACCATCGCGCAGATCGAGCCCGCTTTCATGGTCAACGATCTTCCCTTCCTGTATGCGACGGAGGCGCAGGCCCACAAGGTGCTTGACGGAAAGGTCGGCCAACTGCTGGCGAAAAAGCTCGAGCCAAAGGGCATCGTCTCGCTGGGCTTCATGGAAATGGGCTTTCGCGTGATGATCAACAACAGCCGGCCCGTCAACCAGCCCGCTGACGTCAAAGGCGTGAAGTACCGTGTGATGCAGAGCCCTGTCTACATCGACATGTTCAACGCACTGGGCGGCGCGGCGGTCCCGATGGCATGGGGTGAGGTCATGCCGGCAGTCCAGCAAGGCACGATCGACGGCCTGGAGATGCCGCTCGTGTCGGTGCACGCCATGAAGTTGGACGAGATGATCAAGTACGTCTCAGTCACCAACCACACCTATGGAATGGTGGCATTGCTGATGTCGCAAAAGGCCTTCAACAAGCTCCCGCCGGACGTCCAGGCGATGGTGCGCGAAGCGGGCAAGTCGGTCGTCGGACCGCAGCGTCAGGCCACGGGCGCGAACGTCACAGACGCCGCCGCCATCTTGGAAAAGCGCGGCGTCAAGGTCAACATGGTCAAGGACATCGCGTCGTTCCGCCCGCTCATGAAGCCGATCTATGACAAGTACCGCTCCCAGATCGGCGCCGACGTGTTGGACGGCGCGTTGGCGGCCGTAAAGTAGCCAAGTCTGGACGCGATGAAGGCATTGCATCGCGTCAACGATGTCATCGCGGGCGCGATCCGATGGATCGTCGTCGCCATGGTGTCGGTCATGCTGGTTGTGCTGGCCTTCCAGGTGCTGATGCGCTATGTCTTCACCCTTCCCCTGAGCTGGAGCGAGGAGCTTGCCGTGGGCCTGTTCGCCTGGAGCGCCATGCTGATGGCGGCCGTGGGCATCCGGGAGGGCTTCCACGTGCGCATGTCGATCGTGATCCAGCGCTTGCCGCCTGGCGCCCGACTGTGGTTTGAGCAGGCGATCCACCTGCTCAGCTTCGTGATCGGCTGCTTTCTTGCCTGGTCGGGTTGGAGTTATTTCGACGGCACGCGCGGTGCCACATCGGCATCGATGGGCTATCCCGTCGAACTGCTGCACGCATCGGTCCCGGTCTGCGGCGTCCTGATCGCGCTGTTCGCCCTGGAGTCCCTGCTGGAACGCCGCATCCCACCTGACGAATCGGCAGGGGACGAGATTGTCTGAGACCGCCTGGATCCTGTCCGTTGGCCTGGCGTTGTTGTTGATCCTCGGGGTGCCGTTCGGCATCGCGGTGATGACAGTCACGGCAACAGCACTGGTCGTTGCCGACATCGCACCGGTACTGCTCGCGCAGACCGTCATGGGCGGAACGCAGTCGTTCAGCCTGTTGGCGATTCCCTTCTTCATGCTGGCCGGCGAGATCATGTCGGCCGGCGGACTGTCCCAGCGTCTGATCAAGGTCGCGGACGTTCTCGTGCGGCACCTGCGTGGCGGCATGGGCCATGTGACGATCGTCTCCGCGTGCACCTTCGCCGCCATCTCCGGCTCCGCGGCCGCGACCACGGCCGCGATCGGCGTGATCATGATCCCCGCCATGACGGCCCGGGGTTATAGCAAAGGCTTCGCTACCGCGCTCGCGGTGAGCGCCGGTGTGCTCGGTCCGCTGATCCCGCCGTCCATCGCCGGCGTGTTGTGGGGCGTGATCGCGGAGCAATCCATCTCGCGCATCTTCATGGCCGGCGTGGGGCCTGGGTTGCTGCTTGCGGCGGGTCTGCACATCCTGACCTGGTTCCACGCCAAGCGCCATGGCGTCGGCCTTGAGCCGCGCGCGACGTGGCCCGAGGTGCGCGCCGCTTTCCGCGCGGGCGTCTGGGCGCTTGCGATGCCGCTGATCGTGCTGGGCGGCATCTATGGCGGCGCATTCACGCCGACCGAAGCGGCGATCGTCTCCTGCGTCTACGGCATCCTGGTCGGCATCTTCGTCGAAAAGAGGCTTCGCTTCCAGGACATTCCAGGCACCATCGTGCGTGCCATGCGCACCACCGCCATGGTGATGTTCATCATCATCGGATCCGTCGGCTTCGGCTGGCTGGTGGCGCAGGAGCAGTTCGCGATGAAGGCGGCGACCTGGATTTCATCGGGCATTTCCGAGCGCTGGGTCATGCTGCTGGCGCTGAACGTGTTTCTGACGCTGATCTGCGCGGTGATGGACGAGCTTGCGGTGATGGTCATCCTGGGGCCAATGCTGATCGCACTGGCGACGAAGTTCGGCGTCGACCCGATCCACTTCGGCGCGATCATTCTCACCAACGTTTCGATCGGGATGGCCGCGCCGCCGATCGGCTATTGCCTGTTCGTCGGCATGGCCATTTCCGGCCTGTCGCTCGGCGCGCTGGCGCGCGCAATCTGGCCGATGGTGCTGGTGATGCTGACCGTGCTGATGATCGTCACCTACGTGCCGGCCTTCGCGCTCTGGCTGCCGAACCTGGTCTACCGCTGAAGGCAGCCGGGCGGATTTTCAACTCAGGTGCTCGAGGTTGCCGCAGACCGACAGGCTCTGGCCGCTGATGGCCGCGCCGGCGTCGGAGCAGATGAAGAGCACCTGATTGGCGATGTCCTGCGCGCTCACCATGCGGCGCATCGATACCTTGCTGAGCATGCGCTGGCGCAGTTCTTCCTGCGCAATCCCATAGGATCGCGCCTTGATGGCCATCATGCGTTCCTGTCGTTCACCGGCCACCATGCCTGGCAGGATCGAATTGACGCGTATGCCAGCGGGCCCCAGCTCGATCGCCCAGGTCGCCGTCAATCCGGCGATGCCGAACTTGGAGGCGGAATAGGCCGAGCGCAACGGAAATCCCATCCGTCCAGCAGCCGAAGACATGTTGACGATCGAGCCGCCACCGGCTGCCTTCAACATCGGCACGGCGCGGCGCGTGCACAGAAAATGCCCCGTCAGGTTGACCGCCAGCGTCTTGTGCCAGTCAACCAGCATGGTGTCTTCGATCGCACAGGTCGGCCCTGAGATCCCGGCGTTGTTGACCAACGCGTCGAGCGTTCCCCAGCGGCTTGCCAGTTCCGCGAACAGGGCATCGACCTGCTTTTCGTCGGACACGTCCGCGACGCTCTGGTGCACCGCCGGCAGTTTTACCTTCAGCGCGGTCAACCAGTCTGTGTCGATATCACAGACATGCACCGCCGCGCCTGCGGCGACGAAAGCTTCGGTGATGGCCAGCCCGATGCCGTGCGCGCCCCCGGTGACCAGGACGCGCCGGCCCTGCAATCCGATGCCATTGTTCATGCTTGCGTCCTATTGAATGATGCCGAGCTCGCGCCAGGCCGCGATGTCCCGTACGTCGACGCCCCATGTCCGAAGCGTGCTGTCTTCATCCTGGTCAAGCCCACTCACAGGCGTGATTCGCGCAGGCGTTCGGCTAAAGCGCGGCGCTGGGGCCGGCTGCACGATACCGTCGACGTCTACAAAGTTGCCGCGGGCAAGGTTCTGCGGATGCAGGGGTGCTTCGTCCATCGACAGCACCGGCGCAAAGCAGACTTCCTGGTCCTGCAGCAGCCGCACCCAGTCGTCGCGCGTGCGCGTCTTGAAGATCGCGGCAAAGCGCGCCTGCATCGCAGGCCAGCTTTGGCGGTCCTGCTGGTGCGGAAGGTCTTGGCCATCCATTCCCAGGCTGTCCAGCAGGTTGCGGTAGAAACGCGGCTCGTTCGCGCCGATGCTCACGTGGCGGCCATCACTGGTTTCGTACACGTTGTACCAAGGCGCACCCGTGTCCAGCCGGTTGGTCCCGCGCTCGTTAGTCCAGACGCCGGCGGCATGCATGCCGTACATCGCCGTCATCAGAGAGGCGGCGCCGTCGATCATGGCCGTGTCGACCACCTGGCCTTGTCCCGACACCTTGCTCTCGAGCAGTGCGCAGGCAACGCCGAAGGCCAGGTACATCGCACCCCCACCGAAATCGCCGAGCAAGTTCAATGGAGGCACGGGGCCGCCGCCACGCGCGCCGATCGAATGCAAGGCGCCGCTGATCGCGATGTAGTTGATGTCGTGTCCGGGTTCCTGGGCCAACGGGCCGTCCTGGCCCCAGCCGGTCAGGCGCCCGTAGACCAGGCGGGGGTTCGCGGCCAGGCATTCGGCTGGCCCCAATCGCAACCGCTCTGCGACGCCGGGCCGAAATCCTTCGAGCAACGCGTCTGCGCTTGTCACAAGCGCCAGAACTGCCGCGTCGGCGCCTGGCTTCTTCAAGTCGATGGCCACCGTCGCGCGGCCGCGATGCAGCAGATTGAACTTCGCATCCATCGCCACGCCGCTGTCCGAGGGCTCGATGCGTGCGAGCCGCAACACGTCAGCACCCATGTCGGACAGCATCATCGAACAAAACGGGACGGGGCCGATACCGCCAAGTTCCAGGACACGGATGCCGGCCAGCGGACCTTTGCGCTGGGTCGTCGCATCAGGCATCGGGGTCGAACTCCTGCTCTCGCCACCATGGGAAACCAGCGGGACGGTCGGCGTTCGCCTTCATCGGAAAGACGGCATTGCGCTTGTCGAGGAAGGAAGCCAGGCCTTCCTTGAAATCGGGCAGCTCGCGCAGCTGGGCGATGGCGCGCGACTCCAGTTCGTGCGCTCGCATCGGATGGGCGGCGCCCAGCATCTGCAACGTCATCCTGCGCGCGGCCATGATGGAAACCGAAGAACTCTGATCGATCAGCGTATGGGCGATCGCATGGGCGCGAGCCAGCAGGTCGGACGGCTCGACCACCTCGCTGACCAAGTTGGCTGCGAGCGCCTCGTCCGCATTGAAGACACGGCCCGACTCGAACCACTCGAGCGCGCGCGAAATGCCCACGATGCGCGGCAGGAACCAGGTCGAACAGGCCTCTGGCACCAGGCCCCGGCGCGTGAAGACAAATCCGAAACGCGCCGTTGTCGAAGCGATGCGGATGTCCATGGGCAGCGTCATCGTGACGCCGTAGCCCACCGCCGGGCCATTGATCGCCGCAATCAGCGGCTTGTCGTAGTCGAACATCTGAAGGCTCAGCCGCCCGCCCGCATCGCGCGGCACACCCTTGACGACTTCTCCGACCGAGGCACTCCCATCGTAGGAGCCCTCGCCGCCGGACAAGTCGGTGCCGGCGCAAAACGCACGGCCGGCGCCCGTCACGATCACCGCGCGCACTTCATCGTCGCGGTTCGCGTCGGCCAGCGCCTGGCCGAACTCGTCGAGCATCGCAAAGCTGCAGCGATTGAGCTCGTTCGGCCGGTTCAGGGTGAGCGTCAGCACCCGATCGACAAGTTCTGCCCGGATGAGTGCGCTCATGCAAGAAGCCTTCCAGCCGCCTCGAGGGCCGGCTTGACGCTTTCGGTCGCGCCGCCACCATCGCAGGGGATCACCGCGCCCGAGATATAGCCCGCGTGCTCGGACGCGAGAAAGAGCGCGAGATTGGCGATGTCCTCGATGGTGCCGAAGCGTTTCAACGGCACATGCTCGCGCGCGCTGGTTTCCTGCGCTGGGGTTGCGGCAAGAAGACGCCTGAAGCCCTCGGTACCCTCAATGGGCCCCGGAGAAATCGCGTTGATCCGGATGCCCTCCTCGCCCCACTCGAGCGCGAGGGCGCGGGTGAGCTGGTCGATGCCGGCCTTGGCGGCGGACGCATGGGCCTGATAGCGCATCGCGACAACCGCTTGCGGCGCCGTGATGTTGATGACGCTGGCCCCGGGCCTGCGCAGCTGCCCGTAGGCCTGGCGCATCACGTTGAACGTGCCGACCAGGTCGATGTCGATCACGGTCTTGAATCCGTTGGGCGACATGCGGCTTGCCGCTTGCAGGAAGTTGCCGGCGGCGCCGGACACCAGCACGTCAATGGGACCGAATTGCGCGCAGGCCGAAACGATGGCCTGACCGACGGCTTCGAAGTCGCGCACATCAGCCATCGCGCCGTGGATGCGCGTGGAACTCTCGCGCAGCAGTGCCACGGCGGCGGCGACGTTCGCCTCCTTGCGGCTCACCACCGTGACCGCCGCGTCTTGCCGCGCGAACGCTTGCGCGATGCCCAGGTTGATGCCGCTGGTGCCTCCGAACACGACAACGTGCCGATCCTTGAAACTCAGTGCGATTTCCAACCCGTTTCCTTTGTAGACGTCTCAGTGAAAGAGCGTGCCACCATTCACGTTGATGGCCTGGCCTGTGATAAATCCGGACTTGCCACCCGCGAGAAAAGCAACCGCGCGGGCCACGTCTTCGGACTCGCCGATGCGCCCCAGCGGGATCGCCTTGGCCGCGTCCGCCACCACGCGCGCCCTGAATTCCTCTTGTGTGACCCCTTGCTGGCGCGCCTGGTCCTGTTCCCAGTAGCTCATGCGATCTGTGTCGAGCATGCCCGGGCACACTGCATTGACGGTGATCCGGTGGGGCGCCAGGTCCAGTGCGGCAGCCTGTGTCAGGCCGATCATGGCGAACTTCGAGGCCGTGTAGGCCGCCGTACACGGATAGGCGCGCTTGGAATTCTCCGAGCCGATATTGACGATCGCACCGCCCTGGCCGCGGCGGATCATGGCCCGGCCCGCGAACTTCGTCGCCAGGAACACGGCGGTGAGATTGATGTCGAGGAAACGGCGCCACACGGCTTCGTCCAGTTCGGTCACCGGCACCTTGTCGCGGCCGATGATCGCACGCGCGTTGTTCACCAGAATGTCGATCGCGCCAAAGTGGCTGATCGCTTGCTCAATCAATTGCGGCACCTGCGCTGCGGCGCTCAAGTCGCACCAGACGACATGACACCTTCGGCCCAGCGCCTGGACTTCGGCCTGGACGCTCTCGAGACTGCGCCAACCGGCCTTCAATTCCTGAGGAGGGAGGTCTGCGGCGGCACGCTTGACGTCCGAGATGACGATGTCGGCCCCTTCACGGGCGAGCTCCAGCGCGGTCGCGCGTCCGACCCCCCGCATTCCCCCGGCCCCAGTGACCAAAGCGACTTTTCCGCTGAGATTGTCCATGCCCCAAGATACCGATCGGTCAGTAACAAGTCAACCCGAACGCTTCGCTTGTTGGCGGGTGAGTTCAGTTCAGGGTAAACACCCCCCCCGCACCACGTTGACATGTTACTGACCGATCGGTATGTTCGCGAGGTGCCCGAACCCCACTCCTTCGAAATCGACGACTACGAACGTGCAGTCGAGATTTTTTATGAGCGGGGCTGGACTGATGGGCTCCCAGTCGTTCTGCCCACGCGCAGGCTCGTCGAAGCGATGATTGCGGCGTCGGGACGCGACCGCAACGAAAGCCTCGGCCCCATCCCGCCAAAGGGTGGCGAAGCGACGGTCGAAAAGCTCGCGGTGAATGCGGTCATGGGCGGTTGCAAGCCCGAGCATTTCCAGATCGTGCTTGCCGCGATCGGCGCCATGATGGCGCCGGAACACAACCTCAATGGCCTGTCTCAAACGACGCATCCGTGCGTGTCGCTGACGATCGTCAACGGGCCCATCGCCAAGGCATTGAACTTCAACTCACGCGACGGCGTGTTCGGCAACGGCTATCGTGCCAACGGCGCGGTGGGCCGCGCGATCCGCCTGGCGATCTGGAACCTGGGCGGCGCCGTGCCGTGGGATACGGACAAGTCAACGATGTCGCATCCCGGCGAATGGACTTTTTGCATCGCCGAGGAAGAACAAGACAGCCCCTGGCCGCCGCTGCACGTGGAGCGCGGCTGCGCACCGGGCTCAAACGCTGTGACGGTGTTCGCCTGCGAAGGCCCCAACAGCATCGTCTGCCTTGGAACGCCAGCCCAGATGCTGCACGTCATCACAGACTCGATCTGTACCCTCGGGAACGTCAACATGCACGTGGGCGGGCAGACGCTGGTCGTGATCAACCCCCTCAGCGCGGAGGAGTTCGCCAAGGAAGGGTGGACCAAGGACGAGGTCCGCATGTACCTCTGGGAGAACGCCCGGCGGCGCCTGTCTGACATCAAGGCTTGCGGCGTGGTGCATGACCAGTTCCGCAAGGCGCAGCAGCGCGCGGGCAGATACCCCTCGCGCTACGAAACGGACAACCCCAAGACCATGGTCCCCGTCACGGCGAGCCCGCAAGACATTCACATCGTGGTGGCCGGTGGCCGCACGCACTTCGCCGCTGTGCTGCCCGGATGGGGCAGCTATGGCGGTTATGCGGTGACGGCGCCGATCGCGCCCCAGGCAGCTTGAAAGAAGGAGTATCCAGACATGGAAATCATGATTCCGGTATGGGACACCGAAGACGCCAGGCCCGTCGACACGGTGCGGCCGCGCAGCCTCAAGGGCTGCGAGATCGCCATCGTTGACGACAACTACGACCCGCCCTTCACGATGCGCCTGGAAGTGCTGCTGCGTGAATTACATGGCGCCGTGGTCGAGCGCTTCGTCAAGCCGCTGGGTTCATCGCCGTCGCCCAAGTCGCTGATCGAATCGGCCGCGAAATTCAAGGTGGCGGTTGTCGGCGTCGGAATGTGAGGGTCCTGCACGTCGGGCAGTGTGCTTGACGCCGCAGCGCTGGAGAAAAAGGGAATTCACACGGTCACGGTCGTGTGGGACAACTTCGAGAAGGCCGCGCGCAGTGCGGCCAGGGCGATGGGTGTGCCCGGTTTGCAGTTCGCCGTGATCGAACGGCTGCATGGGCATGAGTCCATGGACGAGCAGTTGGCAAAGGCCGATGCTGCTTTGCCAGACATAGTTGATCGTTTGCTTGCTTCAATTTATAAGGAGACTACTCAGTGAAACGCAGAACTCTCGTCACGGCCGTGGCCGGCGCTATCGCGCTCTCTCCCGTTCCTATCGTCGCTCAAAGTCCCGTCCGATGGGACTTTTACACGTTCCTGGGCCTCAGCCATCCAGTCGCCATCCTCCTGACTGAATACTTGAGCGAAGTCAGGAAGCGTTCGAACGGCGAGCTGGTGATCACCCTCAAGCCGGCGGGGGAGCTGCCCTTCAAGCCGAACGAAGTGGTCAAGGTCACCGGCGACGGACTGGTTCAGATGGGCGAGGCGCTCACGGTCTTCATCACGGGCACGATACCGATGACCGGGATAGGGGCGCTTCCCATGCTCCTGGTCAGCCAGGACGAGATGCGCAAAGCCCTGCCGATCATCCGCAAGCACATGGCCAAGGAATTCGACAAGGCGGGCGTGACGCCGGTGATGCATTTCTCGTGGCCCTTGACGGGCCTCTTTGGCTCGGGCAAACCGGTGAAGACCTTGAAGGACATCGCCGGCCGCAAGTTCCGCACCATCAGCCCGCAGCAGGCCGAACTGCTCAAACGGCTGGGCGCTTCCTCGGTCTCATTGGCCACCGCGGAAGTCGCGGTGGCCATGGACCGCGGCACCGTGGAAGGCATGATGACGACCGCCCACTCGATCCAAGGCTCCAAGTGGGACGATCTGGTCAAGTGGGGCTTCCTGGGCGACTTCCATGGCGCGGACGATTTCATCATCGTCAACAAGGCCGCGTACGCGAAGCTCTCACCCGCGGCGCGCAAGGCGCTCGACGACGTCTCGCGCGAGTGGGACGCCCGGATGACGAAGGAAGAATTCGATGCGGAAGCCAAGAGCCGCGCAGAGCTCAAGGGCAAGCTGGAGCTCACGGCGATGTCCAAGGCCGACGCGGCGACGCTCACCGAGCAGATGAAGGACTACTGGGTTTCCTGGGCACAGGGCGTTGGTCCGGAAGCGGTCGCGATGTTGCGTGAAGTCCGCGCCGCCGTCGGCAAGTGAGCGTGCCGTTCTCGACACCCGAGGAGCCGGCTCACCCCGACTCCTGGCTGGTGCGCGCCATCGAGCGCCTGTCCGGCATTGGCAGCTGGATCGCAGCCGCATGCGTGCTGATGATCATGGGCTTGATCAGTGTCGAAGTGGTCATGCGGTACTTCGGCAAGTCGACCATGGTGTCAGACGAGATCAGCGGCTACCTCTACGCCGCCATCGTCTTCTTCGGACTGGCCGAGACACTCAGGTGCAAGGCCTTCATCCGCTTTGAAGCGGTTTACGACCGCATGCGAGGACGCGTAGCGCTGGCGGTGCGCTGGCTCTTCGTGCTCATCACGATGGGCTATGTGAGCGTCTTGCTGGGCGACGCCATCCGGGACGTGCACTACCTCTACACCACGGATGTCCGCTCCGACAGCCTGCTGCGCACACCGCTTTTCCTGGCGCACGCGGTCATGGTGATCGGCTGGGCCATGCTGCTCATGCAGCTATTGACCTACGTCCTGCGCCGGATGCGCAACGTTCCCTGAACGAACAACGGCACAAGGAAAGCACGGAATGTCCTCCGAAATCCTGGTCTTCATCATGATGGCCCTGCTGCTGCCTGCCATGCTCTTTGGGCTATGGACGGCGATATCGCTGGGGTTTGCGGGCATGGTGGTGCTCTATCTGAGCCGCGGCACGCTCGGCCTGACCGCGCTCACGTCGGTGGTGTGGAACAACATGAACAGCTTTGTGCTGGTCGCGATTCCACTGTTCTTGCTGATGGGGGAGATCATCCTGCGAAGCGGCGCCGGCGGGAAGTTCTATATGAGCATCAGCGCGCTCATGGGAAAAAGGAGAGGTCCGCTGCTGCATGCGAACACCCTGAGTTGCGCGATCTTCTCTGCGGTGAGTGGCTCGAGTGTCGCAACCGCGGCAACGATCGGCACGGTCGCCATCCCCGAGATGCTCAAGCAGGGCTACCAGCCGCGCATCGTGTTCGGCTCGCTCGCCGCTGGCGGCACGCTGGGCATTCTGATTCCGCCGAGCCTGTCGATGATCATGTACGGCGCGCTCGTGCAGGAGTCGGTCACAAAGCTGTTCATCGCCGGCCTGTTACCCGGGCTGCTGCTGGCGGCGATATTCCTTGTGTATGGCATCGTGAGGGTCTGGTTGGATCCGAGCCTCGTGCCATCCGTGGAGATCGAACGCGCTCCGGGTCAGCGGCTGCGCGAGGCATTGCACGTCCTTCCGATGTCCGCGATCCTGATCGTGATTCTCGGCGGGATCTACTCCGGGCTTGTGACGCCGACGGAGGCGGCCGCCGTTGGCTGCGTGGGATCCTTCGTGCTGGCGGCGGGGTACCGCGCGCTTAACGTGCAGATGGTGCTCGAATCGCTGCAATCGACCGTCCGCACGACATGCATGGTCTCAATCATCATCGTGGGCGCGCTCATCCTGGCCACGGCAATGACCTACTCGGGCGCGACCCGGGAAGTGACGGGTTGGATCACGGGGCTCGGCCTTTCGAAGTGGGAGTTCTTCGCGGTGCTGTGTGTGCTGTACGTTCTGCTGGGGATGGTGGTCGATGGCGTGTCGATGATCTACCTCACGCTGCCCATCCTGTTCCCCGCCGTCATCGCCATGGGGTTCGACCCGATCTGGTTTGGTGTGGTGCTGACCGTGCTGATCGAACTCGGACAAATCACTCCGCCAGTGGGGCTGAACCTCTTCACGATCCATGCCATCGCCAAGGGGCATCCGTTCTCGGAAGTCATGATCGGCTCGGCCCCCTACGTCGTGCTGATTTTCCTCATGGTCATCATCCTGGCCGTATGGCCCGAACTGGCGACCTGGCTTCCCAGTGTCCTGAAGTGAGCGTGCAATGACGCAAAAAGATGTTGTCACCCAGTTGGGTCAGGGGTTCTACTTCGAGGACTTCCCCGTCGGCCGCCGGTTCCGGACCGTGGGCAGAACCATTACCGAGCCCGATGCCTGCGCGTTCATCAACCTCACGCACATGACGGAGTCGCTCTTCATCGACATGGACTATGTGAAGGCGGAGTCTCCCATCAAGGGCAGGGTCGTGCCCGGCGCGCTCACCTACGCTTTCGCCGAAGGCCTGTGCATCTGCGACACCGCGCAGTTCACCGGCGTGGCATTCCTGAACATGGAACTGGACATGAAAGGCCCTGCATTCGTGGGCGACACCATTCATGTCGAGATCGAGGTCATTGAAGCCAGATTGACAAAATCCAACCCGGGCCGCGGGCTGGTACGCACCCGCAACACCGTTGTCAAGGCAGATGGCAGTGTCGTGCTGGTGTACACGCCGCTTCGCATGATCAGGTGCCGCGGCCGCTAGGCCCACACGCGCCGGGAGCATGGCCGCACCACAAGGCGGCGTTCGGTTCGTTCTCCGCGGGCCGCGACGGCTTGCAGCGGGCGCGAAGATCGTGATTAACACCAGCACCGTCAACCCGAACGCATCTTGGGCGCGAGACTTGACCCTGTGCGAGGCGGGCTTTTGAGGACCGAACGCAACCGCCCTGCCCCGTCACAAGTTGTGCTCGTGGGCGATCGAACCGATTCCGATCACGCAGGCCCTGCGGGTCCCATTTCGCAATCCCGCTGGACTATCGGGTTATCCGGCTTGACCCGCCAGAAACCCGTCGATATAGTTAACTATATGGGAGAGGAAACCATAAAATGATTGCCGAAAACCCACAGCGCGATGGCTCACTGCTCAGGGAGAGAAGGAA
The DNA here is from genome assembly GCA_947476465.1 of Comamonadaceae bacterium. GTDB lineage: Bacteria > Pseudomonadota > Gammaproteobacteria > Burkholderiales > Burkholderiaceae_C > Ramlibacter. The sequence continues at coordinate 19,678 of CANJQN010000026.1, read as the reverse complement.
CGTGCCAACGGCCTCGAGAAGCTGCGCATCACGCTGCGCGGAGATTTGGCGCTGATCATGGCGGGCATTGAGGCCCGCAGCATCATTGCCTGCGACACGAAGCTCGACGTATTCGCGCTGCTCGGCGCGATCAACTGGGTGTCAAACTGACATCGCGACGACCCCAAGTGATCCGCAGCATTGCAACTCCAACCTGGATGACGCAGCCAAAGGGCGGTCCAGCCAGGAACCACCGAAACCATTTACTACAACAGGCAACCAGGAGATAAACCATGAAGAGATCCAAGGTGTTTTCGCGCGCGCTCGCCGCATTTTCCGTGCTGGCAATAGCACAACTCACGACCCATCAGGCTGTCGCGCAAGGCGTCACCGCCACGACGATCAAGATCGGCGCCTACAACGCGCTGACCGGCCCGATTCCGCTCACCGCCAAGCAAATGGTGACCGGCTGGCGGGCGGCAGTGCAGGCCGTCAACGATGCCGGCGGGATCCACGGCCGAAAGCTCGAACTGCTGGTGGAAGATGACGGATACGAGCCCTCACGCGCCTTGGCGGCGTCCCGCAAGCTGGTCGAGCGTGACCAGGTGCTTGTCATGACCGGACTCGGCACGCCAACGACCGTGGTCGCCGCGAAATACCTGGAGCAGGCCAAGGTGCCGCTGCTGTTCCCGATGGGCGCCAGCTCCACCCAGCTCAATCAGGCGGGGTTGAAGCAGTTGTTCATGGCGCACCCGGCCTACTCGTCGCAGGCCGAGATTATCGTTGGCTACATGATCGACCAGGCCGGCGTCAAGAAGCCATGCATGATGTATTACCTCGATCCAGCGGGAGAAGACCATTTTGCCGGCGCAAAGAAGGCGGCGGCTGCAAGGAATGTCCCGCTCTTGGTGGCCGAGGGGATTGACCGGGCCGCCGCTGATTACACCGCGCCCCTGCTGAAGGCGAAGAACGCCGGCTGCGACCTGATGTACACCGCCGTGCCGCTGGAGGTCTCGGCCAGAGTGGTCTCCACCGCCGACCGGATGGACTTCAGGCCGAAGTACGCCGGCTTCACCTCCCAGGCGGATACGACCTTGGTCAAGCTGCTCGGGCCGCTCGCTGAGGGCTTCTATGCCGCCGACATGATGGTGCGGCCGGATGCGGACGAGCCGGCGGTGAAAACCTACCTTGCGAACCTGAAGAAGTTCTCGGCGGATGCCGAGCCGACCTTCTTCGTGAACTATGCGTACGCTGCCATGATGCTCATCGCCGAAGCGATCAAGGACGCCGGCCCGCAGCCGACGCGCGAGAAGGTACTGGCTGCGCTGGAAAAGTGGAATCCCAAGATGTCCCCCCTGATGGGACCAATTGTCCTCTCGCCCAAGGACCACGACGGCAAGCGTTCGCTTTACATGGTCCAGTTCAAGGGCGGTAAGCTGGTCAAAGTGTCCGACTGGCTGACCGCCAAATAGGCGTTGTGCCGGTCGCGACACCATGGATCAAGCGATCATCAACGGCCTCGCGGAGGGGAGCGTCTACGCGCTCCTCGCCGTCGGCTTGGTCTTCATCAACCGCATCACCGAAGTCGCCAGTTTCGCCCACGGCGAAGTGTCGACTTTCGCCGCGTTCGTGGGCTTCACGGTGTTTCATCACCTCGGGGCGCCGCTCCTGATCGCGATCGTTTGCAGCATCGCGTTCGGGGCCGCGCTCGGAGCCGCGATCGAGAAAGTCGTCATTCGCCCGGTCCAGACCAGTGGGTTGCTCGGCACCGTCATGGTCACCCTTGGCCTGTACTTCGTCCTTCATGGTGGCATGAAGGCCATCTGGGGGCCCGAGGTCCATCCTTATCCGTCCGTCTTCGGCAACGGTGCAATCCGCTTCGCAGGGGTTGTCATATCCGCGCAGCACCTGGGCGTCATGGTCACATCACTCGCAATCGCCCTGGCACTGGCCGCGTATCTGCGCTGGACCCGGACCGGCCTCTCGCTGCGCGCAATCCCGCAGAACCGGTTCGGCGCCGCGGTGATCGGGCTCAACATCCGCAAACTCAACTCGACCGCATGGGTGGTGGGATCGGCGGTCGGGGCAGTCGCGGGAGTGCTGATCGCGCCGCTGACGTTCCTGCATTCGAACATGATGGCGGCGCCGCTGATCAAAGCCTTCTCCATCGCCGCGCTCGGCGGCCTTGGCAGCCTGGTTGGCGCCTTCGTGGGTGGACTGTTGCTCGGCGTTCTCGAAAACGTCGCGGTTCTGTATTTCCTCCCGGGTTACCTGAAGGACAGCGTCGCCTTCTTCTTCATCCTGGTGGTGCTACTGGTGCAGCCCGAGGGGCTATTCGGTAAACAACAAAAGGAGAAGGTGTGAAGCGCGAGCAACTCTTCGCAGGCGCCATGCTTGCCGCCGCTATCGTGTTTCCCCTGGTGGCCGGTGACTACGCGCTCTACCTGCTGACCTTGATCGGTGCGTATGGTGTGGTGGCCCTTGGCCTGAATCTGCTGACCGGCCTCAGCGGTCAGATCTCGCTTGGCCATTCGGGATTTTTTGCAATCGGCGCGTATGTCGTGACCGTGCTGACCAGCAAATATGGCTTTCCTTACCTGCCGGCCGTGATCCTGGCGGTCGCGGGCGGCTGGCTGGTCGGTGTGCTCGTCGGCTTTCCAGCGGTCAGGCTGCGCGGCCTTTATCTCGCGATTGCAACACTGGCTTTCGGCATCGGCATCGAGCGGACCATCTACCACTTCAAGGGCATCACCGGAGGAGCCTATGGGATGGATGTCGGCATCCCCTCCATCTTCGGCTATGCCTTCAACTCTCCAACCAAGCTTTACTACCTCGTGCTGATCTTCGTGGTGTTGTCGGTGCTGTTTCTTTTCAACGTGGTGAGGTCACGTCCCGGCCGGATGCTGGTCGCTATCCGCGACAGCCCTCTGGCCGCCGCCAGCATGGGAATCAACGTGCCGCGTTTGAAGGTGCTCGCGTTCGCTGTCAGCGCGGCGATGTCGGCGCTCGGTGGCGTTTTGTACGCCCCGATCATCAACTTTATCAGCGTCGAGCACTTCACTCTCTGGTTGTCGATCACCTTCATCTCCATGATCGTGGTGGGCGGTCTGGGTTCGATCACGGGATCATTCCTCGGGGCGGCATTCATCGTGCTGGTGCCAGAGCTCCTGCGCGGATTTGGCGCGTATCACCAGATCATTTACGGCATGGCCATGATTGCGGTGTTCGTGTTCTGGCCCAAGGGCCTGGTCGGCGTCGCTGAGCTGCTCACCCGTCGGATAGCAGCAGGCGCGAAGCGCCTGGCACCGGCAACCGGCAAAGTGCCGCCAACATAGCAGGGATGAAGAGTGATGAAAATCTATTTGTGGGGCCGACAGAAGGCCGGGACCATGGTCAAGAGATGCGCACGGTGACGAACTCGACACCGCTGCTGGCGGTCCAGCAGATTTCAATGCAGTTCGGCGGGCTGCGTGCTCTCGACAAGGTGAGCCTGCAGGTCGCCGAAGGGCAAGTGGTGGGCCTCATCGGCCCCAATGGTTCCGGCAAATCGACGCTGATCAACGTGCTCTCACGCATCTACGAGCCGACCGAGGGCCGTGTCGAATTCAGGGGCAGCGATCTCGCCTCGGTGCCGGTGCATGGTGTCGCCGCACTCGGGATCGCACGCACCTTCCAGAACGTGCGACTCTTCGCCACCATGTCCGTGCGTGACAACCTGATCCTCGGGGCCGTTTCGGCCACGAAAGCCGGGTTCGTCACGGCGGGGCTCGGTCTGCCATCAGCGCGAAAGGAGGAAAGAGCGGTCAACGCTGCGATTGAAGGCGTCGCGAGCCTGCTCGGACTGGAGCCCTACATGTCGCGCGTCGCGGGCGATCTGCCATACGGGCTGCAAAAGCTCGTGGAGCTTGGCCGAGCGCTCGCCTTCGAACCGCGTCTTGTGCTTCTCGACGAGCCGGTTGCCGGAATGAACCCCGGAGAAAAGCAGGTTCTGATCGCCGCATTTGACCGCATTCGCAAGGCTCGGAACATCTCGTTCCTGCTGGTCGAACATGACATGAACTTCGTCATGAATCTGACCGAGTACCTGTACGTGCTGGATTTCGGCAAGCTCATTGCGCAAGGTACGCCGAGTGAAATCTCGGCCAATGCCCGCGTGATCGAAGCCTATCTGGGGGGCGGCTCGAATGCTGAGAATTAAGAACCTCGTGGCCGGCTATGGGCGGGCGTCGGTACTGCGCGATGTTTCTGTGGACGTCGAGGTGGGCGGCCTGACGACGGTGCTGGGGCCCAACGGCGCTGGCAAGTCCACGTTGATGCGCTCGATTTCCGGCGTCGTCAAGGCGAGCCATGGCTCGATCGAGTTCCAGGGAGAGCGCCTGGATCGTCTAGAAGCCCATGAAATAGTGCGCCGTGGCGTCGTGCACGTGCCAGAAGGACGGCAGATCTTCCCCGACCTGACCGTCGCCGAGCATCTGCAGCTTGGCGCCATCGCCGCTGGCCGTCCGTCATCGCGGCCCGACGTCGAAGAGTTCATTTTCAACATGTTTCCGCGACTGAAGGAGCGGCGGCGCCAGACGGCGGGCACGCTCTCCGGCGGCGAGCAGCAGATGCTCGCATTTGGCCGCGCCCTGATGGCCGAGCCGAAGCTGCTGCTGCTCGACGAGCCGTCGATGGGGCTGGCGCCTGTCCTGGTCGAGCAGATGCTGGAGGTGGTGCGCCAGTTGATCCGCGATCGAGGTCTCACCGTGTTGCTAGTGGAGCAGAACACCCGGCTCGCCATGGCTCTGTCCAACATCGTCTACGTGCTGGAGAATGGCGCGATTGCCTTTTCCGGAACCCGCGATGAGGCGAAATCATCTTCTGTCATTCAAGACCTCTACCTAGGAGTCAAATCCAAAGGGTAATGAACGGCACGAATGCAAACTGAGCACGCTGGCTGACGCACCGCGCCGTGGTGCGATCCATCTGGGCACCGTAATCAGAGGTTAGTGACCTCTAGCGGATTACATGCTCGCAAGGCGTGTATTTGATGGCGACAGGACGCTTTCACGACACGATCGCTGCTTGTTCGCTCGGAACGCCGTGCGTCGCCTGGCGCAGCAATACCTCGAAAACCCAAGCCGTCAGCGGCCAACTCGCTCTGATGGGCGCTCTGTCAGGCCGGCCGTTTGGCGTTGAGTGTGGCCTTCTCGATGGAGGCCACGACCTCGCCCCTTTGATTCTTGAACGAATCGCGGCGCTTGATCACGCCGCCCCTGTCTGCCTTGTCGATCAGCTCGATGATCTCGGCTTCCATATGGATCGCGTCGCCGATGCGAACGGGCTTGGTAAATCGCACCCGGTCCATGCCGTAGAAAGCGACCACCTTTTCCATGGTTCCACCCAGATCGAACACCAGGCCGGTCCCCAAGGACAGGATCAGGCAGCCGTGGGCGATGCGTCCACCAAAGCCCAGCTTGATCGCCGCTTCGTCGCTGACGTGCTGAGGTGAGTAATCGCCGGAGAGTTCGCAGAAGCGGTTGATATCCGACTCTGTGACCACATGTTCACCGGTCCGAAAAAAATCGCCAACCTCAACTTCGTCGAAATAATTGTTGGCTGTCTTCAATTCACGTGCCATTGCAGTTTCCACCTTGCCGGTTAATGCTCAAATCTGAAAATTGTAGATGCCGACCCCGTCGTCGCGGGTCTCAAAAATCACCTTCAAGGGCTCGCCGCCCTTGAGCTCGCGGCCATCCCAGTTGACGATGTTGCCAAGCAATCTGATCTTGTCGGCAAATTCAGCCAGCGCAATCACATAAGGAACCTGGTCCTTGAGCGCCGGATGCGTTGCGTGATGGATGGTCGTCCAGCTGTAGAGCCGGGCGGTGGAGGGCGCATCCTGCCATTGCGTTTCCAGGCAATAGCAATAGGGGCACATTGGGCCCGCGGGCCATCGGGGCTTGGTGCAGCTCGCGCAGTGCGGCAGCACCAGACGCCCCTGACCCAAAGCATCCCAAAAAGGCTGAGTGTCTAAATCTGCCACGGGGGCAGGCATTCCTCGCAGTGCCATGAACTTTCCTTCGTCTTGTTTGCCTCGGTCCAGTCTTGAGGACTGGGCGAAGACCTATTCCTTCGTGAGAATCAGCGCCGCAGAGAGCTGGGCGACCGAGCTGCACGACAGGATCACCTCGGCATCCTTGACCTGTGAGCTGGATGTGCCGCGCAACTGCCGCACCGCCTCGATCACATGAGGCATGCCGTGGATGTAGGCCTCGGAGTGATTGCCTCCGTGGGTATTGACCGGAAGCGCGCCGTCGAAATGGATGCGGCCACCTTCGACGAACCTGCCGCCTTCACCGACCGGACAAAACCCATAGGCTTCGAGCGACATGATGACGAAGGGCGTGAAATGGTCGTAGATCATCACGGCGTCGATATCGCCGGGGCCCAGGCCCGCGCTGGCGTAGACATCCTTGGCGGTATGCACGGACTCGGGGATGGCCAGATCGTCTCTGAACACAATGCCTTGCGCGCGCGTGCCGCTGCCCTGTGCGGCGCCGGCGATCACCGCGGGCCGATGCCGCAGATCGCGCGCCCGATCGCGGGTGGTGACCACCACCGCGCAGGCGCCGTCGGATTCAATGCAGCAGTCAAACAGGCGCAAGGGGTCGGCGATGATGCGAGAGGCTTGGTGATCTTCCAGCGTGATGGGGGTTCGCATCATGGCTGCGGGGTTGCGCGACGCATGGCGTCGCATGGCCACAGCCACTTCACCGAACTGCCGGCTGGTGGTGCCGTACTGGATCATGTGCCGGCGCGCGAAGGGGGCGAACTTGTGCACCGGCGTCAGCATGCCCCATGGCTGCTGAAAGGCCAGCACGCCGCGTGCGGTTTGAGCGTCCTTGGCCTGGCCATACCGAACGCCTGATCTTTCATTGAGCGAGCGAAAACACACCACGGTTTCGGCCAGGCCGGCAGTGATGGCGGCCGCTGCGTGCACCAGGGTCGCGTTGCCCCCGGTGCCGCCGTAGGCCGTCTCGCTCATCCAGCGCAAATTGCGAAAGCCAGCGTGCGAGGTCAGGGCAACTTCATCGATGTTGTCCATGTCATAGCGCACCAGGCCATCGACATCCGCCGGCGTCAGCCCCGCATCGTCGAGCGCCGCCCGAATGGCCTCACAGGCAAGGCGCAGTTCTGTCTTGCCAGAATTCTTTGAGTACTCGGTTTGTCCGATGCCAACGATTGCACTCTTGTTGCGAAGTGTCATGTTTTGATCCAGGGTGATCCAGGAAGTGCGGCTGATTCAAGAATGTAGCAGGTGACGAAGTACACCCACATGCGCCTGAAACTCGCCGCTTTGCTCAAGCTCGGGCTGCCGCGGCCGTGGAAAAGACACGTCAGTGGTCTTGACGATGCGGCCGGGTCGGGCCGCAAGCGAGATCACGCGGTCGGCGAGAAACACGCTCTCGGGTATCGAATGGGTCACGAAAACCACGGTGGACTGCAGGTTCATCCAGATACGCTGCAACTCGAAGTTCATCGCATCGCGGGTCATGGCGTCGAGCGCGCCAAAGGGCTCATCCATCAGCAAGATGCGCGGGTTGTGCGACAAGGCGCGGGCAATCGCCGCGCGTTGCGCCATGCCACCGGACAACTCATGCGGATAGGCGTTTTCGAAACCTTTGAGGCCCACGAGTTCGATCAATTCTTCTGCGCGGGCCATGCGTTCGCGCCTGGCCATGCCCCGAAGTTCCAGTGGCAAGGCAATGTTTCGAACCACGGTGCGCCATGGAAAAAGATTGGATTGCTGGAACACAAAGCCCAGCTCGCCAATAGCGGCGGAGTTCTTGCCAGACCCCTGCCACAAAGCTTGATTGCCAATGGTGATCGCGCCGGTGGTGGGCCGGATCAGGCCGGCGATCATGCGCAGCAAGGTCGTCTTTCCGCAACCCGAGGGGCCAACGACCACGACGAATTCACCTTTGCCGATGGTCAGGCTGGTAGGGGCCAGGGCAAGCACGTCGCCTGTGTTGCTCGAATAGGTCTTGCTGATGGTCTGCAGCGAAATCTCTACACCGTTCATCACGCGCCACCCTCGCCAAACATGGCAATCAATGCGCGCCGGTCGATCTTGCCGGCGCTGGTCAAAGGAAACTGCGCCATGATGCGGTAGCGCTTGGGCTGCGCATGGCGCGCGAGGCGGTCTTTGGCAAACGCCCGCAGACCGGCTTCGTCAAGCTGCACGGCAGCCCGGGGCATCACCGCCAGCACCAGTTCATGGCCCCACTCGGTACTTGGAAGACCCAGCAGTGCGACCTCGGATACGCCGTCGCACTGCCGGAAAACATCTTCCACCAGCGCCGGATAGACATTGACGCCGCCGGTGATCAGCACGTCGTCCGCGCGGCCCTTGTAATGCAGGAAACCGCTGGCGTCGCGTGTCAGCAGGTCGCCCGGGTTGATGTGTTCACACGCGGTGGCACCCGCGCCTTCGGTCTCGATGGCCACCGCGTTTCCTGGTCCGCTCACCAGAGCCTGTGAGCCGGATCCGTTTGCTGCGCCCGCTTGTGCATCGAGCAAATGAAAATGCACACCGAAGGCGGCCACCCCCACCAGATCGCGGTCGGCAGACTCGACCATCTCCTGCGCGGTGGCAACAGCCATCGCGCCTGCCTCGACCGATCCGTAGTAATTGAACATGCGGCCACCCACCTTGGCAACCCAACGCTCGGCAACGCCCGGGTCGAGCCTGGCACCACTGATGATGATGACCACCGAATCGTCAATGCGCTCAGTGGCCGCCTCGACAATCCGGGACGCCATGGTTGGCACGACGAACCCTGCGCTGCAGCCCCTGACCTCACGCAGCCAGGCCAGCGGTTCGAATCGCTCGCGCAGCAACACCGTACCCCCCAGGTACAGGTGCGAGAGCGAGAACGACCGGCCGGCGCCATGGAAAAGCGGCGTGGTGCACAGGAACCGTCCCCTTCGGCGCAGGCCGAATTCGGCCATGTGCACGATGAAGCGCGACACCGTGTTGCCATGCGTCAGGTGCGCGAACTTGAGCTTGCCGCTGGTGCCCCCGGTCGATGCGATGACATGCAGCGCGTCCCAGCGGCCGGCCGGGAGGATGTCCGTGGCCACAGCACTGTCGTTGGCGGCACGGTCGGCCAGGCCGGCCCGAGCCACCGCATGCACCGGCACCTGCGTTACCGAGCGCATCCGGTCTTCGTCGCCAGGCGAGCAAAGCACATGGTCGACGCCGCTGGCCCGAAAGCGCCGGCCGATGTCATCCGCGGGCCACTCGGGCGCCACCGGTACCGCCGGTATCTCGGCAGCCGCGGCGGCAATCAAGGCCACCAGATGACCCGCCTCATTGCCGGCCGAAACACCCAGGCGCGTGACCTTTCGCTCCTGCAGAAACCGCGTCATGGCGACGCTCTCGGCCAGCAGGTCGTTCCAGGTGAGGCTGCGGTAATCGTCCTCGATGGCGCTGCGCTGCGGGTGCACCAGCGCATGCTCATTGACGGCCTGGGTCAGCGTGGGCAGCAAGGCAGCACTGTTGTCGGGGATGGCGGGCAACATCGGGCGGGCACCTTCAAATCTGCCGAACGCGCACTGAGTCATGCCACGGTATGGCCAGGCGCTTGATCATCACCACGATCGAGTAGAGGACGAATCCGAGAGCTGTGAGCAGCACGATCGCTGAGAACAAGCCTTCGATCTGGAAGGAGTTGAGGCGTGAGATGGTGAGATAGCCCAAGCCGGCGTTGCCGCCGAGGAACTCGCCCACGACAGCGCCGATCGTGGCAAAGACGATGCCCATTTCCATGCCGGCCAGGGTGTATGGCAGGGCGGAGGGAAGCTCAAGCTTCATGAAGCTTTGCAGATTTGTGCCATTGCTTGTTTCCATCACTTCACGGTGGCCGATGGCAATGGACTTGAAGCCCAGCAAGGTGTTCATGAAGATCGGAAAGAAGGCCAGCACGGCGGCCACGATGACCTTGGACGTGCTGCCAAAGCCGAACCAGACCACGAACAATGGGATCAGCGCCACCTTGGGCACCACCTGCAGCGCCACGATGAAGGGGTTAAGCACCTGCTCCATCACCGGAATCTTGTACAGAATCAGCGCCACCAGCATGCCGATGACCACCGCCAGCGCGAAGCCGACAATGATCTCGTGCAGCGTGGTCAGGAGGTGGGAAAAAGTCACCGGGTTGGTCAGATCCTGGCCGAGTGCCGCAAGCACCTTCTCCGGCGCCGGAAGTACGAAGGGCGACACACCCGACCAGACCACGTACGCCTTCCAGACGAGGAAGAACAGCACCAAAATCGCGGGCGTGGTGATCAGCGTCAGCCGCGAGCGCAAGGCGCGGCCCTTCTTGCGGACCGGTGCCTGCGCAGCAGCGGCCTGGGCGTCTTGTTGCTTCATGGCTTGGGCAAGTGTGCGGCGCTCGCGGCCTGGGCCGCGCGGGTAAATTGCGCCAGATCGGTCATGTAGGCAAAGCCGAAGGCCATGGCGTCCAGCGAAGGTTGGTGGCGCTCTTGCGCCCAGTCGGCGCAGGCGTCGGTGACCACATAGGTGCGGTAGTCACGCTGAGAGGCATCGCGTACGGTCGTCTCCACGCACATGGAGGTGGTGACGCCGCCGATGAACAAGGTGGTGATGTCCTCGCCACGAAGCACGGCTTCGAGCGAGGTGGCATAAAAGCTCGACATGCGCGGCTTGTCGATCACGATGTCGGTTGGGGCCAAAGTCAGTTCGCTCCACAGCGCGCTGTCGGCCTTGTCCGAGCGCATTGAATCGTTGGCCCTGATGTTGGGCCGAAGCTCGCGTGTGTACCAGCCACCGTCCCGGTAGTCGGGGCGAAGGCAATAGCGGGTCCAGATGACCGTGATGCCCGCGCTACGCGCGGCTGCAGCCATCTGGTCGCAGGCCCGCCCGGCAAGTTCGGATGACCGAATATTTCTGCCTTGCCGGGCCATGCTGCCGCTGGGTGAACAAAATGCCTCCTGAAGATCAATCAGGAGCACCGCCGTGCGCGGGGGATCGATGGTCATTTACCGAAAGCTTTGTCCCAGATCTCATTGGTGTAGAAACGGGTGGGCGGGGCCTGCTTGATCACGCTCGCATCAATGGCCAGTTTGGTGGCGGATGTCCAGGCAGCCGGATTGTTGCGCAGCAGATTGGCCGGGCCTTGCTCGACCCACGACTGGCTCTCGATTCGCAAGCCACCCAGAGCGGCGGTCGGGTTGCTCGCCTCTGGCACGTTGTACTTTTGAACGGCCGCAAGCAGCTTGGAAATATCGTTCCTGCCGATCTGCCCCAGAACGTCTTCAAAAGCGCCGCGCGCACCGCGCAGGAAGCGAACCAGCTCCTCGGGCCTCTTGGTGACGTTTTCTACCGTGGTGATATAGACCTGACCAGGCACCGGCACCAGGTCATGGGTGGCCACACTGGTGAACGCCACGCCACGGGACCTGAGTTCGACCACGGCCGCGTTGGTCCCGACGAAGGCGTCGATCTTCTTTTCCTGCACCAGGCCGAAGGAGCCGGCGCTGGGGCCGACCACCTGACGCCTGACGGTCTTGGTGTCCACATTGGCGCTGGCCAGGATCAGATCAAGTGTCTGCGAAGTGGCGCCGCCCACGGAGACGATGCCGATCGTCTTGCCCACCATGTCGGTGGCCTTGCGGATGGGGTTGTCTGCCGAGCTGATGATCTGCAGCGGCGCGATGTGGGCAATGGTGCCGATCGCGACGATGGGAACCCCGCTGTTGGCCACCGCATTCATCACGTCGATGCCGGCTCCACGGGTGACCAGCGCCTGCCCGGTGAGCAACTGCTGTATGGCTTGCGATGAGCCTTGGGCGGCCTGTACGGTCAGGTCAAGCCCCGCGTTCTTCATGAATCCGCCGGCTTCACCGTAAAGCAGCCCGGTGTAGGCAAGCAGGTACCCCGCCGGCGTGATGCCCGTGGCCTTGAGCATTTGCGCGGGCGGTGCGGCGGCTGGCCGCGCACCCGCCGTGCCGGCCTGCGCCAGCAGTATGGGGCCGTCGCCGGCGGCCATGGCCCCCCAGCTGGTCGCCGCAAGCACGAAGGCTCCGATCGATTGACGAATGAACCGGGTCAACTGCAGCATGTCGAATCTCCGTAGGAACAAAGGACCAAGAAGCACTTCCTCCACTCTACACTGTTACGTTTTTGCAGCCGTACAGGGGAAACCATGGAAACCAAGATCAAGGCCATCGACGCAGTCGTCAACATCTGGACGGCGCAAGCCTTGGAGGGGCGGCCCGACCGGCGGCCGTTCTATCAGAAGATGCGCGTGCCCAAAGAGTTCTATGAAGGCATCTCGCTGGAAGTGATGCTCGAGCGAATGGACGTGGCCGGCATCGAGCGCGCGATGCTTATCGCCGCCAAGGTGGGCGTCAAGAACAACCCTTACTGCTACCACGTGCCCAACGAACTCGTGCGTGACGCGGTGCAGAAATACCCCGACCGCTTCTATGGCCTGGCGGGCATCGACCCCACCGAGGGCATGCGCGGCGTGCGTGAGCTTGAACGCGCCGTCAAGGAATACGGCTTCATCGGCGCCCACGGTTACCCGCACTGGTATGAGCTGGCGCCCGACCACGCCCGCTGGTATCCGTTCTACGCGAAATGCGTCGAGCTGGATATTCCGATTCAGCTGCAGGTGGGTCAATCGATGATCTACGACGAGAACTACCCTCGCCGCAGCGTCGGCCGCCCGATCAGCCTGGACAGTGTGGCCTGCGACTTTCCCGAGCTCAAACTCATTGGAATTCATGTGGGCATCCCCTGGACAGACGAGATGATCGCCATGGCCTGGAAGCATCCGAATGTGTACATTGGCTGCGACGCGCATAGCCCGGCCTACTGGCCTGAATCCTTCGTCAAGTACATCAACTCCTACGGACAGGACAAAGTCATTTTCGGATCCGACTACCCGATTTTGAGGTTCGACCGAACGATGCAGGAGATCGCCGCGCTGGGCCTGCGCGAAGAGCCGCTGCGAAAGCTGCTGCGCGACAACGCGGTGCGGGTTTATCGGCTCAAGACCTGATCTGACCGCGGACCCAGCCACCCATGCAGAGAAGGCGCCGATTTCTCGCGGCAGGTGCCGCAACGCTGGCGACCGCGGTGGCATGCCCCGCGTTCGCAGCGCGCCTGGCCAATATCGAGATCGGCCTGATCCTCATGCACGGCAAGTGGGGCCGGTCCCCCGGGCCGCTGGCGCCTTATCTGGAACGCGAGGGATACCGGGTGCGAAGCCCCGACATGCCATGGGGTGCCAGGCGCCTGTATGACGCCCCCTATCGCACCGCGCTCGAAGAGTTGCACCTTCAAGTCGGGCAGCTTCGCGCCGCCGGCGCCCGGAAAGTCGTCGTGGGCGGGGAGAGTTTCGGCGCCAACGGCGCACTGGCCTACCAGGCCCACTATGGCGACGCCGACGCGCTCGTTCTGCTGGCCCCCGGACACAACCCTGGCGGATGGTACCGATCCGGCGACACCCGCGACGACGTCGATCGCGCCACCGCCCTGGCCAAAGAGGGCAAGTCGACCGAACGCATCACCTTCACCGACATGAACCAAAGCAACCCGCGAAAAATGATCGCGACGGTTGATACCTACCTGTCGTACTTTGCCCCTCGCGGACGGGCCAACATGAATGTCAGCGCCAGGCGCATCAAGGCGCCGCTGCCCGTGCTGCTGGTCAACTCGGCTGACGAGGCCCCAACCCACGGCCGCGCCTACATCTTCGACGCCCTCCCCCCCCATCCACGCAGTGAGTACGTCGAATCGCCACTCGCCCACGGCGCCGCGGCGGAAGGCGCGCGAGCCGATGTCCAGCGGTTCCTGGATGTGCTGGCGCAGGCGTGAGGCTTGCGGGCTGCGGGTGGTGAGGGCGTTGAATCAGGACTTGGTCTTCGCGTCCGCGGCGGTGGCCTGCTTGGCCGTGATCTTGGCCTTGTCATAGACCGCCTTCGCATCCTTCTTGCAAGTGGTGGCTGCGGCGCCTTGCTGGTCCTCGCACTTCTCCTTGGCAACCTCATAGTCACCCTCAGCCTTCATCAGGCGCAGCTTCTCGTCCGCCTTGGCGCCTGGCTTGTTCTTGGCGTCGAGATCGGCCTTCGAGATTTTCTCCTTGGCCTTTGCCTCGGCCTGGCAAACGTCCTTCGTGTTGGCCTTCATGGGGTCGCAGGCCTTCTTTTCTGCCTTGGCCTGTGCCTCGATCTTGTCCTTTTCAGCTTTGTATGCGTCCTTGCTCATCGCATCTGCTGCTAAGGCGTTGCCAGCGATGCCAAAGCCGATGGCGATTGCCAGCGAGATAAGGTGTTTGTTCATGGTGAAGCCTTTCCTTTCAAGTGAAAGCCGGGCCATTCCAACGCATCAGCGCCGCCTGGGACGTCAGCGGGATGTGCCGATCGTTGTCGGCGCGCGATTACAACAGCCCGAGGCCTGCTCGGCCTGTTGAGCAAAACCATAGGCCCGCCGGTGTAGGGCACGCCGCGCCGCCCTGGTACCGCGCGCAGGTCAACAGGCGCGAAGCCCACCCCGGCCGGCCTACCCGGGATTTTCGCAGTGAGCCTTGGCACGGATGACATAGCGGCTCGCGTCCGCAGCCAGCAGGAGGCGCTCCTTGACCAGTTGCTCGGCGGCCTGTTGCACGAGCGCGATGTAGGCCTGCGGGCTCGCATAGCGCTCCCGCAGCGACGGGCGCGGGTCCTGGTGCGAACACCTGTCACCAGGCGTGTGCGCAAACGCAACGAAGCTGCCTCGACGGTCGCCCAGGACGCCTTGCGGGTACGGCGCCCGATAGCTGTTCCACCCGGTATAGGTGCCAAGCGGAACACGGATGTCGGGCGTCAGGACACCGTCGACCTCATTGCCGTCGGAGTCGACGGCGCACACCTTGACGCCGTAGCGAAAGCGCGGCTGCCCTGGGTGAATCCAGTCGCCCGGCGAAGGAATGTCGTTGCAGGCAGGTGGGGGCGCCAGGCCGTCCCATCGGGGAAAGGCAAGCTCGCTCGCTAGCTGGAGCGTGCCGCGGGAAATGGAGGGGACTCGGCTGTCCGGAGGCAGCCGGCCGTGCCTGACCCACTCATGAAGCGCATGGAGCAGAGCACGAAGCACTGGCGAGGGGTCATGCGGATTGCACGGGTTGGTGCAGCTGCCCCGATCTGTCGACAGGCCCGGTCGCCCGTCGTGCTGGGTGCCTGCGATGAGGTAGGCGCGTGCATTGGCGGGTAGCGCAAGGTCGTGCCCGGCCATTGGGTCCGTGTGCAAGAGGCTGGCACCTTTTTGCCAGTACTCCGACGCGGTGTTCGTCTCGATCAGCAAGGGGT
Organism: Comamonadaceae bacterium; assembly: GCA_947476465.1. GTDB lineage: Bacteria > Pseudomonadota > Gammaproteobacteria > Burkholderiales > Burkholderiaceae_C > Ramlibacter. The sequence goes on along the minus strand of CANJQN010000026.1, from coordinate 4,342 downwards.
CGCAGGCGCTGTCGGCCAACAGCGCAGCGCTGCGTCCCGAATACGGGTCCGTCGTCAGCGCAGCGGAGAAGGGGAACTCGTGCTCGGGGAAGTCGCAGTCTTGATGCTGCGTGCGCGTGCGAAACGGCTGCGCGAACAGGTCGTCGACGAATGCGCGACCCGCCCCCGCGATGTGGACAAGCATCCCGTCGAACACGCGGCGGCCGCGCTCATCGCGGTTGAATCCCTTCGCAACGAAGCCGCGCAGATAGCGGCCCGCCTGGGAAATGCCCACGGCCAGGCAGTCGCGCACCGGCTGTCCGGTCAGCGCGCCGGCGCCTGGCTCGTGGCGAAGGAAGCTCACGATGTCGCGCGTGACGGCGTAACCCACCCCCAGGACCTTGGCCCCGCCGGCCGGGTAGTGCACGTCGTACAACCAGCCCGGCTCGGGTTTGCTGCCTTCGGGCAGCAGCACGATATGGCGAGCATCCACGTAGCGCCACTGCGTGGCGTCCAGCTTGCGAGGCGCACCATGCCGGCTTTCGCGCACCGTCACCACGGTGTCGCCACGGTCAAGCGAGACGGCGTCGTAAGACAAGCGAAACCGGTCAAGGATTGCGTGACGGGTACCCGAGACGAATTCATCGCGCACCACGCGCACGATCGGCTTGCCCGCTTCATGTGCGGCGGGCCCATCGAGCGCCAGCCCCCCGTCCGCCGGCGACGCATTGGCGTCCCAGCCGCACCACGCGAGGGTGAAGCCGCTGTGCAATGGCGCAGCGTTGCCCAACTGCTGCGTGGCATTGAGCAAGTTGCTCTGCGTGTGCGCGTCGAACAGGTAAGGAAAAAGCAGCTTCTTGCCACGGTTGGTCGCTTCGCAGAGCAGCGAACCGTTGCCGCGTTCAGCGCGCGCCGGCCGCAGGATCTCGAATGGCGTGCGGTACTCGACGTGTCCGCTCGGAGTGCGCACGGCCGCCTCAAGCCATGGAATGTTTTGATTCGCGGGGTCTGCCGGGTCGATGCGTCCGGCGGCGACACCGCAAATCCGCAGGTAGGAGCCTGTGCTGCCGAAGGTGACGCCGTCCAGAAAGGGGGCCTGGCTCCAGTGCTCCAATGATGTGATCAACGTTGTGTTCCTTGACCCGTGCGGGATGTATGCGCGCCTGGGGCGCAAGAATACCTTTCCGGGCCGCAAGGCGCGCGTGGCGTGATCGCCGGGGATCATCCCTGGGCGCGAGCCGAAATGCGTCGGGTAATTTCGGATTGCTCCGCCTGCCCACATGTTGCTACCCTGTCCCGCTGCGGCCGTGGATGTTCGTCCACCATGGCTGTGCACGTGAGCGCCAGCATGTCATGTCGTCAGGGGTTCTTGAATGTTGAAAAGATTGTTTCTCGTTTTGCTGGTGCTGCCTTTCGCGACGGCGTTCGCACAAGAGTTTCCCAACAAGCCGCTTCGCCTGATCGTGCCGAATCCGCCAGGCGGCAGCACAGACATGGTCGCGCGCCGGCTTGCGGCAGGCCTTGCAGCGGAGCTTGGCCAGCCGGTCGTTGTTGACAACCGTGGCGGCGCGAGCGGGACCGTCGGCGCCCAGGTTGCCATGAGCGCGCCACCGGATGGCTACACGCTGTTCTTCGCGCCCACATCGGTGATGGCCATCAATCCGGCTGTCATGGCCAAGCTGCCGTACGACCCGCTCGAGCACTTTGCACCCGTCTCGTTGCTGTCCAAGCAGCCGCTGCTGATTGCTGTCACCCCGAGTTTGCCGGTCAACACACTTTCGGAGCTGGTCGCGCTGGCGAAGTCCAAGCCCGGCCAGCTGAACTTCGCCGGCACCGGGGCTTCCGCCAGCTTGCCTTTGCTGAACTGGGCCCACCTGGCCGGCGTGCAGCTCACGGAAATCCCCTACGCCGGCGGCGGCCCCGGACTCGCTGCGCTCATCGGTGGACAAGTCGAGATTGCGTCATTGACCCTGGGCACCGTGTACACCCATGTGCATGCGAAAAAGATTCGCGGGCTGGGGGTGACTTCCTCGAAGCGATCTCCACTCGCGCCTGAAGTGCCAACCGTGGCCGAACTCGGCTTCCCGGGCTACGAAGCGATGATCTGGAATGGTCTGGCCGTGCCCCGCGGAACACCCAAGGACATCATCGGCCGCCTCAATCGGGCGACCGTGAAAGTGATGGCATCCCCGGAGATCATGAGCCAGTTCGCCAAGGACGGCATCGAAATCGGGACCAGCACGCCCGAGAAGTTCGAGGAATACATTCGGGCGGAGATTATTCGCTGGAAGAAAGTTGCAAGCGATAGCGGCTTGAAACCGCAATGACGACAACGAAGGCGCCCTGCACTTGGAAGCTGTTGCCCCCGTGATCCCTCCTCAATCGCCTTTCATGACCGGCCATCTGCGTGTGGCGCCGCTGCACCCCATCTTTGGCGCGCGCATTGACGGCCTCGACCTCGCGGCCCCCTTGCCTGATGGGCTCATCACCGAGATCGAGGCGGCGATCGACCGCTTTGCGGTGCTGGTGATTCCTGGGCAGCACCTCGATGACCATCAGCAGTTCGCGTTCGCGAGCAGGTTCGGCCCCATCGAAGGCGCCACCAGCGGCGTCAAGCAGCGCGGCAATCGGCTCGCCATCAAGGAGATGAACGACATCTCCAACCTGGGCGAAGACGGGAACATTCTTCCGGCCGGCGATCGCAACCGGATGTACGCGCTGGGAAACCTGCTGTGGCACAGCGACAGCAGTTTCAAGCCTGCGCCCGCCAAGTACTCCATGTTGCACGCGCGCGTGATTCCCCCCGAAGGCGGCGACACCGAGTTTGCCGACATGCGCGCGGCCTGGGACGAGTTGCCGGCCAAGATGAAAGAGACGGTCAAGGACCTGATCTGCGATCACTCGATCATCACCTCACGCCGGAAGGTCGGGTTCGATGAGTTCACGCAAGACGAGCTCACTCGGGGAGCGCCATCCCCCCAGCGGCTGGTTCGCCGCCACGAGCGCACGGGCCGGCTATCGCTGTTCCTGTCGGCGCACATCGGCGGCATCCACGGCTGGCCTGTGCCAGAAGCCTTGGCGCTGATCAACGAGCTGACCGAGTTCGCGACGCAGCGCAAGTTCGTCTATCAGCACACATGGTCTGCGCACGACCTGGTCATCTGGGATAACCGGTCCACGATGCACCGCGCCCGGCGATTCGACAGTCATCTCTACCCGCGCGACCTGCGTCGCGTGACCGTGCGTGGCTCACGCTCGACGGTGGATGAACCGCTCTGAAGTGGGGCGTGCGCCCCGATCGTCGCGTTCTATTCCAGCGGGATGTTGGCGCCCTTGATCAGCGCGTCCCAGCGGGTCTCTCCCGTGGTGATGGCAGCAGCCACCTGGGCGGGATTGCTCGGCGGGGACATCCCGACGATCCCGACGGCCCTGATTTTGCCGGGGAACGCGGGGTTCGACAGCACCTTGTTGGAAGCCTCGTTGAGTATCTTCTGGATGTCTGCCGGCATCTGGGGAGGTGCCACGATGAAAAGGTGGGCGGCCGGGGCGGCCGTGGTGGTCTTGAATCCTGGCATGCCAGCCTCTTCCATCGTCGGCAAATCGGGGTACGCCGCGTCGCGCTTGTCCGCAACGAGGCCGAACGCCTTGACCCTGCCCGCGCGGACGAACTCCATCGCGCCGCTCGGCACGAAAGCGAAGGTGATTCGGTTGGCGATCAGATCCGCCATCACCTCGTTGGTGCCGCCTTTGTAAGGTACATGCAGTGTCTTGACCCCGAGCTCCTTGTTGAACATCTCGCCGTACAGGTGCAGTGCGGTCGCGATGCCAGCGGAGCCGAAGGAATGCTTGGTGGGGTCCTTGCGCACCAGGGCCATGAATTCCTGGAGGTTCTGTGCCTGCACACTGGGTGCCGCGACCATCACGAAGCCCAGTTTCAGCATGTCGGCGATCGGCGTGAACGCCCGCAGCCCAGCGTAAGGCAGCTTGCCCTGCATGGACGGAGGCAGCGCGATCGGCAGAGCCGTTAAAAACAGCATGTAGCCGTCGGGCTTGGCCCGGTACACATAAGGGCCGGCCACGGTCTGGTTCGCGCCGGGCCGGTTATCGATGACGACCGGCGTGTTGAGCACGGCGCTGAGATCGTTGGCATACGCCCGCCCCACGGTGTCGGCGACGCTGCCGGGGCCAAACGGAACCACCAGGGTGATTGGCTTGCTCGGGAAGGTATCAGCACTGGCAGCGCTCGCACCTGCGGCAAGTGCGAGCGAGGCCAGCAGCCGAGCGGCCGTTCCGAAAATGTCACGCAGCGTCATGAAGAATCCTTTGTCTCGTATGCCAGCTTGAGCGGCAGCCTGTCGTTGGG
>CANJQN010000025.1 GCA_947476465.1 Comamonadaceae bacterium | reverse complement strand
TCACGGTTGATGGGGGCGCGGGTTTTCGTGGTGATGCTTGTCAGGCATTCACTCAGCATGGATTTACCGGGCGCGAAGAAAAGGTGGCGGTTTCTATCAATCGATTGGTGGAAACAGGAGTCTTGGAGCGAATCAATATTGACTGAATGGGTCAAATTTATTAATCATTCGCGTCTCTGGCCTTCATTTTCAAAGCCATCCCTGCCGCCAAACCCCATCATCCTGCAGTTCACGCCAAGCGATGACTTGGGTGGCTTTGGAGAACACGGATTCGATTTCCACCAATTCGATCGGATCGGTGGAAATCCCGGGTGGGATGACCCTACTGACCAGAAAGTTCTTTTGCTTGGCCACGGGCGTCACCGCAGTCCACTTGTGATGCGGGCCAATCTGCAGAAAGATCCTTAAAACCCCCATAAAACGCGGGTTCTTTGATGAAATATTGGGTGATTTGAAATCAACGGTCAGACGCCTGGCAGACTATGCAGAAATACTTTCTGATCTGACTTGAGTGGTCAAACCCAACCCTGCCGCCACACGCTGTCATCCTGTAAAACTCGCCAAGCAACTTCCTGAACAGCCTTGGAAAGTACCGCTTCGATTTCCACTATTTCAATTGGCGCAGTTGGTTTGTCAACTACATTGAGTAATTTGCTATTTTATTTGAAAACCTCTTGGAGGAAATTTTTAATATAATCATCTGCTATTTTTTCTGCATTAGTATTTTTGCCGATAGTGTATCCTGGCTTTATGCACCCACCAAAACCCGCTGGTTTATCCGGGCTGAATGGGGCCATAACGCCATCATTTCTAATAGTCAGCATCAAACCCGTTTCATTATAAATTGTATGGCAATCTCTTAAATTGGGTATTCTCTGGTAAGTTAATGGGGAATTAACCTCCCAAGCATGATGGGCGTCGGGGATTGTTAAAAATTTGGAATTAATATCTTTTTTGTTTAAGTTGTTAAACTGCTTTCGACATGTTTCAATATCCAAAGCCTCGTCTTTTTCGCCGCCAATAAAAAGAAATGGTATGTTGGTTAATTTTGGTGTTTCGAAATTAAATTGGCATGGCCCATACAAATTAATATTGGCGGCAAACTTCTTATTGCTCTTAGATATTTTCGATGTAATATTTTCTAAATTTAATTGATAGGAGGTAACGCCGCCAAATGAAAATCCAATCACGCCAATTTTGGATTCATCAATATAATTTAATTTTGAAATATAATCTAATGCTGCTATCGCGTCAGAAGCTTGGGCAAATGTAGATATTTCAAACAAGCGTCTTGCATATGGCATCTTGTCGACACCTCTTGATAGGTATGAGTCTATAACCAAGGAATACATTCCAAGGCTATTAAACTTTTCACCATAACTCAATTCTCGCCCATCTGATATTCCACCGCTGCCATGCAAGACGATCATGGCGGGTGCTTTAGGTGAACTAGGGTTATTGGGCACAAATAATTTTGCTTTGACAGTGATCTCTTGCCATTTCTCGTTGATTACATCTTCATATTGACGTGGATTTAATGATTTGAATTCAATTTCTTTAACTTCTTTTGTTGATGTACCTTGGGCGGCTGCAAAGCCTGATGCGCCGAGAAGGGTGAGGGCAAGCCATCTTAGTATTTTCATTTTTGACATTCCTGTTGGACGATAAGAAAATTTATATTAAATTAACAATCTTTTCAAGTTTGAAAATTGAAAACATGTTGGTTGACGCGGATAACGGTTTGCCGTCTATGGCAGCCGTCGAAGGAATCGACACTTGCAGAGCGAATGACCAACCTTCTTCAAACCCATCCCTGGCGCCAAACACTTTCATCTTGCAAGTCACGCCAAGCGATCACTTGCGTGGCTTTGGAAAACACCGCTTCAATTTCCACCAACACCACGGGGTCGGTCACAACCTCGGGCTGAATCACCCGGCTGACCAAAAAGTGTTTTTGCTTGGCCACGGGGGTCACGGCCGTCCACTTGGTGAGCAGCAGTTTTTTGGGGTTGAGCGGGTTCATGGCTTGGCCTGTATTTGTTGTGCCACCGCCTCGCCCAGGTCAATGACCGCCATGGCGTAGTAGCTGCTCCAGGTGGTGCGAGATTATCTGGGTTTGATACCAGGAGCCTGATATGAAGCTGCGATCCGTCCTCCTTCTGCTGATCACGCATGCGGCTGTCGCCGCCTTTGGATTTGCCGCGGGCATTTACACACTGCCGCTGCTGATCGCACCGGCTGCGCCCAGCACGGCCGAAGTTCAGGCGCAAGCCCAGCGCGCAGTGCACACCGGCCAGTTCCGCCGCGATCTCAAGGGCAGCGACGCGCTGCACTGGGGTGAGGGCAAGGTGAACGTCGGGCCCGATGCGATCAGCCTGCAAGGCGAGATCGCGCCGGGGCCGGACTACAAGCTGTACTTGTCACCAAAATTTGTGGAGACCGAGGCCGACGTGGAGCCATTGAAGTCGCAGATGCTTCGCGTCGGGGACGTGAAGACCTTCCGCAACTTCATCGTGCCGCTGCCGGCAGGCGTGGACCTCGAAAAGTACGACACCGTGTTGGTGTGGTGCGAGACCTTCCGCGAGTTCATCACGGCGGCGAAGTACCGCTGAATCAAGAGCAACGTGGCCGCGACCCAGGCCGAAGGGGAATCCCGATGTCACCGAGGACTCGCGTGTTAGCGAAACTCGTCGCGACCTGGTGCACCGGGGTTAATCTGCCTTGATCCCGGCCGCGCGGATCAGCTTTCCCCACTTCTGGGTTTCTGTGCGCACGAACTCCGCGACCTTCTTCGGGTCTTCGCTGCCCCCGGGCTGGTAACCGAGCGCCTTCAGCTTTGCGGCGGTCTCTGGTTCCGCCAGCACCTGCCCGATCTCCTGATTGAGCTTGTTGACAATCTCGGGAGGCGTCCCCTTGGGCGCGAACCACACGTTCCACGCCACCAGGGCGAAATCCGGTATGCCAGACTCGGCGAAGGTGGGAACGGTCGGAAGGACGCCCGTGCGCTGTGCGCTGGTGACTCCCAGGGCCTTCAACTTTCCAGAAGTGACCAACGGGGTGGCGGCCATGGCGGTGTCGATGCTCAGTTGCACGTGGCCGCCCATCAGGTCGGCCATGGCGGCGCTGCTGCCCTTGTACGGAACATCCTTGAACTTGGCGCCCGCGGACTGGGACAGCAGCTCGAGCACCACGCGCGCGGTGGAACTCGGCACCGCGACGGTCACTTCACCGGACTTCGATTTGGCCAGGCTGACCAGCTCGCGCACGCCCGACGCCGTGAAGCCTGGCGCCGCCACCAGCGCCATGGGCACGGCGCCGATGTACGCCACCCCCACAAAGTCATTGATCGGATCGAACCGCAGCGACGGGTACATCGCGGCGTTCGCCGCATGGGTCGCATTGGAACCCACCAGCAGCGTGTAGCCGTCGCCCGCGGCACCGGCGGCCGCTTCGGCGCCGATGTTGCCCGCAGCGCCGGGCTTGTTTTCGATCACGATGGGTTGCTTGAGCCGCTCGGACAGGCGGGTCGCGACCAGGCGCGCGGCGGAGTCCGCACCTTGCCCGGGTGTGTAGGGCACGATCAACTTGATCGCTCGGGTTGGGTAGGGGTCGGCGGCGCCGGCCCCCGCGGCGCAGGCGGCGAGCACGGTCGCGAGCAGGAAACGCCGTGATGCGTGGAATGATTTCATGGGTGTGTCTCCTTCAGGAATTGGGAAATCTGGCGGTTGATGACTTCGCTTTCCGGGGCACCCTCAAGGGCACGCCAGCCAAGGTGGCCCCGGTCGGTTGGGACCGACACCACACGCGCTGTGGGGATCAGCTGGGCCAGCTCAGCGCCGCTGCCGCTTCCCAGCAGGCGTTCGCTGGACATCGGCATGACGAGCGTGCGCGCGCGCACTTGGGAAAGCGCATTCTTCATGTCGCCGTTGAAGGGCAGCGACACATCGTGGCTTGCCGAGGCCTGGTAGCGCCGCACGTAATCCCACGGGTGCCACTGCTCTGACCTGGCGATGGCGGACTGAATCTCGAGATCGATCAACGGTAGCGGCATGCGTTCCAGGTAAGCATCGCTCACGGTCCAAGGGAAGTACAGCTTGACCGCCGTGCGCAGCGCGACCAATTCGCGCATGTCGGGCAGCGCGTCAGTCCAGTGGGGATCCAGTTGCAGGACCTCCTGGATCAGCCCGACGACGTTGCGGAACACGGTCCCCGCGCGAGCGGCCGGAGCAATCAGCACCGCCGAGTGCACCATGCCGGGATGGCCGATAGCCCATTCCAGGGCCTGGAAGGCGCCCATCGATGACCCCGCAACAGCCAGGCGCGACAGCCCGAATCGTTCGCTCACCATGATCTTCTGCGCGCGCACCAGGTCGCGGATGTTGTAGCGTGGAAAGCGCTCGGCCAGGGCGTCCGAAGGTTTGGACGAGGTGCCCGCCCCGATGGCTTCAATGGCGATGATGAAGTGGCGCTCGGGGTCAAAAGCTTTCCCCGGACCGATGTACCCATCGCCGCTGTGGCGTGTGTTGGTGGTGCCAGGCAGCAGCAGCACAGCGTTGTCCGCCGCCGCATTGAGCTTGCCGTGCGTGACGAACCCCACCGTGAGCTGCTGCAGGTGCTCGCCGCTTTCGAACTCGAAAGGCCCAAGATCGTGACGGCCTTCCTCGCCGGCCACGAAAGCCGACGGCTGGCAGTAGCGTGCAGCTTCTTGCTGGGGTGTCAGTAGCATTTTCATCAATATGGCGGCAGGTGAACGCCAGCAGCTGCCAAGAGCCGCGCGTCCACCGCCGTCAGCTGTTCGCGCGAAAGCAGTATCGGAACGGCAAGTATCGCAGCCGCGAGACTCTTGCCGTAATTGTCCAGGCGCAAGCTGCGCGAGACGCCCCCGCCGAGGGCGCCTTCGCATACGAAGTTAAGGGCATGCAGATTCGCCACTTCGTAGCGCCGCACCGGGCCGCGGAACATGGCGCCATAGTGCTCCTGTACGCTCGCTGCGGTCAGTTGCTCCACGAGGGTGTCGTAGAAATGCGCGTCGTACGCGAACACCGCGATGTTGGCAATGTCGCCCTTGTCGCCGGACCTCGCATGGGCTAGGCACCGCAGCGGAACTGGATATAGCTCTTGCATAGGTCAGCTCTTGAACCAGAGGATTCGCCCGCTCACCTGCTCCCGCGGGACCAATGCGGACCAGATGCCGACGACCTCGCGCGTACGGTCCGCGTGCGGCATCCGCTTGCCCGTGTGGGCCACCCCCGACACCGCCATCGCATCGACCTCGCGACCGACCTTGTCCGCCTCTGCCCGTGTGCGCGTACGAGCCGCCACCCGCACCGCGACCTCGGAAGGATCGCGATCCGTTGGCGCACTGGCTTCTCCATGGATGGCATCGATGCCCAGCAGGTCGATGCGCAGCTCTTGGGCGTCCAGGCCGACCATGCGGAAACGCTCCTCCAGGATTCGACGCGACAGGCGGGCCCGTTGCAGGCAACCTGGACCGGCGTGGAAGAACATGTCCTCACCGATGAAGCCCTCGAGGCAGCCGATGGAAACCTTCAGTGTCGCGGTGCGGGGCTTGCCACTGATGTGCGATACCCGGACGCGGTCGGGTCCGGCCTGCTCAAGGTGCGCGGTGGTGAAGTCCGCAACCACGTCGGGCGTGATGTATGCGGCGGGGTCGTGCACCTCGTACAGCATCTGCTCCTTGACAGTCCGCAGCGTCACGGCGCCGCCGGTGCCTGGCGTCTTGCTGATCTCAGCAGAGCCGTCCGGCCATACCTGCGCGATCGGCATGCCCAGGTCCCAGGGGCGCGGGACATCTTTGAAGCCTGGATCGGCGAAGTAGCCGCCGGTGACCTGGGCCCCGCACTCGAGCAGGTGGCCGACGCCGGTGCCCGCGCCGAGCAGCGCATAGTCGTCCGCCCGCCAACCGAACGCGTGTACCAGGGGCGCGAGGAACAGCGATGGGTCCGCGACGCGACCGGTCACCACAATGTGGGCGCCCTCGTCCAGTGCCTGGACGATCGCCTCCGCGCCCAGGTACGCCTCGGCCGATACCAGCGGCGCCAACGTGGAGGCGGGACGTCCAGTCTCCAGCACCACCGGGTCCAGTGCGGCCATGCGGTCGGTGATCACGCTGCCTTCAATAGCCGCAACCCGGATGTCGAAGTGGCCGAGCTCGCGCAGGATCTCGGTAATGCGCCGGGCGGCACCGGCTGGATTGATCCAGCCCTGGTTGGAGACGATCTTCACGCCATGCGCCATGCAGCCCGGCAAGACTGCTCGCATCCGCGCGTCGAGATGGGTGTCGTACCCCGGGAAGGTGGGGTCTCGCCGTGCGCGAACCTGGGCACCGGAGACCGTCGCCTCGGCCATGGTCTCGAAGCACAGGTAGTCCAGTGCTCCCTTTTCCACGACTGCGGCGGCGGGCTCGATACGGTCGCCCCACCAGCCGGATCCGGTCCCGATTCTGATCGTCTGCGCCATGAGTGTCTCGAAGTTCAGTTGCCCGGATTGTCGGGGACCAGAAAGCCACCGGCAATAGACCGAGTGGCATCAAGGAGGTGTGCCGTTGATCGCACATGGCGCACAAGCGCCTCAGGACGGCGCAGCGGTAGCGTTCGCGCGCTACACTGAGGCGAGCCCAAGAGGCCAGGGGAGACAAGAATGTCCAAGTTGGATCAGGCGCAACGCTTGGCCCCGGTGTACCGGGAGGAAATCGACGGCCAGGCCCCCAGCGTCCTGAGGCGCGGACTGCTGGCTGTCGCCGCCGCGCTGGCCCTTTGCGGGCCAGCGCTGGCCCAAGCCCCGGCCGAGAGCTTTCCGAGCCGGCCGCTCAAGATCGTCGTGCCCTTCGGGCCGGGCAGCGGCTCCGACACGGCCATTCGCCTGGTGGCACAGCGGCTGGAGGTGGCGTTCAAGCAGGGCGTGGTGGTGGAAAACAGGCCCGGCGCCAACGGATCGATAGGCGCCACGTACGTGGCGCGTTCAGCCCCGGATGGCCTGACCTTGCTTTTGGGGACCACCTCCACCCACGGTGCCAATCCTGGCCTGGTGGCCAAGCTGGGCTACGACCCCGTCAAGGATTTCTCGCCCGTGGGGATGGTGGGGACGTTTTCCAGCTTTCTGGTGGTTCACCCCTCTGTGCCAGCGCGCACACCCGCAGAGCTCATGGCTTACGTCAAGGCCAACCCCAAGGCGTTGAGCTTCGCGGCCGGCAATACCTCCAGCCTGATCATGGGGGAGATGTTCGCCCGCCGCGCAGGCGCCGAGATGCTGCGCGTGCCCTACCAGAGCAATCCGGCGGGGCTGACGGACGTGATCGCCGGGCGGGTGCAGGTGATGTTCCCGGACATCAGCTCCAGCATGGCGCATGTCAAGGCGGGCTCGGTGCGCGCCCTGGGGGTGGTCAGCATGGGCGGGCGCAGCTCGCAGGCGCCTGAGCTGCCGACGATGGCCGAGCTGGGCGTCAACGACTTCAACTTTGTCGGCTGGATCGGCCTGTTCGCGCCCACCGGCACGCCCGAGCCCATCGTCCGGCGCATCGCCGACGAACTCGAGCGCGTGGTCAAGACCCCGGAGGTCACGCGGCGCCTGCAGCAACTGGGCGCAGACCCGCTGTACATGGGGCCGACGCAATTCGACGCCTTCGTGCGCAGTGAAGTCGAGCGCCTGCCGCGGCTTTTGGCCACCATGGGCGTTCAGCCGCAGTAGGCGCCCGGTTGAAGCTCAATGTGAACGATCTTGCGCCAGTTGGATGTATCGCCGGCACATCGCGCTAAAAATCGCTCGGCAGATCGGGCCGCGCTATCCTGTGCCTGACGGCGGGGCGGCGGACGATGCTCAATCCCCATTAAGAATTGCTTGAAGTCACTGAAAAGTATCCTCGTAAGGAGTCACGATGATGCGGATATCAAGATGGGTTGCAGCTTTTGTGATCGGCTTGTTGGCCGTTGTCGCTCAGGCGCAAGTTTGGCCAACCGGCACCACGCGAATCCTTGTGCCTTTTCCTCCCGGGGGTACTTCCGACCAGCTGGCGCGCTTGTTGGCCGCCGAACTGCAGACCGAACTGCGCCAGCCATTCATCGTCGACAACAGGGGCGGGGCCGGCGGCTCCATTGCTGCCGAATTCGTGATCAAGAGCGCTGCAACCGGCTAGACGATTCTGTTCGGCACGAACTCAGTTCTCGCTTCGAACGTCAGTCTGTTCAAGAAGCTGAGCTACGACCCGACGACGGATTTCAGTCACATCATGCGCATCGGGGAAGCGCCACTCGCCTTGCTGGTGCGTACTGATTTTCCCTTGCAGACACTTCCTGATTTGATCAAGTACGCCAAGGAAAACCCAGAGAAGTTGAAAGGCGGATATGGGTCTTCGTCCGTGCAGGCAGCCCTGGCTCAACTTGCCAGCGTCGCCGGCATCAAGGTCATCTCTGTGCCATACAAATCGGTGCCATTGAGTGCCCTCGATATCATGAGTGGCGTCATTGATTTTGCTTTCGTCGATCTCGGGCCGGCGATGGCACAGGTCAAGGGCGGAAAACTTCGGGCCATTGCCGTGGCGCAGGGAAATCGACTGCCAGCCGCGCCGGACTGGCCGGCCATCGGCGAGAGTTATCCAGAGTACGGCAGCTTCGCGGGCTGGTTTGCCATCTCGGCGCCAGCGCAAACCCCCCCGGCTGTAATCGATGCGATCCATGCTGCCTTGAAGCGAGTGCTCGACAAACCAGAGACCCAGAGCAAGATCAATGCTCTCGGGGTGACCAGCAGGCCGTTGGGGCCGCAGGAAACGCGAAGCTTCATCGTCTCCGAAGTGGACCGGTGGCGTAAGTTATTCGCCCTCGCGGGCGTCCAGCCTGAATGAAAAGCGCAGCCAGTCATAGCCATGCCCATCCAGCAAGATGACGCGCTCAGCCGGGCCGTTTCCGAGTGTCCGGGGGACATCACCATCGAACGTGCGTCCGGCGCGATCGGCGTCGAGATTCAAGGCATCGATCTGTCCCGGCCACTGCATGCGGCTCACCTGGAACTGATTCGAACCGCCTTGTTCGAGCATTGTGTCGTTTTCTTTCGCGACCAGACTCTCACGCTGGAGCAACACAAGGAATTCACGGCCTTGTTCGGAAGCCTGTACCTGCACCCCAACTTCGTAGCGTCGGGCGGCGATCCGCATGTCATAGAGGTCGTTCGCATGCCGGGTGACAAGAAGGTGGTGGGCGAAGACTGGCACTCTGACACCGCCTTTGCCGCGCAGCCTCCGATGGGATCGGTGCTCTACGCGGTTGACATTCCGCCCTACGGTGGCGACACCGCTTTTTCGAGCCAATACGCCGCCTACGACGCACTCTCCGATGGTATGAAGAGGCTCCTTGAAGGATTGAGGGCGGTCCACTCAGACTGCCTGACGGCGGGCCCAAGGGTCGGGTTGAATGCGGACCGGAGCACGAAGGTGCGCGATGACTCCGGGTGGCAGGAGACACGGAGCCTGCATCCGGTCGTGCGCACGCACCCCGTCACGCGACGCAAGGCGCTCTACGTGAACCGCATGACCACGATCGCACTTGAGGACATGGCGGAAGCGGAAAGCAAGCCGCTGCTCGACTTTCTCTACGCACACGCTGCGCGCCCGGAATTCACCTGCCGCTTCCGGTGGCGTGCAGGCTCGGTCGCCTTCTGGGACAACCGCTGCTGCCAGCATCTGGCCATCAACGACACGTGGAACTTTCCGCGACGCATGCGTCGGTTTCAGATCGCAGGGGAGACGCCCGTCTAGGCCGGTCCATCGGGCGCCGGTGCCTGGATGCGGGTGGCACCATCGGATCTTCCTGAGGTGCTTGGGGGGATAGCGTGTGCCGATGCCCACATCGAAGGCTCTGGGCGGCCAGCGGCTTCAAGGTGATCCCATCCGCCGTGCATCGCGCAGCATGAAAAGGTACAAACCCTCCACCTTCTCGCGTGCCCAAGGCGTCCTTCGCAGAAACTTCAGGCTCGAGCCGATGCTGGGCTCATGGCTGAAGCAACGCACCGGAATGCGTTGCGCCAGGCCCTCCCACCCGTAGCTGGCGACGAGTTCGGTGACGATGCTTTCAAGCGTGACGCCGTGCAAGGGGTTGCGCGGCTGGGGGGAGGGGGCGGGCGGTGGATTCATACGGATCTTGCTGCGCCCTGGTGGCCACCGCGCTGGGGCGTCAAGGCTGGCAGCTTCACGTGCAAGCCGTGAACGCGCTGCTCCACCTGGCGTTTCGCGCCGAACCGGCTCGCGGCGGTGTTCAGGTCAGCGTATCCGCCCAGATGTTGCGCGCCCAGTTCCAGGCGTAGGTGCCTTCCAGGTCGGTGGGCGCGCTGCTCAGGCCGCCCGAGCCGGCCACGACCTTGAAGGTTTTCTCGGCAGCCACCCACTCGTGCACGCTGGCCACGTGCACCACCTTCTTGTCGTCCACGAAGCTGTAGCAGGTGTTGGTGAGCATTGGCGCCGGATTGACCTGCCAGCCCGACAGCTGCGCGACGATGGCGGCGGCGGCCACCTTGGCGTGGTTGTTGGCCATGTGGCCGCTCTTGGGCATGAGCGGCGCGGATTGGACGGCGTCGCCCAGCACGTGCACGTCTTTGGCGGCGGTGGATTCGAAGGTGAGGTAGTCCACGCCGCACCAGCGGTTGTTGGCCAGGTTGTTCAGGCCCGCCTGCGCCGCGATGGCACCGGCGCGCATGGGCGGCAGCACGTTCAGTACCTGCGCCTTCACGTCGTTTTGCACCTCGAACTTGATCACGCCGGCGCGCGCATCCACCGCCACCGCCTTGTGCTGTGGCCGGTACTCGATGAGTCCCGGGTACTGCTCGGCCCAGACCTTCTTGAACAGGGCACCCTTGGACGTGACGTCGGGGTTGGCATCCAGAATCAGCACCTTGCTGCGGGGCTTGGCGTTCTTGAGGTACCAGGCGACCTGGCAGGCCCGCTCGTACGGGCCGGGCGGGCAGCGGTAGGGCGCTTCGGGGATGGTGAGGGCATACACACCGCCATCGGGCATGGCTTCGAGTTGGGCGCGAAGGGCGGCGGTCTCGGGGCCGGCCTTCCAGGCCTGCAGCACCGTGCCCGCGGCTTGCGCGGCGGCCAGGCCTTCCACCGCGGCGAAGTTCAGGTCGATGCCGGGCGAGACCACCAGCTTGTCGTAGCCGATGCGCGCGCCACCGGCCAGCGTGACCTGGCGGCGGGCGGTGTCCACCGCCGTGGCCAGATCGCGCACCACGGTGATGCCGTGCTGGCGCCGCAGCGCGGTGTAGGGCGTTGTGATGTCGGCCAGCTGGCGGCTGCCGCCCACCACCAGGTTGGACATCGGACACGACACGAAGGACGCGTTCGGTTCGATCAGCACCACGTCGATCTTGTGGTCTGACAACAGCCGCACGTACTTGGCCGCTGTGGCGCCGCCGTAGCCGCCGCCGATGACAACGACGCGGGCCTTGTCCGGGATGCTGGAAGGGGTGGCACAGGCGCCCAGGCCCAGCAGGCTTAGGGCGGCGGAGGAGTGGAGGAAGTGTCTGCGTTGCATGGAGCTGGCTTCCTTCACTTCTTCTGGGCCGAAAAATACGTGGCGAGCTGCTCGATCTGGGCGTCGCTGTAGCCCTTGGACAGCTGGTGCATGATCGTTGCCGGCCGGCCGCCCGACTTGAACGCCTTGAGCTGCGTGCTCATGTAGTCGCGCGGCATGCCGGCCAAGCCGGGGACGACCGAGCCATCGACGGCGCGGCCTTGGGTGCCGTGGCAGTTGGCACAGGTGGCCGCCAGGCTGGCGACATGCAGGGCCTGCGCGTCCTGCGCGGCGGTCAGGCCGGGGAGGAGGCCGGCGGCGGCCAGGGCGATCCATCTCATGATCATTTTTGGGTGTCTCCAATGGTTGAACTGGCTCACTCTAAGGGCGGTGAACGCCGCTCGCAAGTCCTCAGTTTGTCATAAGCTTATTCGGCGCGGACGCAACGCCCGTCGCTTCATGGTTGAGCCGCAAGCGCAGCCCCACCAAGGCGCCGGCCACGATACCCCCGGTGGCGAGCACGGCGCCGGCCGACAGCATTGCCAGCCCGGTCACGCCGTTGCCCAGCGTGCAGCCCAGCGCCGTCACGCCCCCAAATCCCATGAGCACGCCGCCCCCCAGGTGCAGCAGCAACTCGCGCGGGGTGGTAAAGGCCTGCAAGCGCCAACCGCCGCGCGCCCGCGCCCAGACAAAGCTGCCGAGCAGCACACCCATCGACAGCGTCACGCCGAAGGTGGCAACGGTGCTCCGGTCGGTCCATAGGGTGAGCAGGTCCAGCGCATGCGCCAATGGCGCGACGAAGGACAGGCCCTCCGGGCGGCGCGACTGGGTGCCCAGCCAAGCTTGCTCCAGCGTCTGCGGATGTTCGGCCACGTAGCCCAGCCAGCCGGTGAGCAGGAAGGCGGCGGGCACGCACAGCCCGACCAGGACACCCCCCCAGGCATCCGCGGCGCGAACGCCGCGCCGGTGGCGCCAGACCCAGGCCAGCGTCGCCGCCATCGCCAGCGCCACGACGATGGCCCGTACGGTGCCGGGCGCGAAGGCGGCCAGCTGGCTGCCCAGGTCCTGTGGCCCCCCCAGCTCGATCATCACGCGGTCCAGGCCTTCCACCCGCCACGGCGCGAACATCCCGCGCAGCGTCATGAGGGCCGCGATGGCCGTGACGACCAGCGTCACCAGGGCGCGCAGGTCGCCGCTGCCGGACTTGACCAGGTTGCGCTGCGGGCAACCGCCCCCCAGCATCATCCCGAAGCCGAAGATCGCGCCGCCGGCCAGGTACGACAACCAGGGCAGGCGAGGGCTCCAGGCCAAGGTGCGGCGGGCGTCGAAGAGGCCCAGGGCGACCAGCGCCTGCACGGCCACCATGGCCACCATCACCGCCAGCAGCCAACCAGCGAGCCGGCCGGGGTTGCGGGCGATCACCAGGTCGGCGATGGCGCCGCGCACGCAAAAGCGCGTGGCCTGGCCTGCGGCACCGAGCAGCAACCCCAGTAGCAGGCCCCCCCAAACGACCCAGCGCGTGGCGGTGGCCGGGTCCATCAGCGAATCAGTCATCACGCATCCATTTCCAATCGGCCGAGATCATCGCCCAGGCTCGCGCTGGGGACAAGCAGGCTGGGCGACAATACCCCAGCCTTGCAAACTTGCACCATGACCAACCCCCGAAGAGTCTTTCTGTCCGACGGTGTGCGCGTTGCCGCCTTGCTGGCGGGCACCGGCCTGTTCCCGCACCTGGCACACGCCTTCAACAAGGCCGCGTTCGACGCGCGCAGCCTGGCCGAGGTGGTGCGCGCCTGTGGCGGGGCCGTGCCTGCCGAGAGCCGTGCCGTGACCGTCACGGGCCCCGAGATCGCCGAAAACGGCGCCGTGGTGGACCTGTCCATCGCCAGCACGCTGCCGGGCGTGCGCCAGATGCTGCTGCTGGCGGAAAAGAACCCGACGATGCTGCTGGCCCGGTTCGACGTAGGCGACGCGATCGAGCCCGCCTTTGCCACCCGCGCGAAGATGAGCCAGACATCCGACGTGATCGCCGTGGCCATCACGCAGGACGGCAAGGCGCACTTTGCACGACTTGCGGTGAAGGTCACGATGGGCGGCTGCATCGGCTGAACACCACGAGGACACCATGGCCGAACCCACCCGTATCCGAGCCCAAGCCAACGCCACCGGCGCCGTGGTGCGCGTCTTGATGCAACACGAGATGGAGACCGGGCAGCGCAAGGACGCGGCCGGCAAGACCATTCCCGCCTGGCACATCACCAACGTCATGGCGACGCTCAACGGTCGGCCAGTACTCAATGCCGACTGGGGGCCGGGAATCTCCAAGAACCCGTTCCTTCAGTTCACCGTAAAGGGCGCGCGGGCGGGCGACCGCGTGGCCGTGAGTTGGCGGGACAACCGGGGGGCGACGCGCACGGACGAGGCTGTGGTGGGGGCGGCCTGACGCAGTCCCCGGTGCCTCGCTGACCTCACGTTAGCAAGAGCGTCGTGGCGCGCGCGGCGGTACGTTGCAACTGCTCGACCAATGCAGCCCGCGTCGGCGCATCCAGCACTTCCGAGGGGCCGATCGCCGCAACGGTCGCCTGGATCCGCGCTGCGCCATCGAGCACCGGAACCGCCAGGGCCGTTGCGCCGGCGACGTAGTGGTTTTCGTCGATGGCGAAGCCCCGCATGCGTGTGAGCAGGACCTCCTTTCGCCAGGCCGAGATGGTCGGACGGGTTGACCAATGGAGCATGCGAACGGCCGCGGACAACTGCGGGATCGCGATACCTGAGTAAGCGGCGAAGCATCTCCCCGACGCACTGGCCAGCGTGGGGTAGCGGGTGCCAATGCCCACATGGAAGCGCATGGCCTGGGCGCCGTGGCTGACCGCAAGGACGATAGAACGCTGCGCGTCCGCGATCTTTCCAAGGACGACCGTCACTCCGTAACGCTTGGCGATGCTGTCAAGGTCGTGCTGCAGAAGGCGCAACTGAGGTTTGCGCCGAACCACAGTGCTGGCGATCGTCAGCAGCCCCAGCCCCAGCGTGTACTTCTTCGTAATCGGATCGAACACCACCGCGTCCTCATTGACCAGCGCGCGCAGGATGTGAAAGCACGTACTCGGAACGATTCCGAGCTCTCTGGCGCACACCTGGACGCCCACCGACTCAGATGTGCGGGCGAGATACCGCAGGATCGAAAAGCCCCGCGTAATTGCTGGGACTTGCACCATGTGCACTTCAGCTGAGGTCTGTTTCTGGGGCGCGCGAGACGGGGCACGGGGCATGGCAAGGTCACAGATATTGTCAATGACTGTTTTATATGCGAAATGAGGCGCCCTCTTTGACGCGCCGCGTCACAGCCCTTACGCTAGCGAACCAACACCAGCCGCCACGTGCTGGAAAACCAGGAAAGGGATCATGACGCGCTCGCCCAGCATGGCTCCAACGATCCGGCTCGGCCCTGTGCTGCTGCTGTTCGTTCCGGTGGCCTTTCTGGTTCTCCTCTTCCTCGTCCCCATCGCTTACATGGGCGCACTCAGCCTGGAAGACAAGCGCGGCACCTGGGGTGCGTACCAGGAGTTGTGGAACGACAAGGTCTACTGGTTCGTCCTTGCCCGCACGTTCCGCACTGCGCTTTTGGTGGCGGTGGTCACGGTCCTGGTGGCCTATCCCACCGCCTGGGTGCTGACGCAGTTGACCGGCCTGTGGCGCCAGGTCGGGTTCTGGTGCGTGCTTTTCCCTCTGTGGATGAGCGCCTTGACCCGCACCTTCAGCTGGATGCTGTTGCTGGACAAGGGCGGGCCGATCGCCTCGCTGATCCAGGCGACAGGCCTGACCAGCGGGCCGCCGCAATTGCTGTACACCACACTGGCGGTCTACTTGGGCATGGTCCACGTGATGCTGCCATTCGCCATCTTCCCGATCTATGCGGCGATGCTCGGTGTCGACAAGCGCCTGATCCAGGCCTCCGATGGCCTGGGCGCCACGCCGCTGATGACCTTCCTGAAAGTCCAGCTGCCGCTGACGATGCCAGGCGTTCTGTCGTCCGGCACACTGGTGTTCCTGATTTCCCTGGGCTTCTTTGTCACACCCGCCATGCTCGGCGGCCTGCAGAACAGCACGCTGGCCTCGTTGATCGAGATGCTGATTCATGAACGCTTCGCCACGTCGACGGCCGCCGCCGTCGCGATGGTGCTACTGTTGGTGACGCTGCTGGTCGTGCTGCTTTTCTCGCGCGTGCTGCGCGGCGTCAATCCAGTGAGGACCTGAACCCATGCGCGATGGACGACGCATCCTGGCCTACGGATTCGCCGCCGTGGTTTTCGCATTCCTGGTGCTGCCGGTGTTCACGCTGATACCGGCGTCGTTCAGCCCCACCTCCTATATCCAGCTCGCGCCGCCGAAGTACTCGCTGCGCTGGTACGAGGTGGTCGCCACCGATCCGGAGTGGCGCACGGCGCTGCGCAACAGCCTGTTGATCGCCCTGATCGCGACGCCAATGGCGCTAGTCATCGGCACTCTGGCGGCTTTCGCAGTAGAGAAGTTGATTGGCTGGAAGAAGGCCTTGGCCTCGGGTCTTTTCCTGGCGCCGATGATCGTGCCCCACGTGATCACCGGGCTTGCCTTGTACTACGCGATGCGCTGGATGGGTCTGTCGGGAACGCTGCTGTCGATCGCGGTGGGGCATGCGGTGATCGCCGTGCCCTTTGTCATGCTCAATGTCGGCGTGGCGCTCAAGAGCGTGGATCCGAACCTGGCCAAGGCGGCGGCTGGCCTGGGCGCGGGGCCACTGCGGGTGCTGTGGACCGTCGTGCTGCCAGGGATCTTTCCTGGTCTTGCGGCGGGCGCCTTGTTCTCCTTCATCATTTCCTTTGACGAGGTCGTAGTCTCCATTTTTCTCTCATCGTTCCAGAACAAGCCGCTTCCAGTGAAGTTGTTCGAAGTGGTGCGTGTCGACCTATCACCCACAGCGGCGGTCGCCGCGACACTGATGCTGGTTTTCACGCTGCTGGTGGTGCCGCTGGTTCGCATGATCGAGAAGCGCCAGGCGCACAAAGGCAGCACAACTTGAAAGCGCTCGCGTTCCGCGCCATTGCCAAGTCTTATGGCGCAACCCAGGCCTTGCATCCGCTGGATTTGGAGGTGCGGCCAGGCGAATTCCTTACCCTGCTGGGCCCCAGCGGCTCGGGCAAGTCGACGCTGCTGAACATCGCGGCTGGCCACATGGCGCCCGACGCGGGCAGCGTCATGGTCGACGGCGTCGACGTCACCAGGCTGCCGCCACGCCGCAGGAACATCGGAATGGTGTTCCAGAACTTCGCGCTGTTCCCACACATGACGGTGTTCGACAACGTGGCCTACGGGTTGCGAGCGCGCAAGGTCTCTACCACCGAGATCACCCGCCGAGTGAGTGAGATGCTTGAACTGGTGCAACTGGGCGGCTATTCGGCCCGCCGGATCTCGCAGCTCTCGGGTGGGCAGCAGCAGCGGGTGGCGCTGGCACGCTCCCTGATCATCGAGCCCGACGTGCTGCTATTGGACGAGCCGATGGGGGCGCTCGACCGTCAGCTGCGCAAGCGCCTGCAACTGGAGATCCGCCGGCTGCATCAGCGCATCGGCCGCACCATGATCTATGTCACGCATGACCAGGAAGAGGCCTTGGTGATGTCGGACCGGGTCGCCGTGTTCCGCGACGGCCGGCTGGAGCAGATCGGCACCTCGCGAGAGCTCTACGACAAACCGCGCAATACCTTTGTGGCGGCCTTCCTGGGTGAATCCAACTTGCTGGCCGGCACAGTGACGGCCATTGAGCCGGGCCGGGCCAGTGTGCGACACGCCGGCATCCCGATGGAAATCTGGGCGCCGGCGGACGACGGGCTGGTGGTGGGCCAGGCCGCCTCGGTGCTGGTGCGACCTGAGACCCTCTCCCTGGTCGCGCCGGGGGACGGATTGCCCGGGGAGATCGTGGAGGTCGTCTACCTGGGCGAGATGCAGTCGATGCGTGTGCGGCTTCGCGACCGCAGCAGTATGACGGTCCGAGAGGTTGGCAACATGCACAAGGATCTGAAGCTGGGCGATCAGGTCGGCTTGCGGTGGGACGCCGACAAGGCGCGAGTGCTGCCGCAATCGGCCGGTACCTTCGCGACGGGCTCGGATCCGGCCGGCCTGCCCGAGACGGAGGCGGCATGACAGACGCGCAGGGCAGGGGGATCCTGAGCGGCGTCAAGGTGCTGGACGTTGCAC
Organism: Comamonadaceae bacterium; assembly: GCA_947476465.1. Taxonomy (GTDB): domain Bacteria; phylum Pseudomonadota; class Gammaproteobacteria; order Burkholderiales; family Burkholderiaceae_C; genus Ramlibacter. The sequence continues at coordinate 40,567 of CANJQN010000025.1, read as the reverse complement.
ATGCGTATTCGGCCGCGCTATCGGCCGCCTTGCTGGCCGACCTGGGCGCCGAAGTCCTGTGCATCGAGCACCCCAGTGGCAGCCCGGTGCGCCAGACGACGCCCAAGAGCCAGGGCCAGGCGCTGTGGTGGAAAAACATGGGGCGTGGCAAGCGCTGCATGACATTGAACCTGGGCACTCCCCGGGGCCGAGAGCTTTTCCTGGAGCTGGTGCCGCGGTTCGACCTGATGGTGGAGAACTTTCGGCCCGGCACGCTCGAGCGCTGGAAGCTAGGCCCCACAGACCTTGAGGCCGCCGGCGGCAATCTGTCGCTGCTGCGCATCAGCGGCTACGGCCAGACCGGGCCGAAGAAAAACCGCCCCGGCTTCGGCACCACGGCAGAGGCTTTCAGTGGCTTCGCCCACCTCAACGGCTTTCCGGATGGCCCCCCGGTCTTTCCCTCCATTGCGCTGGCCGATGGTGTCGCGGCGACCTTCGGCGCTTTCGGGTTGATGGCGGCGATGAACAATCGCCTGCGCACCGGCAGGAAGGGCGTTGACGTGGTGGACGTGGCGCTGTTCGAAGCCCTATTTCGCCTGAGCCCGGTGCAGGTCATGGCCTATGACCAATTGGGCCTGGACATGAAGCGGCCGGGCAATTCGCTGATGTCGCTCGGGCTGGTGCGCAATCTCTACACCACGCGCGACGGAACGCATTTCGTGGTGAGCACCGTCGGTGCGCCGACCATCCGCAGACTGATCGAAAGCGCGAGCGCACCGGCCGAGCTATTGGCCGAGCTCGATGGCGGGGTCATGCGGCGCTCGAACGCGGACATCCAGCAATTCGTCCTGGCGTGCGACCGGCTCGTGGCGCAATGGGCGCTGATGCACGACTGGCCGCATGTCGAGCGCTGCCTTCAGACATCCGACGCGATCTACGAGCGCGTGTACAGCACGGCTGATATTTTCGAAGACGAGCAGTACCGGGCGCGCGAGGATGTGGTGAAGGTGCAGGACCCGGACCTTGGCGAAGTGCGTATGTCCGGCATCGTGCCGAAGTTCCCTGGCTACAGCCACACCATCCGCCACCCCGGTCCCACCCTCGGCCAGCACAACTCGGAACTTTATGCCGAGTATTTCGGCTTTGACCAGGCGAAGCTCGACGCATTGCGCGCCGAAGGCGTTCTCTGACAGCTGACACGACAACGCAATCACAAGCGCTATCACAAATGTCTTCCGACTTAATCATCGAAACGATCGGACGCGTGCGCCGAATCACCTTCAATACGCCCGAGCGGCGCAATCCGCTGAGCTTCAGCGTTTCCAAGGAACTGGTATCGGCATTGCGGGAGGCGGAGGCTTCAAGCGAGATCGGCTCGGTCATCATCACCGGCACTGGAAAAGCATTTTGTGTCGGTGGCGACCAGAAGGATTTCAAGGCCGCTTTCAGCAAGCGACCCCCCGAGGTTCTGGGGGACTATCCACCGGTGGAGGTCTTCCGCCTTGCACGAAACTACCGCAAGCCACTGGTCGCCGCGGTCAACGGCGCTGCCATGGGCGGTGGCATGGGGATCGCCTGCCTTTCGCACATGGCGATCGCGGCGCAGAGCGCCTCGTTCGGGATTCCGGAGATCCGATTGGGGATTTTTCCGCTGACGGTGTTGCCCGTTGTGCGGCCTGTCCTGGGCGAGCGTCTGACCTATGACCTTGCACTTACGGGCCGCATCATGACTGCCCAGGAGGCGTTGGAGGCCGGCATCGTCAACAAGATCGTGCCGGACGCCGACCTGCAGCAGGCCGCGCTCGATATGGCGGCCCAGATTGGTGAGTTCAGCCCGCTGGCGCTCAAGCTCGGCCTCGAAGCGCTGCAGGCGTCCGCCGACATGGACTTCGAGGCTGCAACCAGTTACCTCAACGGCATGCGCACCATCTTTTTTGCCAGTGAGGATTTGCAGGAAGGCGCCACGGCCTTCCTGGAAAAGCGCAAGCCAGTCTGGCGCGGGCGCTGATCGATTCGTTCACTCACCACCACAACAGGAGACACATCATGGTCATTCGTCGCAACTTCATGAAACTCGTCGGCGGGGCTAGCGCCTCGGCCTTGCTGCCGGGCGCGGCTTTCGCGCAGCGCCGGCCGATGGTCTACGCCTGTACCGGTGGCTCAACGGCCAAGATGGAGCAGGAGGCCTTCGTCGATCCGGTTGCCAAGACCTTGAAGATCGATATACGCGTCGACGGAACAATGTCGCCGGCCAAGGTCGAGGCGATGGTCAGGGCCAACGCGGTGGAGTGGGACATCGTGAACTTCACGGGCGGCTTCCTGCATGCCGGCACCGAGAAGGGCCTGTTGACGCCAGTGGATCGGACCGTGGTGGACCAATCGGTACTTGAGCCCGCGCTGCGCCATGACCACGGCACCTATACCCACTGCGGCGGCGTCGTGATGGCATGGAACACCAAGAAGTACGCCGAAGACAAGGGCCCGCAATCGTGGGCCGATTTCTTCGACGTGAAGAAGTTTCCGGGAAGCCGCGCCATGTACAAGGCCAGCGATTACCTCAGCGAAGCATCGCTGCGGGCGGCCGGCCTGAAGCTCGAGGAGGTCTATCCGCTGACGGACGAGAAGATGAAGATCGTGTTCGCCAAGCTCAAGGAGTTCAAGCCTCACGTCTCGCTCTGGTACACCCAGGGAGCGGTCCCGGCACAGGCCCTGGCCACCGGTCAGATCGACCTGGCGCTCACCACTACCGGGCGGATGCTGGTCGTCAAGGCAGAGGGCGCGCCGGTCACCTTCACGATGAGGGACGGTCTCATCAACACGTTTGCCCTCATGGTCCCCAGGGGGAGCGCGACCTACGCGAAGGAGGCGATGCAACTGATGGCCGCGGCCGTGGGCGAGCCTGCGCAAGCCAAGCTTCTCACCGCCGGTGCTTACGGGCCAGTGCGCGCATCCGTCATCGCGAAGGCGACGCCCGAGCAACGCAAGTACCTGGCCTTCGCGCAGGAGAACCGCAAGAACATGCTGCTGGTCAACTACGGCGAGTCGGCGCGAATCGCCGCCAAGTACGCGTCGGAGTGGACCACCTTTTTTGCGGGATGAGCGGGCCGAAGCCGACCCGTTGACATCAAGTCGAGAATTTCGCCTTGCGCTTCTCGCCGAAGGCGCGAAGGCCCTCGCGGCATTCTTCCGAGATCAGAGAGCGGTACAGGTGTGCATTGGGCGCCGAGGGCACGATCCGGTTCAGGTACTCCTTGTAGAGAGCGCGTGCGTTCGGCGAGGTCTGCCGGATCTCGCGAATCACTTCGGCCACCCGGTCCTGCAGCGCGTCGTCTGGCGTCACTTCGGTGATCATGCCGATGCGCTCGGCTTCGTCGGCTGAGATCGACTTTCCCGTCACGAGCAGGTAGCGCAGTTTGGCCAGGCTCACCTTGCCGAACAGCAGGGTCGGGATCATCGAGCTGGCGATGCCGATCTTGGCCTCGGGGATGCCGAAGGTGGCGCTTTTCGCGGCGATCTGCACATCGCACGAGCAGGCCAGGGCAAGCCCGCCCGCCACGCAAATGCCGTTGATGGCGGCGATGGTGGTCTTCTCGCAGTACTTGATCGCCTCGAACGGCATCATGTCGTCGTACACGTGAAGCGCGAGGGGATCCGGGTTGTCGAGCTTGGCGAGCACTTCGGTCAGGTCGCCTCCGGTGGCGAACGCACGGCCGGTGCCGGTGATGACGATCACCTCGACTTCCTTGTCGGCCGCGGCCAGACGTACCGCATCCTTGACCTCTCCATACAACGTGGAGGTAAACGAATTGAGCTGCTGCGGGCGGTTCAGGCGGATGTACGCGGCGGCGTCCGCAACCGTGTACTCCAACTCCTTGAAAGTTCTGAATGGGTGATGGGTGGTCATGCTCTTTGGCGCTTCCTTGGTCGTGTAGAACGTTTCATTGTGGCTTGTTGACAGCGAAGTAATCGGCCCACAGCTTGAACTCCTGCTGCTGCTCGCTCGCGAAGGCGGCCGGTGTTGACTTGAGCAAGGTGCCGCCGATCTTTCCTTCCAGGTCCTGGCGGAATGCGGCGTCCGCGACGAGGGACTCGATGTCCCGCCCGATCTTGTCGACGATCGCCGTGGGTGTGCCCTTGGGCGCGGAGATGCCCGCCCACAGCTGTGGCAGATAACCCGTGAAGCCCAACTCGCGCACCGTCGGCACGTTCGGCAGGTCGGGGTAGCGCGCGTCGCTGATGACGGCCAAAGGCTGCAGTGTCCCGGCTTCGAAGAAGCTTCTGTAGGCGTTGGGCGTGTACATCGCATACTGCGCATCGTTGCGCAAGAGGGCGATGGTCACTTGCGCCGGTCCGGGGTAGTCGACCACCGAATAGCGAATGCCCAGCTTCTTGCCCACGATGTTGTTCAACACATTGTGCGCGCCGGTGGCGCCGATGCCGCCGAAGAAGATCGTCTTGTCCTTGCTCTGCGCCACCAACTCGGGCATCGACTTGATCTGGGTCTGCGCATTGGTGGCATACACCAGCTTGTAGTTGACGAACTTGTAGACGGGCGTGAGCGCCGTCTCCGGGTCGAAGCGCAGGTTCTTGACCGTGAACTTGGCCCACAGGTACGACTGCCCGACCTGCAGCAAGGTATGGCCATCCGGCGCGGCGTTGACCACCGCTTCGGTGCCGATAATGGTGCTGGCGCCCGGCCGGTTCTCGACAATCACCGGCTGCTTCCAGATCTGCTCTAGCCGCGGCGCGATCACCCGCGCCCAGATGTCGCCGGCCGAACCGGCCGCCACGGGAACGACGATACGCACGGGCTTGGTCGGCCACTCTTGCGCGTGGGCCCCTGCAACGCCTGTGAGCAGCAGGCCCAGCAGCATGGGCACCCGAAAAGGACTCATGAAGTGTCTCCTTGGTAAGGGCAGCGCGCCCTGGATCGAACTCTTGCTTTCAACGCCGAAGGACAATGCCACTCTTTTCCCTGTCCCATATGTCCGCGAGCCGAGGCTCGGCCCGTTCGCGCAGCTTGTATTTTTCGACCTTGCCCGTCGGCGTCAACGGCAGCTCGGTGGCGAATTCGACATACCTGGGCACCATGAAGTAGGCCATCGACGGCTCGCAATGGCGCACCAGGGTCGCGCCGTCCAGCGTTTGCCCGGGACGAAGCACGATGGTGGCCATCACCTCGTCTTCACTGAACTCCGAGCTCACCGGGAACACCGCCACGTGTGCGACGGCGGGGTGCTGGGCGATGATGTTCTCGACCTCTACCGCCGAGATGTTCTCGCCCCGCCGGCGGATCACTTCCTTCATGCGGTCGGCGAAATACAGGTAGCCATCCGGGTCGAGGTAGCCGCGATCGCCGGTGTGAAACCACAGGTTGCGGCAGGCCTTGGTGAAGGCATCGGGCATGTTGTAGTAGCCCTGGCGACTGAACCACGGCTCGTTGCCGCGCATGCAGATCTGGCCGATCTCTCCGGCCGGAAGCGGCAGGTCGTCGTCGTCGAGGATGGCCACGGACATCTCGGGGACCACGTGGCCAGCGGATCTCCACTTTTCGCGCGGCGCGTCGGGGCCGTACATCGCGGCGATGCCGTAATCACTCAGGCTGTACAGCGAGGTGATGCGCAGGTTATAGCGCTGCTCGAACTCATGAAAGAAAGGGGGCGTGGGCACGATCTGGCACATGCGCGCCTTGTGCTCGCGGTCCAGTGGCGATTGCGGCAGCTGCCACAGGATGTTGGTCATCGCCGAGAGCAGTGTGAACTGCGTCGCGCCGAACTTGCGCACGTCGGCCCAGAAGCTGCGCGCGGAGAATCGGCGCGACATCGCGACCTGCGCATCGGCCAACAGCGCTGGCAACACCGTGCAGTTCATCGCGTTGCCGTGGAACAGCGGCAGGCAGGTGAACAGCACGTCGTCGCGGGTGTAGCCATACGCCTGCACATACTTGTTCGCTACGGCGAGCGCTGTGGCGTTGGCGACCATGCTGCCCTTGGAGGCACCGGTGGTCCCCGAGGTGTACAGGATGTGCAGCATGTCGTCATAGCGCACCGCCTGCCCCGCGTGAGCAGGGTGTTGGCCGTTTGCAAGGTCGTGGTAGTCGAGCACGCGTGTCGCTTCGAAGGTGGCGACGTCGCCGGATGCGGCATCGTTACCGTCGCCACGGACATAGGCGTGCACGTCGTCCTCGCTCTCGAGCGTGATCACCGTTTGAAGCTTTGGGCACTGCGCGCGCACGGCAGCGCAGCGCTCGATGTAGGCATCCTCGACGACAAGCGCCACGGCGTCCGACTGGTTGAGGTAGTAAGCGAGCAGATCGCCTTTGACTGCGTTGTTCACCGGCACGGTCACGGCGCCGATCTTGGCCAATGCGAAGTGCAGCCAGAGCACCTCTGGCCGGTTCTCCAGGACCACGGCCACGTGCTGCCCGTGCCGGATGCCTGCGGCATAGAGGCCGTCGGCGAGCTGGCTGCTCAGCCTGTCCGCATCTCGGTAGGAGTAGGTGCTGTCGCGAAAGCGCAGGAAGGTGCGGTCGCCGTTCGCGGCCGCCTTGGCCTGCAGCAGCTTTGCCAGGGTGCGCTCTTTCAATGGGATTTTCACGGTGTCTTGGTTTCGGGTTCGGGAACGAAGTAGGGCAATGCGAAATCGGCCGACACTTTTTCGATAGAGCACTTCAGGCGCATGCCGATGCGCAGATCGCTCGCGGCGATGCCTGAAATGCTGGAGACCATGCGCACGCCTTCGTCGAGGTCCACCAAGGCAATGACGTACGGCATCTTGGCGTCAAGCGACGTGTGCACGGAATGCCGGGCCACGGTGAATGAATAGAGCCGAGCGCCGCCGCCCAGGGGCGTCCACTCCATTTCGAAGGAGGCGCACTTGTGGCAGATCGGGCTGGGCGGGTGGCGGAAGGTGCCGCACTCACAGCAGCGTTGCATCCGCAGTTGCCCTTGCGCCAGGGCCTTCCAGAAGGGCTCCTGCAGGATCTCGTCATTTGGCCGAATGCTCATGCTCGTCCCAGGATCAAAGAGCTTGCGCCGCGCACGGTGATCAGCGCCACCCGCGCGCCTTCGCGTTGGTTGTACGAGTCGCCACGAATCTGGCGAACACCCTCGGCGATGGAGTTCAGGCCGTGGAAGTAGCCTTCGGATAGCAAGCCGCCGTGCGTGTTGATCGGCAGCCGGCCGCCAATGCGGTTCTGCCCCGTGGTGAAGAACGCATGCGACCCTCCGGGTTCCGCGAAGCCGAACGCTTCGAGCGCCATTGGCACCAGCATCGAGGTCGAGTCATAGAGCATGGCCACATCGACATCGCGGGGGGACACACCTGCGCGCGCGTACAACTCGCTCGCCACCTCCGGTGGACTGCACACGTGCAAGTCGTCGTTGTACAGCAGCATGGGTGCTGAGAAGCGGCGCAGGTGCTGGCTGCCCGCGAGCACCTCGACAGGCGGCTTGGGAAATGAACGCCCGCTCTCGGTGCGCACCAGGACGAGCGCCATCGCACCGTCGGTTTCCAGGCAGACGTCATACAGGCGCAGCGGCTCGGAGATCACGCGCGCGGCGCGATACTGCTCCAGGGTCAGTTCGCGGTCGTGGAGCATCGCGCGCGGGTTTCGGTTGGCGTACTCGCGCTGGCTCACGGCGATGGCGCCCAGCATCTGCGTGAGGCCCTCCTCATCGAGACCATACTCGTGCATGTAACGCCGCGCATACATGGCATGAAACTGCGTCGGAACCAGCAAACCGAAGGGCGCGGTGTAGATGTCGCCGGGCGGCTCTCGCAACGAGACCAGCGTTTCGCCGCCGCTGGCCTGAAAGTAGCGGTCGGCACGGCCGTAGCGCGTGCCGGAGCGCGCATTGAGCGCCCGGTAAACGACGACGCACGAGGCGCGTCCGGCCATGATCGCATCGGCCGCCTGCGCCACGGCGCCACAGCAGTTCACGCCCCCATGCTCGACTTCGCCGTAATAACGCACGTTGCGCAGTCCCAGCGACGAGGTGAGCATGGCCTCGCTGTTGTTGTCCCACGTGTAGCGTACGAAGCCATCGATGTCGCCCAGCGCGAGGCCAGCGTCCGCGATCGCGGCCTTGATCGCCTCGAGCGCAAGGCGAAGCTCGGAGCGGCCCGACCGGGTAGAGAACTCGGTCTGGCCGATGCCGACGATGCTTGCGGAGGTCATGGGCGATTCTGGGCGATTGCCGGGCGTTGCGCAGATGTCCGTCCGCACTGCGGACGGACATTTTGTTCTACTGCGTGCACTGCTAAATTGGCCGGATGAACATCGCCGCCCAAAGCCATATCCGCCGCAGAAGTCTCCTCACGGTGGCCGCCGCAGTGGCGCTGCCCGCCATGGCGGCCACCTGGCCCGAGAGGCCGATCCGCCTGGTTGTGCCCTTCGCGGCTGGCGGCCTGGGGGACATTTCGGCCAGACTGCTTGCGCAGTCGCTTTCCACTTCGCTGGGTACGCCCGTGCTCGTCGACAACAAACCCGGCGCCAACGGCATCATAGGAACCGACGTGGTCGCCAAGGCCGCGCCTGACGGGTATACCCTGCTGATGACCGTGCGCAGTGCGCAGACCTTTGCCCCGGTCGTCTACAAGACACCCTACGACTCCGTCAAGGATTTGACGCCCATCAGCATCCTGGGCGACATCGACAACATCATGATCGTCCACCCCTCGGTGAAGGCAAACACGGTCCAGGAGCTCATCGCGCTGGCAAAGGCGGAGCCTGGCCGGATGAACTATGCGGCGGGGACCAGCCTCGTGCACCTTGCGATGGAGGTATTCAAGCACCTCACGGGCACGAGCATCGTGTCGGTTCCCTATAAGGGCGCCGGACCCGCGCTGGAGGCGGTGCTCAAAGGCGAGGTGGCGATGACCTTCGATCCGTTCAGCGCGCTGCCGCACCTGCGCGCCGGCAAGCTCAAGTGCCTGGCCGTCCTGTCAGACCGGCGATCAACGGTACTGCCCGACGTGCCCACGCTGCGCGAGGCTGGCGTATCCGGGCTCACGCTCGAATCCTGGCTCGGCTTGATGGCTCCTGCGGGCACACCGCCAGACATCATCAAGCGCCTGCATGCGGCCGCCGTGACGATGGTCCAGACACCGGCCGTGCGGGAGCGGTTCGCGGCCATGAACGTGCACCCGGTGGGAAATACGCCTGAGCAGTTCGCGCAGATTGTCGTCAGCGACACCGCGCGCTGGGCCCAGTATGTGAAGACCTTGAACTTCAAAGCCGAGTGACCGCGCCGGTTCACATGAAGAGCCTGTTCGCGCCGCGCGGCATCGCGATCTACGGCGCATCCAACGATCCGGACAAGATCGGCGGGCGTTCGTTGCACATGATGAAGACCCTCGGCTTCGAGGGTGGTCTGTATCCGATCAGCCTGCTGCGCAGCGAGGTTCAGGGATTCCCAGCATATGCCACGGCGGGTGCGATCGAGGCGCCGGTCGATCTGGCCCTGATTGCGCTTTCGGCGGACCAGGTTGACGCAGCGCTGGCGGACTGCGCTGACAAGCGCATCCCACATGCGGTGGTTTTCAGCTCTGGCTTCGCGGAAACCGGGGCTGAAGGCAGCGAACGCCAGAGCCGCATCGCCCAACTGGCGCGTCAAACCGGCATGCGTATCGTCGGACCCAACTGCCTTGGCGTGGTGAACGTGCGCAACCGCCTTTACGGGACCTTCTCCAAGGCCCCCGCCGGCGGCGGGCTGTTGGCGGGCCGCATCAGCGTGGCCAGCCAGAGCGGGGCGTTCGGCAGCTACTGCCTGTCGATGATGCTCCACCGGCAGCTCGGGCTGAATCACTGGATCACGACCGGCAACCAGGTCGACGTCGATTTCTCCGAGTGCATCCGATACTTCGCCGAAGACGAAGGCACGGACGTGATCGTGGGCTACCTCGAAGCGGTCAAGGACAGCCAGGGCCTGCTGCAGGCCCTGCAGCTCGCGCGTCGCAATGGCAAGCGCGTGGTGATGATGAAGGTGGGCTCGTCCAAAGCCGGGGCCCGGGCCGCGGCATCACACACCGCATCGCTGGTCGGCTCCGACAGGGTGTATGACGCCGTACTGCGCGAGTACGGGGTGTACCGCGCGCACAACATCGAGGAGATGTTCGACATTGCGTATGCGACCGCGACAGTGCGCAACTTGCCCACTGGAAAGCGCATCGGTCTCTTGACGGTCTCCGGGGGCGTGGGCGTCCACATGGCAGACGAGGCCGACAAGCTCGGCATGGACGTCGCGCCCATGCCGCTGGACGCGCAGGCCGAGCTCAAGGCCGTCGTTCCTTTCGCCGGCACGGAAAATCCCGTCGATGTCACCGCTCAGTTGATCAATGACCCCGCCTTGTTCCGGATGAACCTCGAGCTCATGCTGGTCAAGGGACGCTACGACGTGGTGGTCGCTTTCCTGGCCGGCATGGGTTCGGCCGATGCGGCACTGGCCGGCAAGGTGCTGGAGCAGGTCAAGGACGTGCTGGCGAGGCTTCCGGCCAGCACCATCGTGATCAGCATGCTGGGTCCGCCGGAGGTGACCAACGCGTTCTCCCAAGCCGGAGCGCTGGTGTTCGAGGATCCCGCCCGGGCCCTGCGCGCGGCGGCGGCGTTGATGAAGTTCGGCGCGGCGGTCGGCGCCAGCCCGGCGCGGTCGCTGCCCGCCCCTGGCGAACAGCAGCCGATTCCGGCGGGGCCGATGGATGAAATGCAGGCCAAGAACATCCTTGCGAAGGCGGGCATTCCAGTGCTGGAGGAAATGCTCGCGGTCAGCGAGCAGGCTGCGGTGGCTGCGGCCGAGAAGATTGGGTACCCGGTCGTTCTCAAGGTTCTGGCTGCGGAGCTCGCGCACAAATCCGATGTCGGTGGTGTGGTCCTGGACCTGCGTCATCCTGAGCAGCTGCGCGCGGCATGGCGGACCATGATGGCGAAGGTGGCGGCGGCGGCGCCGGGCGTGCGCATCGGCGGAGCGATCGTCGCGCCGATGCTGCACGAGGGCGTGGAGACCATTCTCGGTGTCAGCCGCGACCCGGTCTTTGGCCCGGTGGTGATGTTCGGTATGGGCGGTGTGCTCGTCGAGGCGCTGGGTGACGTCACCTGCCGCGTCGCGCCCTTCGGTGTGGAAGAGGCGCACGCCATGATCTCTGAGATCCGCGGCAAGGTGCTCCTGCAAAGCTTCCGGGGGCGGCCCCCCAGCGACGTCGACGCGCTGGCCCAGGCCCTGTCGCGGCTGTCGATCTTCGCGGCGGCGCATGCGCAGACGGTCGACAGCATCGACATCAACCCGTTTCTCGTGCTGCCGGCGGGCCAAGGCGCGGTGGCGCTGGACGCGCTGGTCGTTCCGGTCAGTTGATCGGGCGCTCGAAGGCTTGCTCCAGGTGCCGTGCCGCCCGAAGCAGGCAGGGGGCAATGCGATCGTGCAGCAGCGCGCTGGTGACGCGTGATTTTGGGCCGCCGCAGGTCAGGACGACCCGGCGCCCCAGCGATTTCAGATGCGCGGGGGTGGCCACATTGTTCATTCCGGCGCCGCTGGTATTGAGAGAAACACAGTACCCGTCCTTGCGGTACATGGCGGTGGCGATTCCCAGTTCCTCGTTCAGGTCCAGCGCGGCACCCCTGTCGCGCTGCGCGAGTTGCTGCAGGATCTGCTGCTGCTCATGCGCGCCACTGGAGGCGATATACGCGCGCCCGGTGGCTGACCCCGTGAGCCCGTAGCGCACGCCGATCTGAACCCGGGTGAGCACCGGGCGGTTGCCGTCGGCACCTTGCACCACCACCATGCTCAGGTCTTCGTAGGCGCTGAGGACAACGCGCTCGCCGAGCTCGTCCGCCACCTGCTCCAGGCAATGTTCGGCGAGCTTGGAGACACCCGCGCCAGCGAGGACACAGGGCTGCAGCAGCAGGATCTTGAGCCCCAGGCGGTAGCTCCCCTCTTGTTTGTTGTACTCCAGGTAGCCCTGCTTGATCAACGTATGCGTCAGACGCGAAACGGACGAATGGGGCAGACCTGTGCGCTTGGAGATCTCCGCATTCGACAGCTGTGGGGAGCGCAGGTCAAAGCACGCCAGGATGTCGAGCCCGCGAGCGAGCGCTGTGACGTACTGACGATCGGAGTGCATGGAAGACGTCCTTCGTTTCAGTAGGACCGGGGCAGCCCCAGCACGCGCTCGCCGATGAAGTTCAGGATCATCTCGCGGCTGACGGGTGCGATATTGGGAACCATGATCTCGCGGAAGTAACGTTCCACGTCGTACTCGGCCGCGTAGCCCATGCCGCCGAGCGTGCGTACGGCCTGCTCGCAGGTCTTGAGCGCGGCTTCGGCAGCCATGTACTTCGCGGCGTTGGCTTCGGGGCCGCAGGGCCGGCCGGCATCGTAGAGCTGCGCCGCCCGCCACGTGAGCATGTCGGCGGCCTCCAGTTCCATCCAGTTCTTGGCGAGCGGGTGCTGGATGCCTTGGTTCTGGCCGATGGGCCGCCCGAACACGATCCGCTCCTTGGCGTAGTTCGTGGCCTTCATCAACGCGCGGCGGCCGATGCCGACGGCCTCAGCCGCCACCAGGATGCGTTCGGGGTTGATTGCGTCGAGCAGAATGTGGAAGCCCTTGCCCTCCTCACCAATCAGGTGGTCCTGGGGCACGGGCAGACCGTCAATGAACACCGCGTTGGAGTCGACCGCCGCGCGGCCCATCTTGCGGATCTCGCGCACCTCGATGTAGCGGCGGTCGAGGTCGGTGTAGAAAAGCGACATGCCGTCGGTTCTCTTCTTGCACTCCTCGATGGGGGTGGTGCGTGCCAGCAGCATCACCTTGTTCGCGCGCTGCGCGGTGGACATCCACATCTTGCGGCCGCTGATCACGTAGCCCTTGTCCTTGCGCACGGCACGCGTCGTGATGCTGGTGGTGTCCAGGCCCGCGTCGGGCTCGGTGACGCCGAAGGCGGCCATGTGTTCGCCGCGGATGAGGGGCGGAAGGATCTCCGCCTTCTGCGCCTCGGTGCCGTGAACCACGATGGCGTGGGGTGCGAAAACATTGATGTGGATCGTCGTGCATGCGGCGAGCGCGCCCGCCGAGTTGCCCACCACCTGCATCAAAAGCGCGGCATCGGTGATGCCCAATCCGGCGCCGCCATACTGCGGCGGCATGGTGATGCCCAGCCAGCCGGCCTCGGCCATCGCTTTCTGGAACTCGATGGGATACGAATGGGTGGCGTCCTTCTCGCGCCAATAATCGTCGCCGAAGCGGTCGCACAGGGCGGTGACCGCCTCCTTGATCTGTTGACGTTCAGGTGAGAGTTCAAGTTCAAGCATGGGTCAGGTCTTTCTTGTTTCTGGTGGATGCGTGCCATGCGGCACCAGGATGGCGCGGCCGCGATCGGTCATTTCAGTCATACCACCCCGCTTTCTCGCAAACGCTCGAATGCCGCGTCGTCAACCTGCGCCAGCGACTTGAGCAGGTCTCGGCTGTGTTCCCCGAGCGCGGGCGGTGCCTTGGCTTGCACCGGCGGCGCGCCTGACGCCTTGATCGGCTGCCCCACGACCTTCACCGTCCCCCAGGCTTCGTCCGGGATGTCCAGCAGCATGTCGCGTGCCTTGACCTGCGGGCAGGCGGTGATCTCGCGCACACCCTGAACCGGCGCGGCGGGCACGCCGTATGCGACGAATCGCTGGACCGCTTCGTCGGTGGAGCGGTCCTCCAGCCAGCGCTCGATGATGTCCCGCAGCCTGGCGGAATGCCCATGCCGATCAATGCCGTTCTGCAGCTGCGGGTCGGCGGCGAGGTCCGGGCGTTCGATCGCGGCGCAGAACTTGTGCCACACCCGTTCGCCGAGAATCGCGATGGCGATGAAGCCGTCACGGCCGCGGAAGGAGCCGAACGGCGCGGTCAGGGCATGCAGGCCGGGCTTGGACGCAACGCCGGTCGCGTTCTCCATGACCAGCGCGAGCTCGTTGAGCACGAGCGAGGTGTCGTACATCGCGATGTCCACCCGCTGGCCTTCGCCGGTGATGGTCCGATGGAACAGCGCCTGCAATGTTCCACACACCGCCACTGTGCTCGCGTAGAGGTCCGCCAGCGGAAAGCCCACATACACCGGCCGATCCTGCGCCCCCTCGGGCCGTCCCATGAGGCCCGCCATCGCTTGCGCGATCACGTCGAACGCGGGCCAGTCCGTGCAGGGGCCGGGCATCATGTCCTGGTGCCCGAAGCCGGAGATGGAGGTGTAGATGATGCGCGGGTTGATCGCCGCCAGCCGCTCATAGGTGAGCCCGAGCTTGTCGAAGGCGTCGGGGCGCAGGTTCTCGATGACCACGTCCGACTGGGCGACGAGCTTTTCGAATATCTCGATGCCTTGGGGTTGCTTGAGATCGAGCGTGATGCTCTTCTTGTTTCGATTGGCCCGGAACAGCGAGAGGCTTTGCCGCTTGCCAGGCTCCCCTTTCAATGGCGGCAGCGAACGCGCGGCGTCGCCGGTTTTCGGCTCCTCGATCTTGATGACCTCCGCTCCCATGTCGGCCAACCACATGGATGCATAGGGGCCGGCGATGAAGCCCTCGACCGCGAGCACCCGGATGCCCGCGAGCGCGCGCGTACGGGGCGCGGTACCGGGCGCGGACGAAGTCGCTTGTGCTGTCATGAAGTGTGCCTTTAACGACCTGTGAACTTCGGCTGCCGCTTTTCGAGGAAGGCGCTAAAGCCTTCCCGGCCGTCCTCGGTCTGGAAACTGCGCTGCATGACGCCCTTGCCATGCTCGAACGATTCCTTCCAGTTCATGGTCAGGCAGTCGTAGGCGAGCTTTTTTGTGTCGACCACCGCGCGCGGGCTGAAGGCCGCGATCGTGTTGCCCCACTCGCGCGCCGCCGCGAGCAACTGGTCCGGCGGCACCACGCGCTGCACAAGGCCGATGTCCAGCGCCTCCTGGGCGTCGATTTGCTTGGACATGAGCAGGATCTCGAGCGCTTTGCCAAAGGGTACCAGCTTGACCAGGCGCTCGGTCTGCTGCGCGCCGGGGACCACGCCGCGCTTGAGGCCGCTGGGCCCCATCCGCGCGTCGGTACTTGCGATGCGCAGGTCGCAGCCGATGGCCAGGCCGAACCCGCCCGCGAGGCAATACCCGCGGATGGCGGCAATGACCGGCTTGGTCAGCACGTCCGGCTTGGGAATGCCCGCCGGCTGGCCGCTGCCTTCCTCGCCCAGCACGCCGCCCGCCACGTAGGCCGATATATCGCCGCCCGAGGAAAAGGCCTTGTCACCCGCGCCAGTGATGATCGCGACATGAATCTCGGGATTGCGCTCGACTTCCTCGAAGGCCTCGGCAATCTGGCGCGCCATTTGCGCGTTCACCGCATTCATCTTGGCCTGGTTGTCCAGAATAATCCAGGCAAGCGGCCCTTCGCGTTCGAATTTGACTGTGCCCATTGCGGTTCCCTTTGATTTGGTGAGTGATGTGGGGGGCGTGCCGGCGCCTTCAGCGCAGCAAGTTCTTCAGGCCCAGCACACGCTGGATGATGAGGATGGCCGCTATTGACGCGCCCATCATCAGCACGGCGATGGCGGCGGCCATGGGGTCGCTGTCGTTCATCGTGTAGTTGAACAACTCCACCGGCAGTGTGTTGAACTTGTTGCCGGTCAGAAAAATAGAGAGCGAAACGTCGTCAAAGGAGACGATGAACGCGAACACCGCGCCCGCCACCAGCCCGGGGCGAATCTGCGGCAGTGTGATCTCGAAGAAGGCTTGCAGCGGAGTGGCTCCCAGGTTGCGCGCGGCGTACTCCTGGTTCATGTCAAAAGCGGTGAGGCTGGCGATGACGGTGCGAAAAACATAGGGCAGCGTCAGCGTCAGGTGTGCGATGAACAGCCTGCCGCCCTGGCTGGAGAGGCCCTGCGCCGCCGTGAAAACCAGGATCGCCAGGCCGGTGAGGATCATCGGGATGAAAAGGGGCGAAGTGATCGCGAGCCGGATCGCCTCGCTCACGGAGCTGCGAAAGCGCACGGCGCCGATCGCCGCGAGCGTACCCAGCACCAGCGCGCTGGCCGACGCGGCGAAGGCCAGCATGAGACTGTTGCCCGCGGCGCGCAAGAACTCGCCTCGCGTGGCGATCTGCCGATACCACCGCAGCGAGATCTCGTCCACCGGCAGGCTGATGAAGTCGCGCGGCGTGAGCGACACCGCAAGCACCGCGAACAGCGGCAGGGTGACGAACGCAACGACCAGCGCGCACCACAGGCCGAGCAGCGTTTTTTCGACGCGCGAGGTGTTCATTGAAAGATCACCTTGCGCTTGCCTGATTCGCTGAAGACCGTGCCCAGCAGCACGACCATGGCGGTCATGACGAACAGCGCGATGGCCAGCACCGCGGCGGAGCTCCAATCGGCGTACTGGATCGCCAGGTTATAGATCTCGGTCGCCGCAACCTTGGTCTTGGTGCCGCCCAGCAGCATGGGCGTGGCGTACGCGCTCGCCGCCATGGTGAACACCAGCACCGATCCGGCGACCACGCCTGGCAGGCTCAGGGGAAGCACCACTTCGCGGATGATGGCAAAGCGGCTCGCGCCGAGATTGGCCGCCGCCAACAGCTGGTTCTCGTCGATCTTCTGCACCGACACCATGAGCGCAAGGACCATATAGCCCAGGAGCACGTGCGTCAGGCCGATCACGACCCCCAGCTCGTTGTACAGCAGGGTGGCGGTGGGCAGACCCAGGGAGGCCAGCGCGTTGTTCACGAGGCCGCGTGGGCTCAGAACGATCACCCAGGCCAGCGTGCGAACGACCACGCTCGTGAGCAAGGGCGAGATGAGGATGAAGGTCAGCACCGTCTGCCAGCGCGCCGAGAGCTGCCGCATGTACAGCGCGACGGGAAACGCGATCACGAACGAAACAAGCGTCACGATCGTGGCCAGCTTGACGGTGCGCAGCAAGAGCCCGTAGTTGTAGGCGTCGCCCAGGACGGCGCGGTACACGTCGAGCGTCAGGCGCACGCCGCCCGCCGGGTCTTTCTGGAAGAAGCTGCCCACCACCAGGAAGCCGATGGGCGCCATGAAGAAAGCCGCGATGAAGAACAGCGCCGGGAAGCTGAACAGCAATTGCATCGCCGCCGGAGAAGACTTCATGATGGCGCCCCCGGCAGCGCGATCATGTCCGACGCGTTCCAGCCCGCGTACACGCTTTCGCCCGCCGCGAGCTTCATGTTCTCGCGGCTGGCGGGAATCTCACCGCTGATCTCCAAGCCGTCGAAGTCGATCACGTAGCTGAGCGCCGGACCCAGGTAGCTGAGCTTGCGAAGCCGGCCGGGAAAGCAGTTGTCACGCGCCACCGGCGCGCTGGAGATCTCCAGCAGGTGGCCGGGGATCGCGAAGCGCACGTCGTCTGGGCCTTCAAGGGGCGTCGGCAGGCGTACTGACATCTTCGGGCTCAGTGCCAGGTAGGCACCGCCCTCGTCACGATGCGCCTTGCCCGCCAGGATGTTCGAATGTCCGACGAAATCGGCGACAAACCCTGTCTGTGGGCGGTTGAAGATTTCCGCAGGCGTGCCGAACTGTTCGATGCGCCCATGGTTCATCACCGCGATGCGGTCGGAGATGCTGAACGCCTCCTCCAGATCGTGAGTGACAAACAGAGAGGTGATCCCCGCCGCCTCGTGGATGCGCAGAAAGTCCTTGCGCAGGTCCTTGCGCAGCTTGGCGTCGAGGTTGCTCAGGGGTTCGTCGAGCAGCAGCAACTTCGGGTTGAGCACCACGGCGCGGGCCAGGGCCACACGCTGCTGCTGGCCGCCCGAGAGCTCGCGCGGATAGCGCTGTTCAAAGCCCTGCAGCTGCACGGTGGCCAGCACCTCGCGCACGCGGGTCTCGATCTCGGGCTTGGGCACCTTGTGGTGACGAAGACCGAAGCCGACGTTGTCGAAGACGCTCAGGTGCGGGAACAGCGCGTAGTTCTGGAACACCATCGCCGCTCCGCGGCGGTTGCTCGGGAGCGTGTCGATGCGACCGCCTGCGAGCCGGATCTGGCCGTCGCACCGGATGAACCCGGCGATCGAGCGCAGCAAGGTCGTCTTGCCGCAGCCGGAGGGCCCGAGGATCGAGACAAACTCGCCGCGACGGATCGCCAGGTTCAGGTGCTTGACGATCGCCGACTTCCCGAAGGCGATCGAGACATCGACCAGGTCGAGGAACCGCTCTTCGATGCCGCCATGCGTCATTCAGCGGTTCTCCAGCGTTGGCTGCGGGTTCAACGGGCCATCGCCCGGTCGACGCTACGCGCCCAGGCCTGGCGGTTCTTCACGATCAGGTCAGGCTGGACAGCGGGCATGGTCTTGAGCTGCTCGGTGTTGATCATGCCGACCTTGATCATCTCCTCGGACATCGCCACTTGCGAGTTGGTCGGAGAGAAGTACATCTTGTTCATCAATGTCTGCTGCGCCGGCGGCGAGATGATGAAGTTCATGAACCGCTGCGCCATCGCGACCCGCTCCGGATTCTTCGGGTTCTGGATGGCGGACACCGTGGCCGCACCGATCAAGGTGCCTTCCTTGGGCACCACGGTCTGGATCGGCACGCCCTTCTGGATGAGGGTGATGGCGCGGATGTTCGGAATATTGCCGACGACGTAGCTGCCCAACTGCACCTTCTCTTCGAACTTGGCGATGGCCGTCTCCAGCACGGGGAAACAATTGCGTTTGGCCGCCAGCTTCTCGATGCCCTCGTCGATCTTTGCGACGTTGCCGCCGAGCATGATCAGCGCGTGCAGGCCGTACGAGACGTTCGGATGGAAGAAGCTGGCCTTGCCGCAGAACTCGGGTCGCAGCAAGTCGGACCAGCTGGTGGGCGGGGCCCAGCCGTTCTTCTTGAACTCGGCCGGGTTGTAGAACATGATTCCGTAGAACAGGCCGTAGCCCACGCCGTCCTTGGTGGCCTGCACGGCATTGGGCAAAAGGAAGCGATGGTTGGTGACGATCTTCTCGTCGACGGGCGCCCACAGCCCCAGGTCGCTGCCCATGCGCAGGCTCAGGTCATCGAGGAAGGCTACGTCGTAATCCGGGCTGGCCTTCGATGCCGTGACCTTCGCCACGATCTCGGTGGCGGCGGCGGCGCTCACCCACTCGATCTTGACGTTATTTTCTTTTTCGAAGGGCAGCGCGATTTCGCGCAGGACCGTGTTGAGCTGCCCGCCCGGCGTGATGATGACCAGGGGTGAGGGCGGCCTGGCCGCTTGCGACAACGCCGCGAGCGGAAGCAGCGCGGCAGCGAGGGTCACGACGGCGTGACCGAACCAGTGCTTGGTTTTCATCTTGTCTCCTGTTCGATAAGTCGGATGTCGCCCTGACTGACCCACGGGTCAGTCGATCCGGAATGTGAAGGACACACCGGGAAACCAGGAGCGGGTAAACCCGCCCGCCACGCGTCGTGCAGCGCTTCGTCATGATGGGCGCGGTCGTCGGACCGAGCGTTGCGCGGGCTCGACCAGCGCCTTGACGGAGGTGATCTCCGCTTCGATGTAGTCGTCGACATGCATGCCCCGGAAGCGGTCCGGGCGCAGCGCCCAGGCCTGGCCCATGGCCGTGATGTTCTGTGCGATGAAGGGCGCGTTGCACGGGGCGAACTCGCCTGCCGCCGTGCCCTCGCTGAGGATGCGCTCGAACCCGATGAAGATGCGCTCCTGCGTCTGGCGAAAGTGAACGCGCAGCGGCTTGCTGACCGAATGGAATGCGAAGTACAGAACGTTCGCCTTGTCCTGGTTGGCGTCCAGCGTGCGGTAGTAGATGTCGATTGCGTCCCAAAGCCGCGCGCCACCGCGGCCCTTGTCGTCCATCACCGGAAACAGCTCGCGCTCGTGCAGTTCCAGCAGCGAGTGGAGGATCAGCGCGAGCAGGTCTTCCTTGGTCTTGATGTACTGGTAGATGGCGCCAGCGCTGACCCCGCCTTCGCGTGCGATGTCACGGGTCGACGTGGCGTGGAACCCGTTGGCAAGGAACAGCTTTGTGGCGATGTCGACCAGGCGCGCGCGCTGCACCTGCACCAGGTCGGTACTGCCCACCAGCGATCGGATCTTGTGTGGGTTGAACTTTGTTGCCGCGGTCACCAAGGGTTCTCCTCAATCCATGAAAGTCCGGTTGACAGATCGCATGGCAAGCCGGATGCTACGCTGAACGACCGCTCAGTCAGACGGGGACTTTCCCTCAATGCGCTGCGCGAGGGAAGAGGAGACCATGTTCCAGTCGCTTGCCGGCCTGTTCCGGCCGCGCAGCGTGGCGGTGATCGGCGCCTCGACTGACCAGAGGAAGCCCGGCGGCCGCGCGCTGCACTACCTGAGGCAGCACTTTGAAGGGGAGGTGCTCGCCGTCAACCCGCGGGCCCCGGGCATGCTTGCGTCTATCGAAGCCGCAACCACTCCCCCCGACGTCGCGCTCATTGCCGTTCCGGCCAATGCCGTCGCGGCCGAGCTTGCGCGCTGCGCGTCGGCGGGTGTGCGCAGCGCCATCGTGCTGTCCTCCGGTTTCGCCGAAGTGGGTGAATCGGGCCAGGCGCTGCAAGATGCCGTGGCCCGCCAGGCGCGCCAGGCGGGCATGCGTGTCCTCGGACCCAACTGCATCGGCCTGTTCGGCGTCGCGCGCGGCTACTACGCCACCTTCACCGCCGTGATCGGGCAGGGATTGCCGCAACCGGGGCCTGTCGCCATGGTCAGCCAGAGCGGTGCGGTGGGCGCCCACGTGTTCTCGCTCGCGCGTGACAGCGGCATTGGCTTTTCCTACTGGGCGGCCACCGGCAACCAGATGGACGTGGATGTCGCCGACTGCATCGGCTTCTACGCGCAGGACCCCGACACGCGCGTCATCGTCGCCTGCATGGAGGGCTGCCCGGACGGTGACAAGCTCCAGCGCGCGCTTGCCGCCGCCCGCGTGGCCGGCAAGCCGGTCATCGCGCTCAAGCTCGGGCGAACGGCGGTGGGCGCGTCGGCTGCCGCCACGCACACCGGTTCGCTGGTGGGCTCCGACGCCGCTTTCGACGCCGTATTCGAGCGGCACGGCGTACAAAGGGTGCACAGCTTCGAAGAAATGGTGGATCTGACCGCCGCATGCGCGCAAGGCGTGTACCCGCGGGGCAATCGGCTGGGCATCGCCAGCATCTCGGGCGGCGCCGGGATCATGATGGCTGACGACGCCACCGATGCCGGCCTGGAGCTGCCGGCGCTGCCAGACGCGGCGCAGGCGCGGCTGCGTGCGCTCGCGCCGCTCGGTGCAACGCGCAACCCGGTCGACACGACCGCCACGGCGATGGTCGAGCCCTACCTGCTGCAGGCCTTTCTGGGCGAGCTGCTTGCCGACGTGAACATCGATTCGGCCGTGCTGTTTCTCTCCAACGTCGGGCGTGCCACCGAGCTCATCGAGCCGCTGCGCCGAGGGCTCGCGCAGGTGCGTCGTGTCTATCCCCATAAGCCGGTGGCGCTGGTGGTGGGTGCGCCCGAGGCGGTGCGTGCCGCCTTGCGCGACGATGGCTTCCTGATTTACGAAGACCCGCTGCGCGCCGTGCGTGCGCTGGCCGGGCTGGCGCGCATCGCGCAGGTGCGGCGGCGCGACACGAGCGCGGGCGAGGTGGCGCGCGACTTTCCGGCCCTGGCCGGTCTTCGGCTGAACGATGAGCGAGGCGCTTTGCTGGCCTTGCAGGCCTGCGGTCTGCCTGTGGCGCAAACGCTGCTGGCCACGTCGGCCCAGTCCGCCATCGAAGCGGCACGGCGCCTGGGCTACCCGGTGGTGCTCAAGATCGCGTCGCCGGACATCGCGCACAAGTGCGACGTCGGCGGCGTGGCGCTGGGGTTGGCGAATGACGAGGCGGTGGAAAGTGCCTTTGAACGCGTCATGGCGGCGGTGCGTCGCGCGTGCCCCGATGCGAGGCTCGAGGGTGTGCTCGTCGCGCCCATGGTCACGGGTGGGGTGGAGCTGATTTTCGGCGGCCGCCAGGACGCTGTCTTCGGGCCGATGGTCATGGCCGGGATGGGCGGTGTGTTCGTCGAGACGTACCACGACATCGTGCTGAGAGTCGCGCCCGTGGACGAGCGCGAAGCCCGCGAGATGATCATGCGGCTCAAAGGCGCGCCCTTGCTGACCGGGGCGCGCGGCCGACCGGTGATCGACCTGGCCGCCGCCGCATCCGCGCTGTCCCGCGTGTCGCACCTTATTGCGGCTGCGCGAAACGTCATCGCTGAAATTGACGTGAATCCCTTCATCGCGTTGCCGCAGGGCGGCGTGGCGGTCGATGCGCTGATCGTCCCCATTGACTCGGCGGGAGCCTGAGATGGACATTGCCTACAGCCAAGCCGAACAATCCCTGCGACGGGAGATTCGCGCCTTTTTTCGCAGCGCCTGCGCGCCGGAGACCCGCCGCAAATTGCTGCTCGGCCACCGGCTCACCAGGGCGCAGGTGGTGCAATGGCACATGACGCTCCATGATCGCGGCTGGGCGGTGCCGGCATGGCCGGTGCAATGGGGCGGCACCGGCTGGAGCCCGATCGAGCAATCGATCTTCAACGAAGAGGTTTTCCTGGCGCCGGTGCCAGAGCCGCTTTCGCAGAACGTGAAGATGGTGGGTCCGGTGATCATCGCCTTCGGCAGCGACGAACTCAAGCGCAGGTTCCTGCAGCCCACCGCCCGGCTCGACTACTGGTTTTGCCAGGGCTTCTCCGAGCCCGGCGCGGGTTCGGATCTGGCCTCGCTGCGGACCGCGGCGCGCCGCGATGGCGATCACTACGTTGTCAACGGACAAAAGGTCTGGACAACCGGTGCGCAGAACGCCGACTGGATGTTCGCGCTCGTGCGCACCGATCCTGATGCGCGGCCTCAGCGCGGCATCTCGTTCCTGCTGATCGACATGAAGTCGCCGGGCGTGACTGTCCGGCCGATCCATTCCATTGACGGCGCGCGCGAGCTCAACGAGGTGTTTCTCGACGATGTGCGTGTGCCCGTGTCCAACCGCGTCGGCGAAGAAAATCGCGGCTGGGATTACGCCAAGTTCCTGCTGGTCAATGAGCGTACCAACATCGCGCGTGTCGGGATGTCCAAGCAACGCCTGCGCCGCGCCCGCGCCATCGCCGCCTCCACCGGGCCTGTCGGGTCCTCGCTGCTGGAAGACCCGGTGTTCGCGCAGCGCCTGGCCATCGCGCAGGCGGAGCTCAAGGCGATCGAGATCACGCAGATGCGGGTGCTCGCCGCGCGCTCCGCGGACTCCACGGCCATCGACCCCATGGCGTCGGTCCTGAAGATCCGGGGGTCCGAGCTTCAGCAGCTGACCGCCGAGCTGATGTTCGACGCGGCGGGCGCCGCAGGGCTGGTCGATGCACACGAAGCCGTCGACGGAGGCACCCCGATCGACGAGGCCTTGCTTGCCGAGTGGGCGCCTGGCGTGCCGGCCACCTACTTTTTCTCCAGGGCGGCCTCGATCTACGGCGGCTCCAACGAGATTCAGCGAAACATCATCGCCAAGAGCGTTCTTGGGCTCTGACCATGGATTTTTCCCTCACCGACACTCAGCGCCTGCTCGTGGACAGCGTCGAGCGCGTCCTGGCCGAGCGCTATTCGTTTCGTGACCGGGTGGCGGCCCTCGCGTCGCCGACAGGCTGGAGTCGAACGCTCTGGAATGGGCTGGCCGAAATGGGCGTGACCGGGTTGCCCTTCGATGAGAGCGTCGGCGGGCACGGCGGCAACGCGGTGGACGTGATGCTGGTCATGCAGGCATTCGGCGGCTCGCTGCTGGTCGAGCCTTACCTGCCCTCGATCGTGCTGGCGGGCCGCGCATTCGCCAAGGCGGGTTCCCAGGCGCAAAGGGCCCAGTACCTGTGGCCCATCGCCTCGGGCGAGTGCATCGCCGCCTGGGCCCACGGCGAGCCTGGTAATCGAATGGACCCTGACCTTGTCAGAACGCAAGTCGAGCGCGACGGCTCCGGTTGGCGCGTGAACGGCCGAAAGTCGCAAGTGCTCCACGGCGCCAGCGCCGACTGTCTCGTAGTGAGCGCCAGGGTCGGTCATGCGCAGGGCCCCATGGGCCTGTTCGCCGTCGACGCGCGCGCGCCGGGCGTCGCTGTTCACGCCATGCGCCGCATCGACGGCATGCCGATGGCGGAAATCGAGCTGCGCGACGTTCCCGTGGCGGCCTCCGGCCAACTGGACGCCGCGCCGGATTCGCTCGCGGTGATTCACGAAGTCGAGGACGCCGCCACCGCCGCGATCGTCGCGGAAGCCGTGGGCGCCATGGATGCCGCCTTGCGCTTGACGCTCGACTACATGAAGACCCGCAAACAGTTCGGCGTGCCCATCGGCAGCTTCCAGGCGCTCCAGCATCGTGCCGCCGACATGCATGTCGCGATCGAACAGGCGCGCAGCATGGCCATGTTCGCTGCGATGTCCGTCGATGAAGCCGATCCCGCGCGACGCGGCGCCGGCGTGTCCGCCGCCAAGATCGTCGCCGAGCGTGCGGCACGCCTGGTGGGTGACTCGGCGATCCAGCTTCACGGGGGCATCGGCATGACCAACGAGCACCCCATTGGCCACTACGCACGCAAGCTCGCGACATTGCGATCGAGCTTCGGCGATACCGACTTCCATGCACGGCGCCTTTCACGGATCGGCTCGGTGCTTGAGGAGGAACTGTGAGACCCCGCAGTCATGAAACCCTAACGGAGACAAAAGCATGAAACTCACTCGCTGGCTCATTGCCGCAATCACGTCCCTGGCCTTGCCGTTCTCTGGCGCCTGGGCACAGGGCACCTACCCGGACCAGCCGATCAAGATGATGATTGGTTTCGCCGCAGGCGGGCCGACGGACATCGGCGGGCGCATCCTCGCGCGTGAGATGGCCACTGCGCTCGGCCAGAGTGTGGTGGTCGACAACAAGCCCGGCGCCAGTGGGGTGATCGCGCTCGACGTGCTGACAACCAGCAAGCCGGACGGCTACACCGTGCTGCTGATGCCCAACGCGTCGACCGTTGCATTGCAGGCCCAGAACAAGGCGATCGACATCGACACCCGCATGTCGGTCGTTGGCGGCACCATCGTCCAGCCGATGCTGGTGGTGGTGAACCCGAAGGTCATCGATGTGAAGAACTTGAAGGAACTGGAGGCCTACCTCAAGGCCAATCCCGGAACCCCTTACACGACCTCAGGCCACGGCAGCCCGAGCCACCTCGCCATGACCGTGCTTGCCAAGCGCCGGGGTCTCAATATCACCCATGTGCCGCACAAGGGCATCCAGCCGGCGATGATGGACACGGTGGCCGGCCGGATCGGACTGCTGCTCACCGACGCCAACCAGTCCAGGCCGCATGTCGTCTCCGGCGCTCTGCGCGCGATCGCCGCAGGGGGAAGCGTGCGCTCGCCCATGTACCCCGCACTTGAAACCGCGGCGGAGCAGGGCGTGGACGACTTCGAGTACGACGGCATCAACGCGCTCGCGGCGCCCCCCGGCGTCCCTGCGCCTGTGATGCAGCGGTTGCGCGATGCGTTGAAGAAAGCGGTCGAGAGCGAGGCCCACACCCGTTACGCGGTGGACGGGGGCAACAAGGCGCTCTACACGGACGGCTCTGAGTTCCGCAGCGTTCTGGTCAAGGACTTCGACCGCTGGGCCCGCCTCAAGCGCGAAGCCGGCGATCTCAAGTAAGAGCCGGGCGCCAATGACGCGATACGTCGAATCCGCGCGCGCCGCCGTCGCCGCCATCCAGCCCGGCGACAAGGTGGTCGTCGCGGGGTGCTCAGGTGTGCCATCGGCATTGCTCCAGGGCATCATGGAAGACTCCGAACGTCTGCGGGGCGTGACGCTGTACTCCGGCATGCTGTGCGGCCCGTCGAACTACGCGTTCATGGCGCCGCCCTACGACGAGCGTCTGCGTTACGTCACCTGGCACATGCCGCATGCCTTCATGAAGGGCATTGCGGGTGCGCACGTGGAGTTCCTGCCGATCTCGTGGGCGCGCATTGACCGTTTCCTGCGCGATCTCAAGCCTGACGTTGCGCTCATCCACCTCTCGCCCGAAGAGGCCGGCTTCCACAGCCTTGGCGTGAGTACCGGGTACAACCACAGCGCCATCCAGTATGCGCGGACAGTGATCGCGCAGGTCAACGACCAGATGCCATGGAGCTTCGGCGAGTCGCGCGTGGCGGTGTCGGACGTCGATGTCGCACTGCGCGTCTCGCGAGCGTTGGAGCCCTTCGACCAACCCACGGTCGACGACCCGGTGCTCGCCAGCGTGGGCGACCGGGTCGCCGAGTTGGTGCCCAACGGCGCGGTGCTGCAAGTCGGCGTGGGCGGCATTCCTTCGGCCACCCTCAATGGCGTGCAAAGGCGCGGACGCGAGGTGAGCCTGTATTCCCTGGTCACCGACGAGGCCGTCGACCTCGCGCGCGGCGGGGGACTGTGCCCGATCCGCCCCGGCGGGCCGAGCATCGTCGCCGTCGAGTCACTGGGCACCCAGCGCACATTCGACTTCGTCGCGCGCAACGAGTTGGTTCAGATGGTTCCTTCCATCCGCATGCAGAACCCGGTGGAGCTCAGCCGAGTTCGCGCCTTGTATTCAGTGAACTCGTGCCTGGAGATCGACCTGCTCGGCCAATGCAATTCCGAAATGCTGGGCGGCAGGCAGATCAGCGGCATCGGAGGCAGCATTGATTTCATCGAGGGCTCGTGGCTCTCGGAAGGCGGGCGCAGCATCGTCGCACTGCCGTCGACCACGGGCGGCGGACGATCGCGAATCGTGCCCACGCTCGCGGCCGGAACGCCCATCACGCTCCCACGACATGCGCTGCACACGGTGGTCACCGAGTACGGAGCCGCGCAGCTGTATGACAAGTCCACCCGAGAGCGGCGGGAGGCCTTGATTTCCATCGCACACCCTGACCATCGCGCGCAGCTGCGCCGTGCGATGGCCTAGCATCATCAACGACAGGACGAACCAAGGTGAGCATCAAAGGAAAGGCGTGCATCGTCGGTGCCTACGAGCACCCCACGCGCCACGCACCGAATATTTCGCTGGCCCAGCTGCATGCGGACGTCGCTTTTGGCGCGCTGCGCGATGCCGGGCTGCACAAGAACGACGTCGACGGCTACTTCTGCGACAGCGATGCGCCCGGCATGGGCGGCACCTCGCTCATTGAGTACATGGGCCTGCGGCCGCGCCACATGGACACCACGGAAACCGGCGGTTCCTCGTACCTGGTGCATGTCTCGCATGCGGCGCAAGCCATCGCCGCGGGCAAATGCGACGTCGCGCTGATCACGATGGCGGGACGCCCGCGCACCGCCGGCATGGCCACTGGCACCGCCCTGCGGCCTTACGAGTTCGATGACCCCTGCGCGCAGTTCGAGCAGCCCTATCGGCCGGCCATCGCCAACCTCTACGCGATGTGCGCAAAGCGGCACATGCACGAGTTTGGCACCACCAGCGAGCAGCTCGCCTGGATCCGGGTGGCCGCGTCTCACCACGCGCAGTTCAACCCCCTTGCCCTGCGCAGGGAGCCTGTCACGGTGGAACAGGTGCTGGCTTCGCCGATGATCGCCGATCCGCTGCACAAGCTCGACTGCTGCGTGATCAGCGATGGCGGCGGCGCGGTCATCGTCGCGCGGCCCGAGGTCGCGCGTGAACTCAAGGTGCCGCGCGTCACCGTGCTCGGCGCGGGCGAAGCGGCGGGCACCACGAACGGCGGGCGCATCGACCTGACCACTTCCGCTGGGGCGCTGTCCGGGCCCACGGCCTTCAAGGAAGCCGGCCTGACGCCGCGCGACATCCAGTACGCCTCCATCTACGACAGTTTCACCATCTCGGTGCTGATCGCGCTGGAGGATCTGGGCTTTTGCAAGAAGGGGGAGGGCGGCGCCTTCGTGCAAGACGGTGGCCTGATCAGCGGCCGTGGCGCATTGCCGTTCAATACCGATGGCGGCGGCCTGTGCAACAACCATCCTGGCAACCGCGGTGGCATGACGAAGGTGATCGAGGCGGTGCGCCAGCTGCGCGGCACGGCGAACCCGCAGGTGCAGGTGGCGAACTGCGGCTTCGCACTGGCCCACGGCACGGGCGGGCGCATGAGTACGCGCCACGGCAGCGCCACCTTGATCCTCGGCAGGGAGTAAGCACGACATGAGCAACACCAACAACCTCCCTTCCCCCAAGGCCACAGCCGATACGGGCCCGTTCTGGGCCGCGGCCGCGCAAGGCAAGCTGCTGCTGCGCCGCTGCCGGGAATGCTCGCAAGTGCACTACTACCCCCGCCCGAACTGCCCCTTTTGCAGCGGCGAGACCGACTGGGTGGACAGCGCCGGCAAGGGCGAGGTCTACACGTTCAGCGTGATGCAGCGCGCCGACCCGCCCTACGTGATGGCCTATGTGCGGCTTGACGAGGGCGTCGCGATGATGACGAACATCGTCGACTGCGACCCCTCGGCCGTCGCGATCGGCATGAAGGTCAAGGCGGTTTATCGACCCACCGGCGACGGCACGCTGGTGCCGATGTTCGCGCCGGCATGAATTTCTTTTGATGGAGAGACCAAGATGAGTACACAAGCCGAAGCGGCTGCCAAGGAACCCGTATTGCGCGACCGCGTCGTCATCGTCACTGGCGGCGGCCGCGGCATCGGCCGCGAGATCGCGCTGGCGATGGCCGCCGAGGGCGCCAGCGTGGTCGTCAACGACATCGGCGCGAGCATCGGCGGCGAAGGACACAACGCCACGCCGGCGCAGGAAGTGGTTGCCGAGATCCGCGCCAAGGGTGGCAAGGCCATCGCCGACACCCACAGCGTCGCGGATTGGGATGAGGCGTTCGCGACGGTCGCGGCCGCGATGAAGGCTTTCGGTCGTATCGACGCGCTGGTGAACAACGCCGGCATCCTGCGTGACCGGCTCTTTCACAAGATGGACATCGACGAGTGGCGCGCCGTGATCGACGTGAACCTCAACGGTGTCTTCAACATTTCCCGAGCGGTTGCGCCGGTGTTCCGGCAGCAGGAAAGCGGCAGCTTCATCAACATCACGTCCACCGCCGGCCTGATCGGCAACATCGGGCAGGCCAACTACGGTGCGGCCAAGGCCGGTATGGCGGCGCTGTCGCGCACCATGGCGACCGACATGAAGAAGTTCAACGTGCGATCGAACTGCATCGCGCCCTTCGCCTTCACGCGCATGGTCGAATCGATCCCGATCGACCGTCCCGAGATGGCTGCGAAAGTCGAGAAGGCACGCCGGATGGAGAGCAGGAAGATCGCGCCCATGGCCGTCTACCTGGCGAGCGGCCTCGCCGAGAAGGTCACGGGGCAGGTCTTCTGCGTGCGGGCCAACGAGATCTTCCTGCTGAGCCAGCCTCGGCCGCTTCGTTCGGTTCACCGTTCCGAAGGCTGGACGGTGCACGACATCGCGCAGCACGCCATTCCGGCGATGCAGTCCGACTTCTACGGCCTCGACGTGAGCGCCGACGTGTTCTCCTGGGATCCGATCTGAGAGGTACAGCATGGGACTCGACTACGACAAGCTGATCGCGTGGCCCTTTCCCGAGATCGAGCAGACCTACACCGAGCGCGACACCATCGTCTATGCGCTCGGAGTCGGTTTCGGCGCCGATCCCACGGCCCCCGCTCACCTGCGCTACGTCTATGAAGTCGGCCTGGAGGCCGTGCCCGCGATGGCCACGGTTCTCGCGGGGCCTGGCTTCTGGATGCAAGACCCGCGAACCGGTGTCGACTGGAAGAAGATCATGGCCGCGGAAATGGCGATCACGCTGCACCGCCCCATCCCGGTCAAGGGCACAGTGGTCGCCCAGATGAAGGTGACTGAGATCTATGACAAGGGCGCCGACAAGGGGGCTTTGCTGACCTACCGGCGCGAGCTCCACGACAAGGCCACCGGCGACCACCTCTGCACGCTGGACGGCAGCAGCTTCTTGCGCGGCAACGGCGGATTCTCGACGCAGCCTCAACCCAGCCCGCAGCCCGCGCCGCTGCCGCAGCGAGCGCCGGACGTGAGCATCGCCATTGACACGCTGGCGCAAGCTGCTCTGATCTATCGGCTGAGCGGCGACTACAACCCCTTGCACGCGGACCCCGCCATCGCGCTGCAGGCGGGCTTTCCAAAGCCGATACTGCACGGGCTGTGCACCTACGCGATTGCCTGCCGCGCGGTGATGCAGGCGCATGCCAGCGAGCCTCGGCTGACCGTGCGCAGCTTCTCCAGTCGTTTCGTATCAGCCGTCTTTCCCGGCGAAACCATCGCCACGGACATCTGGCGGCTAGGTGGCGGCAAGCTCGCGTTTCGCTGCCGTGTTTTAGAGCGCGATGTCGTGGTGTTGTCCGGCGGCACTGCGCAGATGGGTTCGTTCGACTGATCTGACATCACCATGACCCTCCTGTTCGACATCTCCGACAGCGTCGCCACCATCACGTTCAACCGCCCTGAGCGACGCAACGCCATCAACGGCGAGATGCGCGCGTTGCTTGCGGACAGTCTGCAGCGGGTCGCGCGCGACCCGGACGTTCGCGCGCTGGTGCTCACCGGCGCCGGCGGTGCGTTTTGCGCCGGCGGGGATTTCGACGGGTTGCGCGCGCTCTCGAATGAGCCGGCCGAAGCCAGCCGCTGGCGGCTGCGCGAAGCGCACGTGTGGGTTTCTCAGCTCGCCGAGCTCGACGTTCCCGTGATCGCGGCCGTCGACGGTCCTGCCTACGGTGCGGGATTCAGCCTCGTGCTGGCCGCCGACATGGTGCTGGCAACGCCGGCAGCTCGGTTCTCGATGGCGTTCGTGCGCCTGGGCTTCGTGCCGGACTGCGGGGGCGCGCACCTGCTGCCGCGCGCCGTGGGTCTGCAGCGCGCCAAGGAGCTGATGTACTCGGGACGTGAGGTCCGTGTCGCGGAAGCCAAGGAGCTCGGGATCGTGATGGAGGTCCACGAACGCGAGGCGCTGCTCGCCAGGGCGTACGAGATCGCGGCTTCCTTCACGGCGGCGTCGCGTACCGGCCTGGGCCTGACCAAGCGCATGCTCAACACGAGCTTTGAGACCGACTTGCGCACCGCACTCGAGATGGAAGCGGCGGCGCAAGGGGTGGCGGTTTCGTCCGACTACGCGCGTGCCGCCGTCGCCAAGGCGATCGCGGGCGAGCCTCCGACCTTCTGCTGGCCGGCGCGAACTTGACCCGCGCGATCACGCAGGGTCAGCAGCGAGAATTGCCGCTTCGTCGCTCCAGTAGCGTTCGCGGTCCGGGATCACCCGGGTCGATCGGGCGCCCGGTTCGGGCGTCTGGTACAAAATGTCAGCCCGCGAGCCTCGACAACCGAACGAAATCGACATGGAGACAAAGATGGGTGCCTGGGCCATTGTGGAAAACAACAAGCCGTTGCAGTGGATCGAGCGTGCGCCGCTGACGCCGGTGGGCAGCGAGGTGGTTCTGAGCGTCACGCACGCCGGCGTGTGCCATTCCGACCTGCATTTCTGGCACGGCGCGTACGACATGGGCGGCGGCAAGATCATGAAGCTGGTCGACCGCGGCGTGCAGCTGCCGCGCGCCCCGGGCCATGAAATCGTGGGCCGTGTCACACGCCTGGGGCCCGACGCCGCTGGCGTGAAGGTCGGCGACCTGTGCATCGTCTATCCCTGGCTCGGCTGTGGCGAGTGCGCGGTGTGCAAGGCCGGCAACGACAACCTGTGCACCAAACCGCATGGCATCGGCATCCTGCACGACGGCGGCTTCGGCGATGAAGTGTCCGTGCCCAACGCACGCATGCTGGTGCTGGTCGGCAATATCGATCCGGCCTTCGCCGCCACGCTGGCGTGCTCGGGCATCACGGTGTATTCGGCGATCCGCAAGGTGCAGCCGTTGGGCGCTGACGAACCTGTGGTGCTGTTCGGCGCCGGCGGCCTGGGCCTGCAGGCGATTTCCATGCTGCGCGCACTGGGGCACCGCAACATCGTCAGCGTCGACATCGCCGCCGACAAGCGCGAAGCCGCGCTCGAGATGGGCGCCAGCGCCGCGCTCGACGGCAAGTCCGAAGGCCTGGTCGAGCGCATCATGGCCGCGACCGGCGGCCCGGTGAAGGCTGCGATCGATTTCGTGAACATCGGCGCGACAGCCGCTGTCGCCCTCGAATGCCTGATCGAGGGAGGCAAGCTGGTGCTCGTCGGCGTGGGCGGAGGGCACATCGAGCTGTCCCTGGCGGGCATGATCTTCCGGCCGCGCACCATCCACGGCACCAAGACCGGCAACCCGCAAGACCTGCGCGACGTCGCCGCGCTGGCGCGCGAAGGCAAGCTCAAACCGATCCCGGTGACCCGCATGCCCAAGAGCCAGGCCAACGAGGCCCTGCACCTGCTCGAAGAGGGCAAGGTGCGCGGGCGCATCGTGCTGGTGGCGGCCTGAGCCGGCCCGGCGCACGGACCCGGCCAAGACAATGCAACACCTGCTCGTGGGATGCGGGGCCGGTTTCTCCGGCGACCGTACTGACGCCGCGGCACCCGTGGTCGCAACGCTGATCCGCCGCGGCCTGCCGGCGGCCCTGATCTTTGAGAACCTGGCCGAGCGCACCCTTGCGTCCGCGCAGTTGGTCAAGCGGCGCGATCCCGGCGCTGGCTACGAACCGCAGCTCGATGCCCAGCTGCGGCCGGTGCTGGCCGACTGCCTGGCGCACGGCATCGCCATCGTGAGCAACATGGGTGCGGCCAATCCGCGCGCGGCGGCGGCGCATGTGGTGCGCATCGCCGCCGAACTGGGCCTGCCGGCGCCGCGCATCGCGGTGATCGAGGGCGACGACCTGTCCGATGAGCGTGGCGCAGCGGTACTGGCCGGCCTGCTCCCGCAGGGCCGCCGCCACGGCTTCGTCAGCGCCAACGTCTACCAGGGTGCTTTCGAGATCGCGCAGGCGCTGCGTGAGGGGGCGCAGCTGGTGATCACCGGCCGTGTCGCCGACCCGGCCCTGGTGCTCGGCCCGGCCATCGCGCATTACGGCTGGCAGCCCAACGAGTGGGACCGGCTGGCCGGCGCCACCATGGCGGGCCACCTGCTCGAATGCAGCGCCCAGGTGACGGGCGGCTATTTCGCCGATCCGGGCTTCAAGGACGTGCCCGGCCTGGAGCGCGTTGGCTACCCCATCGCCGAGATCGAGCCCGACGGCAGCTGCACGGTCAGCAAGGCCGAGGGCACCGGCGGCCGCGTCGACCTGCCGGTGGTCAAGGAGCAACTGCTCTATGAAATCCACGATCCGGCGGCCTATCTCACGCCCGATGTGGTGGCCGACATCACCCAGGCCACGCTGGCGCAGGTCGGCCCCGACTTGGTTCGCCTGTCGGGTGTGCGCGGCCATCCCCGGCCGGCGACCCTGAAGGCGCTGGTCTACTACGAAGGCGGCTGGTTGGGCGAGGCGGAGATTTCCTATGCCGGTCCCAACGCGCAGGCACGGGCCCGGCTCGCGGCGCAGATCGTGCGCGCGCGCATGGGGCCGCAGGTGGAACTGCGCGCCGACCTGATCGGCGTGCTCAGCCTGTTCAACGATGACGCGGGACGCGCGCTGTCCGAACAAGCGCCTGGCGCCTGCGACGACGTGCGCCTGCGGCTGGCCATCCGCCACGCCGATGAGCGTGAGGTGGATCGCCTGCTGCGCGAAGTGACGGCGCTGTGGCTGTGCGGTCCGGCCGGCGGCGGCGGGGTGCGCACCGCCAAGCGCCAGCGCTTGTCCAACCTGGCCTGCCTGGTCCCGCGCGAGGACGCGCCGGCCCGCCATGTCTTCGTGGAGCATGCCGCATGAGCGCCTTGTGCGACACCGTCGTCTTGCTGCACCGGCTCGCGCACGCGCGGGCCGGGGACAAAGGCAACCACTCGAACATCTCGCTGTTTGCGTACCGGCCCGAGCTGTATCCACTGCTCGTGGAGCAGGTCACGGTCGAGCGTGTGATGGCGCTGTTCGCCAGCCGTCATCCGACGCGCGTGCAGCGCTACCTGCTGCCCCGGCTGGAGGGCATGAACTTCGTGCTGGAAGACGTGCTGGACGGTGGCGTCAACGAATCGCTGAACCTGGACTCGCACGGCAAGGCGCTGTCGTTTCTGCTGTTGACGCTGCCGGTGACGGTGCCCGCGGCACTCGTCATTCCCACATAGGCCTTAAAAAGCGACCTTGTCGCGCCCCTTGAGCTGCAAAATCTCGCGCGCTTCATCGGGCGTGGCCACCTGCAGGCCCAGGCCGTCGAGGATCTCTCGCACCTTGAGCACCTGCGCGGCGTTGCTGGGGGCCAGCTTGCCGGGGCCGATCCAGAGGTTGTCTTCCAGGCCTACGCGCACGTTGGCGCCCATCGATGCGGCCATGGCGGCAATGTTCATCTGGCTGCGGCCGGCGCCCAGCACCGACCAGCTGTAGCTGTCGCCAAACAGGCGGTCGGCGGTGCGCTTCATGTGCATCACGTCGTCGGGGTGGGTGCCGATGCCGCCCAGGATGCCGAACACCGTCTGGATGAACAGCGGCGCCTTGACAAAACCGCGCTCGACGAAGTGGTGCAGGTTATACAGGTGCGAGGTGTCGTAGCACTCGAACTCGTAGCGCGTGTCGTTGGGCGACAGCTCGGTCAGCACGGTCTCGAGGTCGCCGTAGGTGTTGCGAAAGATCAGGTCCTTGCTGCCTTCGAGGTAGGCGCGCTCCCAGTCGAACTTGAACTCCTTGAAGCGGTTGAGCATGGGGAACAGGCCGAAGTTCATCGAGCCCATGTTCATGGACGCGACTTCAGGCTTGAGCTTGAGCGCCGGCTGGATGCGCTCTTGCACGGTCATGTAGGGCGAACCGCCGGTGGTCAGGTTGACCACCGCGTCGGTTTCGCGCTTGATGATCTTCAGGAAGGGCAGGAAGGCTTCGGGTGTCTGGTCGGGCTTGCCGGTGACCGGGTTGCGCGCGTGCAGGTGAATGATGGCCGCGCCCGCCTTGGCCGCCGCGATCGACGACTCGGCGATCTCTTCAGCTGTCACCGGCAGATGGGGCGACATCGAAGGCGTGTGGATCGCGCCAGTGACGGCGCAGCTGATGATGATTTTCTTTTGCTGCTTCATGGAAATGTCTCCTGCGTTGTCTGTCGGGGGTTGTTCACTAGCGAACGACCCCTCCATATTAGCCGCAGCGCATCCTCATGAAAAGCCGCAGCGGGTGTAACCGGCTTGTACTACTTTGTTCCCCCTGCGACGGCTGCGCCTATAAAGTGGACACAACAAGGACAGGAGACCTCATGCCAACCGAAGCCGCCACCCGTTTCCACGCCGCCCGCGACCTGCTGCTGGCCCATCGCACCGATTACGACCGGGCCATGGCCGAGTTCCGCTGGCCGGAGATGGCCGAGTTCAACTGGGCGCTGGATCATTTCGACCCCATGGCCCAGGGCAACGCGCAAAAGGGTTTGTGGATCGTCGATGAGGGTGGGCACGAGGTCAGCCGCACCTTTGACGAATTGCGCCTGGCGTCCAACCGCGCGGCTAATTTTTTGCGTCATCTGGGTGTGCGGCGTGGCGACCGCCTGCTCGTGATGCTGCCCAACCGGGTCGAGCTGTGGGAGCTGATGCTGGCCGCCATCAAGCTCGGTGCCGTGCTCAGCCCGGCCACCACACTGCTGTCACAGGCCGATCTGCAGGACCGCATCGAACGCGGCAACCTGCGCGTGGTGATCGCCGACCCCAGTTGCTGCGCGCGCTTCGGGGGCATCGCCGACGGCTGCGTGCGCATCGTCTGCGGCAGCGCCGAGCCGGGTTGGACCGATTACGCCGACAGCGCCGGGCACGCCGACGCCTTCGCACCCGATGGTCCCACCCGGTGCGACGACCCATGCATGCTGTACTTCACCTCGGGCACGACCAGCAAGCCCAAGATGGTGCTGCACTCGCAGCGCAGCTACCCGGTCGGCCACCTGAGCACCTTGTACTGGTTGGGGTTGCAAGAGGGCGACGTGCACTTCAACGTCAGCTCGCCCGGCTGGGCCAAGCACGCCTGGAGCTGCCTGTTCACGCCCTGGACGGTCGGCGCCACCATCTTCATCTACAACCAGGGCCGCTTCGATTCAGCGAAAACGCTGGGGACGCTGGTGCGCTGCGGCGTTTCGTCGCTGTGCGCGCCGCCCACCGCCTGGCGTTCGTTGATCCTCGAAGATCTGACGCGTTACCCCGTGCGCCTGCGTGAGCTCACCAGTGCGGGCGAGCCGCTCAACCCCGAGGTGATCGAGCGCGTCATGGCCGCCTGGGGCCTGACCATTCGCGAGGGCTTTGGCCAGACCGAGTCCACCGCCATGCTGGGCAACCCGCCGGGCCAGCCGGTGCGCTATGGCTCCATGGGCCGGCCGTTGCCCGGCTACCGTGTCGAACTGCTCGATGTGGACGGCAAGAGCGCCCGCGAGGGCGAGGTCTCCGTGGTGCTGAGCCCGCGGCCGGCCGGCGTGATGGTGGCCTATGCCGGCGACGAGGAACGCTCGCGCCGCGCCCTGGGCGGCAGCCACTACGGCACGGCCGACGTCGCCAGCATCGACGACGACGGCTACTTCTGGTACGTGGGCCGCACCGACGACGTGTTCAAGAGCTCCGACTACCGCATCTCGCCCTTTGAGCTCGAAAGCGCGTTGATCGAACACGAGGCGGTGGCCGAAGCGGCCGTGATCGAAAGCCCCGACGCGCGGCGCATGTTCGTGCCCAAGGCCTGCGTGATCCTCAAGCCGGGCGTGCAGCCCACGGCCGACACCGCGCGCGCCATCCTGGCGGCCATGCGCGCTCGCCTGGCGCCCTACCAGAAGATCCGCATCATCGAGTTCTGCGACCTGCCCAAGACCGTGTCGGGCAAGATCCGCCGCACCGAGCTGCGTGCCTTGGAAGCGCAACGCCGCGCCGCCGGCACGCGCGGCGAGCTCGAGTTCTTTGAGGGCGATTTTCCGGAGCTCACCGACAAGCCACGCGCCGGCGGCTGAGTCACCCCTTCAGCTTTCGGTCAAGTCTCGGCGCCGTTGCGCCACTAGCCTCCCCAACTTTGTCACCGACGCGCGCGCGGACCTCCGCGCACCACGCGCCGGCGCACTTCAAAGCCAGGGGAAGCTATGAATCGGATGCGCAGCGCCACCTCATGGGTATGGCAGGGCGGCACGGGGTGGCGACGGGCGGCAGCCCTTGCCGCCGTGGCCATCGTCACCACCGCCAGTGGCCAGGGAATGGGAACCCCGGGCCAGTTCGAGGTCAGCCCTTCCGGGGCCGCCAGCTACAGCATTCCCATTCAGGTGCCTCCAGGCGTCGCCGGCTTTCAGCCGCAACTGGCGCTCAGCTACAGCAGCCAGGCCGGCAACGGGCCGATGGGCCTGGGTTGGAGCCTGTCGGGCCTGTCGGCCATCGTCCGCTGCCCCCGCACCCTGGCGCAAGACGGCGTTCGCGGCAGCGTTCGCAATGACGCCAACGACCGCTTCTGCCTTGACGGCGTGCGCCTCGTGCTCGACGCCGATGGCAGCGGCAGCAACTACGGCGCCAGCGGCAGCCGTTATCGCAAAGAGCAGGACAACTTCTCGCGGGTCACCGCCCATGGCGCTGCCGGCACGGGGCCGGCGCACTTTGTCGTTCAGACCAAGACCGGGCTCACCCTGGAGTACGGCAACAGCGCCGATTCGAAGTTGATCACGCCCACTGGCGGCACCGTGCGCATCTGGTCCCTCAGCCGCGTTCGCGATGTCATCGGCAATGAGATGCGCATCGGCTACCTCGTTCCCCCCGACCAGGCTTTCCAGTTGCCCCAGCGCATCGACTATGTCGGCGCCGGCCAGTCCGACGGGCCCGCCGTCGTGTTCGAGTACCTGGACAACCGTGCCGATGCCATCGTGGGCTTCCAGGCCGGCGCGCCACTGCGCCTGGATCGGCTGCTCGCGCGCGTGCGCAGCTACACCGCCGACGGCACGCCCGCGCGCGACCTGCGGCTCGACTACACCGTGCGCGATGGCTCACCCCGCCCCTGGCTGAGCGCCGTCACCGAATGCGACGGCGCCGACCTGTGCAAACCCTCGACCACCTTCAAGTACCCCGCGCCAAGGCCGGCGTCGACGCTGGTGCCCGTCAACAGCGGCAAACCGGTGCTCACGGTGCCCGGCGGCTGGCAGGCTTACCTCCCGCGCATGGCCGACCTCGACGGCGACGGCATTCCGGATCTGGTGGCCAGCCACGCCGGCACCGCCGGAGCCATCGTCTACGCCTGGAAGGGCGGCCGCGACGGCGGCTACACGCCCTTTGCCAATGGCCGGCCGGTCATCTCACAGACCCAACTGGGCGGCTTCAACGGCTACCAGGTCGACGTGGTCGACCTCGACGCCGATGGCCGCGCCGACATCGTCTACTCCTACGCGGGCCAGTTCGGGGCATTTGTGTACGGCTGGCGTGGCAAGGGCGACGGCAGCTTCGTCCCCATCAACGGCGGCGCACCGCTGATGTCGCAGACCACGTTCGGCTCTTTCAACGGCTTCAAGATCAGCTTCACCGACCTCAACGCCGACGGCCTGCCCGACCTGGTCTACGGCTTTGCCGGCCCGTCCAGCGCCTACGCCTTCGCATGGTTCGGCGGCGGGCCTGATGGCCGCTTCATGCCCGCCAACAATGGCGCGCCCGTGGTCGCCGTCACCGATCAGTCCTTCACCGGTTATGAGGTCAGCGTGGCCGATCTCGACGCCGACGGTTTTGGCGACATCGTGTACGCCTATGCCGGCACGGCGGGCATCATCGTCAAGGCCTGGCGCGGCGAAGGCGACGGCCGCTTCGCCCCCTTCAACGGCGGCGCGCCGCTGGTCACCCGCAACGATGTCGGGTCCTTCGATGCCTACCGTCCCCAGGTGCTGGACCTCAATGGCGACGGCGTGCCCGACCTGCTCTTTACCTATGCCGGGGCGTCGGGTGCGTATGCGTACGCCTGGCTCGGCAAGGGAGATGGCAGCTTTGTCGCTGTCAAGGGCGGCCAGCCGGTGATCGGCGAGAGCCAATCGCACGCCGGCTACTTGTTCAACTTTGCCGATGTCAACGGCGACGGCGTGCTTGATGTGCTTGTTTCCTATGCGGGTCAGCATGGCGCATTTGCCTATGCCTGGCGCGGCCTGGGCGACGGTACCTACGCACGGTACAACGAGGGTCAACCGATCCTCGCGCAAACGCAGCTGGGCGGCTTCGGCTATTACCAGGCCATGCCCACCGACCTCATGGGCCGCGGCATCGCCGACCTGATTTTCGCGACGGGGCATGAAACGGGTTTGTTTGCCTATGCGTGGCGCAACCCCATGGACCCGCTCGAGAACCTGCTCGCCAGCATTGATTCGCCGGTGGCGCCTGCCATCACTGTGGATTACGAAACCCTGGTACGCGGCGCCCATGTCCGCGACACCGGCGCCATGGCGGCCGCGCCCCCGCGCATCGACCTGCAGTTTCCGCTGTACGTGACAACGAGGGTGTCCGTGGAAAGCGGCGCCGACGGCGACAACGTCACAACCTACACCTACGGCGGCCTCAAGGCCGAGGCCGGCACCGGCCGCGGCCTGCTCGGCTTTCGCTGGATGACGGCCAACAACCTGGCCACCGGCATCGAGACCTACAACGAGTTCGCGCAAGGCTGGCCTTTCACAGGCATGGTCCTCAAGTCCGAGACGCGTCTGCCGGGCGCGGGCAATGGCGGCCTGCTCAAACAGGCCCTCACCGTGCCCTTGTCCATCCCCACCGGCACCGGCCCCTACCCGGCTATCTTCGTCACGCAGTCGCAGACCGTCGAATCCAGCTGGGACCTTGACGGCACCGAGCTGCCCTCGATCACCACCGACTACACCTGGGGCACCACCGGCCTGTGGGGCGACCCGGCGCAGATCGTCGTGCGCACCAGCGACGGCGCCAGCCGCAGCACGGTCAACGAGTACGCGCCACCGGTCACCACCGGCGGCAGCTGGATCCTGGGGCGACTCAAACGCGCCACCGTCACCAGCACCGGTCCTTGAGGCTCGGCTCGGGAGGGCGCATGAAAAAAACGACGAACGACGGTTCGTACGGGCGACTGCGCGTTGCGGTGGGTCGGACGGTGGTGTCCGCAGTCTTCTTACTGTCCGGCCTGGCGTGGGTGAACCCCGCCCAGGCCGACACCCAGGTGCGCACCAGCAGCTTCGACTACGACGCCCGGGGCCTGTTGGTCCGCGAGGTGATCGAGCCCGATCGCGCCAACGACTGCCTGCAGACCGGCTACAGCTATGACGCCTGGGGTAACAAGGCGGCCATCTCCACCAGCGCTTGCCCGGGGGCTTCGGGCAATGTGGTCGCCAGCGCCACCGCCGCCCGCACCGCCACCACCGACTTTGGTCCGGACGGTCGCTTTCCCGCCACCTCCGCCAACGCCCTCGGACACACCGAAACCCAGACCTTCGATCCCCGCACCGGCCTTCCCACCCGCCTGGTCGGCCCCAACGGCCTGGCCACCACCTGGACCCACGATGGCCTGGGCCGGCGCACCCGCGAGCAGCGCGCCGACGGCACGGCCACCACCTGGGCGTATCTGCTGTGCACGGCCCCCGGCGCCGACTGCCCGCACCTCCCGCGTCAATCGGTCGCCTGGGTGGTCGTCGAACAATCCTGGGGCGCCGATGCCCGC
>CANJQN010000024.1 GCA_947476465.1 Comamonadaceae bacterium | reverse complement strand
CACTACTGTCCGGTTAAAAGTTGAACAAATTCAACTGGTTAGCTACGCTGGGCATTTCGAGGTCTGTGGCGTCGGCCTGCAAGGCGCATGAAAGCTGGGTTTTCTCGAAAACCGAGACCGACAGAATCTGTAGACAGGTGTAGAGCGAGGCATCAAGATGAAGCTCCTTCTTGACGATGGCGATGAGCACGTAGGTGGCCACTGCGCACCACACCTGCGTCTTCACGGCGTTCTCGCTGTTGCCCAGGAAATGTTTGATGCGCAGATGCTGCTTGATCCACTTGAAGAACAGTTCGACCTGCCAACGGCTCTTGTAAAGCGCGGCAATCGTCAATGCCGGCAATGCCGTGTTGTTGGTCAGGAAGATCAGCGTCTTGCCTGTCTCTGGATCCTTGAATCGGACGCGTCTCAAATGCTCGGGATACTTCCTGGCCGAGTAGTAGCCATTGAGCATCACTTGCTGATCGCTGATGACGCCTGTGCTGCGATCGGTCGGTGTCGAGTAGACCCGCCTGGCAGCCATCGGCGACTTCGCGCGGGTGACGAAGAAGGCGCCGGTCTGGTGCAGCGTATAGAGCCGTGCGAAGTCGACATAGCCGCGATCCATCACATAGAACGCCCCGGGCTCGAAGGTCAGCATGTCCAGCACATTCACGTCGTGCAGCTTGCCGTCGCTGATGTGGATGAAGGCGGGGATGGCACCGCGCAGGTCCAGCAGCGTGTGCAGCTTGATGGCGGCTTTCGTGGATCGAAACGGAGCCCACTCGAACAGGCTCAGACACAGGTCGATGGTGCTGGAGTCCAGCGCATACACCGTGTTGTCCAAGTCGACACC
Organism: Comamonadaceae bacterium; assembly: GCA_947476465.1. Classification (GTDB taxonomy): domain Bacteria; phylum Pseudomonadota; class Gammaproteobacteria; order Burkholderiales; family Burkholderiaceae_C; genus Ramlibacter. The sequence continues at coordinate 59,040 of CANJQN010000024.1, read as the reverse complement.
AAGCGAATCGCCAGAGTAGAGCTTGCGAGCGCGACGAATCAATACCGCAGCAAGATCCGACCAGATCAGCCAATTGCGAGATTCGTTGGCGTCGGCCAGCGTCGAGCGTTTGACTGCCGAGCGAAACCCCATTGCATACAACTTGCTGGCATTGGCCGACAGGCTGGCCTCGATGTCGCGCAGGCTCTCCCGCCAGGTGAGTTGGGCGAAAGCCATTGCACGAAACTGCTCGGCACACGACAGCGTGCGCACGCCCGAGTTGCCGCCGTGGCGTTGCACGATTCGCGCAAAGCTTGTCCAAGGGACAAACTCCATGATCTGCGCGAACAAGGTCTTGCCGACGTACATGCGGGCTCCCCAAGGCTGCTAAGCCGAGGAAAGTACGCGATTCTGGGAAAACGAAGTTCAAGTCGGCACCAAACGAAATCGGCCTACAACCCGCGCCAATGCTTGATCTCAGGCTCGGCGTGGCTCACTTAACCGGACAGTAGTGGGTTCAGCCAGTCATTGAGGGCCGCGCGCTTATGGATGTCCTCGATCAGTTCGATACCGAACCGGATTTCTGCAAAAGTGACGGCGCTGACGAAAAGGCTTTCCAACGGCTGCGTACTGATGAGGGCAACCACTTTCGGCTCAGGGCGCAAGCGCCGAAGTTCGGACAGGATGTTGGTGTCGAGGAGGTACCCTTCACAGCTTCACGTCGCGAACGGGAGCGACTTCGGAGGAGGGAAGGGGAAGCTCGATGTCCCGATGGGGCGATGCCTGTAAAGCGTTGACGAGAGCCTTGCCGGTTTGCGCCCCTTGCAAGCGGCGGAAGTCTTCGGCGGCGATGACGACAACTTCATCGCGCCCGTGTACGGTCACATGCTGCGGCCCGTCACTGCGTACGCGCCGCACCAGCTCGCTGAAACGCGCTTTGGCATCTTGAAGCAGCCAATGCCCCGGCGGGGGGGCCGGGCGCTTGGAAGGCGGGTCACTGGGGCGTACGAATTTAGTCATGCTGACCAGATTGTCATCCGTCCCCGCTCCGATCAATCATGAAGACCTCGGTCAACCAGCGCATGGTTTCCTGGTCGAGTTGGTCTGCGGGCCAGCGCTGGCGAGGCCGTGTGTAGAGAGATACGAGATTTCTATGCATGTCACGGACCACATGCAAAGAGTCCGGCGCTTTCTGTTTCGTGGCGAGCCAGGAGAACGTCATCCAGCCCCTTGGGCACCTTCGACAGATGACTGCACCACCACTTTGTGCTGCTCGATGATCTTCCTGAACGACTCGCTGGTCGTGGCCCAGTCCACCACGTCCACCTTCCAAGGCAAGTCCGACTGGGCGAAGTCGTCGACCATGGCGGAGGATACGTCTGGCGGCAATGGGTGTGGGCCGAGAATGACCAGGTCCAGATCGGAGAATGCCTTGGCTTTGTGTTTGGCGCCGGAGCCGAAGGCCCACACGTTCTTGTCGGGCACGTGCCGCTCAAGAATGGTCTTGACGATGGACCACTGCTCGTCGGTCATCTCGAGCAAAGGCTTGCCGCTCACGCCGTCTGCCTTTTCTGCAGCTCCTGCAGCAGGTGCCGGGCTTCGCCCAGGAAACCGGGAATGCCGGCCACGACGGTCAACGCGACTTCTTCGTTGTAGGTATGGCTGGTCTTGGCGCGCATGTCCCGATACTGGCGCCACTGAGGCCATGCGCCCAGCAGCAGACCCTGTTCATTGCCCGAGCGAATCAGGTACTGAAAATCGGCCGCATCGAACTCGGTGGGGCCGGCAGCAGCCGACTCGAAGTAGCGCTAGAGCATCTTGTGCGTCACCTCGTAGGTGAACTTGAGACGCAGAATCAAGCCGTCTCGAATCTGGGTGTCGGTGATGTCGCACTCGTAGCGTGTCAGACCTTCTTGCAGGCGCGCAACGGCATCGATGAGCGGTGCCAGGTCCAGTTTCATGGGGTTTCCGTGCTGGCCACATTCCTGTTTAAGGACAGCGCGCATGCCGCGCCGTGATGAACGTACAGAAAGAGGAAAAAAGTTGACGAGCCTTACCCCCGGCACTGGCTCCACAGTTAGGGCTGCTTGGTTCCCCACCTGACCCGGTTGGCCGCTTCACCATGCGGGGAGGCCCGTCAGGGGGGGATTGTAGGCGACGCGCAAGGGCGATTTCGAATCAGCTCTTGCGACGCGCCTTCGCGCCTGCGGGCTTCTTGCCCGCCTGTGCGGGCTCGTCTTCAACGCTGGCCGAATCGTCTGCGGCTTCAATCGAGCACAGGGTCTTGAGCGTGAATTCGATGCCCTTGCGCTGCTCCTCAAGTGTGAACTGCGACATGGCCGGCGCGAGGACGGAGTGGTTGGCCAGATGCTCAACGGCTTCATCCGCGACACGCAATCCCTTGCGGGTCAGGTGCACCAGGAATCCGCCGCTGTGGGTGGGGTCGGGCAGGCGCTCGACATAGCCCATGGCCACCAGGCGGTCGACCTTCTTGGTGATGGCGCCCGAGGTGACCAGCAAGGCACGAAACAGGTCTGTGGGCCGCTTGACGTAGGGCGGTCCGCTGCGGCGCAGGGCGAACATCAGGCGCATGTCGCCGCCGTTGATCCCGTAGGTGGCCTGGCAGTGCCGGTCGTAGACGCGGTCCACCAGCGTTCCCAGGCGCATGAAGTAGATCGCCAGCAGGAAGTTGTCGAGGTCGAGGTCGCCCCTCTCGCTTTGCCACTGAAGCGTGATGAGTTCACCCAGGCCGTTCGCGCCGCCGCGTGCCGCCTTCGCGGCGGTCATGTTCTTTGCCTTGCCGTTGATTTTTTCGGACTCTGCGGGCGCGTCTTCCGTAGACATCGAGTATTCTTTCCTGGGCTCGGGGTGACGTCCGACATCATGCCCAATTGATGGGCGGTTCAAAGGGCGTTTAGGGTTTCCCCTGTGGCTTGAGTGTGCCTGCGCATGTAGCTTCCGTGGAAGACATTTTGTATAAATTCGTCTGACGGGCGACCGAACCGGCGCCTGCCCCATCCATCATGAGGTGCTATCCAATGCGACAGACTTTCGCCCGCTTTCTCGCCGGCGTCCTGACGGCGACCACTGCGCTTTGCGCTCCCCTCCTGGCCTCGGCCCAAGAGCCCATCAAAATCGGCTTTGTTGGCCCCTACACCGGGCCGTTCGCCGTTGCGGGTGAGTCCTTCCGTCAAGGCGTTCAGGCGTACATGGCGCTCAACGGCAGCACGGCCGGTGGGCGCAAGGTGGAGGTGATCTACCGCGACAGCGCCGGTCCCGACCCCACACTGTCCAAGCGCCTGGCCGAGGAGCTGGTGGTCAAGGACAAGGTGAACATGCTAGCGGGCTTTTACCTGAGCCCCGAAGTCGCGGCCACCGCGCCCGTGGCGAATGCGGCCAAGGTGCCGCTGTTCATCGTGAACGCCGCAACCCCCGCGCTGATGAAGATGTCGCCGTATTTTGTCCGCATGGGGCAGGCCATCAACCAGCCGGCCGAGTTGTCCGCCATCCACGCTCGCCAGTCGGGCAAGTCGCGCGGGTATGTCGCGGTGGCCGACTATGGCCCTGGGCACCTGGTGGAACAAGCCTTCATGGCCAAGTTCACAGCTGATGGGGGGCAGATGGTCGGCAATGTGCGGATCCCGCTCAACACCGCTGATTTCGCGCCGTTCGCGGAGCGCATCGTCAACGCCAACCCGGACGTGTTGCAGATCTTCCTGCCGCCGGGCGCGGCCTCCCTGGGGTTCAACAAGGCGCTGGCTGCCCGCGGACTGACGCAAAAGGTGATGATCATCGGCCAGGGCGAGGCGGAAGACAGCGACCTGCCCCTGTTTGATGATTCGATCCTGGGCTTCATGTCCATCATCTACATCGACGCCAACGCCAAGAATGCGGAGAACGCCGCCTTCGCAAGCTGGCTGACGAAGAATGTGGGTCCGAACGCCCGCCCCAATTCGTTCAGCATCGGCGCCTACGACGCCATGCATCTGGCCTACAAGATGATCGCCGACCAGGCGGGCAAGCCGTTCAACGGTGAGCTTGCGGTCAAGTCCCTGGCGGGCTACAGCTGGAAAAGCCCGAGGGGCCCTGTCACCGTCGATCCGGTCACGCGCGAGTTGATCCAGAACTTCTACTTGCGTGAAGTGGTCAAGGGCGCTGACGGAAAGAAGTTCAACCGTGTCGCCAAGACATGGGAGCAGGTCAAGCCCGAGCCCCTGAAGTAGTCGCCCGAGGAGCCGCTGGTTGCTGTCTCTGTCCGCGCTCGCCTTCATCCTGCTTTACGGCCTGTCTTTCGGGCTGGTTCTTTGCCTCATCGCGTTGGGCCTGGTGATCACCATGGGCCTGATGCGCGTGATCAACCTGGCCCATGGCGCATTCGCGGCGATCGGTGGCTATCTTGCGATCAGCTTGATGCTTCATCAGGGCTGGCCGTTCGCGGCGGCGGTGCCCGCCGCTGTCCTGGCCGTGGCCGCATTGGGCGTGGTGGCCGAGCGCCTGATCTATGTTCACCTCTACAAGCGCAGCGATCTCGATCAGGTGCTGGTGACGATCGGTCTGAACTTCATCGTGATCGCATTGCTCACCATGATGTTCGGACCGAACGTCGTGCGGATGGACCTGCCTTCCTACCTGAGGGGCAATGTCAACCTGGCCGGGCGGGACTTCGAGTTGTACCGGCTGGTCTCAGCTGGCATCTGCGTCGTCGTCATCGGCGCCCTGTGGCTGATTTTCGAGAAAACCACGACGGGCGCCCGGTTGCGGGCGGCTGTGGACAACCGGGGCATGGCGCAGGCGATGGGCATGAACGTGCCTTTGCTCTTTTCATCGACCTTCGCTCTGGGTTGCGGTCTGGCGGCGTTGGGGGGGATCTTGGCGGCGCCAATGCTGCCTATTGAGCCGATGTGGCCGCTCAAGTACTTGGTGGTGGTGCTGGTGATCGTGGCGCTGGCCGGCCACGGGAACATCACCGGCTCTGTCGTGGTGGCGCTGCTGGTCGGGCTGGTCGAGACCGCTGGACGCTACCTCTTCCCGCAGTCGGGCAGCTTTCTCATTTATCTTTTGCTGATCGCCCTGATGGTCTGGCGGCCCGATGGCCTGCTGGTGCGGCGAAAGACCGCATGACCACCAACATGCTGCCCAAGCAGTCGATCTTGCGCCGCCACGAATGGCGCCTTGGGGAGGCCGTGTGGCTCGTCGTGGCCATCGCCTGCTACTTTCTGTTTCCGCAGTACCTGTCCGTGGGCACCTCGGTCCTCATCATGGTGCTGCTGGTGCTCTCGTACGACATCCTCCTGGGCTTTGCGGGCGTGCTTTCCCTCAGCCACGCGGTGTTTTTCGGGCTGGGGGCCTACATGGCGGGCTGGATCTCCCTTGCCGGCTGGACCGAGCCGGTCAGCATCGTCCTGGTTGCCGCGGTGGCCGGGGCGGTGTTGGCCGCTCTTGTGGGGCCATTTCTCCTGCGCCTGACCGGGTTGCCTCTCATGATGGTCACCCTGGCACTCGCCGTGCTGGTGTACGAGGCGGGCCACAAGGCCACCCGGATCACTGGCGGCGACGACGGCCTGCCGGGCATTCAGTTCGCGCCCATCCTCGGTGTGTTCGAGTGGGGGCTGGGGGGCAAGACAAGCTATGTGTATTGCCTGGTCTGGCTGGTGCTTATTTTCATTGTCTTGAAGAGACTGGTGGCTTCGCCCCTGGGCATCATGCTTCAGGGCATCCGCGAGAACGCGGCCCGCATGCGCCTGATTGGCAACCGTGTTCTTCCGCACCTCACCCTGGCCTATGTGATCAGCGGCGCGGTGGCAGCGATCGCGGGGGCCTTGTTCACCCAGGCGAATGCGTTTGTCGGGCTGGGTGTGTTTGCATTGGACACGTCGATCGATGTGCTGGTCATGCTCGTGCTGGGCGGCATCGGGAGTCTGCACGGGGCGCTCATTGGCGCGCCGGTCTACATGCTGCTCAAGCATTTCTCATCGCAAGTCAATCCCTTCTACTGGATGTTGATCATCGGCGTCATGCTGATCGCGGTGGTCATGTTCGGGCGAGGCGGATTCTTGGGAATCGCGGGTGCTTTGGTGCGCAGGTTTGGTTCCGACAAGCCTGGGCGCGCACCATGACCGCTCGCGTTCCAGCCCTGGAGGCCACCGGGCTATCCAAGCACTTCGGTGCGCTTCACGTGACGCAAAACGTCAGCCTGAGCCTGCCCAGCGGCGCCCGCACGGCCCTGATCGGCCCCAACGGTGCGGGCAAGACCACGCTCGTCAATCTGCTCACCGGTGTGGTCAAGATGGACGCTGGCAAGCTGTGCTTGTTCGGTGAGGATGTCACCGGCGTCGCGACTGCGGTGCGCACCCGCAAGGGCCTGGTGCGCACCTTCCAGATCTCCAGTCTTTTTGCCCAGCTGTCCGTGTTTGAGAACCTGTTCATTGCGGTCACCCAGGCCGCCGGCCGCAGTTTTTCATTCTGGCGCCCGGCGGGGCGCGCGAGCGATCTGCTAGAGCGCACACAAGCGATCGTCGAGCAGCTTCGATTGCAGTCTGACGCGCACCACAAGGTCAGCGAGATCGCCTACGGACGCCAGCGGCTGGTCGAGATCGGCATCGCCTTGGCGCTCAACCCCAAGGTCTTGCTGCTGGATGAACCGGCGGCGGGAATCCCCAGCAACGAGCTGGACCTTCTGCACAGGGCGCTCGATGTCCTGCCGGCGGACATCGCTGTGTTGATGATCGAGCACGACATGGAAATGGTGCGGCGCTTCGCATCCGAAGTGGCGGTGCTGGTCAACGGCGCGCTGTTGATGTCGGGCAAGCCCGCGGACGTCATGTCCCACCCCGAGGTGCAGGCGGTCTACCTGGGGGCCTCCGGGAAGAAGCGCTTTGACGAGGGGGCGGCCGCTCATGTTTGAAACCCGTTTGCTGACCGGGGGATGGGGTCCCACGCTGGTGGTTGAGGACGCCAGCCTGAAGGTCGGCGCTGGCGAGACCGTCGCCATCATCGGCCGCAATGGCGTGGGCAAGAGCACCCTGCTCGAGTTGATCGTCGGCCGGGCCCAGCGCCGCAGCGGCTCGATCACCCTGGACGGCAAGGAGATCGCGTCCCTGGCGACGCACGAGCGGGCGCGCGGCGGCATCGGCTACGTTCCGCAAAGCCGCGAAGTGTTTCCCAGTCTCACGGTCAGCGAGCACCTGGAAGTCGCTTCACGGCCGGGCGACTGGACCAAGCAAAGGGTGCTGGAGATGTTTCCGCGCCTGGGCGAGCGACTGTCCAGCTATGGCAGCCAGCTGTCGGGCGGAGAGCAGCAGATGCTGGCGATCGCCCGTGCGCTACTGGGCAACCCCCGCGTGCTATTGATGGACGAGCCGTTCGAGGGGCTCGCGCCGCTCATCGTCGAATATCTGGTGCGCAGCATTCGCGAGATCGTCAGTGTCAGTTCGCTGGCGCTGCTGCTCGTCGAGCAGCGTGTGGACATCGCCTTGGATCTCTCGGACCGCTGCATCGTGATGGACCGCGGGCGCTGTGTCTTTGATGGCCCCTCGGCCCAGCTCGAAGGCGACGAAGAGCGCCTGGCCACCTTGATGGGGCTGGGCGAATAGCGCGTTGGAGCGGCACCGTCCGCCGCTCGGCTAAAAACATCTTCCATGGATTTCGTTATGTCCACGCCCTGCCACGTCGCTTCGCAGCACAAGCGTGGATTCATTTCATTCGTGTCGGTTACATATTCTGGTTTTCCCTGTGGGGGTGGTGCGCCGAAAGAATGTATCTTCCACGGAAGACGAAGGATCGGCGCCGTCGAGATCTTGTCGCGCCGCCAAGGCATCACCCCACCAGGAGCGGACCCGGCATGAATCTCACGGAAAAGGTCGCTATCGTCACTGGTGCCCAGACGGGCATCGGCTTGGCCATCGCCCAGCGCCTGGCGGCGCAAGGCGCCGCCGTCGCACTGGTGGACATTGCGGATGCGCAGCCCCAGGCGCGCGCTTTGTGCGAGCGCGGCGCGCGTGCCATCGCGTTGCAGGTGGACGTCGCCAACGAAGAATCGGTCCAGGGCATGGTCGATGCCGTCGTGGCGCAGTGGGGGCGCGTCGACGTGCTGGTCAATAACGCCGCCATCGCGGCGACCATTCAGCTGCGGCCGTTCACCGAGATCACCGTGGCGCAATGGCGCCGCATGCAAGACGTGAACGCCATGGGGCCGTTCCTGTGTTCAAGGGCCGTGGCGCCGCACATGCAGGCCCGCAAATCGGGGCGCATTGTCAACATCACCTCGGGCACCGCGTTCAAGGGCGCGCCCTTCATGCTGGACTATGTTTCCAGCAAGGGCGCGCTGATGACGATGACCCGCGCCCTGGCGCGCGAGTTGGGGCGCGATTTCATCACCGTCAATGCGGTGTCGCCGGGCTACACCCTGAGCGAGGGCAACCTCGCCAACGAAAAGTTCCTGGCGACCTATCGGCAAGCGGCCATCGAGTCGCGCGCCTTGCCGCGCGATGGCTGGCCCGCTGACATTGTCGGCGCCGTCGCCTTTCTTGCCAGCGACGACGCCGCTTTCATCTCGGGCCAGATCATCGCGGTGGATGGCGGGTCGGTTTATCACTGAGCGTCCACGTCAATGCTGAACAACGAATCGAACGCCCGGATGTGCCGCGTGGGAGGCGACCAGCCCATGGGCATCGCCCTGCGCCACTACTGGTTGCCGGTGTTGCTGGCCGACGAGCTGGTGGCGGGGGCCGACCCGATGCAGGTTGAACTGCTCGGTGAGCGGCTGGTGGCGTATCGCGACGCCAGCGGCCAACCCGGTCTGTTCTCCGAAGCCTGCCTGCACCGCGGCGCATCGATGATGCTCGCGCGCGCCGAGCCCGAGGGGCTTCGCTGCATCTACCACGGCTGGAAGTTCGCCGTGGACGGCACCGTTCTCGACACACCCAATGTGGCCGACCCGCGGTTCAAGGACCGCATCAAGGGCCGTGTCTATCCGGTTCGCGAGGCGGGCAGCCTGATCTGGGCCTACCTGGGCCCCAAGGACCAGGCGCCCGAGTTCCCCCGTTGGCCCTGGATGGATCTGCCGGACGCGCAAAGGCTGGTCACGCGGCATGTGCAGGAGTGCAACTTCGTTCAGGTGATCGAGGGGCTGGTCGACTCCTCGCATCTGGGCTTGCTGCACATGAATGGTCTCAAGGCTTCCTCCGATGTGGACCTGGGGTACGCGCAGAAGATCCATTCGATGCAAAAGAACCTGGCGCCCCAGCTCGACGCGGACGACACGGACTTCGGGTTCTACTACGCCGCGCTTCGCGACATCGACGACGGCGCGGGCGCGCGCACCGAGGCCCGGGTGGCAGCCTTTGTTGCGCCGTGCATCGTGCTCAACCCCAATGGCGATATCGCCACCCTCTCGGTTCCACTGGCCGACCACAAGACGGCGTTTTTCCATGTGTTCTGGAGCACCAAGGAAGACATCAACCGCGAGCCCTTGCGCAGCAGGCAGCTCGAGTTCGTCGGACTGACACCGCAGATTCTCGACGGGTTCGGGCTGACCGACGCGACGCTCGGCCGCGCCGATCGCCCCAGCTCGCGCAACCACTTCATGCAAGACCGCGCCGCGATGCGAGAGCGTGGAAGCTGGAGTGGAATGCCCGGCTTGATCGAGGAAGACGTCGCCGTGTCGGTGTCCGCCGGCCCGCTGCGCGATCGCAGCCAGGAGGTGCTGTCCAGCGCGGACATCGGCATGGTGCGCTTGTACCGTGCGCTGCTTGCATGCGCCGACGCCGCCCAGAACCGTCAACCGCCGCTGGGCATCTCCCGCGACATCGACTGGAGCCGGGTGGTCGGCGTCAATGGTGTCCTGAATGGACGGGGCTGGCGTGACCTGGTGCCGGCGTATGCCAAGCGCAGCGAGGCAGGTGGGTGATGGCGCCAGCTTTTTCATGGCAGGCGGATTTTGTCGTCGGCGACGCCGAGATGGACGAGACCCATGTCGAGTTCGTCGACTGCGTCAATGCGCTCCTGACCGCGGATGACGACGCGCTTTCGCAGGCGCTCGAGCGCTTCGCCGACCACGCCCGCCGGCACTTTTCGCTGGAAGACCAGGCCATGCGCCGCAGTGTTTATGACAACGCGAAGTGTCATGTTGACGAGCACGCCGCCGTGCTTCGCTCCGTTGACGAGGTGCGTGCGGCCTTGGCCGAAGGGCGCGTTTCCGTTGTGCGCGCCTTCGCGCAGGCGCTGGCGGACTGGTTCCCCGAGCACGCTCGGGTGATGGACCAGGGCTTGGCGGGCTGGCTGGCGAAGTGCCGGCTCGGGGGCTCCCCTGTGCGGATCCAGCGCCGCCCGGTCGCACAAGCCTGACCCGGCACACGCGCCAGAACGCCTCGGCTCGTCCTGGACCTTTGACACCACCGCCATGCAATTCAAACCTGGTCATTCCATCCTGGCAACTCAATCGAGGAGACATTGATGCTGAACAAGCAAGACAACGACATGATGTGCCGCACGGGCCGCGAAGCCCCGATGGGCCAAGCCATGCGGCGGTTCTGGTTGCCTGTGATCCAGTCCAGCGATCTCCCCGCACCCGGAGGCGATCAGAAACCGGTGGAGCTGCTGGGCGAGAAGTTCGTCGTCTGGCGTGACCAGCAGGGACGCCCGGGCCTGTTTGCCGACGCCTGCCTGCATCGCGGCGCCTCCATGAGCCTGGCCCGCGCCGAGCCAGACGGCCTTCGGTGCATCTATCACGGCTGGAAGTTCGCCGTCGATGGTGTGGTTCTGGAGACGCCCAACGTATCGGACGCCCGCTTCAAGGAGCGCATCAAGGGCCGAACCTATCCGGTGCGCGAGTCGGGTGGTCTGCTGTGGGCCTATCTGGGGCCGAAGGAATCACAGCCAGAATTTCCCGCGTGGCCCTTCATGGCGGTGGACGATGCCCATCGCATCAATGCCGTCGCGGTGGCCAATTGCAACTACGTGCAGGTGATCGAGGGCCTGGTCGACTCGTCGCACCTGACGGTGCTACATGCATCGGGACTGGCCAAGACCAACGGCGCGGACATCGACTTCGCCAAGAAGACGACCCACATGCAGTTCGACGCATCGCCCGTGATCGAGTCCGACGAAACCGACTTCGGGTTCCATTACGTCGCCCTGCGGCCGTCCGGCGCCAAGCGGATGGCACGGATCGCATCGTTCATCGCGCCGTGCTTTGTCGCCAATCCGAATGGCGATCTGTGGTTTGCGGTCGTCCCCGTCAATGACGAGCGGTGCAATTTCTATCACGTCTGGTGGAACCCGCAAAAGCCCATCGGCACCGAGCCGCTGCGCACGCAGCAGTTGGCCTTCGTGGGCCTGGACGAGTCCAGCCTGGCGCGCCACGGGATGACCGCCGAGACCTGCGATACGCCGGCGGCGATGTCGCAGGCCAATCGTTACGGGCAGGACCGCTCGCAACTGCGCGCCGGTCATTTCACCGGCATCCACAGCTTCACCCAGGAGGACGCTGCGTGCAGCATTTCCAGCGGCGCCATCCGCGACCGCTCGCAAGAGCTGTTGTGCACGGCCGATGGTGCGATCACGCGCCTGTACCGCACCCTGCTGGCTTGCGCGCGTGGCGTTCGCGATGGAAAGCCACTGCCCGGCCTTTCACCCGAGGTGGGGCGCGTGGTCGGCACTTCCGCCGAGCTCTCCACCGATCAGGACTGGCGCACCCTGGTGCCACATCACCGTGTGGTGTCTAGCGCCGCGGTCGCGAAGTCGCACTGAACCCTTGCAAAGGATTTGATATGTTGAGCCGTCAAGACAATGAGTTGATCTGCCGCGTCGGTCCGGGCACCCCCATGGGCGATGTGATGCGGCGCTACTGGCATCCGATCTGCACCTCGGCGCAGCTGCCGCAACCGGATGCGCCACCGCTTCGGGTGCGCCTGCTGGGCGAGGACTACGTTGCGTTTCGCGATACCGAAGGCAAGGTGGGGGTGCTCGAGGAGCTGTGCATGCATCGGGGCGCCTCGCTGGCCCTGGGCCGGGTGGAGGAGGGTGGCATCCGCTGCCTGTACCACGGCTGGAAGTTCAGCGTGGCCGGCGTGGTGCTCGAGACACCCAACCACAGCGACCCGAAGTACGCCGCCCGAATGAAGGCGCCGGCGTTTCCGGTCCATGAAGAGGGGGGGCTTGTGTGGGTCTATGTCGGGCCCAAGGAACTGCAACCCGCGTTCTCGCGCTTTGCCTTCATGGATGCGCAGCCCGACCATCGTGTGGTGCTTCGCATCAACGTGGCATGCAGCTACCTGCAGCTGGTCGAAGGCGGCGAGGACAGCTCGCACGTCGGCGTGCTGCACACCAACATGGCCCGCCCGGGCTGGAAGGATGGCGAATTTGAACCGAACCCTGATGTGGTGAACCCGGCGGCCTTGGCATCCAACGACCTTGAGCCCGGCCTGAAGATCGAGGACACGGCCTTCGGCTTCCAGTACGTGGCCTTGAGAAAGACCTCAACCGAGGGCGTGAAGAACGCGCGCGTCGTCCCGTTCATCCTGCCGTACGGCCGCATCATTCCGGCGCCGGCCTTTTCCTTCACCGTGCTGGAAGTTCCGGACGACGACACGCATACCAGCACCTACATCATTGTCTACGGCAAGGCGCCGGTCACCGAGGACAAGATCATCGAGTTGCTCGGTCTTGACGACAAGCGCTACTACGACCGCAAGACCTGTGCTTTTTCAGCAAGCTGGGCGGATGCGTTCGGACAGAACCGCGAACGCATGAAGGAAAACTGGACCGGGCTGCGCGGCGTGGAGGTCGAGGATGCCGCCATCGCCCTGTCCCAGGGACCGCTCTTCGACCGCTCCAAGGAGCACCTGGTGCCGGCGGACCAGGCGGTGATGCGCGTGCGCCGCACACTGCTGGAAGCGGTCAAGCGCGTGGCGGCGGGGGATGCCCCCCTGGGCGTCGGACGCGACCTCTGCGTGGTCAGCGCCTGTGATGCCCAACTGCGCGAGGGCGATTCCTGGCAAGACCTGATTCCCGCTCACCGCCAGGTGCCGCTGGCCTGAAGGACAGTCGATGAATCCCGTCAACCGGGGCGTTGCGCCCGACTACCTTTCCCTGCTGCGCCTGGACGGCCGCGGCTTTGTGGTGCTTGGCGCCGGTCAGGGCATTGGCGAGCAGGTGGTCCATGCCCTGGCGCAGGCCGGTGCCCGCGTCATGTGCGTCGACCGTGACGAGCAGCTGGCCAAGACGATTGCCCAGGCTGTGGGCGGCGTCGCCTGCGCCGCCGACGTCACCTTGCGCGGCGACATGCAGCGCGTGTTCGAGCTGGCCCGGCTTGAATTCGGTCGCGTGCATGGCGTCGTCGACATCATCGGCGTGGCCGGCATCAAGCCGCTGTCGGCGGTCGACGATGCCTCATGGGACCAGCAGTTCGACATCGTCCTGCGCCATGCCTACCTGGCCATTCAGATCGGGGGCGAGATGATGGCGGCCGATGGTGGCGGCACCTTCGCCTTCGTGGGGTCGATGTCAGGCAACCGGGCCGTGCCCAACCAGACCGCGTATGCGGTGTCCAAGGCCGCCTTGCACCACCTGGTGCGCTGTGCCGGCGCCGAGTATGCGCGCCGAAAAGTGCGGATCAACGCCGTGGCTCCCGGCTATGTGCGCACGCCCCGACTCAACCAACGCCTCGACGAGGACGCGTGGACCGCGATCGGCAAGGTCATCCCGATCGGGCGACCGGCCACGCCGGCCGAGATCGCCGGGCCGCTGCTGTTTCTGGCATCCGACCTCAGTGCGCACATGACGGGTGAAGTCATCGCGGTTGACGGCGGCGCCGGGGTCTCGGCGGCCTTTCCCGATGTGAAGTTCGGCCCCGCCAAGACACCCTGAGCCATTGCCTGAGCTACTCAATGACATTGCCCGCCCGCGACAAGATTCATCCCCTGCTGCGGCCGATCGCCGAAGCGGCCGCCACCAAACCCAGCCTGGCCCAGGTCACGCCCGCGCAGGCCCGCGAGGGCATGGCGCAACGTACCGCCACACGCCCCCCTGGGCCGCCGATCGAGCGGGTGTTCGATCACCTCATTGCCGGTCCCCATGGCGACATCCCTGTGCGCGTCTACGTGCCAGCCGGTGCATCCGGCGTGGTGATGGCCTTTCACGGCGGTGGCTGGCTCATGGGCAACCGCGACAGCTTCGACCCGGTCTGCCGCCACCTGGCCAACGACTCCGGCCTGGCCGTGGTGAACGTCGACTACCGTCTGGCGCCAGAGCATCCGTTTCCGGCCGCCCTGGACGACGCCTGGGCCGCCACCTGTTGGGTGGCCGAGCACGGGCATGAGCACGGCCTGCCGGGGCGGCGCCTTGCGGTGTTCGGTGAGTCGGCTGGCGGCAATCTGGCCGCGGTGTTGTGCCTGATGGCGCGCGATCAGAAGGGGCCCGCGATCCTCGCCCAGGCGCTGGTTTATCCGGCCACCGATGCGCGGCAACAGTCCGAGTCGCTCGAAGCCTTTGCCGAAGGATTCATGCAACGCAAGGCCGACGTCGCGCACGCGTTCGACACTTATGCCCTGCGTCACGGGGTGCCGCCGACCGACTGGCGCCTGTCACCTCTGCTGGCGCCCAGTCACGCCAACCTGCCCCCGGCACTGGTGATCACGGCCGAGTGCGATGCCGTGCGGGACGACGGCGAAGCCTATGCCGCCAAGCTGGCGCAGGCCGGTGTGGCGTCCACCTGCGTGCGTTATCTCGGGATGCTGCACACCTTCTACGGCATGCGAAGCCAGCTTGACGTGGCCGCCAATGCGCAGCGGCAGGTGGCCGGCATGCTGCGCGCCGCCATGGCCGAGACGACGAGCCCTCCATGAGCGTTCAAGACGCGCATTCCATCGAAGACCTGCGCCGGATGGCCCAGCGGCGCCTGCCCAGGGGCGTCTTTGATTTTTTCGATGGCGGCGCCGACGATGAGAACACGCTGCGCGCCAACCGCGAGGGCTTCGAGCGCATCCGGCTGCGCCCTCGCGTGCTGGTGAACGTCCAGGAGCCAGACCTGTCAACCATGCTGCTGGGCCGGCGTGCCGGCGCGCCGCTGGTGATCGCGCCCACCGGCGCGATTGGCGCCGGATGGCCCGGCGCCGACGTCGCGATCGCGCGGGCAGCCGCCCGATTGTCGATTCCCTACACGCTGTCGACCACGGCGACCTCCTCCATCGAGGACATCGCCACGCTGGCCGGTGGACGGCTGTGGTTCCAGCTGTACGTGCTCAAGGACCGCGCCTTCACCGAAAAGCTGCTCGAGCGGGCTGGCGCGGCGGGCTACGAGGCGCTGGTGGTCACGCTCGACCTGGCCACCGGAGGCAAGCGCGAGCGGGATCTGCGCAACCGCTTCACCGTGCCGTTGCGCGCCAACTGGACGACTGTGCGTGACTTCGCTACGCATCCCGGTTGGTGTCTCCAGCTGCTGCGGCATGGGCAACCCCGCTTCAAGAACCTGGTGGGTTTCGAGGGCGCCTCCGATCCGCGTGCGTCGATCGCCGCCAAGGTGGGGCAGAGCCTGGATGCGGCCTTCTCCTGGGACGATCTGCAGCGGCTGCGCGAACGCTGGCAGGGAAAGTTCCTCGTCAAGGGCGTCTCGCGCGGGGACGATGCCGATCGCCTGGCCGGGCTGGGCGTCGATGCCATCTGGGTGTCCAACCATGGCGGGCGCCAGCTCGATGGGTCGGTGTCTTCGACCGATGCCCTGCCGGATGTCCTTCGGGGTGTCCGTGGGCGGGTGCCGGTTCTGATCGACTCGGGCGTGCGGCGCGGCGTGGATGTGGTCAAGGCCTTGGCCCTCGGCGCGCAAGGGGTGGCGATCGGCCGCGCCACGCTGTATGGCGCCGCTGCGGCGGGGCAAGCCGGGGCCGAGCGCGCGCTGGCGATCCTTACCGACGAACTGCGCCGGGCCATGCAACTGTGCGGCACGCCCACCGTCGCTAAGATCGACGCTCAATTGCTGCAACCATCAGGGTCCACCCATGAGCCGAACCAGACTGTTGATCACGAGACGATTGGCCGATGAGGTGCTGGCCCTGGCGCATCAAAAATTCGATGTGTCGCTGTGGCCCGCCGATGAACCCATCGGCGCCGCGCTGCTCGAGCGTGCAGCCGGCTGCGACGCGGTGCTGGTGATGCCCACGGAGCGGCTCGATCGCCCGACCTTGCAGGCGCTGCGCCCAGGCGTTCGCGCCCTCGCGACCCACTCGGTAGGCTACGACCACATCGATCTGGACGCCGCCACCGAACTCGGGTTGCCGGTGTTCCACACCCCCGATGTCCTGAACGACGCGGTGGCTGAAACGGCCATGCTGTTGATTCTCTCGGCATGCCGGGGTGCGTCGTCCGCCGAGGCGGTGCTGCGCCGCGGCGAGTGGGGGCCCTGGTCGCCCACGCAGTTCGTCGGCCGCCAGCTGACCGGCCGGCGCCTGGGCATTTTCGGCATGGGCCGCATCGGCGTGGCCCTTGCACAGCGGGCACGCGCCTTCGGGGTGGAGCTTCACTATCACAACCGTTCCCCCGCGGTCGACGCCGCCGGCATGCACTACCACGCCACGCTCGAATCGTTGATGAAGGTCAGCGACATCCTGTGCGTCTGCGCGCCATCCACCCCGCAGACACGCGGTGCGATCAACCGTGAGCGGATCGAACTGCTGCCACCCGGCGCGGTGTTCGTGAACATCGCGCGCGGCGACCTGGTCGACGAGCCCGCATTGATGGACGCGATTGAAAGCGGACGCATCGGCGCCGCCGGGCTGGACGTCTATCGCAACGAGCCCCGCATCGACCCGCGCTGGCTGACCTTGCCGCGCACCACCGTGCTGCCGCACATTGGAAGCGGCACGCAAGAGGCGCGCTTCGCGATGGGCCGGATCGCGCTGGAGGCGCTCGATGCATGGCTGCACCATGGCCGGCCGCCGCCCAACTGTCTCAACCCGAGTGTCTTGCAGCCCCGACCCTCCGGCGGGCCCACATGAGCTGGAACCTTCGATACGCACCGCATCTGGGCTATCGGCCGCCGTTCGACACGCTGTTTCCGGCGCTGTCCGGCGGCACCGACCCTGTCTCGCAGGTCGATTTTGCCGCCGCGCAGGGCTTTGCCGGCGTGTTGTACGCGGCGGCGCGGGGCCGCTCGGCCGATGAACAGACGCGGGTCGGCAAGGCCTTGGAGCGCACGGGCCTGGAGGCCGGCTGCATTCTCTACACCACCTTCGATCAGCTGCGAAACACGAGCTGGGCGACCGACTCACCCCAGGCACGCGAATGGATCGCCGCCGAACTGGGCCAGGCCGTGGCCGCCGCCAGCCGGGTGGGCGCTCGGCGGCTGGCGGTTCTGGGGGGCGCCGATCCGCAACGGCCCATGGCCTTGCAGCATGCCGCCCTGGTCACGAACCTGCGTTACGCCGCCGACATCGTCGCCAAGGCCGGGATGACGATCTGCTTGGAAACGCTCAGCCGCAAGAGCGTTGCGGGCATGCTGCTGGAGTACATCCTGGACGCCTATGCGGTGACCCGGGCCGTCGACCATCCGGCCGTGCGCCTGATCTTCGACACCTCGCATGTGCAGATCATGGACGGCGATCTGCTGTTCCACCTCGAGCAGGTCTGGGACGCTGTCGAGATCGTTCAACTGGCGGACAACCCCGGCCGATTCGAGCCCGGCACCGGTGAGATCAACTTCGACAACGTCCTGCTGACCTTGTCACGCCGCGGCTACCAGGGCCTGGTTGAACTCGAGTTCGGCTGGCAAAGCCCGGGCATCGACAGCGAGCGCCGTGGGCTGGAGAACCTGGGCCGCATGGATGCCTTTGGCGCGCTTAAATTGATGGATGCGTTCCAACCCTCTCGCATACCCCATTGACTTGAATCCAGTGGTATACCGAAAATAAAAGGATGCGAAACATCGAATTCCTGGCCGATGACGGCATTCCCTTGCGCGGCTGGGTCGTCACGCCTGACGGCCCCGGCCCGCACCCGGTGGTGGTGATGACACACGGCGCCGGCGGCTACAAAGAGTGGCATCTACCGGCGCTGGCATCGATGCTGCGCGAAGCCGGCATCGCCTCGCTTGGTTACGACCATCGCAATTTCGGCGACAGCGGCGGCGAGCCTCGTTGCGAGATCGCTGCGGGCAAGCAGATCGAAGACTATCGGACGGCGATTACGTTCGCGCAGACCCAGGCCGATCTGGACCCCAACCGCATCGGCGTCTTCGGCACCAGCTTCAGTGGCGGGCATGTGCTGGTGGTGGCGGCGATCGACCGGCGGGTGCGCTGCGTGGTGGCGCAAGTGCCCTGGATCAGCGGCTCGCTGGGCATGGTCTCGCAGTTCCATCCAGAGGAAGCGGTGGCGATGCGCGCCCGCTGGGACGAGGACCGGCGCGACCGTGCCGCCGGCAAGCCGCCCCAAATGGTGCCGCACTACGTGAGCGACCCGGACAACCCCATCGCCGGCCGGTCGGTCAACCGGGTCAAATTCTTCCAGCGCCTGACCGATGCCGAAAAGCGCAACTGGACGAACCAGCTCACGCTTCGCTCGATGGAGCAGCTCTACCAGTACGAGGCGGGGCATTTTGTGCGCCTGATCAGCCCCACGCCGCTGCTGATGATCGTGTCGCACGAAGAGGCGCAGCTGATGCTGCCCTGGTACGAGCAGGCCATGGAACCCAAGCAGGTCGTTCTGACGCGCGGCGGCCACTACGACCCGTACATGGATGAGTTCCCGAAGGCGGCCGGCGCGACCCGCGAGTGGTTCTCGCGTTGGCTGGCCAATGACCCACGGTAGCGAGTAAATTGCGGGGCAGGCGCGTGTTTCCAGTTGATCCCTGCTGATCCCTGCTGATCCTTTAGAACTTCCAAGGAGCGAGAGTGAACGACGACCAAATGCCGGCCCAACCGGCGCACGACGCGCAGCACCTTTCCAATCCGGCACGCCGCGATTTCGTCGTTGATGCGGCCGCCTTCGCTTCGCTCATGGCCCTGCCGGGGCTTGCGGCGGCGCAGGGCACGCCAGTTCGCGGGGGAAACCTCAACGTCGGCTACCCGTCCGATCCGCGCATCTACAACGGCTTCGTCTTCGAAAACTTTCCGCAGTACGCCGTAATGCATCACGTGGTCAGCAAATTGCTGTGGTGGGACGTGAAAAACAATCTCGTCGGCGATCTTGCGGAGAAGTGGACGCAGTCTCCTGACAATCATGAGATCACCTTCAACCTGCGACGCAATGTGAAGTGGCACGACGGCAAGCCGTTCACCGCCGCCGACGTGGTCTGGTCACTGCAGACCGTGCAGAAGTTGCCGCTGTCCTTTGGCCGGTTCCTGGCGAAGATGACCGAGGCACGCGCACTCGATCCGCATACCGTCAAGGTGACCTTCTCAACGCCCACGCCAGCCTCGCTGTTCGCCTACTACGTGGGCTCCAACGTCATCCTGCCCAAGCACATCTATGACGGCACCGACCTGAAGACCAACCCGGCCAACGCGCAACCGATCGGCACCGGGCCCTTCAAGTGGAAGCAGTACGCCCGCGACCAGAGCCTGGTGCTCGAGCGCTACGCGGACTACCACGGCACGGTCCCGTACCTGGACACAATCACCTTCAAGTTCACCCCCAATGCTTCCACCGCCATCCTTCAGCTGCGCTCGGGCGCGCTCGACGTCATAACCCACCACCGCAGCCTTGGCGTCAACGACCTGCTCACCCTGAGCAAGGACCCAAAGTACCAGGTGGCGTTACTCAACGCGACGGTGGTGATGCGGGTGGCCTTCAACTTCCGCCCCGAGGGCGTCGCCAAGCACAAATGGCTGTCGGACATCCGTTGCCGGCAAGCGGTGACACACGCGATCGATCGCGACACCATCTGCAACAAGCTCCTGCACGGGTATCTGCTTCCATCATGGGGACCGCTGGCGCGCGGCAACCCCATGTACGACCCCAACCTGAAGGCGCCCGCCTACGACCCGGCGCGGGCCAACGCGCTGCTCGACGAGGCGGGGTACAAGCGTGGCCCTGACGGCGTGCGTTTCACCACCGAGCTGGCCTACATCCCGTACTTCGGCACCGATGCCGCTGCGGCGGCGATCGTCGACATGCTGGGCCGCGTGGGCATCAAGGTCAACCTTCTGACGGGCGACTACGGCGCCTTCCTCACGAAATACTGGCTGGGCCCCAACGGCCAGGGGGACACGCCCATGTCCCTCATCATCGGTATCCACGCCCCCACCGCCAACGACGCACGGAACAACTACGACTCCCGCTACCAGCCGCGCAACAACGGCAATGGCGTCAACATCCCCGAGGTGGACAAGCTGTTCGACGACGGCTTGGCCGAGCCGAACCCAACCAAGCAGCGCGCCATTTACTGGCGACTGCAGCAGGCACTGGCGGACAGTGTGGTCAACGTCTGGATCGGCACCTTCGTCGCGCCCAACGTGGCCAACCGGCGGGTGCGCAACCTGGCTTCCTCCGGCTCCTGGGAAGTGATGCAACGGCTCAACGAAGTCTGGATCGCCAAGAGCTGAGCCGAATGCCCCTGCTGTATTCCTGGGCCAGGCGTATCGCAGATCGCCTGCTGCAGATGGCCATCCTGGTGTTCATGGTGGTCTTGACGGTTTTTATCCTGGTGCAGATGGCTGGCGGCGACCCCGCCACCTTGTACCTGGGCATGACCGCGACCGCCGAACAGGTGGCGATGTTTCGCCAGCAGATGGGGCTGGACAGGCCGCTGCCCGAGCAGTTCTTCAAGCTGCTGGGGCAACTGGTGCAGGGGGATTTCGGCATGTCTCTGGCCTACCAGGTGCCCGTGGCCGAACTCATTTGGCAAAAGCTCCCCGCCACGTTGATGCTGATGGTCGCGGGCTACGTGCTTGCGGTGGTGATCGGTGTCAGCGCCGGCGTGCTGGGCGCCTGGAAGCAGGATACGGCGGTGGAGACCACGGTGCGGGTGGCCAGCGGGCTCGTGTACGCACAGCCCGAGTTCATCGTCGGCATCTTGATTTTGGTGCTGGCGGCGACCTTCGTGCCGTGGCTGCCGATCGTCGGCATGGGCTCGCTGCAGGGCCACGACTGGCCAGCTATCCGCGAGACGCTGCTGCACCTGATCGGGCCGGCGCTTGCCCTGGGAATCGCGCGCGCCGGCATCTATGCCCGCATGACGCTGGCCGCCATGCTCTCGGCCATGAACCAGGAGTACATCGTCACGCATCGCGCCGCCGGCTTCGGCTCGCGGCGCATCGTGTTCGTCTATGCGCTGCGCAACGCGCTGCTGCCGATCATCACCACCATCGGCATTGAGATCCGCTTCTTGTTCGCCGGCGCGGTACTGACCGAGGTCACCTTCTCCTGGCCCGGCATCGGCCGCCTGATCTTCGACGGCATTCTCAACCGCGATGCCCCGCTGATCATCGGCGTATTTTTTGTGGTGGCCATCCTGACCATGCTGATCAACCTCGCGACCGACATCGTGTACGCCATGCTCGATCCGCGCATCCGCACCACGCCGGCCGCGCTGGCGAACGCGGGAAAGGCCTGAGCATGCAAGCCGCAGAAGGTCGCCTGGCACGCTTTGGGTTGCTGCTGCGCCAGGCCGGGATACGCAACAGCGTCGACAACTGGCTGGGTGTCGCGCTGCTGGTGCTGATGGTGGTGATGGGCGTGGCCGGTGTGTTGCTGCCCGAATCGGCCAATGCCCCCGATTACGGATCGATCCAGCAGCCGCCCAGCCTGGCTCACCTCTTTGGCACCGATGCGCTCGGGCGCGACGTGCTGGTGCGCGTGGTCCAGGGCGCGCCCACCTCCCTGCTGGTCGGGTTGGTTGTGGCCCTGGTCTCGGCCGTGCTCGGGATCGCCGGCGGCGCAGCAGCCGGCTACTTCGGCAAGTGGGTGGATGTGGTGATCAGCCGCACCACCGACTACTTCCTCACCATTCCGCCTTTCTTCTTCGTGCTGGTGGCGGTGTCCATTCTCGGGGCCTCCACACTCAATTCTTCGCTGATCATCGGCATCGCCTTGTCGGCATCGACCGCCCGGCAGGTGAGGGCGCAATTTTTGACCCTGCGTGAACGTGAGTTCGTCGCGTCGGCGCGCCTGATTGGCATGTCTACGCCCGCGATCATCTTCACCGAGATCCTGCCCAACGCGGTGCAGCCGGCCATCGTGCAATCGGCCCTCAATGCGGCGGCCGCCGTCCTGATCCACGCCGGTCTCGGGTTCCTCGGGCTGAGCGACCCGAACGAGGCGGAGTGGGGCGCGATGATCAGCGAGAATTTCGCACGCGGACTGTTTGGCTGGTGGAGCATCATCGCCCCAGGCATCGCCGTGACATTTCTCGTGGTGGGACTCACCATCCTGGGTGACCAGTTGAACCGGTACTTCGATGTCGCCCGACGTTATTGAGCAGCGTTCCGCCGATCCGGTCGTCGAGGTTACGGGCCTGTGTGTGGACTACCACGACCCGTTGGGCCGCATCCGGGTTCTGCGCGATGTGTCGATCGCGATCTGGCCGCGCGAGACGCTGGCGCTGGTGGGCGAATCTGGTTCGGGCAAGTCGACGCTGGCGCGGGCCATCGTGCGGCTGCTGCCGCGCACGGGTGTCATCACAGCCGGCTCGGTGAGCGTGGAGGGCCGGGAGGTGACCACGATGTCGGAGCGGGATCTCCTATCCGTGCGCGGGTCGCGGGTCGGGTTTGTGTTCCAGGATCCCGACGTGTACCTCAACCCCGTGTTTTCCATCGGACGCCAGGTGTCGGACGTGATCTTGCAGCATAAGCCCGTTGAACGCGAGCAGGCGTGGCAGGCCGCCGAGCAGCAGCTCGCGCGGGTCGATATCCGCAATCCGGCGTTGGTGATGAACGCCTTTCCCCACCAGCTCAGTGGCGGCATGCGCCAGCGGGTCATGATGGCGATCGCTACCTGTTGCGGCCCGGCCCTGCTGATCGCCGACGAGCCCACCACGGCGCTCGACGTGCTGGTGCAGCGCCAGGTGCTGGGGACGCTGGCGCATTTGAAGCGGGATGTCGGCATGGCCGTTCTGCTGGTGACGCACGACCTGGGCCTGGTCGCCGAGAACGCCGACCGGGTGGCTGTGATGTACGGCGGCACCATTGTGGAGGTGCAGTCGGCCGACAAGATCTTTGTGGAACCGAAGCATCCGTACACCGCCGGCCTGGTCGCCGCATCGCGCCCCGCGGGCCGCCGATTCGCCACCCTGGCAGGCTCCCCGCCCGACTTGCGCAAACTCGGCACGGGCTGTCCGTTCGCACCGCGTTGCGAGAGAGCGCTGGCGCGCTGCACCGGCGAGATGCCGCCCCTTCAGGAGCGTCCCGAGGGCGGGGGCGCATTCGCGTGCTGGAACCCGATCCCGTGAACCCATCGCCGAACCTCATCGCTGAGGCCTCGGGCCTCGCCGAGCAGCCGATGCTCAGCCTGCGTGGCATCGTCAAACAGTACGGTTCGCGCCGGCATCCGGTGATGGCCGTCGATGGCGTCGATCTGGACGTGGCGGTGGGCGAGACGCTGGCGATCGTGGGCGAGAGCGGCAGCGGCAAGAGCACGCTGGCGCGGCTGATCACCGGGCTGGAGCGCCCGACCGCTGGGCAGGTGCTGTTCAAGGGCGATCCGCTGAACGTCGACTCGCTGGCGTGGCGGCGCGACTTCGCCCGGCAGGTGCAATTGGTGTTTCAGTCGGCCAGCTATTCGCTCAACCCGCTCAAGACCGTGCGCTCGGCGGTCGAGGCGCCGCTGCGGGTGGCGGGTGTGCCGGCAAACGAGCGCGCGGCCCGCGTGCGCGAACTGCTCGACACCGTGGAGCTGCGTCCCTACGAATCCTTTGCCGACCGCTACCCGCGCCAGTTGAGCGGCGGCCAGCGCCAGCGGGTGGTGATCGCACGGGCCATTGCGCTGCGGCCCGAGTTCCTGGTGGCCGACGAGCCGGTGTCGTCGCTGGACGTCTCTGTGCGCAACCAGATCCTCAACCTGATGCTCGATTTGAAAGAGCAGTTCCGCTTCACCATGGTGCTGATCACCCATGACCTGGGCGTTGCGCGCGGCATGGCCGATCGCATTGCCGTCATGCAGGCTGGCAAGATCGTCGAGCGCGGCCCCACGCAGCAATTGTTTGATGATCCGCAGCATCCGTACACCCGCCTGCTGCTCGAGGCCGTCCCGCTGCTTGGCGGGCGCACGGCGCAAGCGCAGTCTTCATGACCGACCTGATGCGCGCGTGACGCATGGCGGCGATGCTCGGCACAACCGATCCCGCCTTTGCGCCAGTGCGTGCGGCCTTCGCGCGACTGCTCGACACGGTGGATGCCCCGGGCGCCAGCGTCTGCGTTTACCAGCATGGCCGCCCGGTGGTGGACCTGTGGGGAGGCAGCCATCCGGCCACAGGGGTGCCCTGGACCGACGAGACGGTGACCGTGCTGTTCTCCGCGACCAAGGCCGCTACGGCGCTGTGCGCGCACCTGCTGGCGCAAAGGGGCCTGCTCGACCTCGACGCGCCGGTGTCGCACTACTGGCCCGAGTTCGCGGCGCAAGGCAAGGCACAGGTGTCCGTGAGCTGCTTGTTGTCCCACCGCGGCGGCTTGCCATCGCCTGATCCCGCGTTCGCGCTTGGCATCGAGGACTACGCCGACTGGCACCGCATGACGGCGGCCCTGGCGAGCCAGCGCCCCTGGTGGACGCCGGGGACTTGCGTCTACTACCACGCCATCACCTTCGGCTTTCTGGTCGGCGAGGTCGTGCGCAGGGTGGCTGGCATGAGCGTCGGGCGGTTCTTCGATGCCGAAGTGGCCAGGCCACTGGGCCTGCGGTTGTGGATCGGTCTGCCGCCGGCGCAAGAGCGGCACTTCGCACCGGGGTTGCTGCCCGAGCACACCAGCGACGCCTTCTGGGCCGGCCTGCCTGAGCCGGCGTCGCCCTGGCAAGGGTCGCCCGCGCGCGATCCGCAGGAGGTGCTTGAACACCTAGGCCTCGACCCTGCATCGACGGCGGCGCAGGTGCCCTGGCTGCGCGCGCAACTGCTGATGCCGCGCGACGGTGGTCCTGGTAGCGAGTTCTTCAACGCACCTGCTTTCCGTGCCGCCGAAGTGCCCGCCTCCAGCGGCGTGGCCAATGCGAAGGCGCTGGCTGGCATGTATGCCGCGTGCATCGGCGAAGTCGACGGGGTTCGCCTGTTGACCCCAAGCACCGTCGACGCGCTGCGACGCTGCCAGACCGACGACGTGCCGGCGCCGCCCTCCAGCGTGGTGCTCTCGCGCGGTGTGCCGCCGCGCCTGGGCCTGGGTTTCCAGCTGCCGACCGCCATCAGCCCCATGCTCGGCGACGGTTGCTTCGGCCACTACGGCGCCGGTGGGCGCCTGGGCTTCGCGTATCCGGAACAGGGCATCGCTTTCGCCTATGTGTCGGCCCGCTTCTGGCCTGATCATGTGCAAGCCGACCCGCGCGTTGCGGCGCTGGTCGCGGCGCTGCGCGAATCACTCGGGGCGCAGGCGCCCTCACAGGAAGCACACACACCATGACTCGCACCATGCGCGCGGCGCGGCTGACGTCCCCGGGACACTTCGAAGTGCAAGAGCACCCCGTGCCGCAGCCGGCGCCCGGCCAGGTGCTGATCGCGCTGGCGCGCGCGGGCTTGTGCGGCGGAGACTTGCAGCAGTACAAGAACGCGACCGGTGCCCTGCCGTTCATCCCGGGGCACGAAGGCTGCGGCATCGTGGCCGAGGCGCCGGGCCAGGCGGCACTGGAAGGCCAACGCGTGGTGTTCGACCCGCAGGTGCACTGGTGCGGCCACTGCGAGTGGTGCGGCCGCGGGCATACCGAGATATGCGCCGAGCGGCGTTACTTGGGGGCCCATGCCCATGGAACCTTCGCGCAATACGTTGTGGTGCCGTCGGACCGGGTGCTGACGCTTCCTGATGCCGTCGGATGGGACGACGCGGCCTGCGTGCACGCCCTGGCTGGGCCGGTCTTCGCCAGCCGGCGCTTTGCGCATGAGGTCGGCGAATCGGTGCTGGTCCTGGGCCCCGGGGCGGCTGGCCTGCTCTTCGTGCAGCTGGCCAAGCAATGCCTGGGTGCATCCCAGGTGATGCTGGCGGGCCGCTCGGCCCACCGGCTCGATCTTGGGCGCGCGTTGGGTGCTGACGTGGCGGTGAACACGCAGGAGGAAGATCTGGCACAGCGGGTCGCCGAGTGCACCGGGGGCCGCGGCTTTGACGTCATCATCGAGACGACCGGCAGTTCGCCGCTGCGCCAGCAGCTGCCGGCCTTCGGCGCGCAGCGCGCGCGGGTGCTGTCCTATGCAACGGGGCCGATCGGCTGGGACTCGCTCAAGGCCATGGCCGTTTTTGGCACCACAGGCGCCACGCGCAGCATGCAGCCGGCGCTGGATCTGATCGCTTCGGGGCGCATCCGCACGCAGCAGCTGGTCACCCACCGTTATCCGCTGGAGCGGATCCAGGAGGCTTTCGACACGGCCCTCTCGGACCACAAGGGGGACTTCGTCAAGGGCGTCCTGTCTCTGGACCCTTGATCGCTTGCGCAGGCAGGGGGGCCTGAGGCTGGGGGGCATTCGCGCCCCGTAGAATCGCCCCCCATGTCCTACCTCGTGCTCGCCCGCAAGTACCGTCCCAAGACGTTCGGCGAGATGGTGGGCCAGTCGCACGTGGTGCAGGCGCTGACCAATGCCCTGACGCAGCAGCGGTTGCACCATGCCTACCTGTTCACCGGCACGCGCGGCGTGGGCAAGACCACGGTGGCGCGCATCCTGGCCAAATCGCTCAACTGCCAGGGCGCGGACGGGCAGGGCGGCATCACGGCGCAGCCCTGTGGCGTGTGCCAGGCCTGCACCGACATCGATTCGGGCCGCTTCATCGATTACACCGAGCTCGACGCCGCCTCCAACCGGGGTGTCGACGAGGTGCAAGGCCTGCTGGAGCAGGCGGTGTACAAGCCGGTGCAGGGCCGCTTCAAGGTGTTCATGATCGACGAGGTGCACATGCTCACCGGGCATGCGTTCAACGCCATGCTCAAGACGCTGGAAGAGCCGCCTGAGTACCTCAAGTTCGTGCTGGCCACCACCGATCCGCAGAAGGTGCCGGTGACGGTGCTCTCGCGCTGCCTGCAGTTCAACCTGCGGCCGATGGCGCCCGAGACGGTGCAAGAGCATCTGGCCCATGTGCTGGGCGCCGAAGGCGTGCCGGCCGACGCGCAGGCCCTGCGGCTTTTGTCGCGCGCGGCACGCGGCTCGATGCGCGACGCGCTGTCGCTGACCGATCAGGCGATCGCCTTCGGCAGCGGCCGGCTCGACGAGGCCAGCGTGCGCCAGATGCTCGGCAGTGTCGATCGCTCCCATGTCATGCGCCTGATCGCCGCGCTGGCGCAATCCGACGGCGCCAGCGTGGTGGCCACCTGCGAGCAATTGCGGGTGCTGGGCCTGTCGGCCGCGTCCACGCTGGAAGAAATGTCCGCCGTGCTGCAACGCATGGCCGTGATCCAGGCCGTGCCCACCGCGGCCGAAGCAGTCGACGCCGAAGCTGCCGAGATCGCCCGTCTGGCGCAGGTGCTGCCACCCGACGAGACGCAGTTGCTGTACAGCCTGTGCCTGCACGGCCGCGCCGAACTGGGCCTGGCGCCCGACGAGTACGCGGCCCTCACGATGGTCCTGCTGCGGCTGCTGGCCTTCAAGCCGAAGAGCTTCGCGTCGGGTGCCTCAGCGGAAAAAAAAACCCCGCATGAACCCCTGAACGAGGCGCCGCCGCCCCGCGCCGCCGCGGTCCCCGCCGTCGGCGCGCCGCCGGGGCAGGTGCTGCCGGTGGTCACGCCCGAGCCGCGTTCTGCCGCGCGCCCCGCCATCGCGCCCTCCGACGGCCGCCCCGCCAGCCCGGTGCTGAGCGTGCCCGTGCGCCAGCAGACCGAGCCGCAGCGTGACGCCAGCGTGGCCGCCCGGGCAGCCAGCGAGTTCACCCGCACCGAAGAGGGCGACTTCTGGCATGCCACCGTGCGCGCCCTGGTGGCGGCCGATGCGGTTGCCGCCCTGGTGCGCGAGCTGGCTCTGCAGTCGCAGCTGGTCGCGCGCGACACCGATCATTGGCTGCTGCGCATCGACCGTGAATCGCTGAACCAGCAGGCCACGCGCGAGCGCCTGCAGGCGGCGCTGCAGGCGGGCGGCTTTGACGTGACGCTGGGCGTGGAAGTCGGCCCGGTGGCCGACAGCCCGGCCCGGCGCAATGCCCATGCGGCGCGCCAGCGCCAGGACGCCGCGCAGTCCATCATCTTGGCCGACCCCTTCGTGCAACAGATGATGCGGGACTTTGGGGCGAAAATCGTCCCTGGCAGCATCAAGCCGAACGCCTCGGGCGGCAACTGAACTCAAGCAGCATCAAAGGATTTTTGACATGTTCAACAAGGGACAACTCGCTGGCCTCATGAAGCAGGCCCAGGCCATGCAGGACAACCTCAAGAAGGCGCAGGACGAGCTCGCTCACGTCGAGGTCACCGCCGAATCCGGCGCCGGCCTGGTCAAGGTCACCATGACCTGCAAGCATGAGGTCAAGCGCATCGAGATCGACCCCAGCCTGCTGGCCGACGACAAGGACATGCTCGAAGACCTGGTCGCCGCCGCCTTCAATGCCGCCGTGCGCAAGGCCGAGGACACCTCGCAGGAAAAAATGGGCAAGATCACCGCTGGCATGCCCGGGCTGCCCGGCGGCATGAAGTTTCCGTTCTAGGGCGCAGGTGGCCGCCAGCAGCTTGCCCGCCTTGATCGAGGCCCTGCGCCGCCTGCCGGGGGTGGGGCACAAGACGGCCTCGCGCATGGCCTACCACCTGCTTCAGCACGACCGCGAAGGCGCCCAGCTGCTGGCCCAGGCCCTGCAGCAGGCGGCCAGCCGCATGCGCCACTGCAGCCAGTGCCACACCTTCACAGAAGACGAGATCTGCGAGACCTGCCGCAACCCGCAGCGCGACCACAGCAAGCTGTGCGTGGTCGAAACCCCGGCCGACCAGTCGGCCTTGGAGCGCACGGGCGCCTTCAAGGGCCTGTATTTCGTACTGATGGGCAAGCTCAGCCCGCTGGACGGCATCGGCCCCAAGGACATCGGCCTGGCCACGCTGTTCGAGCGTGCCACCAGCGGGCAGGTGCAGGAGGTGATCCTGGCCACCAACTTCACCGCCGAGGGCGAGGCCACAGCGCACGTGATCGGCGAGGCGCTCAAGGCGCGCGGCCTGAAGGTCACACGGCTGGCGCGGGGTGTGCCGGCCGGCAGCGAACTCGAGTACGTCGACCTGGGCACCATCGCCCACGCATTGGTCGATCGCCGCTGAGCACCAGCGGTGGAAACCCCAAGGGGGAACGTACCGATGTGAATTGGCGACCCGGTGGCCTACGCTAGGGCGAAACAGGAGAGGTTTCGTCCCGTGCCGCGCAGCCGTATCAGTCGCCGTGCTTTCAATACCAAGGTCGCCATGTTCATGGCGGCGACGGTGGCCGGCCCGGCTGTGCACGCTGATACGGCCCGGCCCGAGCGGGCCCGTATCGGCATCGCCGTGGCCAGCCGGGCCGCGATCTCCGTGCTGCCCCTGACGCTCGCCGACCAGTTGGGGTACTTTCGCAGCGCCGGCCTTGAGGTCGACATCACAGAACATGGCTCCGGCGAGCGCCTGCCGGACGACGGCGTGTTCAACGGCTCTGACGTGATCAGCGGCAGTTTCGAGCAAACCCTGCTGCTGCAGGCGCGTGGCGTGTACTACCAGGCCTTTGTGCTGCAGGCGCGCACGCCGCAGGTGGCCATGGGCGTGTCGATCCGCGCCTTGCCGCTGTACGGCGCCATTGCGGATTTGCGCGGGCGCCGCCTGGGCATCAGCTCGACCGGGTCGGCCACCAGCATGGTCACGCAGCGGGTGCTCGCGCGCGGCGGCCTGGCCCTGGGTGACGTCACGCTGGTGTCCGTGGGGTCGGGCTGGCAGGCCGCCAATGCCTTGCGCGGCGGCTTCGTCGATGCCCTGACCAACCTCGATCCTGTGATGACGCAGCTGGAGCAGCGTGGCGATGTGCGCATCATCGGTGACACCCGCACGCTCAAGGGCACGCAAGAGCTCTTCGGCGGCCCGATGCCGGCCAGTTGCCTGTATGCGTCGCAGGAGTTCATCCAGAAGAACCCGCTCACCTGCCAGGCCCTGGCCGACGGCGTGGTGCATGCGCTCAAGTGGCTGCAGACGGCCGGGCCCAGCGACATCATCCGCAACGTACCCGAGGGCTACCTCCTGGGCGACCGCGCGCTTTACCTGGCGGCCTTCAACAAGGTGCGCGAGGCCATCTCGCTCGACGGGCTGATACCCGAAGACGGTGCTCGCAACACCTTGCGCGTGATCGCCGCGTACGACGCGTCGCTGCGCCGCGAGAGCCTGCAAGTGGCGCGCTGCTACACCAACGACTTCGCCCGGCGCGCCAAGGAACGTTACCGCGCCTGAAACCAGGCCCAGCCCCGAAGCGGCTCACTCCTAGCCATGGAGCTTTTGCCAGAGGCAAAGGCTCTTCGCAGCCGTCCAGGCCTGCGCAGGCAGGCCCGGAGCCGCGGCCACTCAGCCCCCTCGAGGGGGCGCCACCAGTGGCCCGGCAAAGCCGGTTCCACGGTGGCCCCTGAAGGCGGGGTCAGCTGGCGCCGCGCCTGACATACCTCTGTCGCCGCCCGGCGATGCGCTTTCAAAGTCGGCCGAACCAGAACTATTGCCCAGTCGCGTCGAGGGGCCCGCCGCTAAGCTCGGCGCGCCCGGTGGCATGGTGCCGCCGCTTCTGCTTAAGCGCCAATGCGATATGCCCCCGCCGTGTACCCCCCGCTTGCCGTTCCGCGCGAGGGCCTTGCCCCCGCCGGGTCACAGGTCTTGCGTCCCGCCGCCGTTCGTCCTTCAGATGATGGGGTCCATTCGGCCGGCTGGTACTGGCAGACGAACTCGCGCCACCGCATCACGCATCTGTTCGGCAGCACCCTGGCGCGTTCCGCGCTGGGCAAGCCGCCCTGGGAGGTGCCGGGCGTGGACACGCGCCACGCCGGCTGGATCAAGCTCTTCGACGCCATGATGGCCCGCCAACCCTTTGTCGACGCCGTCTGGCTGCGGCGCGATGGCCGGGGTCGCGTCAACTACTGTCTGGTCAGTGGCGAGCCTGTGTTCGGCCCCAAGAGGCGCTTTGTCGGCTTTCGGGGGGTCGGCCGCCTGGTGAACGACGCACCGCCCGGCTAGCGGCTGAGAGGGGCGGGCACGGCGCGCGGCTTTAGCTTGCACGGCTTTAGCTTGCATTGACAATGGTTGCATAGGCAACTAAAATGCCGGCATGTCGGACCCAACCCCTACGTTCTACCGACCAGAAACCTACCGGCCGGAGGACACCGTGGCGTATCGCATGCGCCGCATCACTCTGGCCTTGGCTGCGCAAGTCGAGCATGCCCTCGAACCCTGCGGGCTGACCAATGCCCAGTGGATCCCGCTTTTCAAGCTTCGCTATGCCGGCGTGACCACCGCCGCCGAGTTGGCGCGCGAGAGTCTGCTCGACGCCGGCTCCATGACGCGCATGCTCGACCGGCTCGAAGCCAAGGGGTTTGTGCGGCGGGTCCGCTCGCTGGAAGACCGCCGCGTGGTCAAGCTTGATCTCACCGACGAAGGCCGCGAGACCGCCGAGAAAATCCCCGCTGTGCTGTGCCAGGTGCAAAACGCTAGCCTGCGTGGCTTCGAGCGCGCCGAACTGGACCTGTTGGCCGGCCTGCTCGACCGCATGCTGGGCAATGCCCAGGCGGTGCAGGCGCAGCCCGAAGGCACGGGCGTGCAAACATGATCCCAGGGACCTGCTTGCGGGCCTTGGCCTTGGCCTTGGCCCTGGCACTGGCCATCCCCGTGCTGGTGGCCGGCTGCGCCAGCTCGCGCGACATCGCGCCGCGCACGCGGCTGGACGCGGTCGCCGCACCCGCATTGACCGGTGCGCCGGTGAGCCTGTCGGACACCTGGTGGACCGAGCTGGGCGATCCCCAGCTTGACCGGCTGGTCGAGCAGGCCCTGACCGGCAACCCGTCGCTGCGGCTGGCGCAATCGCGGCTCGACCGCGCCCGCGCCGTGCTCGAAGTGGCCGACGCCGCGCTGCTGCCACAGGTCAACGCCTCGGCCGAAGCCACCCATCAACGCTATACCGCCAGGGGCATGGTGCCGGCCGCGCTGGCCGGCACGGTCAGCACCTCCGGCACGGTCCAGCTATCGGGCGGCTGGGAGATCGATTTCTTCGGCCGGTATGCCCAGGCGCTGGAGGCCGCCCTGGGCGCGGCCCGCGCGGCACACGCCGATGCGCAGGCGGCCCGCGCGCTGCTGGCGTCCAGCGTCGTGCGCGCCTACCTGCATGCTGCGCGCTTGCAGGGCCAACTCGAGGTGGCGCAGCGCGCGTTGGCGCAGCGTGAACATGCTCTGCAGCTGGTGCAAGACCGCTTCGCCGCCGGTCTGGACAGCCGCCTGGAGCTTCGCCAGAGCGAAAGCGCCG
Organism: Comamonadaceae bacterium; assembly: GCA_947476465.1. Lineage (GTDB taxonomy): Bacteria > Pseudomonadota > Gammaproteobacteria > Burkholderiales > Burkholderiaceae_C > Ramlibacter. The sequence continues at coordinate 26,540 of CANJQN010000024.1, read as the reverse complement.
TGCCCGAGGCCCGCCAGCAGATCGAGGCTTTGAGTGAGCAGGCCGTGCTTGCACGCAATGCCATGACGGCGCTGCTAGGGCAACCCCTGGCCGAGCCCTTCACGCAGTTGCCATCGCTGGCCGTACTCAAGCCCTTGCCGGTCGCCGCCGACATTCCGGCCGACCTGCTCGGGCGCCGTGCCGATGTCGCCGCCGCGCGCTGGCGTGCCGAGGCGCTTGCCCACGAGGTCGGCAGCGCCCGCGCCGCGTTCTATCCGAATGTGAACCTGGCGGCCTTTGTGGGTCTGTCAAGTATTGGCCTGAACAACCTGCTCGATTCGGGCGCGCGGCAGTGGGGCGTGACGCCGGCCATCCGCCTGCCGATCTTCGACGCGGGGCGGCTTCGCGCCAACCTGCGCGCCAAGGCGGCCGACCTCGACGCGGCGGTCGAGGTCTACAACGGCGCCGTGATCGACGCTGTGCGGGAGGTGGCCGATCAACTGGCCTCGGGCCGCGGCGTGGCGCGCCAGCTGGCCGAGCAGCGCCTGGCGCAGCAGGGCGCGCAGGCCGCCTACGACATCGCGCTGCATCGCTACCAGGGCGGCGTAGGCAACTACCTTCAGGTGCTGGCCGCCGAAAACGCGGTGTTGGCGCAACGCCGCCTGAATGTCGACCTCGCCGCTCGCGCCCTGGACGCCCAGGTGGGCCTGGCGCACGCGCTGGGCGGTGGCTGGCGGCCAGCGCCTGCCACTTCCGAGCGGGTCCGCCTGGCGGACCGGTCCACCGAAAGCACCTCCGATTCATCGGCCTTGCGCCCACCCGCCCCATGACCGCGTCCACCGAGTCCACCGACAACACCGCGGCCGCGCCGCTTTCCCCGCCGGGAAATTCCCGCCGCCGCAACGCGCTGATGTCGATCGCGGCCGTGGTGGTGCTCGCGGGCGGCGCCTTCGTCGCCTACGACATGCTGGTGGCCAGCCGCCATGAGGACACCGACAACGCCTACGTGCAGGGCAATGTGGTGCAGATCACGCCGCAGATCGGCGGCACGGTGATCGCCATCCTCGCCGACGACACCGACTTCGTGAAAGCCGGCCAGCCTTTGGTCACGCTCGATCCGGCCGATGCGCGCGTGGCCTTGCAGCAAGCCGAAGCCAACCTGGCGCAGACCGTGCGGCAGGTGCGCACGCTCTACGCCAACAACGGCTCGCTGGCCGCCCAGGTGACCCTGCGCGAGGCCGACGTCGCGCGCGCCCAGGACACCGTAGCGCGGGCCACCGAAGATCTCAGCCGCCGCCAGGCGCTGGTGGGCAATGGCGCGGTGTCCAGGGAAGAACTGCAACACGCCCAGTCGCAGTTCAACGCGGCGCGCAGCACACTGGCCGCCACCGAGGCGGCGGTGGTTGCCGCGCGCGAGCAGCTGTCGTCAAACCAGGCCCTGACCGACGGCACCTCGGTGCAGGCGCATCCCAGCGTGCAGGCCGCCGCGGCCAAGCTGCGTGAGGCCTGGCTGGCCGGCCAGCGCCTGGCCATTGCCGCGCCGGTCGACGGCCATGTGGCGCGCCGCACCGTGCAACTGGGCCAGCGGGTCGCCGCCGGCGCGCCGCTGATGTCGGTGGTGCCGCTGCGCCAGCTGTGGGTCGACGCCAACTTCAAGGAAGCGCAGCTGCGCAAGATCCGCATCGGGCAACCGGTGCGCCTGGCCGCAGACGTGTATGGCAGCAAGGTCGAGTTCACCGGCACGGTGGCCGGCCTGGGCGCTGGCACGGGCGCGGCGTTCGCGCTGCTGCCGGCGCAAAACGCCACCGGCAACTGGATCAAGGTGGTGCAGCGTGTTCCGGTACGCATCGCCCTCGATCCCGCGCAGCTCGCCAGCCACCCGCTGCGGGTGGGCCTGTCGATGGCGGCGCGGGTGGACGTGAGCCGCCAGGACGGCAAGATGCTGGCCGACGCGCCGCCAGCGGGCCAGGGCATGCGGATGCAGGCCCCTGACACCGCCGGCAGTGGCGCCGAGGCCGTGGTCCATCGCGTGATCGCCGCCAATCTGGCGCGGGCCGACAAGCCCGCAACGAAGGCGCCGCCCGCGGCGCGCGTGACCTCGGCCGGTGGAGGCCGCTGAGCATGGCGGGGCCCCCGGCGCCACCCCTGGCGCACCCGCCGCTGGAGGGCGCCGCGCGTCTGTGGGGGACCATCGCGCTGTCGGGCGCGACCTTCATGAACGTGTTGGACATGACCATCGCCAACGTGTCGCTGCCGGCCATTGCCGGCGACCTGGGCGTGAGCCCGAACCAGGGCACCTGGGTCATCACCAGCTTCGCCATCGCCAATGCGATTGCGGTGCCCCTGACCGGCTGGCTGTCGCAGCGCTTCGGGCAGGTGCGGCTGTTCGTCTTCAGTGTGCTGATGTTCGTGCTCATGTCCTGGCTGTGCGGGCTGGCGCCCAGCATGCCGGTGCTGATCGCCTTTCGCGCCTTGCAGGGGCTTGCGGCCGGTCCGCTCATACCGCTGTCGCAGTCCCTTTTGCTGTCGAGCTACCCGCCGGCCCTGGCGGGCACGGCGATGGCGGCATGGTCGATGACCACGCTGGTGGCGCCAGTGGTCGGGCCGGTGTTGGGAGGCTGGATCACCGACACCTTGTCCTGGCCCTGGATCTTCTACATCAACATCCCGGTGGGCTTGGCCGCCGCGGCCGCCGCCTGGGCCATCTATGGCGAGCGGGAGTCGCAGGTGCGGCGCCTGCCGATCGACAAGGTGGGCCTGGTGTTGCTGGTCGTCTGGATCGGTGCGTTGCAGTTGGTGCTGGACCTGGGCAAGGAGCACGACTGGTTCGACTCCTCGCTGATCGTGGCCCTGGCCGTCACGGCGGTGGTGGGCCTCGCTGTTTTCCTGATCTGGGAGCTGACCGAAGCACACCCGGTGGTGGACCTGCGCCTGTTCGCCCGGCGCAACTTCTGGGCCAGCACCCTGGCGGTGTCGGTCGGCTATGGCGTGTTTTTCGGCAACGTGGTGCTGGTGCCCTTGTGGCTGCAGCAGTTCATGGGCTACACCGCCACCGACGCGGGCATGATCATGGCCCCGGTGGGGCTGCTGGCCATCGTGCTGTCGCCGGTGGTGGGGCGTACCGTCATGAAGGTCGATCCGCGCCGCTACGCCACCGCCGCCTTCCTGACCTTCTCGCTGGTGCTGTGGCTGCGTTCGCGGTTCAACACCCAGGCTGACTTCGGCACCATCATGATCCCCACCCTGGTCCAGGGCGTGGCCATGTCCATGTTCTTCATTCCCCTGACGACGCTGAGCATGACCGGGCTGACCTCTGACCGCACAGCCGCGGCGTCGGGCCTGTTCAACTTCGTGCGCATCACCGCCGGCGCGGTCGGCACGTCGGTGGTGACCACGCTGTGGGAGAGCCGCGCGGCCGTGCATCATGCCCAGTTGGCCGAGGCGATCAACCCTGCCAATGCCACGGCCATGGCCACCGTATCGCAGCTGATGGCGGGCGGCCTGTCGCAGCAGCAGGCATTGGCGCAGATCAACCGCATGGTTGACCAGCAGGCCTTCATGCTGGCCGCCAACGATATCTTCTGGGCATCGTCCTTGATCTGCCTGGCGTTGGTGCCACTGGTGTGGCTGATGCGATCGCCTTCGCGCGCGGCGGCCGACGCGGCGGCCGCCGCCGATGGCGCGGCTGGCGTGCACTGAGCCGGGCCACAATCACCCTATGCGAATTCTCCTGGCCGAAGACGACAAGCTGCTCTCCGATGCGCTGGGCCGGGCCCTTGCTCAGTGTGCCTATGCCGTCGACACCGTCGCCTCGGGCGACGCGGCCGACGCCGCGCTCGGCCAAGACCTCTATGACATGGCCATCCTTGACATCAACCTGCCGGGCTTGAGCGGGCTCGACGTGCTGCAGCGCCTGCGCGGACGCCGGTCTCGTCTGCCAGTGCTGATGCTGACCGCGCTGGACAGCCTGGCCGACCGCGTACGCGGGCTCGACATGGGGGCGGACGACTACCTGGCCAAACCCTTCGAGCTGCCCGAATTCGAGGCCCGCGTGCGGGCCCTGTTGCGCCGCGGCAGCGACGCCTCGCACCAACTGGAGCACGGCGAGCTGCGGCTTGACCCGGGCGCGCGGCGCGTCTACCACTGCGGTCAGCCGATCGAGCTGTCGGCGCGCGAATTCAGCGTGCTCGAGCTGCTGCTGATGCGCGAAGGGCGTGTCGTGAGCAAGGAGCACATGGTCAACCATCTCTATGGCTGGGGCGACGAGGTAGGCGGCAACGCCATCGAGGTCTACGTCCACCGGATCCGCAAGAAGCTCGAGCCCTTGGGTTGCCGCATCCGCACCGTGCGCGGCATGGGCTACCTGATGGAACGCGTCGATGCGCCCGGCTGATCCAGCGCCACCCGCGCAGGCCAGGGCGCCGCGTCTGCAGCGCGACCTGCTGGTCTGGTTGCTCGGCCCGCTGCTCGTGCTGATGGCGCTGGACACTGGTGTGAGCTGGTTGACCGCTGTGCGCGCCGCCGGGCTGGCGCATGACCACGCCCTGCGGGTGTTCGCACAGCAGATCGCGCAACAGGTGCGTCCTGGCGCCGCGGGCAAACTCGAACTGGGACCTGAAGCCGCCAGTGCGCTGGTGACCGGCATGCCCGACCGCCGTGCCTGGCGCATCGCCGACGCCGCCGGCGCCAGCCTGGGCGGCGGCGGGACTTTCGAGGCTGCCGAGCGCGTGGCGCCTGGCGATGCGGTTGTGTTTGTGCAAACCCGGATCGACGGCCAGCCGGCGCGCCTGGCGTCGGTGTGGCTGCCCGTGTCGGCGGCGGGCGGTGAACGGCTTCTGGTGCAGGTGGCCGAGACCGAGGCGGGCCGGCAGGCGCTGGCCAGCGAGATCCTGGCCCAGGAAGTCCTGCCGCAGCTGTTGCTCATCGCGCTGGCCACGGCCACCGTCTACCTGGGCGTGCGGCGGGGTCTGCGGCCGTTGTCGCGCCTTCGCCGCTCGCTGGCCAGCCGCTCACACCGTGACCTGCGCCCCCTGACGAGCGAATACTTTCCCGCCGAGGTGCGGCCCCTGGCTGATGAAGTGAACCAATTGATGGAGCGTCTTGGAAAGGCCATGGACCACCAAAGCCGCTTCGTCTCCGACGCGGCACACCAGCTCAAGACACCGGTCAGCGGTCTCAAGGCGCAGATCGAGCTGGCGCTGCGCGAGACCGACCCCCATGCGCTGCACCGCGCACTGCGTCAGCTGCAGGCGGGCGCTGACCGGATGTCTCGGCTGGTGGCGCAACTGCTGGCGCTGGCGCGCAACGAGCCGGACGCCACCAGCACGCTTCGCCTGGAGCCCGCCGACCTCGCTGGCTTTGCGCTCGAACGAAGCATGGAGTGGGTGCCGCAGGCGCTGCGCCGGGGGATCGATCTGGGCTTCGACGGCCCGGCTCAGGCCTGTCCGCCCGTGCTGGCGGACACCGAACGCCTGCGCGACCTGCTGGACAACCTGATCGACAACGCGGTGCGCTATGGCCGCGAGGATGGGCGCATCACGGTGTCCGTGTCCGAGCAACCGCGGGGGCAGGTGCGCCTGTCGGTGCACGACGACGGGCCGCGCATTCCCGCCCACGAGCGAGAGCGGATCTTCGAGCGCTTTCACCGGCTGCTCGGCGCCCAGGCCGAAGGCAGCGGACTGGGCCTTGCGATCGTGCGCGAGATCGCGTCGCTGCATGGCGCCCAGGTGACGCTGGAGGACGACGCTGACGGCATCGGAAACACTTTCACCATCATGTTTCCGGCCCTGGACGAAGCAGCTGCCGAGCCGGCAAGCGCCGCCGGTGCCCGATTTTCCATCAGTAAGAATCCGGAAAGCAAAAAGAAATCTGGTTGAAAGCATGGAGGAAGTCCTTAGAAAGGATGTCTTCCTATCCTCGGGCGACCACCGTCGCTCTGCCCGAGCGGCGGCCGTGTCAACAACGAGTCGCCCATGGATTACCTCTCCACCTCCGAGTTCTGGATCGCCCTGGCCCAGATCATGCTGATCAACATCGTCCTGTCCGGTGACAACGCGGTCGTGATCGCGCTGGCCAGCCGCTCGCTGCCGCCGCAACAGCAGAAAAAGGCCATCCTGTTCGGCAGCCTCGGCGCCATCGGGCTTCGCATCGTGCTGACCTTCTTCGCCGTGTACCTGCTGTCGTGGCCCTATCTCAAGCTGGTCGGCGCGGTGCTGCTGCTGTGGATCGGCGTCGGACTGCTCAAGAACGAGGACGAGGAGGGCGAGTTGGAGGGGCATTCGGGCCTGGCCGCGGCGATCAAGACGATCATCATCGCCGACTTGGTGATGAGCCTGGACAACGTGATCGGCGTGGCGGCCGCCGCCAAGGGCAATGTGGTGCTGCTGGTTGTGGGCCTGGCCGTGAGCATTCCACTGATCGTCTATGGAAGCACCCTCATCCTCAAGCTGATGGGGCGCTTCCCGGTCATCATTACCCTGGGCGCGGCCCTGTTGGGCTGGGTGGCCGGCGAGATGGCCCTGACCGACCCCGCCATTACGGACTGGAGCGCCGCTCACCCTTCGCTGCACCAGATCGCACCGGTGCTGGGCGCGGTGCTGGTGGTGGCGACGGGCAAGTGGTTCACGGCGCGCACGCGTGCGGCGCAAGCGCGCGTCAAATTGAGTTCTTAAGACTTCATTTGTCTGTTGTCGTGGCACGCCTGCCACACCCGGTGTTCTCCTACATGCGCCGGATACGTCTGGACACCACAATGGCCGCTCATGCCGAGGCGCAGCAGTAACAGCGCTCCGGCGAAACCACACACGCCGGCTGATTGTTTCATCAGCATCCGGTGTAACAAGGGTGTCTTATGAGCCAAGCGAGGGTGCTGGCAGCCAACACATCGCGCATCGAGGCCGCCGACCTCGGCCCCTACCTTCAGGAGATGGTCGCGCACAACGCGTCCGATTTGTTCCTGACGGTCGGCGCACTGGCCACGGTCAAGGTTGAAGGCAAGTTCGTTGCGCTCGACACCGAGCCGCTGGCCAGTGGCGAGGTCAAGCTGCTGGCCTATTCGGTGATGACCGAACTGCAGATCCGCAACTTCGAGCGCGACCTCGAATGTGACCTGGCCCTGTCGGTCGAGCGCCTCGGGCGCTTTCGCATCAATGTCTATGTGCAGCGCGGCGAAGTCAGCATGGTGGTGCGTTTCGTGCGCAGCCAGGTCCCGCCCATGTCGGCCCTGCGGCTGCCGCGGATCCTGGAGCAGTTGGCCATGCTGCGGCACGGTCTGGTGCTGGTGGTGGGTGCCGCTGGTGCGGGCAAGTCGACCACGCTGGCCTCGATGATCGAGCACCGCAACCTGCGCAGCTCGGGCCACATCCTCACCGTCGAGGACCCGATCGAATACGTGCATAGCCACGCGCGCTGTATCGTCGATCAGCGCGAGGTGGGTCTGGACACCCGCACCTTTGGCGACGCGCTGCGCCACGCGCTGCGCGAGGCGCCCGACGTCATCATGATCGGCGAGATCCGCGACGAAGAAACCATGCGCCACGCGCTGCACTACGCCGAAACCGGCCACCTGTGCCTGTCCACCCTGCATGCGAACAACGCGAACCAGGCGGTGGACCGAATCATCAATTTCTTCCCCGACAGCGCACGCCACCAGATTCTGCTGGACCTGTCCATGAACCTCAAGGGCGTGGTCGCCCAGCGCCTGCTGCAGACGGCCAAGGGCAAGCGGGTACCGGCCACCGAAGTGATGCTGCTGTCATCCTACGTGTCCGAACTGATCCAAAAGGGCCAGGTCGACGACCTCAAGGCGGCCATCGCCCGCTCCAACGAGGTCGGCATGCACACCTTCGACCAGTCGCTGTTCAAGCTGTACACCGATGGCGACATCAGCATGGATGAGGCGCTCGATGCCGCCGACTCGCGCACCGACCTGTCGCTGCGCGTTCGCCTGGCCGCCGGCCTGCCGCCTGAGCAACCGGGGCTGCCGAGCATGAACCTGTCTCCGCTTGCCGCCGGCGAGTTGCATGCGCGCAAGCGCCGCGGCCGGCAGTCAGAGGACTAGAGACGCACGCGGCGTCACAGACGCAGCGGCGCGGCGTAGCCGGTCATCTCCAGGTAGCCGCTGCCCACCCGGCGGCCCTGCGCGTCGAGCAGTTCCGACAGGCCTTCCCAGTAGACCGCGCCGGTCGAGGCGCGGCTGTCGAGTTCCTGGTTGTCCAGCAAGGCCTGCACGGTGAAGCGGCCGGCCGGTGTCTCCACCGTCCAAGCGACCGGGTAGCGCGCGGTTGACGCCGCGCTGGTCCAGTGGCGTAGCGGGGTGAAGCGGGTCTGGCCGGCTTGGAAGGCTTGCGGCTCGGCCTGCCCCGCAGCGCGCCAGGAGCCGCCGTCCCACAAGGCGCCGCCGTCGGCGCGCCGCAGCCGGAAGGCGGTGAGGGCGCTGCCGTCGTCCAGGTTCATGCCGATCCAGTCCCAACCCACCGCCTGCGGGTGCAGCAGCGCCTCGCTCCATTCGTGGTCCAGCCAGGCGCGGCCGCGCACCTCGAACGACTGGCCCTGCAGCCGCACGCGGCCCTGCGCCTGCAACTGCGGCTGGCTGTAGTAGTAGCTGGCCTGCAACGCATCGGGCCCCTTGCGTGACAGGCCTTGCGTTCCTTGCGGCAGAACCGGCTGCGTGGGTGTCAGGCGCAGGCCGAGGGAGAACTCGCTGGCCGGCACCTGGGCGTCGTAGTGTCCGTGCGCCGTGCGTTGCAGCGACCAGTCGCGAAGGCGCAGACGGGTGTCGTCCTGCGCCGCATCGGCGATTGAAAACCCCACGCGAGCGATGCGCTGGTCGTGCCACAGCCGGCGGCCCGCCAAGTCGGTGAGGGCCGCGTGCGCAAACACCAGCTGCCGGGCGGCGAAGGCCGAGGCCATCCCCTGGGTGGCGTCGACCCGCGAACGAAAGAAGGTCACCTGAAAACCGAAGCGGCGGGCGTCCGATCGCAACTCACCGGTGAGGTACCACCACTCGGTGCGCAGGTCCGGATGGGCGCCGTGATCACGCGGAAATTCAAGGGCGCGCGGGGGCAGGGCGTGGGCGGCGCCGGTCGGCAAAGCCAGGGCGCTGCCGAGCAGCGCCCCGAGCAGCGGGCGGCGGCGCACGGGCGGGGTCATCACCAATCCTCCTTGACCGCCAGCACCGCGTCATGGCTTGCCGCCGCGCGGCCGGCCAGCCAGGCCGTGAGCGTGCCGGCCGCCACCACCGCGGCGCACAGCGCCACAAGGCGCAGCCAGGGCACGAGCAGGTCCATGGTCCAGTGAAAGCTTTGCGGGTTGACCACATGCACCAGCACCACCGCCACCGCGATGCCCAGCGCCAGGCCGGCGGCCGATCCGATCAGCGTCCAGGCCGCGCCCTCGCCGGCCACCACGGCCAGCACCTGCCGGCGTGTCAGGCCCAGGTGACGCAGCAGCCCGAACTCTTTGCGCCGGGCCAGCACCTGCGCGCTGAAGCTGGCCGCCACGCCGAACAGGCCGATGGCGATGGCCACCGCCTGAAGCCAGTACGTGACGGCGAAGCTGCGGTCGAAGATGCGCATCGAGGTGGCGCGGATTTCGCGTGCGCTGGCGATGGTCAGCAAGCTGTCGCCGCCACCGCCACGATCGCCGCCGTAACGCTGGCCGATCTCACGCAGGCTGCGCTGCACCTGCGCCGCGTCGGCGCCTGGCGTCAGCCACAGCAGCAGGTCGTTGACGCGCCGGTCTCCGGTCAGGCGCTGGTAGTCGGCCTGGTCGATCGCGACCGAGCCGCTCTGGCGCGCGTAGTCGCGCCACACGCCGGCTATAAACAGCGGCGGCGCGCCGGGGCCGAAAGCCTGCGCCAGCGGCGTCAAGGGCTGGCCCGGCCGCGCGCCATGGAGGTCGACCATCGCCTCGCTCACGTAGACACCCACCTGCCCCGCCGGCACCGCAAGCGCGGCGCCCACCAGCGGCAGGGTGCGCTGCGCGTCGCCGAGGGGGCGCACCAGCAGCACCACCGGCGGCAAGGCGGTATCGAGCTGCAGCGAGCGCGCGCGCTGCGTCGCGCTGCGCGCCACGCCTTCCAGCTGGCTGGCTGCGCGCACGAACTCGGCGTCGAGGAAGGCGGTGTCGCCAGCGGCCGATCCCTCGGCGGTGCGCACGTACAGGTCGGCTGGCAGCACCACATCAAGCCAGTGCGTCACCGAATCGCGAAAGCTCGCGACCATCACGGTCAATGCCACGGCCAGGCTGAGCGATGCGACCACGCCGCTGACCGCCACCGCCGCGCTTTCGCGCACCCGCCGCGCGCGCTCGACGGCCAGCAGGGGCAGCAGCCGGTGCGCCACGCGCGGGGCGAGCGCGTCGTAGGCCAGCGATACGGCCCAGGGCAGGGCGGTGATGCCGCCCACCAGCAGCAGCGCCACCGACAGGTAGGCACCCAGCGGGATGCCCGCCACCGGCGGCAGCAGCGCCAGCGCGGCGCCCAGCGCGATCAGCGCCAGGCTCAGGCGATGGCCACGGCGCCCGACGCCGGCTTGGCCCATGCCCTTGAGCGATTGCGCCAGCGGCAGACGCTGTGCGGTGCGTGCCGGAAACCAGCCGCCCGCCGCTGCGGCGACCACACCGAGCAGACCGTAGATGCCCGCAGCACCGGCGCTCCACTGCAGCCGCGGCACCACGCCCGGAAAATAGCCGCCACCCAGATCGCCGCCCAAGAGGCGAAGAGCGATCGCCGCCAGCGCCGTGCCCAGCGCGATGCCCAGCACGCTGCCGGCCAGGCCCAGGGCGGTCGACTCCAGCAGCACCAGCCGCAGCCGTTGCCGCGCGGTGAGGCCCAGCACGCCCAGCAGCGCCAGTTGCTGCAAGCGCCGTGCGACGCTGAGCGAGAGCACCGAAAACACCAGGAAGGCGCCGGTGAACAGCGCCACCAGCGCCAGCACCGTGAGATTGACGCGGTAGGCGCGCGAGAGATTGCTCACGCGCGCGGCCGCGTCCCCGGGTTCGGCCGCGACCACCCCCGGTGGCAGTGCCAGCGAACGCAGGAAATCCTCGCGCGGGGTACCCGGAGCGAGCTGCAGGTCGATGCGCGAGAGCTGTCCGCCACGGCCAAACAAGTCCTGGGCGGCGCCCAGGTCCATCACCACCAACGGTCCGCCGCCCGCACCCACCGTGCCGGCCACCCGCAAGGCTCGCATGATTTGCCCGACTTGCAGGGCCAGACCGTCGCCCGCCAGCTGCTGGCGCGCTGCCGGGTTCACAAACACCGCATCGGGCGCGAACACGTCGAAGCGGCCGGCCTGCGGGCCGGGCACCGGCGCCAGGGCCGGCGCCAGGCGGCCGACCACCAGCGCATCGACGCCCAGCACCCGCACGGCCACTCGGCGCTCACCCGGCCGGGCCTGCGCATAAGTCGACAGCTCCAGCACCGGGCTGGCCAGTCGCACCTGGGGGTGAGTGGCGACGCGCGCATACAGCGCCTCGTCGAAGCTGCCTTGCACCGCGCGCAGCTCGAGGTCGGGCTGGCCGTTGACGGAACGCACCGCGCTGGAAAACTCGCTCAGCGCCGAGGCGTTGATCAGATGCACCGAAAACGCCAGCGCCACGCCCAGCATGACGGCCAGGATGGCGGCGGCGCTGCGCCAAGGGTGGTGGCGCAACTCCTGCCAGGAAAAGCTGCGCAGCAGGGCGAGCATGGGCCGAGTGTGGCCGTGCGGCGAACTCAATCAACCCCCCGGGCCGTCAGGTGCAGCACCCGGTCGGCTCGCCGCGCCGCGGCTTGCGAATGCGTCACCAGCACCAGTGCCGCCCCATGCTCGCGCGTCTGGGCCACCAGCAGGTCCATCACCTTGGCCGCCGTGGTCGGGTCGAGGTTGCCGGTCGGCTCATCGGCCAGCAGCAGCGCCGGCCGGTGCACCAGGGCGCGGGCCATGGCCACGCGTTGCAACTGCCCGCCACTGAGTTGCTGCGGCAGACGCTGCCCCAGGCCCGTCAGGCCTACCGCCTCCAGCATTTGCGCCACCCGTTCCGCGTTCTCCTGTGGCGGGCGGCCCAGCAGCATGAGGGGCAGCGCGATGTTCTGAGCCACATCCAGGTGCGGCAGCACATGAAAGGCCTGGAACACGAAACCCACATGGCGGCGGCGCAGCAGCGCGCGCGCGTCGTCGTCGGCCTGCGCGAGGTCATGGCCACACAACATCACGCGCCCGGCGTCCCAGTGGTCCAGGCCCGCCATGCAATTGAGCAGCGTAGATTTGCCCACGCCCGATTCGCCAACCACGGCCACGAAGCTGCCCGCATCGACCCGCAGCGACACGCCCTCAAACACCGTGTCGTCGCCGTAGCGCTTGGACAGCCCGTCGATCTCCAGCACCGGTGCGCTGTTCATGAAGATGCCTTCGCCGCGTCATGCACAGCGCGCACGGCGAGCGCCAATGCATCGGGCTGGTCGCAGGCCACCACCCGCCGCTGCGGCATGCCGCGCAGCCAGGTGAGTTGCCGCTTGGCCAACTGGCGGGTGGCGGCGATGCCGCGTTCGCGCAGCAGCCCGACCGGCGGTGCGTGGCCGGCGTCGGCCGCGTCCAGCCACTCCCAGGCCTGCCGAAAGCCCACGCAACGCATGCTGGGAAGCTGGGGCGACAGGTCGCCGCGCGCGCGCAGGCGGCGCACCTCGTCCAGAAATCCGCCCGCCAGCATCTGGTCGAAGCGCAAGGCGATGCGCTGATGCAGCCAGGCGCGCTCCAGCGGCTCCAGCGACAGCAGCAGTGCCGGCGCCAGCGCCGCAGCGGCCGGCGCATCGGGCGCGGCATGGGCATCGGCATGCCATTGACTCAGGCTGCGCCCCGAGACGCGCCAGACCTCCAGCGCGCGCTGGATGCGCTGCGAATCATGGGGCGCCAGCCGGGCGGCGGTGGGCGGGTCGATGCGCGCCAGTTCGGCATGCAGCGCGGGCCAGCCCTGTATGCGGGCCTGCGCATCGAGCTCGGCGCGCACGGCGGCGTCGGCTGACGGCATGGCGGCCAGCGGCGCGAACAGCGCCTTGAAGTACAGCATGGTGCCGCCCACCAACAGGGGCAGGGCGCCACGTGAGTGGATCTCGCCGATCAGACGCCGTGCGTCGGCGGCGAACTCGGCGGCGCTGTAGGCCTGGGCCGCGTCGCGGATGTCGATCAGGTGGTGGGGCACGGCGGCCCGCTCCGATGGCGTGGGTTTGGCCGTGCCGATGTCCATGCCCCGGTAGACCAGGGCGGAATCCACGCTCACGATCTCCACTGGCATTTCGCGCGCGAGCGCCAGCGCCGCCGCCGACTTGCCGCTGGCGGTGGGGCCGGCCAGCGCGACGAACGCGCCCGGCGGCTCAAGTGCGCCGGACTTCGCCATCACGTTGCATCAGGGTCCAGGACACGACATTGCGTCGAGGGTAGCAGATGCACTTGTGTCGAGCAGACTGCGTGGTGAGCGGGGTGGGGCGCCGAAGGCGCATTGGCGTGAGATCACTCCAAGCTGAACAACTGGTCAAGCGCTTCGCGGTAGTGCGACTGGCCGATGCTCATGGTGCTGTGGTGGGAGCCACCTTCGACCAGCACGAACTGTTTGCGGCCGGTGGCCGCCTCGTACAGGCGGCGGCCCAGGTCGCTGCGGATCAGGTTGTCATTGGCGCCGTGCACCACGAGCAGCGGCGAGCCGATGCGGGCGACCTTGTCGAGCGAGTCGAAGCGCTGCGTGATCAGCGGGCCCAGCGGCAGCCAGCCCCAGCGAAAGGTGCTGGCCACGTCGGGGATGGAGGTGAAGGTGCCTTCGACGATGGTGCCCCGCTCATCGCTCACATGAGCCGCCAGGTCGATGGCGATGGCCCCGCCCAGCGAGTGGCCGAAGATGTAACGGGGGCGATCGGGGTAACGCTCGGCCAGCCACCGCCAGGCGGCCCGCGCGTCCTCGTAGGCCATGTCCTCGGAGGGCAGCACCTGCGTGCTCTTGCCGAAACCGCGGTAGTCGACCGCCAGCACCGAAAAACCCAGCGCCTGCATGCGGCGCACGCGGCCGGCCGAACCGGCGACGTTCCAGCGTGCGCCGTGCAGGTAAAGCATCACCGGTTTGCCGGCACGCGGCTCGTCGGCCTGGGCCCACAGGCCGTGCAGGCGCACGGGGTCGCCGCTCACGCGTGAATCAAAGGAGATCCAGACGTCTTGCATGCCCTCGGCCTGGCTGGCGCTGGCGCCCCAGGCGCGGTCGCCGGGCTGGAAGATCCAGGCGCGTTGTCTTTCGTCGAGGGTGGCGCAGCCGAGGCTGAGGGCGCCTGCCAGCACCGGCGCAGCGATCAGGAGGAACCAGCGTTTGAACATGCCTGGGCTGACTGCTGCTGGGGTGCAAAAGTTCAGCGCCCGCGCAGAAACAAGGTGTCGAGCTCGCGCAGGCTCAGTTGGCGCCAGGTGGGGCGCCCATGGTTGCATTGGTCCGAGCGATCGGTGCGCTCCATCTCGCGCAACAGGGCGTTCATCTCCTCCAGCGTGAGCCGGCGGTTGGCCCGGACCGCGCCGTGGCAGGCCATGGTGGCCAGCAGCTCGTTGCGGGCGCGCTGGACCACGGTGCTGGCCTCGTGCTGCGCCAGCTCGGCCAGCACGCTGCGCGCCAGTTCGACCGCATCGCCCTGGGCCAGGCTGGTGGGCACGGCGCGCACGGCCAGGGTGCGCGCGGAAAACGGCGTGATCTCCAGGCCCAGGGCGGCCAGCGTGTCGGCGCAGGCCTGCGCGGTAGCCTGCTCCTGCGGCGTGGCGGCGAAGGTGGCGGGAATCAGCAAGGGCTGGCTGGCCAGCCCTTGGCCGGCGCCGGCGCGCTCGCCGGCCTGCTCCATCTGCGATTTGAGCTTCTCGTAGACGATGCGCTCATGCGCCGCATGCATGTCCACGATCACCAGCCCCTGACGGTTCTCGGCCAGGATGTAGACGCCCTGCAGCTGCGCCAGGGCGCGGCCCAGCGGCCAGTCGCCTTCGGGCAGGTCGGGGGAGCGCGAGGCGTTGGGTGAGGTGGTGGCGGCGGCGTCGGACGTGGCGTCGGACGTGGCGGACGCGGCGGCGGGCGACCACGGCGTACCGGGTTCATCGGCGCGAGTGGTGGGCTGCCACAACGCGGCGAGGTCTTTCACGGGCACGCCCGGCGCGGCTTCGCGCGCGAAGAAGTTCATCGCGGGCTGCTGCCAGCGCGGTGCCGGTGCGTCAGGCGCGGCCGTGGCGGCGGATGCGTCGGCCCCATCGGCGGCAGTGCCAGTGCCGGCGCTGGCCGCCGCGGCCAGCAGCGCCGCGCGCGGCGCTGCCAGCGCCTGGTCCACCGCCTGCCGCACCACCTTGTGCACCGCGCGGCCGTCGCGAAAGCGCACCTCGATCTTGGTGGGGTGCACGTTCACGTCCACCTGCGTGGGGTCGATCTCCAGCCGCAGCACATACACCGGCTGGCGCTGGCCGTGCAGCACGTCTTCATAGGCGCTGCGCACCGCGTGGCTGAGCACCCGGTCGCGGATGAAGCGGCCGTTGACATAGGCCCACTGCTGGTCGGCGCGCGCGCGCGCCGCGTCGGGGATGCCGGCACGGCCGGTCACGCGCAGCGGGCCGGCGCGCCAGTCGACCGCCACGCTCTCGGCCAGGAAGTCGGGCCCCAGCACATCGCCCAGGCGCTGCTCCTCGGACGGCGCGGGCCGCCACTGTTCGACCAGCCGGCCTTCGTTCCAGATCGCAAAGCCCACATCGGCGCGGGCCAGGGCGTGCCGCCGCACCGCCTCGACGCAGTGGGACAGCTCGGTGGCGTCGGTCTTGAGGAACTTGCGGCGCGCCGGCGTGCTGAAAAACAGCTCCTTGACTTCGACCGTCGTGCCCACCGACCGGGCCGCCGGGCGCAGCTCGCCGGTGCGGCCGTCCAGCAGGAAGGCGCTGGCTTCACCGTCGATGCGCGAGAGCAGGTTCAGCTCGGCCACCGAGGCGATGGCGGCCAGCGCCTCGCCGCGAAAGCCCATGCTGGCCACCGATTCCAGGTCGGCCAGCGAGGCGATCTTGCTGGTGGCATGACGGCGCAGCGCCACCGGCAGCTCGGCGCGCGGGATGCCGCCGCCGTCGTCCTCCACGCTGACCAGCCGCACCCCGCCGGCCAGCAGGCGCACGGTGATCTGGCGGGCGCCGGCGTCCAGGGCGTTGTCGACCAGCTCACGCACCACGGACGCGGGCCGCTCGATCACCTCACCGGCGGCGATCTGGCTGATGAGCTCGTCCGGAAGCTCCCGGATCGGGCGGCGCGGGGACTCGGATAGGACTGCGTTCACAGGTTTGATTCTAGGGCTGCGGCCATAATGCCCCGGCCATGGAATACGTCTCCTTTCTGATCGACTTCATCCTCCACGTTGATCAGCACCTCGAAGTCTTCGTGCGCCAGTACGGCGCCTGGATCTATGTCCTGCTGTTCGTCATCGTCTTCGTCGAGACCGGCGTGGTGGTGATGCCCTTTTTGCCCGGCGACTCGCTGCTGTTCGTGGTGGGCGCCTTGTGCGGTGTGGGCTTCATGAGCTTTCCGCTGGCGGTGGCCGTCCTGCTGGCCGCCGCGATTCTTGGCGACCAGTGCAACTACCACATCGGCCGCTATTTCGGGCCGAAGGTGTTCCAGTGGGAACACTCGCGCTACTTCAACAAGCGTGCCTTCTTGCAGGCCCATGCCTTCTATGAGCGCTGGGGCGGCATCACCATCGTGGTGGCGCGCTTCATGCCGTTTGTCCGCACCTTCGCGCCGTTTGTGGCCGGCGTCGCCGAGATGTCACGGGTCAAGTTCACCCTGTACAACGTGGCCGGCGCCATTGTGTGGGTGCTGGGCATCTGCACCGCCGGCTACTTTCTCGGCGGCCTGCCCTGGGTCAAACAGCACCTGGACAAGATCATCTGGGCCATGATTTTGCTGCCCGGGCTGATCGTGCTGGCCGGCGCCTGGAAGGCGCGGCGCACCAAGGTAATGCTTTCAAACGACTGAAGGGTGCTTTGATTCATGGACGTTCACCTGTAAGACTTACCAGGCCAGCACATCCTTGGACATCCGGGGTGTGCAGGCCGCAGTTTTCACGGGCAGCAGCCGAGCCGGAGCTTTTTCACGGACGGTGTTGCATGTGCCGGGGGCTGCACGCATTGGAGCCCACCATGGACACCTCGCTGCGGCGTCATTCCCCGACTCTCGACCAAAAGTCTTTTTTCACCGGCCCATCGCACGGCGACGCGGGTGACCGCAGTGACGACGAGGCGCCGGTGCGGATCCATCAGCGTCAGGCGTACGCCATCGACAAGCCGCCGGTGCAGGCGATGGGTCACTTCACCCCGCTGGGCGAGTTGCGCGTGTCAATGCACTCGTCACGCGAATCAGGCGCGCGGCCACGGTCGTTGAGTTTGTCGCCCGCCGCGCCGCAGCCACATTTGCGTCCGCGCTCGTTGAGCTTGTCGTACGCCGCGCATGAAGGCTCGGCCCCGGTGAACGTTGACACCAAGCATGTCATCGGCGCGGGGGCTTCGGGCCGAGGGGCGGCGGCGGTCAATGGGGCCAGGGTTCTCGTCGACCCGCGGTTCACGGACCTCGTCCTGCTCGCCCGTGAGCCAGGACGCTCGGCGATGGACGTTCGCGCCCGATTCGCCGCGAACATCGTTGCCCCATTGCTTCGCAACAAGCCCGCCTTCCCCCACGACGAACTGCTGCACGTGCTGGAGGGGCTCGCCAAGTCCCGCACCGCCCTCCATGGGGCGGACCTGCATCCGGACCTCGTCGGCTATCTCTTGGGAGAACTGTTCAAGCACCTGGGCGGCGTGAACATGCGTGCCCCAATCCGCGACACGCTGGTGCACTTTGCGGGTACGCTGGCAGAGCGGCCCGGTGTGCCTCAACGGGAGGCGCTGCTGGCCTCCTTAATGAGTTGCCTGCGAAAGCCGCTCGACGCGGATGGCGTGGCGCGCCTTCCGGCGCATGCGCTGCTGGCGCGGCGCGAGGGCTTCATGGCCGTTGTCTGCCGCCTCGGCGCTCGATGGGACCCGGCGGACAGCGCAGGGCTTTCGGCCTTCGTGGGCGCGCAGGTTGGCGCGCTGCTGGACGCGCCGCGCCGCACGCACAACCTACGGGACATCATCCATGCGCTGGTGGCCGGTTCGGCGCATCTCCCGGTGGAAAAGTGGGAGCCCGTGGCCGAGGGCATGATCCGCGAATTCGCCGCACGTTTACCAGGCCAGGCGCAGGCGCAGCGCTACCTGGAGACGGTCATTCGCTGCTTGCTGGGCCGTGTGGCGGACGCCAACGGCCGTCCGGTGGTTCTGGCGGCGATCTGCTGCGGACTTGCCGCGCAAGGACAGCGCGATGCCACAGGCGCGGTCACGCGCGCCTTGAATGCAGTGTTGGCCGCGCCCGGGTTCGCCTGCAGCCCGGCGCAGCGCGAGGCGATGCACTCCGGGGCACAGGTCGATCCCGCGCAAATCGCTGCGTCTGGCCACCCGATCCCGCTCGCCCTTGCACAGGCCGCCCCCGCCCATCCCGTTGCCGACGGCGTATCGCAATCGCCTGAGGAGCGGTGTGTCTCCGATGGCATTGGCCGGCTTGTCGCATTCGCCCGAGGTGGTGCGAACGCCAAGGCCCTGTGCAGGGCTTTCGACAACGATGTGCTGCGCCCGCTCCTGCGCGCCAAGCCACCGGCCGGCCAGGGCGCGCTCGCGCCCGAGGTGCTGACGCATGTGCTCGACCGGCTGGCGGCGGCCTACCCGCAGCTCGAACGCCATCAACCGAACGCCGGATTGTTCGACGCGCTGGCCGGTGCTCTTTTCAAGCGCCTGGGCGGCCACCGGATGCGCGAGGCCGACAGCCAGTGCGTGTTCAGCTTTCTAGCGAGGTTGGCGCAGCGTCCACACGCCGAGCATCGTGTCGGTCTGATCGTGCGAACCCTGGGCCAGATGCGGCATGCATTGGGGGCGCACCGGATGTCGGCGGTGCACCTGGATGCATCCGTCCAGGCCCTGTGTCAGGCCCGAAATCAGTGGGGCGAGGACGGCGATGACCGATTCGCGCTGTTGGCCAAGGTTCATCTGAGCGGCCTGCTCGGGCCTGAGCAGGGAAGGGCACCACGTGTCGCGTCGATCATTGACGCACTCGTGGGGGCCGCCAGGCGGCTCGAGCGCTCAGCCGATCTGGCGCCAGTGGCGAAGGGCCTGGCCGACGCGGTCATGGAAGGCGTCAGTGACGCCGCGGATCAGCGAACGGCGGTGCGCCATGCGGCGTCGCTGTGGTTGTCGAGCCTGATGGCGCGGGGTGAGGTCGACGGTTTGACCGAGGTTTGCCGCGGGATGGCGATGCATTCGCACGAAGCCAATGCCCGGGCGGCCTTGTTCGGCTTGCTCGATGCCATGGCCGGGCTGATCGCGGACGCAAAAACCGATCAGATGGACGCTGTGGCGGCCGGCATCGCGAGTTGCCGTCCGGGTCCGGCCTTGCTGCGCCAATGGCTGGCTCAATTGCACGATCGCGCGGCGGATCCGGGAGGCAGACCCGAGCTGGCACAGGCCGCGCAGCGTGTGTCCGAAGCTGTCGCACGCAAAGCTGGCGTCGATCTGAGCGTTCGTGCCGAAGCGCCCATGGCGGCCGTGGCTCGCACTGCGGACCCAGCAGCCGTCAATGCCCTGATGCGCGACCTGATCGCACGCGCTCAGGCAGGCGCCACGCCGCAAGAACTCGCCGGCCGGTTCACGATCGAGATCGCCGGGTACAGGGCGCCGGACACTGCCGGCGGCCCCAGCCTGCAGGGTGCGCAATTCGAGGCGATCGCCGCGCGTCTGTTCGCCGCCTCTGGCGTGCTGCTTGGGAGCGACCCTGCGGCGCAACCGCTCGCATCACCGTTCGCCGCGCTGCTGCGGGCGCTGGTCGATGCGGCCGGCGGCGCTGCGATGCACAGGTCGGAGCTCGACACCGTGTTTCAGCAGGCAGCGCGCCTCAAAGCCAAGGGTGTGATGCATATCCCGGCCGCCGAGACTTGCGTTCATGACGCCCTTTTCGGCGCGCTTCGGCAGGGCGCCCCCGAGCGGCCGACGCAGGCGCAGGCCCTGGAGTGGTCGGCCCAGGTGCGCCGGTTCTTCCTGGCCGCCCGTCGGCCGGCGGACGAAGACGGCAAGCTGGTGTTCGCCGCGCAGGCGCTGGCCCGCCACAGCGCCGGCCTGTCACCCGCCGCGCTGGCGTTCATGTCGGCCGGCCTGGTGCGCGGCGTGACCGACCTCGCGCCGCAGGCGCCGCAGCAGGCGCGGGGCTTCGTTCACCGCAACGTGGCTGACGCGCTGTCGCAATTGACGAAGGCAGTCGCCGGCCAGGCGGACGGGCGCTCGCGCCTGGCCTTTGTGGGCCTCGGGGCGGCCACGGCCTTCAACGATAAACAGCGGCAATCGGCGCAGCCGGTGCTGCTGGGGGCGATTCCTCTCCTCGATCCCGATGTGCGCGAAGGACTCGAGGGCTGGATGTACGGGGTTGCCGGCCGCGTCTCCCGCCAGGCGTTCGCCCAGTGGGTGACAACCGCCCAGGAGAGCGTCGGACCCGATCGCGGGTACTTCTCCCTTCACGCGGAGCTGGCGCGGTATGTGCAGGATTTCGACCAACCCGTCGCTTCGCCGCCGCTGTTTGGCGCGCTCGACAACAGCAGCGGCATGAGCTTCACGCAGGAGTTCGCGGCGGTCCAAGCCCGGCTCAGGGCGCCTGTTGCGGCGCCGCAGGTCAGGCCCACGTCCACTCCCGTTCGAATCCAGGATCCGCACGCCGACGCCAGCGGCGAGATGCGCCGCGAGGTGGCGCAGTGGTGCAAGCAGCTGGCGGCCCGGTCCGAGGCAGGTGGTTCCGACAACGAAGAGGCCGCTGAATTCGCCAGTCTGCTGCATTGGATGCGTCTTCCGCCCGGTTCGGCAGCGCGCGTGTCGTTGAGCTCGCAGCAAATGAAACTCGTGCTGGAGGAACTGCTCGCGGCTTCGCAGGCCCTCATGGGCACGAGCCCGATGCATGGCCGCCTCGCGCGCCTGCTGGACAAGCTGTTCGTCGCTGGCGGTGGCGCAGGCAAGCGCCTGGATGGCGCGACCCAGGCGTGGGTGTTGGCGTCTCTGGCCCGGGCGCAGGCTGCGGCAGGCACGGCCCACAAGACCGCCCTGGCCATGTGTGTCGCCACGAGCCTGGTGCGCAACGGCATGGGCCCGGCGACGCTGCCCGAGCGGAGCGCGGCCCTGTTGGCGGCGCTCCTGTCGGCGGCGCCGGCCGATGCCAACAAGGGCGCGCTGCGGGAGTGGTCGGGCGCCGTCAATGGGGTGCTTCGCGGTCTGGGCTGGTTCGGCCACAACGTGGCGACATCCGCATCTGACGCGGCGCCCAAGCCCGCGGGGAGCCCCGTGGCGTTTGCCGAGGCTTCCCGTGCGCTGTCCGCAACTGCGTTCGCGTCCGTCGCGTCGGCACTGGTCCTGGCCGAAGCGGCTGAGGGCCAGTGGCTTTCACTTGTCGCCTTGCAGCAGCGGCTGACCGCCCTGGCGGCGGACCTGCTTCATGCCGCTGAATGCGCGCCGTCGGCACAGGAGCGTCACGCGCGTCGTGAGGCCTGCATCACAGCGATGAAAGGCGCCTATCTTTTGTCGACCGGCAATAGCGCCAAGGCGGAGCCTCAGATCAAGGCGGTATTGGACGCGGCACACAAGCGGGTCCCGAAGGCCGAGATGGCGGCGACCTGACACCCGCGCAGGCATTGCGCCTGCGGCAGGAACAGGCCGGGAGCGGTGGTTACAGATGAGTTGCCGCTTTCCCGTCCCATTTTTTTCACCAATCGTTTTTCAACATGTATTGCACAGTCAGCCACGCGTCCAGCCTCAACATTCATCAACTCGCGAGCGCGCTTGGGGCCGCCAAGCCCGATCACATCCTGTTCGCTGCCGGTGCTTCCATCTTCGCTATGCCCGCGGTGCCGGACGCGGCGGCGATCCTGTCGCGAAAGCCGCTGACAGACAGGGCGGACGTGCTGGTGACACGCGGCCTGCGGCGCAGCCTTGAAGCCTTCGGCGCCACCGACCTGACGCCCTACCTCATGTTGGCGGGCCGAGGCGGCGCGCAAACCAAGCCAGTTGCCGGCCACGACGCCGCGACCACCGCGCAGCACGTGATCAACATGCAGAAAATCGTCACCTCCGCGCAGGAGCTGCTGCCGCTGCTCAAAGGCACCAAGGCCAGCGGCAAGGCGGCCGTGCAACTGGCCATGCACGCCTGGCGCGCCGGCCTGTCGGGGCCGAAGGCGCTCAGCTGCATGAAGTCGGCCGCACTGGCACTGGCCAGTGGCACCGAGACCACTGTCGACCGGGCCTGGCAGTCCGCCCTGCCGGTCGCGCCTGAAGGAAAGCATTCGGGCAAACCAGCGAACACGGCCGAGAGCACCGCCGACAGTGTGGCCATGAACGTGGCCCGCAAGTTGGCCGAGCACAAAGGCCACGACTTGGCCCGGGCGATGATCGATCCGCCCGCGTCCAGTTCCACCAGCGCGTCGTCGTCCCTCGAATCGAAATCCAGCGAGCGCCACGACGATGTCGCCGAACGCATCGCCGCGCTGGGCGTGGCCGGTCAGGCGCTGACCGACAACGAACCCGAAGAAGGGCGGCGCGAGCGCTGGGCGCCCTTCCTGCGCCTGGCCAGCGGGTTCACGGCCAGCCAGATGGGCTGCGACAGCGAAGCGGCCCGGCTGGAGGCGTTCATCACCGCGACTAAATCCATCCGCCAGAGCGTGTCACCCGCTTGGGCTGGCTACGACGAGGCCCTGAAGACACTGGTGCTGCGCGAAGTCGCCGCGCATCATGCGCAGGCGTTTTTCCAAAAGCGGTCGGGCGATGCAGACAGCGACAAGCTGGAGGCTCTCGTTCCCGACGCGGGCAGTGGGGCAAAGTCCCAGCAGCGTGCAATCCCTGTCGAGGTAACGCTGGATGTGACCCTGAAGGGCGAGCGTTGGGCCTTCACGGACCAGGGTGGCATTCGCATCAGCGGCGCGCCGCAGCAAAGGGGTTATGACTTCGCCCAGGTGCTGTGGAACCTTGTGGCGGCACTGACCCATCACCGGCATGCCAGCCTGGTCAGAGATGCGCAGGCTGGCAGCATCGGCCAGGCCGATTCGCAGCTGGCGCGCCTGGTGGACATCCTGGTCGCTTCCCGCAGCGGCGTGGTGAACAAGCGCCACCTCCAGGACCATGTGGGCTATTCAAGCGTGGGGGCGGGCAAGCTGGCCCTGCTGCTGCCCTCCTGGGTGCTGGGCGCCAGCGATGCCGACAAGGTGCTCGCCGCCCAGGTGGCACCGTCCATGCAGATGTGGGCGCAGCTGAACCCGCCCCGCCTGGACTCCGGGTTGAGGCAGTTGGCCGAGAAGCAACTGGCCCTCGAGATGGCCGAGAAACAGGCCGCAGGCGAATAAAGCCCGGGCGCCGCCCTACAAGCTGCGGCTGCGCGCCAACGGCGGGTTGGCCGCGAAGTAGCGCAGGATGCCGCGCATCAGCGCATCGGCCAGCTGCTCCTGGTAGGCGTCGCTGCGCAGGCGCTCTTCTTCCTCGGGGTTGCTGATGAAGGCCGTTTCCACCAGCACGCTGGGGATGTCGGGCGCCTTGAGCACCGCAAAACCGGCCTGCTCGACCCGCGGCTTGTGCAGCCGGCCGACCTGGCCGATCTCGCCCAGCATGGCGCCGCCCAGGCGCAGGCTGTCCTTGATCTGGGCCGAGGTGCTCATGTCCATCAGCACCCGCGCCACGTTCGCTTCTTGCGTGCGCACATTCACCCCGCCGATCAGGTCGGCCGCGTTCTCCTTGTTGGCCATCCAGCGGGCGGCCGCGCTGGAGGCCGCGCCCTGGCTCAACGCGAACACGCTGGCGCCGCGAGCCTCGGGGTTGGTGAAGGCATCGGCGTGGATGCTCACGAACAGGTCGGCCTGCACGCGGCGGGCCTTTTGCACGCGCACCCCCAGCGGCACGAAGAAGTCGGCGTCGCGGGTGAGAAAGGCGCGCATCGGGTTGCCGTTGACAGTGGCCGCGTTCAGCCGCGCCTGCAGCCGATGCGCGACCTGCAGCACCACATCCTTTTCGCGGGTGCCCTTGGGGCCGATGGCGCCCGGGTCTTCGCCGCCATGGCCAGGGTCCAACGCGACGATGATGAGGCGGTCGGTCTTGGCGGGGGCGGGCGGGGTCGGGGTGGCGGGCGTGACAATCGCCGAGCGCGCCGCAGGCTCTGGGCCGGGGCGCTGCGTCTGGCGCGCGATCAGCTCGCCCAGAGCGTCGGCCGCATCGTTGCGGGGCGCTGAGGGCAGGTCGGCGGCCGACTGGGCTGGCACGGCCGGCGCCGACCCCGCATCGCGCAGCCGCTCGGCGATCAGCGCCGCCAGCGGATCGACCGGCTGGGTGGGGAACAGGTCCAGCACCAGCCGGTGCTGGTAGGCCGCCACTGGCGGCAGGTTGAACACCTGCGGCATCACCGGCTGCTTGAGGTCGATCACCAGGCGCACCACGCGCGGCGCGAACTGGCCGACGCGGATGCCCACGATGAAGGGGTCGTCGGCCTGCACCTTGGCCACCAGCTCACGCAGCGCGGGGCTGAGCTGCAGCCCCTCGATATCCACCGCCAGCCGCGGCGGGCTGCCGACCACCGACTGGCGGGACGCCAGCAGGCCGTCGGATTCAATCGTCACACGCGAATAGTCGGAGGCCGGCCACACCCGCACTGCGACGATGGTGGCGCCGAAGGCGATGTGCTGCGTGCCCAGCAGCAGCACCAGCGAGCCGCCTTGCAGCAGGGAGCGGCGCGAGAGCGTCATGACAGCAACGCCTGTCCGCGAACGGTGCCGGGCGTGACCGTGACGCGGCGGGTGTCGTCGTCTTGCACCTCGATGGCGATGGTCAGGTCAGGCGTGGGCAGTACGCCGGCGGCCTGGTCGGGCCACTCCGCGAGCTTGAGGCCTTCGCTGGCGAACAGGTCGCGAAAGCCGGCGTCTTCCCACTCGCGTGGATCGTTGAAGCGGTAGAAATCGAAGTGCCAGACCTGCAGCGGCGTGCCGTCGGGGGCGGTGGCCTCATGCGGCTCGACCACGGCGTAGGTGGGGCTTTTGATGCGCCCTTGGACGCCCAGCGTGCGCAGCAGGTGGCGCACGAAGGTGGTCTTGCCCGCGCCCAGGTCGCCGCGCAGGGTAATGAAGGCGTCGGCGATGGCCGGGCGCGCCGCCAGCGCCCGGGCGAAGGCGAGGGTGTCCGCCTCGCTGAGCCAGTGCAAGGGCAGGGGGCTTCCTACAATCGGCGTGTGATGTCCGGTGACGCTCAGTTCGATGGTCCTTCGCTGGTGGCCCGCATCGGTGCGTGGGGCCGTGAGCTGGGATTTTCCCAAATTGGTGTGGCCGGCATCGACCTTTCAACAGCCGAAGCAGGGCTATTGCAGTGGTTGTCGCGTGGGTTCCACGGTGAAATGGCCTACATGGCGGCCCACGGCCTCAAGCGGGCGCGCCCCGCCGAGCTGGTGCCGGGCACGGTGAGCGTGCTCACGGCGCGCATGGATTACTTGCCCGCGGCCACGCCGCAGGGCTGGCAGGCCGTCGAGTTCGAGCGCCTCCAACGCCCGGGCGAGGGCATCGTGTCACTCTACGCGCGGGGCCGCGACTATCACAAGGTGCTGCGCTCGCGCCTGCAACGGCTGGCCGAGCGCATCGCCCAGGACATCGGCCCCATCGGCCACCGCGTGTTCACCGATTCGGCCCCCGTGCTGGAAGCCGAGCTGGCCGTGCGCAGCGGCCAGGGCTGGCGCGGCAAGCACACGCTGGTGCTGGAGCGCGCGGCCGGCTCGATGTTTTTTCTGGGCGAGATCTACCTCGACCTGGCCTTGCCCGCGAGCGAGCCGGTGGGCAACCATTGCGGCAGTTGCACGGCCTGCATCGAGGTGTGCCCCACCCAGGCCATCATCGGCCCGGGGCTGCTCGATGCGCGGCGCTGCATCTCGTATCTGACCATCGAGCACCCGGGCGCCATCGCACCCGAGTTGCGGCCGCTGATCGGCAACCGCATCTATGGCTGCGACGATTGCCAGCTGGTGTGCCCCTGGAACAAGTTCGCCCAGCGCAGCAGCTTGCCCGATTTCGATGAACGCGAGGGCATGAGCGGCGAGACGTTGGCGGCGCTGCTGGCGTGGACCGAAGACGATTTTCTGCGCCGCACCGAGGGCAGTGCCATCCGCCGCATCGGCCACGAACGTTGGATGCGCAACCTGGCGGTGGCGGCGGGCAATGCCTTGCACCAGGGCGACGATGCCGCGCTGCGCTCGGCGCTGGCGGCGCATGTAGAGCACCCCAGCGCCCTGGTGCGCGAGCATGTGGCCTGGGCGTTGGGCCCCGCGTCCCCTCCCGTCATTCCCGCCTTCGCGCACTGGTGTCCGGAATAGATTCAAGTAGTCGTCATCCCCGCGAAGGCGGGGATCCAGAAGCGCGGTCTGCCCGGCGTGAAGCTGAGGGGCGCCGCCTTTTTGGCGTGTTCGGGCGCACGGATGGTGGTGTGGCTGAT
>CANJQN010000023.1 GCA_947476465.1 Comamonadaceae bacterium | reverse complement strand
GGGGCCTCCGGCGGCCCCTGCGGGGGGCATAAAGAAAGGAGAATACAAAAGCCGAAGTCAGCAGACCATGTCGGTCTGACTTAATCCAACTGGCCTCCACGAAAGCCGGGGTGGTTCAAGAACGGGTCTGCGCCGAACCTTTCTCCAAGCCAATGAAAGGATGCTGGTGTGTGAATGTGTAGATCCCACTGTCGCCACTCGGACCCACGGATGTAGCTACCAACGCTCATGAAACGAACCCCAATATCTCGAACATCATTTGAATTCTCAGCCCTTCAAGAGGAAGCTCTCAAGTCGGCCACGGCTTGCCTCACGCAATCGCTGTAGACCAAGCTCGCGAGCCATCGCGATCAACGCTTGCTGCCCAGAATGTCCTCGCTGCCTTACAAGCCGAGCCAGTGCCAGCAACTCCGCTTCGCAGATCTCTTCAACGCCTCGAGTGCTGTCCTCGTCCGTCGGCCATCGGAACGCTACCTCACTGCGCGGCGCCACTTCACGAGGCCAGTAGAACGTGCCAGACTCCTCCTCTGTGGTCCTGAAGAGCCGCACCGCGATCTGCTCCACCCGCTCCTGAATCCGGCTTCCCGTGCGCTGGAAGCCATGTGCCCGCGCGATGCGCCGCGCCAGCACCGCGTCCAGCACCGGTCCTTCGTGCTGCACCACCCACTCCACCATTGGCTGCAACACCGCGTCGTAACTGAACTCGTAGAACAGGTCGGCCGAGATGGCGCCCGCCGACACCGCATCGGCGGGCTGTGACGCCTGAAAGCGAAGACCCCCATGTGTGTCGACGTCTCCGCGAACGCGTGTTGACGAAGGCGATGCCGACCGGGCATAGACCACTTCGGTGCACTTGTCGGCTTCTGCACGGGTATCGCCAGCCGCTGGCTGCTGGCCTGCTGCCGCACGCATGATGGCCGCATTGGTCTCGTTGATCACCCGGAAACTGGGCGTTGCGGCGTCGTCACTTGGCTCCGGCACCAATGCGTCAGATAGCGCCTCGGGTTCGGTGGCGCGGCGCTCCCGGTCTTTTTCGAGCAACTCGGTCAGAGCGGCATGCACGCGTTCCAGTGTGCCGCCCGGGTTCACCCACCAGTCGGTGGACCAGATACGCAGGATCTCCCATCCCAGGCCGCGCAGCACTTGCTCTCGCAGCTTATCTCGGTCGCGTGCGGTCGCGGAGCGATGATAGGTCGCGCCGTCGCATTCCACCCCTGACAGATACCGGCCCGCAAAGTCGGGGTGCACCACGCCCAGGTCCACGCGGAACGACGACGCGCCGATTTGGGTGTGCACCTGCCAGCCTTTGCGGCCCAGCGCTGCGGCCACGTTGGCTTCAAATGGGCTGTCAAAGTCGCCCTGACTGCCGTGGTGTGCTTCGGCCAGAGCGCGCGGCCCGAATTCCGCAAACTCCAGAAAATGCTTCAGGTCGCGTACGCCGGTCGCTTTGGTCCGTGACAAGTCCATCTGCTCGCCGCGCAGGCTGGAGAACACACGCAGCTCATGCCTGGCGCGAGTCACCGCTACATTGAGGCGACGCTCGCCACCGTCGCGGTTCAGCGGGCCGAAGTTCATCGACACGGCACCGGCCATGTCCGGTCCGTAGGTGATCGAAAAGTACATGATGTCGCGCTCGTCACCCTGCACGCTCTCCAAGTTTTTCACGAATACCGGTTCGAGCTCCATTTCAGAGAAATAAGGTTCAAGTCCGGGATCTTTGCGACGCTCTTCATCAAGCAAGTCTTCGATCAGGCCCTGCTGTTCCGAGTTGAACGTCACCACACCGATGGTCAGGCCCGACTCTCGGAATCCAGGGCGTTTGAGTCGGCTTATCAGATCGACCACTAGCGCCTTAGCCTCTGGTTGGTTAGTTCGGGCGCCACCCTTCTCGTAACGCCCCTTCACTAAGTGGAAGCTGACGGCGCGGTCGTCGGTGACAGGCGACGGGAAGGTGACCAAGCCACCCCCGTAGTAGCGATGATTGCTGAATGCAATCAGGCTCTCGTGGCGCGAGCGGTAATGCCACGACAGGTTTCGCGTGGGCAGGCTCGCACCCAGGCACTCGTCGAGGATGCTTTCCAAGTCGCCTTCGACAACATCGTCGTCGCCGTCGACGCTGTCGCTGCGGCCGAAGAAGTTGGTGGGCGGCAGTTGCTTTGGGTCGCCCACCATCACCACCTGCTTGCCGCGGGCCATGGCGCCAATGGCGTCCCACACCGGGATTTGCGAGGCCTCGTCGAAGACCACCAGGTCGAAGTTGTTTGCGTCGGCGGAGAGGTACTGCGCGATCGACAGCGGGCTCATCAACAAGCACGGGGTCAGCCGAAGCACGACCGACGGGATCTCTTGCAGAAGTTGGCGCAGCGGCTTGTGCTGCTTCTTCTTGGTGATCTCGTGGCGCAGGATGCCCCACTCGCTCGTGCGCTGGATGCCATCGGTCGCCGGCAGGTTGGCGCACAGCTTGGCGCGGATCCACTCGCGGGAGACTTTGGTGAATTCCTCATCCAGGGCGCGGAACTCATGGATGCGAAGTTCGTGCTCAGCCGAGACAAAGCGCTTGAGAACCTCGTCTTCGTCCACCGCTTCGGCCAGCCACCAGCGGGCGTAATTCACTTCGAATGCGTTGGGCACTTGTGCCGGGGTCACATCACCTGCCTCGATCGCGCTCACTAGCGCCGGGAGACCCGCGCCGCGTGCGTCGGTCTGCGCGTGGCGCCAAGCGCACCACGCGTGAAGGCCATGGTGATTGGCGTCCAACCGCTCAGCCGCCTCGGCCAACTCGGCTGGCGCAAGATCAGCGAATGCGCGGCGCACGCTCTCTGGCTGAGCGGCGGCGTTGCAGAACTGGTCTGTCGCTGCACCGATGTCTGTCAGCTTCGCCAGCACCTCGTGACACGCCCTTCCGATCAAGGCTGTGTCGCTTAGTTCTGAACGGCTGGTGCTCAACACCTGATGCAGGCTCCCGCGCGCCGCCGCAATGGAAGAGGGCCCCAGCCCTAGGCCCGCCAGGCCAGCCTTGAGCGATGTGTGGAACTTCAGCGCGCGCTCAATGCCCTCGCTGTCAGTATCAAGCGCATTCCAGACACCTGGACATTCAATGGCCAAGCCGCTCAAGGTCAGCAGCCGGGTTTCCACTGCGCCGCGCGACTGCAAAAGCGCATGCTCTTGCTGCAAGGCGGCGCCACATCGCCCCTCGGCCACGTCCGGATGCGGTGTTTGCAGCTTACCGCTCTGTCGCAGGTCCAGGCGTTCGCGTTCGAACGCGAGAGCGGCCCGGAGAATCGTGCTGTCGGTGTCGCGCCCTCGCCAAAGTCCTTGGCTGCCTTCTGAAAGCGACGCGCATTCGGCTAGGTGGTAATCAAGTTCTAACAAGGCTTTCAAGCGTTGGGCCTCGCACGCCCAGCGTTCGCCGCAATAGCCTTCCATCGTTGCTTCCAGGCCCTCCAGCGAAAAGGGCTTGTGCATTCGCGCGGCATGTAGCGCGGCGTTGCCCTTCAACGCACTGCGAGCGTGATCGACCCTGGTATTGACACCTGCCCACAACCCGTCGGCAGCGGCGCCAGGGGTCAATTGCTGCACTTCAGCGTGCAGACTCTTGATGCGCACGAGCGCAGACAGATCATCGGCGACGCGTGGTTCCCCGGTACCTTCAATCACGGCTTCCAGCGCGCGGCGCACTTTGCGCTTGGCTAACCACGACATCGGCCAGAACGCCTTCACGGCTTTGGCCCAATCGCGCTGCAGTTGGGCTACGTTGATTTGTCCTACGTCGGCACCGTACTTGACGGAGAGGCTCGCGCGCAATTCGCTCATCTCCTCAATCCACTGCACCCCGCGCTCGATCTCGTTGCTAACGGCAGCTGGCCATGGCGTTCCGAGTTCCATGTGCAGGTTGTGCCGCTTGTGGAGCAAGTCGAGCGCCTGCGTCAGGTGCGTCTGCAGCCCAGTCGGCCACGGAGCGGACATCTTCGAAGAGAGTTCGCGGTGCCGTTCGAGCAGATCGTTGCCGGACTTCAACGCCGCACAAATGGCATCACCTTCCGGCAGCGCACAGAAGCTCCAGTCTTGGTTCGATGCCTGGGGCAAGGCCTTGGCGAGCACACCGAGGGCTGAGCGGGTTTGCCGGTGCAGTGCTGGCCATTCCGTGCCGAGCAACTGCCCCAACGCTTGCGCTGCAGCCGCGAAGGCACGGCTGCTGGTCTCCAGCGCTTGTGCGGACCTGACCATCTCCTGCTGCCACTTGGCGGCCCAATTGGTAACGTACACCGGCACCAGCGGGCCAGTCGACAGATAGGAAGGGCCGACGGCCGCAGCATTCGCCTTCAACCGGCTTGCGAGGTCCCTCAGCGCGGTCAGGGCCACTTCATCGTGCGCACGGGGAGAGGCCCAACTGAATCCAAGGGCTGGCAGCGCATCGCCGCTGACGACGCAACCGATGGCTTTGTAGATCGTCCAACCGTTGCCGTGACGCTTGTGAAGGCGTTCAACATAGGTCGACAGTTGTTCGCGCACTTGGCCCAATTGCCGGGCCTTGGCTTCCCAGACGGCGGCATCGACTTCACCTTTTGACTCCCAGGATTTCTGGAGCTGGCTCAATACATCGAGCTTGCGGCTCTTGTTCGAATGCAGTTCAAGGCAGAACTCCGCGAGCCCCACTTCCCGCAGGCGTCGAAAGACCACATCCAGCGCAGCGATCTTTTCAGCCACGAAAAGTACTCGCTTGTTTTCTGCCAAGCACTGCGCGATCAGGTTGGCGATCGTCTGGCTCTTGCCCGTGCCGGGCGGACCAATCAACACGAAGTCTTTGCCTTTGGCTGCCGCCATGATCGCGGACAGCTGGGATGAGTCTGCGGGCAACGGGCTGAACACCTGCTGTGGCGCGTAGTCGGAGTCCAATCTGCGCGCATCGGGGAATGGCGTCGTTGAGGGGTAGGGCTCGCGCGGCGTGTCGATCAGGTGCGCCACCACTGGCGACTTGCGCAAATCGTCGGTGCGATCAGCCAAGTCCTTCCACATCAGGTATTTGGCAAAGGAGAACATCGACAGCACAACGTCTTCGCTTACTTCCCAGCCCCGAATGTCTCTTATGGCGCTGCGTACACGCTTCCAGATGCCCGCGATGTCCAAGCCGGACTCATCACGCGGGAGGTCTCCAGAAGGAATACCCAGCTCCAGCTGAAAGTCTTGCCGCAGCATCTCGACAAGCGTCGGGTTAAACAGCGCTTCATCTTCATGCACCAGCAGCGTGAAACCCGAGCGAGCGCTTTTTCGGTTCAGCGTGATGGGCAGCAAGATCAAAGGCGCTTTGACGCGGGAGTCCGGTTTGTCGGAGCGGGTCCAGACCAGAAAACCGAGCGCGACGAAGAGCGTGTTCGAGCCGCCTTCCTGCATCGCGTTGCGTGCGCCCCGGTACAGCTCGACCAGGCGGCCTTCCAGGTCCTGCGCTTCCAAACGGATGAACACCTCATGGCGCTTCAAAGCATCGATCGCATGCGCCTTGCGAAGGTCTTCCAGGCTTCTGGCCTCGTGCAGCTGCTGGCTTCGAGGATCCTGACCTTGCATCAGTACTGGGCTGGGCAGGAGCTTGATCGTTTGCCCATCGGCCAGGGTGTCTTCAAGCGCTGGCGCCGCCACGTCCAGCAGCAAAGCCTTCTTTCCCTGTTTGAAATTCAACAGCGCATTTCTTAGCGAGAGATCGAGCAGTTTGCGTTGCCACCGAGCCAGTCGGTCTTTTGGGTCAAGCTCGGAGGTGGGGGTGTCAGTTGTGCCCTCGTCGGGTAGATCAGGTGCGTCTTCGATCGTGATCGCTGGCTCGGTCTCCACTGTGAGCGGTACCGGTACTTCGACAGAGTGGGCCTGGGCAAGTGGCTTGATGCGGGACATGCGCGCGCGCTTCACATCGATAACCAGTTCGAACTTGTCTTCCTCCTCCTCTGACAGCTGGCGGCTGGCATTGGCAATGGCCTGGCTAAAGCTCACGGCTTGCCCTTGGGCAGCGAGGGTTGTTTCAAAGGCCAGCATCTCCTGCAACTTCAACCTTTTTCGAACGGCAGTGATGTCATCCACCACAGCCGTGGAGAACTCCTCGTCGCGCAGCCACACACCGACAAAGACATGCCCACGGGTAAAAATCAGCAACGGGTTGAGGTGTGCCTGCTCCAGGCAGGCGGCGAACATCAGCGCTAAGTCAAGGCATGTGGCCAAGCCAGCATCGAGCACATGCGAAGGACTGCGAACCTTTTGGCCGGTGTGTTCGAAACTGGCGGGCGGCAGTGCATAGTTGAGTTTTCGCTGGACCACAGCGGCCCAGATACCCGACGCCAGCTCCCATGCCCGTTTCGACCCTCGGGTATAGCCGTCAATCGAACTGGACTTTCCTGCAGCCTGCAACGCCAAGGCAGCGCCCTTGAGCAATCGGTCGATCGCTTGATCGTTCGGTTGGACGAACGCCGCCACCATTTCCGGCAGGTGTCCGATGCCTCCCCATTGGTTGCGGGCTAGCAGTTGTACAGTGGACTCGTGTCTTGCAAGGACGTCATCCGATTGCTTTCGGCTGCGCAGCTCGAAGTGCAGAGCAGCCGATTCCGCTTCTGTCAGCCTCGACAGGAGGGCGCCATCCAACTGCACGTCGAGGTCACTCAGGTGATACCTTTCGCCTGCGCCTACCGACTCCACGGTCCACACGCGTGGCTTTATGAAGGCAGGCTCGGAGACCAACTGAACAGTCAACTCGCTGAGCGGCGACGTCGTCTCGTTGACGATGACCAGTTCATGCAACGCGGGGACTGCGTTCTGGAACGCGGCGAGGTTCAGCTTTTCAGCAGTGCTTACTTGCAATCGAAGTCTGGGTTGCGCTCCCTCGGCACCGGTAGTGTTCGTGGTCGAATCGACACTTGGCGATCGACTTGACTCCCTTGTCATGCGCGTTCTCCTGTTTGGTTCTATTGTGGCGTGCGACGACCGTTGTAACAAATTTGGATGGTTTGAATCCGCGGCCCTATGGCGTCGCGCCCTCGGGCATCCACCACCGGCCCCGCGTTTGGGCGGCAGGCCCATGGCCGGGGATCGACCGACGGGCAAGCGCGCGCCCGGCCGGATGCAGCAGCATGGCACGCTCGTCGGCTCATCACATGAGCCAAGTGCGGAAACTAGAACGCGGCACCCGCCTTGAGATCACTTTCGTAGTGACATCGAAAGAATATTTCTGAAGGGGGAAAAAGCAAAAGGGCGCCGAAGCGCCCTTTTGCTAATCGGTCAACCCCCGCTCAAGCCGCCTGCAAACTCCGCAACCGGATATGCAGCTCGCGCAGCTGCTTCTCGTCCACCGGCCCCGGGGCACCCGTGAGCAGGTCTTGCGCCCGCTGAGTCTTGGGGAAGGCGATCACGTCGCGCAGGCTTTCGGCGCCGGTCATCAGCATGACGAAGCGGTCCAGCCCGATGGCGATGCCGCCGTGCGGGGGGGCGCCGTACTGCAACGCGTCGAGCAGGAAGCCGAACTTGAGCTGGGCTTCCTCGGCGTCGATCTTGAGCGCGCGAAACACCTTGCTCTGCACGTCTTCGCGGTGGATACGCACCGAGCCGCCACCCAGCTCGATACCGTTGAGGACAGCGTCGTAGGCCTTGGCGACGCAGCGGCCGGGGTCGGTCTCGAGCCAGTCCTCGTGGCCGTCCTTGGGCGAGGTGAAGGGGTGGTGAACGGCGTTCCAGCGCTGGGCGTCGTCGTCGAACTCGAACATGGGAAAGTCGACCACCCACAGCGGCTTCCACTGGCCGTCGATCAGGCCGCGGGCCTTGCCGAACTCGCTGTGGCCCACCTTCACGCGCAGCGCGCCGATGGCGTCGTTGACGACCTTGGCGCGGTCGGCGCCGAAGAAAATCAGATCGCCCCGGATGGCGCCAGTGCGCTTGAGGATCTCGGCGATGGCGGCGTCGTGGAGGTTCTTGACGATGGGCGACTGCAAGCCCTCGCGGCCCATGGCGGGGTCGTTGACCTTGATCCAGGCCAGGCCCTTGGCGCCGTAGATCTTGACGAACTCGCCGTAAGCGTCGATCTCGCCGCGGGTCATGTCGGCGCCGCCGGGCACGCGCAGGGCCACCACGCGGCCGTCGATCTGGTTGGCGGGGCCGGAGAACACCTTGAAGTCGACGTCTTTCACGACGTCGGTGAGCTCGGTGAACTCGAGCTTGACGCGCAGGTCGGGCTTGTCCGAGCCGTACAGGCGCATGGCTTCGGTGTGCGTCATGACCGGGAAGGCCGGCATGTCGACGTTGATGACGTTCTTGAAGGTGCTGCGGATCATGCCCTCGGACATCTCGCGGATCTCTTCTTCGCCAAGGAAGGAGGTCTCGACGTCAATCTGGGTGAACTCGGGCTGGCGGTCGGCGCGCAGGTCTTCGTCGCGGAAGCACTTGGTGATCTGGTAGTAGCGGTCGTAGCCCGACACCATGAGCAGCTGCTTGAACAACTGGGGCGACTGCGGCAGCGCGAAGAACATGCCGTCGTGTACGCGCGAGGGCACCAGGTAGTCACGTGCCCCTTCGGGGGTACTCTTGGTGAGCATGGGGGTCTCGATGTCGATGAAGCCGTTGGCATCGAGAAACTTGCGCACCTCCATCGTGACCTTGTAGCGCAACATCAGGTTGTTTTGCATGTACGGCCGGCGCAGGTCGAGCACGCGGTGCATCAGGCGCGTGGTCTCCGACAGGTTGTCGTCGTCGAGCTGGAAGGGCGGCGTGACCGACGGGTTGAGCACGTTCAGCTCGTGGCACAGCACCTCGATTTTGCCGCTTTTCAAGTTGTCGTTGGTGGTGCCGGCCGGGCGGGCGCGCACCAGGCCCTTGACCTGTATGCAAAACTCGTTGCGCAGGCCCTCGGCCGTCTTGAACATCTCGGCGCGGTCGGGGTCGCACACCACCTGCACATAACCTTCGCGGTCACGCAGGTCGACGAAGATCACGCCGCCGTGGTCACGCCGGCGATTGACCCAGCCGCACAGGGACACGGTCTGCCCCAGGTGGGCTTCAGTCACGAGACCGCAATAGGTCGTACGCATTTTCTGGCTCGACATGGAAAACGGCTTCCCGCGCCTCGAAGGGCGCAATTACTTGGTGAGGGTCTTGGCGACCGGCGGGGGTGCGACAACGCCCATGGAGATGACGTAGCGCAGCGCCTCGTCGACGCTCATGCGCAACTCGACACATTCGCTCATGCGCATCATCACGAAATAGCCGCCGGTGGGGTTGGGCGTGGTGGGAACGTAGACACTGACCCACTCGCCGTCCAGGTGGTTCACGATGTCGCCGCCGGGCGAGCCGGTGACGAAGGCGATGGTCCAGACACCGGGCCTGGGCCACTGGACCATGACGGCCTTGCGAAAGGCGTTGCCGTTTTCCGAGAACAGGGTGTCCGAGACCTGCTTGACGCCGGAGTAGATGGAGCGCACCACCGGAATGCGGTGAAACAGGCTGTCGCTCCAGGCCAGCAACTTGCTGCCGAGATAGTTGCTGGCGACGGCCCCCACCGCCAGCAGAATGCCCAGAGCCAGCAGCACACCCAGGCCAGGCAGGTGAAAGCCGAGCAGCCGGTCAGGGTGCCAGGCCGAAGGCAGGATCAGCAGGGTCTGGTCGAGCGTGCTGATGATCCATTCGAGCAGCCACATGGTGATGGCGACCGGCAGCACGACCAGCAGGCCGGCGAAAAACCATTTCCGAAGAGCGTGCATTCGCATGAAGCCGCGTTCAGTGACAGGCACAGCCACCACGACCACCGGCCGAGGCCGTGGGTGCATCGGACGACTTGGCCGCCGGGGCCGCAACGGCAGGCTTGGCTGCAACGGCAGGCTTGGCTGCGTCGGCAGGCTTGCCTGCATCGGCAGGCTTGGCGGGAGCGGCGGCCTCGCCGGGAGCGGCCGCCTCGCCGGCCGGCGCGGCCGGGGCCGCTGAGTTGCCGTTGCGGAAATCGGTGGCATACCAGCCCGAGCCCTTGAGCTGGAAGCCGGCGGCGGTGAGCTGCTTGCTGAAGGCCGCCGCACCGCAGGTGGGGCAGACGGTCAGCGGGACGTCGGAGATTTTTTGCAGGACATCCTTGGCATGGCCACAGGAGCCGCATTTGTAAGCGTAGATCGGCATGGCGGGAAGGATTGTGCGAGGTGCAAAGCCTTCAATTATAGGCGGCCCCGGCGCTTCAAGACCTTCTGGCGCCGGGCCGACCCGGCCCGGCGATCAGGTCCCGGCGAGATGGTGATGGGATGCGTGGGTGTTGCGGATCGCCTGCGGCCCCAGCGAGCCGATCAGCATGCCCGCCAGGCTGGCCAGCACGCCGGCCAGTTGGGCCGGGAAGTCCGCGCCGGCGGGGGTCATCTGGAACAGCAGCCAGGTCAGCAGGCCCAGCACGATGGCGAAGATCGCGCCTTGCGTGGTGGCGCGCGCCCAGTAAAGGCCGAACACCAAGGGAATGAAGGCACCCACCAGCGGCACCTGGTAGGCACCCGAGACCATCTCGTAGATCGAGGTGCCTTCCATGCGGATCGCGTAGGCCAGCACGAGCGCGCTGAACACCAGCACGGTGATGCGCATGGTGCGCAATTCCTGGCGGTCGCTGGTGCGGGGACGGAACTGGCGCCAGATGTTCTCGGTGAAGGTGACGCTGGGGGCCAGCAGCGTGGCCGAGGCGGTGGACTTGATGGCCGAGAGCAGCGCGCCGAAGAAGATGACCTGCATCACGAAAGGCATCTTTTCCAGGACCAGCGCAGGCATGATCTTCTGGGGATCGTTCTTGAGGAAACCGGTGGCCTGGTCCGGCATGATCAGCAGGGCACTGGCCACAATGAACATCGGCACAAAGGCGAACAGGATGTAGAACGCGCCGCCGATGACCGGCCCCTTGCGGGCGGCGCTTTCGCTGTTGGCCGACATGACGCGCTGGAACACATCCTGTTGCGGAATCGAGCCGAGCATCATGGTGATGGCCGCTGCGAAGAAAAAGACGATGTCCTTGAAGGTCGGCTCGGGCCAGAAGCGAAACAGGTCCTTGCTGACAGCGAACGCGATCACCTTGTCGGCGCCGCCGGCCATATTGCCGGCGACAACAGCAATGGCGCTCAAACCCACCACCAGCACGATCATCTGGATGAAGTCGGTCAGGGCCACCGACCACATGCCGCCAAACAGCGTATAGGCCAGGATGGAGACGACGCCGATGGTCATGCCCACCGGCACCGAGATGGCGCCGGCCGACAGCAGGTTGAACACCAGGCCCAGTGCCGTGACCTGGGCGGACACCCAACCGAGGTAACTGATCATGATGATCAGCGAACAGGCCACCTCGACCGTGCGGCCGAAGCGCTCGCGGTAGTAGTCGCTGATGGTCAGCAGCGTCATCTTGTAGAGCTTGCCCGCGAAGAACAGGCCCACCAGGATCAGGCACAGACCGGCGCCGAACGGGTCTTCGATCACTCCGTTGAAGCCGGCGTTGGCGAACTTGGCCGGAATGCCCAGCACCGTCTCGGCGCCGAACCAGGTGGCGAAGGTGGTGGTGATCACCATGACCAGCGGCAGACGCCGGCCGGCGATGGCGAAGTCGGTGGTGTTCTTGACCCGCTTGGCGGCGTACAGGCCGACGCCGATGGTGACCAGGAGGTAGGCGATAACCAGCGTCAACAGCATGGAAGGGTTCTCCGAGGTGCGAGGGACGAAGGACGAAACACGAACCGCAAAACGCGAATTTGCGCGCGATTATGGTTCAGTTCAGCGCAGCTCGGGCCTGTTCACACTGTTCTTGCAAGTGCGAACAGGCCCTAGGCCAGCCGGGTGACCACCAGCATGGCCAACAAGCCCAAAGCAAAACCCAGACCAACGTAAAGCGCCGTCTGCAGCAGGCGGTTGGTTCGGCGCTGTTCGTGCAGCAGCTCCCGCAGCTCGCGGCGGTCGTCGGCGCCCCGGTGCTGCCGCAGGTAGTCGTGCAGCAGGCGCGGCAGGTCGGGCAGCAGCTTGGCGTAGCGCGGCGCCTGAGACTTGAGTTCGGCCCACAGCTTCTGGGGCCCCACCTGCTCCATCATCCAGCGCTCCAGGAAGGGCCGCGCGGTACTCCACAGGTCCAGCTCGGGGTCGAGCTGGCGGCCCAGGCCTTCGATGTTGAGCAGCGTCTTTTGCAGCAGCACCAGCTGCGGTTGGATCTCGACATGAAAGCGCCGCGAGGTCTGGAACAGGCGCATCAGGACCATGCCCAGCGATATCTCGCGCAGCGGCCGGTCGAAGTAAGGCTCGCAGACGGCGCGGATGGCCGATTCGAGCTCGTCGACGCGGGTCTCCGCCGGAACCCAGCCCGACTCGATGTGCAACTCGGCCACGCGCTTGTAGTCGCGCCGGAAGAAGGCGGTGAAGTTCTGCGCCAGGTACTCCTTGTCGAACTCGGTCAGGGTGCCGATGATGCCGAAATCGAGCGAGATGTAGCGGCCCACGGTGCCGGGCGCCACGCTCACCTGGATGTTGCCCGGGTGCATGTCGGCGTGGAAAAAGCCGTCGCGAAACACCTGGGTGAAAAAAATGGTGACGCCATCCCGTGCGAGGCGGCGCAGGTCGACCCCGGCCTCGACCAGCCGCTGCGTCTGGCTGATCGGAACCCCCACCATGCGCTCCATCACGATGACCTCGGGGTGGCAGAAGTCCCAGAACATCTCGGGGATCATCACCAGATCCAGGCTGACCATGTTGCGGCGCAGCTGCGCGGCGTTGGCCGCCTCGCGCAGCAGGTCGAGCTCGTCGTGCAGGTACTTGTTGAACTCCCAGACCACCTCGCGGGGCTTGAGGCGCCGGGCGTCGGCCGACAGCCGCTCCATCCAGCCGGCCAGCAGGCGCATGAGGTCCAGGTCTTTCTCGATCACCTCCAGCATGCCGGGGCGCAGCACCTTCACCGCCACGTCGCGCAAATCGCCGTTGCGCAAACGCAGGGTGGCGAAATGCACCTGGGCGATCGAGGCGCTGGCGACCGGCTCGCGGTCGAAGCTGGCGAAGATCTCGTCAACCGGCCGGCCGAAGGCGCGCTCGATGGTGGCCATCGCCACGGCCGGCGCAAAGGGCGGCACCTGGTCTTGCAGGCGGGCGAGTTCGTCGGCCACGTCGGGGGGCAACAGGTCGCGCCGGGTGGACAGCACCTGCCCCAGCTTCACGAAGATCGGGCCCAGCCGCTCGAGCGCCAGCCGCAGGCGCTGGCCGCGCGGGGCCCGCAGGTCGCGGCCGAAGCTGAGCACACCGGCCAGACGTGCCAGCAGGGGCCGGCGGAAACTGCGCAGAAATAGATCGTCCAGCCCGTAACGCAGGACGATCAGCAGGATGAACGCGGCCCGAAGGTAGCGCCTCATCGGGCGCCGCCCGCGTCAGGCCCGTCCTGCCCGCCGGGCCCACCCTGCCCGCTCGCACGACGATCGCCGGCGAAGCGGCGCAGCGCGGCAGCTACGCCGCGCGCCCCCTCGGCCAGGGCATGGGCCGGGGCATCGCCCAGCAGGCGAGAGAGGTCTTCCTCGACATCCCAGCGCACATGCTCGACCACCCAGTTGATCTCGGCGGCGAACTGCACGCCGCCCGAGATCAGCACGGGCGGCTTGTCGCCGCGCAGGGCGGTGCGGGTCAATTCGACAGGCGAATCCTGCGTGAGGGCGAGGGTGAGGTCGGGGGTGGCAGCGGCCTCGGCCAGGTCGAACAGGCCAGCCGGGGTCACCTGAAGGCTCAGATCGAACTGGCGCCAGGAAGCCTGAACCACGCAGCCCGCGTGATTGCGCAAGCGGGTCTGCGCCTCTTGCTCTTGCATCAACACATGGTTGACCATGAGCACCAGACGGCGCTGGACCTCCAGCACGAACCACGGTGGCGGCTGGAGGGCCTGACCGACGCGGTCGATCAGGGTGTCCAGGAAGGGAAAGGGGGACGTTGACGCCATAGCCCGTCATTATGGAATGACAGGGCCACGGCTATCGCGTCACTGCAGCGCCTGGACCCCGGCGACCAGCCAGCCCGAAGCGTCGCCCTTGGCCTTGCTCATGTTCCAGACCTCACGGAAGGGGCTGGGGCCTGCCGAGGGCTCCTCGCGGATCATGCCGGAGAACTCCACGCTGGCCAGGTAGCCGTCGGGCAGTTCCTCGACGCCCAGCAGCTGTGCTTCGAGCATGACCACGTCGGTCTTGTTCGGCTGGGTGCCGCCACGCTGGGCTTCGCGCTCGGCCAACTGGCTGCGGATCTCGCCCACCATCTCGTCGGTCATCATGGACCGCAGCATGTCGAAGTCGGCGCGGTCCCAGGCGTCTTGCAGGGTCACGAAGTTGCGCTTGGCCGCATCGACGAAGCCGGCCACGTCGAATCCGGCCGGAATGACCCAGCCCTGCGCACCGCCCAGCGACGAGCCGGCGCCGCCGACGGCCGAGCCGATCTGCAGGCCCGAGCCGCCGCTGTGCTCCCAGGGACGGGCGGAGGCGTCGTTGCCGACCTTGTCCGGGCTGTACTGGCGCGGCGCGGTGGCCTGCTCGGGCACCGAGGCGCCGGCGCCCTCAAAGGCCAGCGGTCGGCCCATCGGGGCGGCGGCACCCGCCGCATTGCGGCGAGCGCGCATCACGGCGCCGATGACGACCATGATGACCAGCGCCAGCAGCGCGAACATCAGGAACTGGCCGAACTCGGCGCCCAGGCCCAACGAATGTGCCAGCCAGGCCAGCCCCAGGCCGGCGGCCAGCCCGCCCAGCATGGCGCCCCACGGGCGGCGCGGTGCCGCGGCCGCCGCGGGCGTGGCCGGTTTGGCTGCCGTGGCGGACTGCTGCGTGGCCGGCGCGCCTTGCGCGGGCTGCTGCGCCGGCGGCGTTGCCTGACGCTGCGTGACGTTGCCGGATTGCTTGCCGATGCTTCCGCCGCCGCCCAGCCGGCGCGCGGCCTCGGCATCGAGCGCGCCCAGCGCCAGCACCCCTGCGAGAGCTATGGTCCAAAGTTTCATTGCGTTTCGTCTCCGTTAAATGTCGTAGATGGGGGCATCAGCACCGGATTCCAACATGTAATGCGACCACGCCGCCCGTCATGTTGTGATAGTCCACATGGCCGAAACCGCTTTCCTTCATCATGGTCTTGAGCGTGTCCTGGTCCGGATGCATGCGAATCGACTCCGCCAGGTAGCGGTAACTGTCGGCGTCTTTGGCCACCAGCTTGCCCAGCTGTGGCAGTACCTTGAACGAATACCAGTCGTAGACCTTGCGCAGCGGCTGGGCCACCCGTGAAAACTCAAGCACCAGCAACTTGCCGCTGGGGCGCAGCACCCGCGCCATTTCCTTGAGCGCCTCGCTCTTGTGGGTCATGTTGCGCAGCCCGAAGGCGACGCTGACCCGGTCGAA
Organism: Comamonadaceae bacterium; assembly: GCA_947476465.1. GTDB lineage: Bacteria > Pseudomonadota > Gammaproteobacteria > Burkholderiales > Burkholderiaceae_C > Ramlibacter. Next base: position 46,543 of record CANJQN010000023.1, on the reverse strand, counting down.
GCTGGCATCGGGGAACGGCAGGCGCTCGGCGTCGCAGACCACCGTGGGCAGCACCACGCCGGCATCGATCAGGCGATCGCGGCCGGTGCGCAGCATGGTTTCGTTGATGTCGGTATGGACCACCTGGCCGGTGGGGCCCACCCGCTTGGCGAAGGCCAGCGCCAGGTCACCCGTGCCGCCGGCGATGTCGAGCACACGCTGGCCCGGCCGCAGGTTGGCCACCATGACCGTGTAGGCCTTCCAGGCCCGATGCAGGCCGGCCGACATCAGATCGTTCATGAGGTCATAACGCGAGGCCACGGAGTCGAACACGCCGCGAACGCGCCGCGCCTTTTCTCTTTCATCGACTTGCTGGAAGCCGAAATCCGTATTGCTCATAGGGTGGATGCTAGGACAAAGTCATGCCGTGCACACGAACGGCCGTGCGCAGTGAAGGGGGAATTCTGTCGGCGCTGTCAGGATGGCGCCACACACCTGGCTGCCGGTGGCGCGTGCGCTTGGCTCAATGGCTGCCGCAGGACTTGCCCGCCGCAGCCGGCATGTCGGCATCGCGCGAGACGCCCGCGTGGGTCAGCCGCGCTTCGTACTCTCGCCACAGCCGCTCTTGCTGAGCGCCCAGGAAGTAGAGGTAGTCCCAGGAAAAAAGGCCGCTGTCATGGCCATCGGAGAAGGTCGGCTTGACGGCGTAGTTGCCCACCGGCTCCAGGGTGACCACGCTCACGCCGCGCTTGCCAGTCTGCAGCACCTCCTGGCCGGGGCCGTGGCCCTTGACCTCGGCCGAGGGTGAATACACGCGCATCAGCTCGAAGGGAATGCGAAAGTGGGCGCCGTCGGAAAACGAGATTTCCAGCACGCGTGACTGCCCGTGCAAGGTCAGCGATGCGGGGGTGGGAGTGTCGGGAGTCAAGCCTGCCATGGGGGGATTCTCGGGGTATGCAACAGTCGTCATCCCCGCGAAGGCGGGGAACCAGGAGCGAGGTATATCGGGATCAACACATTCAAGCGATGTTCGCGAACCGGCTGCGAAGCTCGTCTTCGAGCGCCGGCAGCCGTGCCGCCACCTCGGCCAGCCGCTCGGCCGCAGCCTCGCGCGTAGCCGCAGCCCACACCGGCGCCGGGAAATGCGTGTCCCACGCATAGCGGGCGATCAGGTGCCAGTGCAGGTGCGCAACCATGTTGCCAAGGGCCGCCAGGTTGATCTTGCCGGGCTGAAGGTGTGCCCGCATCGCCTCCTCCACCAAGGCCAGCGCGTCGGTGCAGGCGATGCGGTCCTCGCGTGGCAGGTCGGAAAACTCGGCGACGTGCGTGTTCCACACCAATCGGTAGAACCCGGGAAACCCGGCCTCACCGGCGTGAATGAGGCGAAAGCGCGGCGTGCGCAGCACCAGCCGGCCGCCCTCGCCTTCGCAAAACACGCAGCCCGCCACGCCGCCCATCAGACCAGCACCCGCTCGATCCCGCCCTGGTTGGCGGCCTGCACATACTTGGGCATCCAGTCGGCGCCCAGCAGCTGGTTGGCCATCTCGACGACGATGTAGTCGGCCTCGAGCAGGCCGTTGTTCAGGTCATTGCCGTAGCGCGACAGACCCTGCAGGCAGCTGGGGCAGCTGGTGAGGATTTTCACGTTGCCCTGCGCGCCCACGTCGGTGGACGCACGCAATGCCGCCTCGTCTGCTCGCAGCTCTTCTTCCTTGCGAAAGCGGATCTGGGTGGAGATGTCTGGCCGGGTGACGCCCAGCGTGCCCGACTCGCCACAGCAGCGTTCGGACTTGAGCACGTTCTCACCCACCAAAGCCTTCACGGTCTTCATCGGCTCCTGCAGCTTGAGCGGCGAGTGGCAGGGGTCGTGATAGAGGTAGCTGTCCTTGCCGGCCAGCTTGTAGCCCTTTTCCATGAGGTACTCATGGATGTCGATGATCCGGCAGCCGGGGAAGATCTTGTCGAATTCGTAGCCCTGCAGCTGGTCGTAGCAGGTGCCGCAGGACACCACCACCGTGTTGATGTCCAGGTAGTTCAGCGTGTTGGCCACGCGGTGGAACAGCACCCGGTTGTCGGTGATCATCTTCTCGGCCTTGTCGAACTGGCCCGAGCCGCGCTGCGGGTAGCCGCAGCACAGGTATCCCGGCGGCAGAACGGTCTGTACGCCGGCATGCCAGAGCATGGCCTGCGTGGCCAGGCCCACCTGAGAGAACAGGCGCTCGGAGCCGCAGCCGGGGAAATAGAACACCGCCTCCGATTCGCTGGTGGTGGCCTTGGGGTCGCGGATGATCGGGACGTAGTCCTTGTCCTCGATGTCCAGCAGCGCCCGCGCCGTCTTCTTGGGCAGGCCGCCCGGCAGCTTCTTGTTGATGAAGTGGATCACCTGCTCTTTGATGGGCGCCGTGCCGTGGGTAGACGGCGGCTTGGCCGTCTGCTTGCGCGCGAAGCCGCGCAGCAGGTCGCTGGCCAGGCGTTGCGCCTTGAAGCCCACGCCCACCATGGCCGAGCGCACCAGCTTGATGGTCTGGGGGTTGGTGGCGTTGAGCATGAACATGGCCGCGGCGTTGCCGGGGCGAAAGCTCTTTTTCCCCATCTTGCGCAGCAGGTTGCGCATGTTCATCGACACATCGCCGAAATCGATCTTGACCGGGCAGGGGCTCTCGCACTTGTGACACACAGTGCAGTGGTCGGCCACGTCCTCGAACTCTTCCCAGTGCTTGATCGACACGCCCCGGCGGGTCTGCTCCTCGTACAGGAAGGCCTCGACCAGCAGCGAGGTGGCCAGGATCTTGTTGCGCGGGCTGTACAGCAGGTTGGCGCGCGGCACGTGGGTGGCGCACACCGGTTTGCACTTGCCGCAGCGCATGCAGTCCTTGACGCTGTCGGCGATGGCGCCGATGTCCGACTGCTGCATGATGATCGACTCATGCCCCATCAGCCCGAAGCTGGGCGTGTAGGCGTTGGTCAGGTCGGCGTAGACCGAGGTGGCCGAATCGGCCTGCGCGTGGCGCAGCAGCTTGCCCTTGTTGAAGCGGCCCTCGGGGTCCACACGCTGCTTGTAGTCAGCAAACGGTTTCAGCTCTTCGTCGGTGAGAAACTCGAGCTTGGTGATGCCGATGCCGTGCTCGCCCGAGATCACGCCATTGAGCGCGCGGGCCAGCGTCATGATGCGTTTGACCGCCTCATGGGCCGACTGCAGCATGGCGTAGTCGTCGCTGTTGACCGGGATGTTGGTGTGCACATTGCCGTCGCCGGCGTGCATGTGCAGCGCCGCCCACACCCGGCCCTTGAGCACGCGCTTGTGGATGGCGGTGGCCTCGTCCAGGATGCCCTGGAAAGCCTGGCCGCCGAAGATCTGCTGCAGGGGTGCGCGGATCTGGGTCTTCCAGCTGGCGCGCAGGGTGTGGTCTTGCAGTTGCGGAAACAGCTTGTCGACGTTGTCCAGCCAGCCGCGCCACAGCGCACGCACATCGGCCAGCAGGGCCAGCGCCTGGCCGACGCGGTCCTCAAGCAATTCGGCCGAGGGGATCTCGTTGGCATCGTCGTGCTTGCCCAGCGGCAGCGTGCCCCGGCTGAAGAAGGCCTCGAGCTCGTCGACCAGCTTGAGCTTGTTGGCCAGGCTCAGCTCGATGTTGATGCGCTCGATGCCGTCGGTGTATTCGGCCATGCGCGGCAGCGGGATCACGACGTCTTCGTTGATCTTGAAGGCGTTGGTGTGCCGGCTGATGGCGGCCGTGCGCTTGCGGTCCAGCCAGAACTTCTTGCGCGCTTCGGGGCTGACGGCAATAAAGCCCTCGCCGCTGCGCGAATTGGCGATGCGCACCACCTCGGAGGTGACACGGGCCACCGCGTCGGCGTCGTCACCGGCGATGTCGCCCACCAGCACCATCTTGGGCAGCACAGCGCGCTTGGACTTGGTGGTGTAGCCCACCGCCTTGAGGTAGCGGTCGTCCAGGTGCTCCAGGCCGGCCAGCACGACGCCGCTGCGGCGCTGCTCGGCGAACATGAAGTCCTTGATCTCGACGATGCTGGGCACCGCGTCCTTGGCATTACCGAAGAACTCCATGCACACGGTGCGGGTGTGCGCGGGCATGCGGTGCACCACCCAGCGCGCGCTGGTGATCAAGCCGTCGCAGCCCTCTTTCTGGATGCCAGGCAGGCCCGAGAGGAACTTGTCGGTGACGTCCTTGCCCAGGCCTTCCTTGCGGAAGGTCTTGCCGGGGATGGTCAGCGTTTCGGTGCGGGCGGGCTTGCTCCAGTCGATCTTCTTGGCATCGCCAGGGAAGTAGCGCAGCTCAAAGGTGGCGACCTGCGCGTCGTGAATCTTGCCCAGGTTGTGGTCCAGGCGATGCACCTCCAGCCACTCGGCCTGCGGGGTGACCATGCGCCAGGAGGCCAGGTTGTCCAGGGCCGTGCCCCAGAGCACCGCCTTCTTGCCGCCGGCGTTCATGGCGATGTTGCCGCCGATGCAAGAGGCCTCGGCCGAGGTGGGGTCGACCGCAAACACGAACCCGGCGCGCTCGGCGGCGTCGGCCACGCGCTGCGTGACCACGCCGGCTTCGGTCCAGACGGTGGCCACCGGCTGCGCGTGGCCGGGGATGGCGACCATCTCGACCTCGGTCATGGCCTCGAGCTTTTCGGTGTTGATCACCGCGCTTTTCCAGGTGAGCGGAATGGCGCCGCCGGTGTAGCCGGTGCCGCCGCCGCGCGGGATGATGGTCAGCCCCATCTCGAAGCAGCCGCGCACCAGGGCGGCCATCTCGGCTTCGGTGTCGGGAGTGAGCACGACGAAGGGGTATTCGACGCGCCAGTCGGTGGCGTCGGTGACGTGCGAGACGCGCGACAGCCCGTCGAACTTGATGTTGTCCTTGGCCGTCAGGCGGCCCAGCACACGCTGGCTGCGCCGGCGCAGATCGGCCACCTGCGCGAAGCTGGCGCCAAACGCATCGACCGCCTGCCGCGCGGCGGCCAGCAGCTCGCCGACCAGGGCGTCGCGCGCGGCGTCGTGCTCAGGCGTGCGGCGTTTGCCCACCTCGGCCAGACGATGGTGCAACGCATCGACCAGCTGGGCGCGGCGCTTGGGGTTGTCCAGCAGGTCGTCCTGCAGGTAGGGGTTGCGCTGCACCACCCAGATGTCGCCCAGCACCTCGTACAGCATGCGGGCAGACCGGCCGGTGTGGCGCTCTTCGCGCAGCTTGGACAGAACCTCCCAGGCGCGCAGCCCCAGCAGCCGGATCACGATCTCGCGGTCCGAGAACGAGGTGTAGTTGTAGGGAATCTCGCGCAGGCGGGGGGCCTGCGCGTCGGTGGCGGCGAGAAGGTGATTGATCGTGGTGGGGGCGTTCATCGCAGGCAGGCAATTCAGCCGAAAGCATGCGATCGCGCGGCTGAAGGGGGATGGTACCGCAGCGCACTGACCACGCGCGGTCTCGGGGATATCCCTATGAAGACCCGGTCGGGGCACGAGTAGCGTCTGGCAGTGTGTCACTGTCACAAAACGCCCTTAAGCTGAACCGCTCAACCCAGGAGACCACGAGATGAAAACACTGAAAAAATTGAGCAGCGCGCTTGCCGCCGGCGCGTTCGCGACGCTGATCGCCGCGCCTGCCCAGGCGCAGACCGACATTCAGTGGTGGCACTCGATGACCGCGGTGAACAACGAATGGGTCAACGATCTGGCCAAGCAGTTCAATGAAAGCCAGAAGGCCTACCGGATCATCCCGACCTACAAGGGCAGCTACGACGAGTCCATGACCGCGTCGATCGCGGCCTTCCGCGCCGGCAACGCACCACACATCCTGCAGGTGTTCGAAGTGGGCACGGCCACCATGATGGCCAGCAAGGGCGCCATCGTGCCGGTGGGCAAGGTCATGAAGGACGCGGGCGAGAAGTTCGACCCCTCGGCCTATATCTCGGCTGTCGCCGGCTACTACACCGCACCCAACGGCCAGATGTTGAGCTTTCCCTTGAACAGCTCGACCACGGTCTTTTATTTCAACAAGGACGCCTTCAAGGCCGCCGGCCTGCCCACGGACAAGGCGCCGTCAACCTGGCCTGAGGTGACGCTCGCCGCCGCAAAGCTCAAGGCTTCGGGTCACAAATGCCCGTTCACCACGGCCTGGCAGGGCTGGACCCAGCTGGAAAGCTTCTCGGCCTGGCATAACGTGGAGTTCGCGACCAAAAGCAACGGCCTGGCCGGCTTGGACGCGCGCATGAAGATCAATTCGCCGCTGCACGTGCGCCACATCGAGAACCTGGGCAACATGGCCAAGCAGGGCCTGTTCGTCTACAAAGGCCGCGGTAATGTGCCAGAGGCGAGCTTCGTATCCGGCGAGTGCGCCATGATCAACACGTCGTCGGGCTTTTACGGCAACGTGGCCAAGAACGCCAAGTTCGCCTACGGCCTGGCGCCCCTGCCCTACTACCCGGACGTGCCCGGCGCGCCGCAGAACACCGTCATCGGCGGCGCCAGCCTGTGGGTGATGTCCGGCAAGAAGGCCGAGGAATACAAAGGTGTCGCCAAGTTCTTCACCTTCGTCTCCAGCCCCGAGGTCCAGGCGGCCAGCCACAAGCGCACCGGCTACCTGCCCATCACGATGGCCGCGTACAAGCTGACCGAAGACTCGGGCTTTTACAAGCAGAACCCCGGCACCGACGTGGCCGTCACGCAGATGGTCCGCAAGGTCACCAACAAGAGCCGCGGCATCCGCCTGGGCAACTACGTACAGATCAGGGCCATCGAGGACGAAGAGCTCGAACAGGTCTGGAGCGGCAAGAAGACGTCCAAGGAAGCCCTCGATTCCGTGGTCAAACGCGGCAACGAACTGCTCGAGCGCTTCGAAAAGGCCAACAAGGGTCGATAGCCCTCGCGCCTGGCGGCTGCCGCGCGAACGCCACACGCCCCGCCTTTGAATGCAGACGGCGGGGTTCTGTCGCGCCACAATGACAACCAAATGGAAAAGCGCGTCTACTTCCGATCACGTGCCCTGCCATGGCTGCTGCTCGCGCCGCAACTGGCCGTCATCCTGACCTTCTTTTTCTGGCCCGCGGCGCAGGCCCTGCTGCAGTCCCTGCAGCAACAAGACGCCTTTGGCACCTCCGTCGTGTACGTCGGCCTGGACAATTTCAGGCAACTGTTCGACGACCCGAGCTACGTCGAATCGTTCAAGACCACGGCCTTGTTCTCGGTGCTGGTAGCCGGCATCGGCATCAGCCTGGCCCTGTTGCTGGCCGTGTTCACCGAGCGCATCGTCCGTGGCGCGATCTTCTACAAGACCTTTCTCATCCTGCCGTACGCGGTCGCCCCGGCGGTGGCTGCCGTACTGTGGGTCTTCATGTTCTCGCCCTCGCTCGGCGTCGTGGCGTACGCGCTGGGCAAGTTCGGCGTCAATTGGAATCACCTGCTTGACTCAGGCCACGCGATGACACTGATTGTCATCGCCTCGGTCTGGAAGCAGATTTCCTACAACTTCCTGTTCTTCCTGGCGGGCCTGCAATCGATCCCCAAGTCGCTGATCGAAGCTGCGGCCATCGACGGTGCGGGGCCGTGGCGGCGGTTCTGGTCGGTGCAGCTTCCCCTGCTGTCGCCCACCACGTTCTTCCTGCTGGTGATCAACGTGGTGTACGCGTTCTTCGACACCTTTGCCATCGTTGACGCGGCCACCCAGGGCGGACCCGGCAAGGACACCGCCATCCTGGTTTACAAGGTGTACTACGACGGCTTCAAGGCCATGGACCTGGGCGGCTCGGCGGCTCAATCGGTGGTGCTGATGGTGATCGTCGTCGCGCTCACTGTGGTGCAGTTCCGCTACGTCGAAAAGAAGGTGCAGTACTGATGCCACCGGGGATTGTCCATGGTTGAAAAGCGCGGCTTGCACGGTGTACTGGCACATGCCATCGTGCTGGTGGGGGTGTTCCTGGTGGCGTTTCCCATCTACCTGGCGGTGGTGGCCTCCACCCATACCGCGCAGGACATCGTACAGGCGCCGATGCCGCTGCTGCCGGGCAGCCACCTGTGGGACAGCTACCGTGCGGCGCTCTTTGGCCGCGAGGCGGCCACCGGCTCTAACGCGCCGGTGATCCGGATGATGTGGGTCAGCCTTGTCACCGCGCTGGTGATCTCCATCGGCAAGATCACCATCTCGCTGCTGTCGGCGTTCGCCATCGTCTACTTCCGTTTTCCGTTCCGCAAGACCTGTTTCTGGGCGATCTTCATCACCCTGATGCTGCCTGTCGAGGTGCGCATCTTGCCGACCTACAAGGTGCTGTCGGATCTGAATCTGCTCAACACCTACGCCGGACTCACGGTGCCGCTGATCGCGTCAGCCACGGCCACCTTCCTGTTCCGGCAGTTCTTCCTGACCGTGCCCGAGGAGTTGGCCGAAGCCTCCCGAATGGACGGCGCCGGCCCCATGCAGTTCTTCTTCGACGTGCTGCTACCCCTGTCCAAGACCTCCATGGCGGCGCTCTTCGTGATCCAGTTCATCTACGGCTGGAACCAATACCTGTGGCCGCTACTGGCCACCACCAGCGAAGACATGTATCCGGTGGTCGTGGGCATCAAGCGCATGATCGCGGGCGGCGATGCCGCCAACGAGTGGAACGTGGTCATGGCCACCGCCATCCTGGCGATGCTGCCACCGGCCATCGTGGTGGTGGCCATGCAAAAGTGGTTCGTCAAGGGCCTGGTCGACACCGAAAAATAAGACGAAGAACATGGCAGCGATCCAGCTCAAAAACGTCGTCAAGCGCTACGGCGCCGGCAAGACCACCCTGCAGGTGATCCACGGTGTGAGCGCCGACGTGGCTGACCGGGAGTTCATCGTCATCGTCGGCCCATCGGGCTGCGGCAAGTCCACCCTGCTGCGCATGGTCGCCGGCCTGGAGGAGATCACCAGCGGCGAGATTTCCATCGGCGGGCGCGTGGTCAACGATCTGGAGCCGGCCGAGCGCGACATCGCGATGGTGTTCCAGAACTATGCGCTCTACCCGCACATGACCGTCTTCGACAACATGGCCTACGGCCTGAAGATCAAGAAGATGCCGGTCGCCGAGATCAAGACGCGCGTCGACAAGGCGGCCGCCATCCTGGAGCTGGGACACTTGCTAAAACGCAAGCCGCGCGAGCTGTCGGGCGGCCAGCGCCAGCGCGTGGCCATGGGCCGAGCCATCGTGCGGCAGCCGCAGGTGTTCCTCTTTGACGAGCCGCTGTCCAACCTGGACGCCAAGCTGCGCGCGCAGACCCGGCTGGAAATCCAGAAGCTGCACCGCGAGCTGGGCATCACTTCGCTGTTCGTCACGCACGACCAGGTCGAGGCCATGACGCTCGCTCAGCGGATGATGGTGATAAACGCCGGCGTGATGGAGCAGTTCGGCACGCCCGAGGAGGTCTACCACCGCCCGGCCTCGACCTTCGTGGCCAGCTTCATCGGCTCGCCGCCCATGAACCTGCTGACAAAGGTGCCGGGCATCAGGCCCGGCACCATCCTGGGTGTGCGTCCCGAGCATCTTGATGTGAGCGACACCGGCTGGAACCTGCACGTCGATACGGTCGAACTCTTGGGCGCTGAACGCCTGGTTTATGCGCGCCTGGGCGACGAACACCTGATTGTGCGCATGGACGAAGGCAGACCGAGCCCCGCCCCCGGTTCGTCCCTCACGGTGACGGCGCGCCCCGAGCGGCTGCATGCCTTCGACGCCGCGACCGGCAAGCGGCTCTGAAGTTGTCCCCGTTGAACAATTGGCCCTATCCCCTGTGGATCGCCCACCGCGGCGCGGGTCTGCTCGCGCCCGAGAACACCTTGGCCGCCCTGCGCTTGGGGGCTGCCAAAGGCTGGCGCATGGCCGAATGCGATGTGAAGCTGTCGAGTGACGGTGTGCCCTTCCTGTTGCACGACGTCACGCTGGATCGCACGACCAGCGGGAGGGGCCCGGCCGCTTCAATGCCTTGGTCCGAGCTCTCCCAACTCGACGCCGGGTCCTGGCACGGCCCGGCGCGGGCCGGCGAACGCCTGCCCACGCTGGCAGAGGTGGCCGCATGGTGCCTCGAATCGGGCCACCTGCTCAATATCGAGCTCAAGCCCAATCCGGGCCAGGAACGCCGCACCGGCGAGGGGGTGGCGGCGCAAGCCGCACAGCTGTGGGAGCAAGCGCCGACACCGCCGCTGCTCACCTCGTTCCAGGTCGCATCCCTGGAGGCCGCCGGCGAGACCGCGCCCCATCTGCCACGAGGTTTGCTGAAAGATGGTTCGGCCCAGGGGGCCGTGATCCAGGCCTGCGCCCTGGGCTGCGTGGCGCTGGTGTGCCACCACCCGCTGTGGAATGCGCAGCTGGTGGCGCAAGCACGAGGGGCGGGCCTGCGCTGCCTGGCCTACACGGTCAATGAGGAGTCGGACGTCTCGCGCCTGCTGGCGTTGGGCGTGGACGGACTGATCAGCGACCGCATCGACCGGTTCGGGCCCACGAGCCGCTGACCCGCCTGGCTACTTGAGATCACCCGCCAGCGAGGCCAGCGTCTCAGCGCCGATCGTCACGTGCGAGGGATAGTTGCGGTGGTCGCAGCCCAGCTTGACGCCCGCCCCCGCCTTCACCGCAGCAGCCGCCGCCGGCGGGAACTCGAAGCGAACAAAGTGCACCGCCGAGGTCTTCTCGTCGTTTTCGCGGTCCAGGTCTTCGTCGGCGATGGCGTAGACGCGCTCGCGGCCCTCGACCTCGACATACAACCGGTCTTCCACGCCGATCAGGCGAGCCAGCTCGCGCTTGCGCTCGTTCACGTCGGGGTACTCGATCATCATCGTGGCCTTCCAGTTCGTGCCGTCGGGCATGAGCGGCGCATAGGCCTCGATCTCTTGAATGATGCCCTCCTCTTCGAAGATCTTCTCGATGCGCAGCATCTCCTGGACCTGGTAGCGCACGGTCATTTCGCTTTCGAACTGCAGCGTGATGTGGTCGCCCAGGTGCACCGAGCGCAGCTTGCGGTGCGCGATGAGCTCGCCCTTGTGGGCCTTGCGCCAGCGGCTGTAGGCCTCCAGTGTCATCAGGCTGTCGGGGGTGATGTGGCCGGTCAACTGCATAGTGTTCGATTCGATGTTTGCTACTTGAGCCCGTAGGCCATGCGCACCAGCGTCAGCGGGTGCGCCAGCGTGGGCGTGCCCAGGTTGTTGCGCTCAAAGCCCTGGGCGATGTGATGGCCGCCCAGCGGGCAGTCGGAGCTGATGTAGTCGGGCGCGCCGCCCTGCGGATGCTCGGCCATCTTCTTGAACAGGGGCTTGCCGATCTTCATGGCCTGCTCGTGATAGAGCTTCTTGACGCCGAAGGTGCCGGCATGGCCCGAACAACGCTCGTTGGTCTGCACGAAGGTGCCCGGCACCATCTTGAGCATTTCCTCGGTCTTCTTGCCGATGTTCTGCACCCGGCCGTGGCAGGGGATCTGGTAGCTGATCTTGCCCAGCGGCTGCGAAAACTCGGTCTTGAGCAGGCCGTCGCGCTTGCGCGCCATCAGGTACTCGAACGGGTCCCACATGGCTTGCTTGACGAGCTGCACGTCGGCGTCGCCCGGGTACATCAGCGGCAGCTCCTGCTTGAACATCAGGGCGCAGCTGGGCACGGCGGCGACGATGGCATAGCCCTCGCGCGCATAGCGGGCCAGCACCGGGATGTTGGCCTGCTTGGCTTTGTCCACCGATTCCAGGTCACCGAGCTCCAGCTTGGGCATGCCGCAGCATTTTTCCTTGTCGACCAGCACATAGGGCACTTCGTTGTGCGCCAGCACCTTGAGCAGATCGTGGCCGATGCCGGGCTCGTTGTAGTTGACGTAGCAGGTGGCGTAGATGGCCACCTTTCCGGGCGTCTTGGCGCCGTCCTTCACCGCGAAGGCATCCGACTTTTTCGTGCCCGAGCGAAAGCGCTGGGTGGCCAGGTCGGGCAGCCAGGCGTTCTTGTCGACGCCCATCACGCTTTCCATGGCGCTTCGGCCCAGCTTGGTGCTGTTGACCGCGTTAACCGTCTGCACCACGATCGGAATGCCCGCGAACTGGCCGTGCACGTCGGTGGAGGCCAAAAACTTCTCGGCGATGCCGACCTCGCCCTTCTTGAACTTGATCGCCTTGGCCCGCAGCATGGTGTGCGGAAAATCCAGGTTCCACGCGTGCGGTGGCACGTAGGGGCACTTGGTCATGTAGCACAGGTCGCACAGGTAGCACTGGTCGACCACCTTCCAGTAGTCCTGCTTGTCAACACCGTCCACCTCACCCGTCTTGCTCTCGTCGACCAGGTCGAACAGGGTGGGAAACGAGCCGCACAGGCTGACGCAGCGCCGGCAGCCGTGGCAGATGTCGAAGATGCGCTCGAGTTCCTTGAAGGTCTCCTCCTCGCTGTAGAACTGCGGGTTCTTCCAGTCGATCGGGTGCCGAGTGGGCGCTTCCAGGTTGCCTTCGCGTGCGGCCATGGGGGTTCTCCTGTCGAATTTTTCAGCGGCCGCCGCGGAACCGGCCTTGCCGGGCCGCGGAGACAACACTCCGAGCACCCACACCCAAGACCAGGGCACCCGTGGAACGGGCTTCGCCCGGCCACTGGGTGCGCCCCCTTGAGGGGGAGGTGGCTACACGAAGTGAGCCACATCGGGGGTGGGCTATCAGTCCACCAGTTCGTTCAGCGCCTTCGTGTAGCGGTTGGCGTGCGAGCGCTCAGCCTTGGCCAGCGTCTCGAACCAGTCGGCGACTTCGTCAAAGCCTTCGTTGCGCGCGGTCTTGGCCATGCCCGGGTACATGTCGGTGTACTCGTGGGTCTCGCCAGCCACCGCGGCCTGCAGGTTCAGGCGGGTGCCGCCGATCGGCAGGCCAGTGGCCGGGTCGCCGCACTGCTCCAGCCACTCGAGGTGGCCGTGGGCGTGGCCCGTCTCGCCTTCGGCGGTGGAGCGAAACAGCGCCGCCACGTCGTTTTGCCCCTCGATGTCCGCCTTGTTTGCGAAATAGAGGTAACGGCGGTTGGCCTGCGATTCGCCTGCGAACGCGGCCTTCAGGTTCTCTTCGGTCTTCGAGCCTTTGAGTGCTGCCATGGTCATCTCCTGGTGGTTGGGAAAAAGCACCACGGCGCCTCACCTGGCGCGCCGTGACACCCGCAGATTAGACACGCTAAGCACAGCGGTCCAATTGCCGGACTTAATCGGCCGGATTGAGCCCGGCTATTGAAGAGACAAAGCCAGCAGCCTTCTGGCGCGTTCGACCACTGGCTGGTCGACCAGCTTGCCGCGCACGGTCAGGGCGCCGCGGCCACCTGCGCTGCTGGCCTCCAGGACCTCGCGGGCCCAGGCCAACTCGTCGGCCGACGGCGCGAAGCCGGTGTTGACCGCCTCCACCTGCGAGGGGTGGATGCACAGCTTGGCGCCAAATCCCAGGCGCCGCGCGCGCGCCACGTCGGCCGACAGCGCGACCGGGTCCTTGATTGAAAGCGTGACGCCATCGACCGGCGCGGGGATGCCGGCAACGCGTGATGCCAGAACCAGCTGCGAGCGCGCCTGCAGCAGTTCGTCGCCGTCGCCTTCAATGCCCAGATCGAGCTGGTAGTCCACTGAACCGAAGGCCAGGCGGTGCACGCCGGGCGCGCCGGCGACCTCTCGTACGTTCCACAGGCCGGCGGCTGTCTCCACCAGCGGCACCAGCGCCGCGCCGACTGGCAGCCGGCTTGCCAGGCGCGCGAGCGTGGCCAGGTCCTGCGACTTGGGCAGCATGACTGCGCGCGCGCCAGCCGCCGCCAGCATGCGGCAATCGTCCTCGAACCAGGTCGTGTCGGCACCGTTGATCCGCACCATCGCAGCGTGCCCGGCGCCGAGCCAAGCCGCCACGCAGGCGCGCGCCGCGTCCTTGGCGTCGGGGTTGACGGCGTCTTCCAGGTCCAGGATCACCCGGTGCGCGCCACTGGCGGCCGCCTTGGCAAAACGCTCAGGGCGATCGCCCGGGACGAACAAATAGGAACGCATTTATAAGGGTGAACTGGACAACTTCATGGTTTGGGAATCCTACTCGCAAGCAGGTGGCCCAATCGGACCGATGGGCTCCCGCTGTGGCCTGAATCAACCCCTCTTAGCCGCCCGGCAGGGCCCGACCTCGTGTCGGATCGGAAACGCCCGTCAAGCCAAATGTCTTGAGTGCCTCGGCCGACGTGGCCATCGCCATGCGGCTTTGTGCCAATTGGGGAGCGAAGGACATGAACCCGTGGATGACCCCCGGATAACGGATCACTTCGACTTGAACGCCAGCATCTCGAAGTCGCGCGCCATAGGCTTCGCCCTCATCGCGCAGTGGATCGAATTCCGCAGTGAGAATGAGTGCTGGCGGGAGGCCTCGCAGGTCAACGGCGTCCAGCGGCGACGCGTACCCATTGCTGCGATCCGTTTCACTCGAAAGATAAAGCCCCCAATACCATTTCATGGCATCACGCGTGAGGATGTAGCCATCGCTGAAAGTATCGTAAGAAGGCAGCGCCATTTTTCCATCGCAGATGGGATAGGCCAGCAACTGAAACGCGATCCGGATTTCAGCCCGGTCTCGCGCTAGCAGCGCGACGCCGGCGGCCAGGTTTGCTCCGGCACTTGTGCCGCCCACACCGACACGTGTGGCATCGACTCCCAGGTGCCCGGCCTGCGCAACCGCCCACGCAGTGGCGTCGTAGCAGTCTTCCAGCCCTTTGGGAAACCTATGCTCAGGGGCGAGTCGGTACCCGACCGACAAAATTGCGCAGTTGGCCATCACCGCGAGGGTTCTGCAGCGCGCATCGTCCCCAGCGATCGATCCGGTGACCCACCCGCCTCCGTGGAGGTGCACCAACAGAGGCGGGCGTGCTGCGCCGACAGGGCGATAAAGGCGACCAGGAATGCTCGAGCCCCTTGTCGGAATGACGATGTCCTCGACAGCCAGTTCGTCGGTCCCGGCGCTCGCAGGAGCTGGCGGGGGAACCCGCAGGCGGCCCAGGGCCTCGTCCACGGGCAAGGTCGTGATGATCGGAAGCGGGCCGTTGGCCAGCACCTGAACCACTGCGGACATCTCAGGATCAAGCGGCATTTGGAGGTCTGGAACGCATTATCAAGACAGTACGGCTGTTGCGAGCGAGGGCGTCATGCCCCGGGATGCGAGCCGGCTCAGGACCGGGAGGAAACCAGGCTTGGGCCGCCCGGTCTAGGCGAAAGCCATCGCCGGCGCGCGGATCGGCAATGGGCGAAAGGCCCCATCCAGATATACCAGTGCACTGCCCTCGGGGCGCACGGTGGACGCCTCGACCAGCCCCACGAATATGCTGTGCGTGGCCATCGAGAAGTGGTCCTTGAGCAGGCAGTCGAAACTGACGAGACTGCTTTCCAACAAGGGCGCCCCTGTGGATTCCTTGGTCCAGCGGCCCAGGGCGAAACGCTGCTTGACGTGATGCTCCTCGCGCGACGAAAAGCATTTCGCGATGTCGATGTCGTCATGGTTGATCACATTGACGCAAAACCTGCCGCTTGCCAAAGTTGGCTTGTAGGCACTGGCATCGCGATTCACGCAAACCACAAGCATCGGAGGATCCACGGACAAGGAGCATACGGACGTGGCTGTCAATCCGTACTTGCGCCCCTCATGCTCGGTCGTGATCACCGAGACCGCACCAGTCAGCAGGCGCATGCCCTGCTTGAAGTCTGAGACCTTGTTCATTGTTCGGGCACATCAATGGGAACATACATCCTATCGGCAGGGGTGGAGGGGCTGAGAGACGATTACGAGCCTATTTCGGACATCGCGTAACACAGCTGGTCTGGCGACTTTTGGCCTTTCCGATCCTGTTTGCCCATCCTGTTTGCCCATCCTTGGCGCCCCCAACGGTACGAGATACCATTCGAAACGATGACGATCCGGCAGCACAAGAAGGCGACAAAGGAAACCACGGCGCGAACGCCCCCATCGCCGGGCCACCGGCGCAGCTATCCGCCTCCGTTGTCCACCGCAACCGGGGAGACCTTTCAAAAGCCAACCGAAGTGCGCAACATCGTGGTGCTGGTGTTCGAGGATTGCAGCCTCTTCACCTTGGCGGCATTCGTCGAAACCTTCAGGCAGGCGGAATTGGAGCTGGACCTCGCAGTCCCGGCCTACACCATCACGCTCGCGTCCTCCAGGGGCGGAGTTTTGCCGGCGTATTTTGGTTGCGGGCTGCAAACAGTTGCATTCGCGGAGACTGAAGACATAGAGATCGACACCCTCATCATCGGCGGCGGCCTCGGGTTCAGACAAGCGCTGCTCGATCAAGACGCAATGGATTGGATTTCGCGCCGCGCCCCCAGCGCACGGCGCCTGTGCATGACAGCCTCGGGTACATTTTTGGTCGCGCAAGCCGGGTTGCTCGACGGACGCCGATGCGTCACCCACTGGACGATGTACGAGGAATTCCGGCGCACCTATCCGAAGGTGCAGGTGGAGCGCGACTTGCTGTTCGTGCGCGACCGCGAGATGTGGTCGGCTGCCGGAATGAGCGCTGTGGTTGATCTGACAATCGACCTCTTGGCGGAAGATCTCGGACGCAAGCTCGCGCGCGTCGTCAGCAAGCGGCTGGTGATGCTGGTCAAACGGTCTGGAAACCAGCCGCAGGTGAGCGCTGCGCTCACTACGCAACCGATAGAAGAAGGCCGCTTCGAACTCCTGCACGAATGGATGCTGGCCCATCTGGGCGGCAATCTGCATGTCAATGAACTCGCCGACCGGGTTTCCATGAGCGTGCGCAACTTCACGCGCGTGTACACGAAACTCATCGGGGTCAATCCGTCGCATGCGGTCGAAATGATGAGAGTTGAGGCGGCCAAAGCGGCAATACTGGACTCGGATTTGCGGCTTTCCACGATTTCCCATATGTACGGCTTCGGCGGCGAACAGGTCATGCGGCGTGCATTCACGCGGCAGACCGGACACACCCCAAGCGAACTACGTGAAGAGAAGGCGCGCCGCTCGCGTTAGCAAGGCCGGATCCGGGCTCCGCAGCCGTGGCGGCCATCGGCGTCTCAATTCGACTGTTTTTTGGCGCACGCGGCACGTCCCGACCCCTATGCTCACCCTTCACCATGCAGCACTGGCATGGTCGCCAAGCATGCGCCGATCCCCAAGGCAGCTGATCTCGCTTCGAAATAATCAATGGAGACACCATGAAAAGACGTGACGCCCTCGCTCTGCCACTTGCAAGCATGATGCTTGGAGCTCTGCCTGCTTACGCACAACAGTGGCCCAGCAGGCCGACCACACTGATCTACCCCTTTGGCGCGGGCGCCGGCGACGTTGTGGCCAGGGCGATGGCTGCAGCGTTGGAAGCTGACTTCGGCACGCCGGTGGTTGTCGACGCCAAGCCAGGGGCTGGCGGGGCGATCGGCGGCGCGTCCGTGGCACGCGCCAGGCCGGACGGCTACACCCTTGGCTACGCGTTGTCATACAACGTTGCTGGCATGCAGCACCTCGTGAAGAACATGCCCTACGACCCGATGAGTGCGTTTGAACCCGTCGCGTGGATCGGTGACTTCCCGTGGTTCCTTTACGTGCGAAAGGAAGTGCCCGCCACGAGCGTGAAGGAACTCATCGCCTACGCAAAGAGCCAGCCTCCCGAAAAGCTGAACATGGCGATGGCAAGCCAGGCCGCCCAGATTCTTACCGCCCATCTTGAGCGCGACGGTGGCATCAAGTTCACCAAGGTTCCCTACAAGACAGACCCGGACACGACCAATGATGTGATGGGTGGCCGCATCGATGTGTTCTGGGCAACGGGCCAGTGGATGGAGCATGTGACCAGTGGCCGGTTGCGCGCGATTGCTGTGTCGACCACCCAACGCAGCGCCGCGGCGCCCGATGTTCCTACCCTGACCGAGGCAGGCTTGCAGCCTTCGCCGGTTCAGGTCTCCATCTATGTCGCGGCGCCGACCGGCACCCCCAAGCCGATCATCGAGAGAGTCAACAAGGTCTTGAACAACGCCAAGGGGACCCGAGACGACTTTAAAAAGGCCGCCACCTTCATGCGCGTCGTGGTGGCACCCAACGTAACCCCAGATGAGGTCCGGGCGAGATGGATGTCCGAAGGCGCCAAGTGGAAAGAAGCGACAGAAATGGCCGGCATCGAGAAGATGTAGGGCAGCGGCCGGAAACACCGGCGAAAACTCCACGGGCGATGCGTTTTGCCCGTGGGGAGCGATCAATCTATTTTCCCGGCACCATGATTCTTGCCGGTAAGGACGTTTTATGAGTCAAAACACTTTGAAGGTCGGTGTGACCTTGTGGTTTCAGAACATGCCCGACATGCTGGAACGGGGAATGAAGGACGACTACCGCAAGCCGATCATCAAGCCCGACTTCCAGTGCTATCAGGACGAACTGAAACTGGCAGACCTCATCGAGCCCCTGGGGTTCGACCGGATGTGGACGATCGAGCACCACTGTTCACCGTACGGGATGACTGTGACGCCGACACAGGTGCTGTCGTACATGGCCGGGCGCACCAAGCGGATCGGCTTTGGCAGCATGGTGATCGTGCTACCCTGGAACGACCCGGTGCGCGTCGCCGGCGAAATCGCTCTGCTGGACAACCTCATGGCCGGCCGGGAATTCAAGATCGGGGTGGGGCGCGGAGCGGCGCCGCAAGAGTTTGCGGCCTTCCGGACAGACTATGCGGAATCCCGCGAGCGAATGCTCGAGATCCTGGACATCATCCGTATCGGGTTGACGCAGGAATGGTTTTCCTATGACGGAAAGCATTACAAGATCCCACGCACAACGATCCGGCCGCGGCCGCTCACTACCGACCTCACGAGCCAGTTCCTCATGACATGGAGCAGCCCGGAAACGCGGCAGCTTGCTGCGCAGTCGGGCTGCGCCCCGCTCTACAACAACCTGCACAACTGGGACGAGGTCGTGACCTCGATGGCCGAGTTCAATGGCATGCGCCATGCCAACGGATGGGACGACCTCGCTCCCACGGTGGCCGGCCCGATCTATTGCTCCTACGACAAGGAGAAGGTCCGCCAGGCACGTGAATGGGTGAAGATGACTTATGACTCCAGCATCTGGCATTACGGCCTGTTCAACCAGCCGTCGCTGAGGAAGTTCCTGGCGGGGAAAACCGGCAAAGAGCTCGAGGAAGCGATCGAAGAGATCCGCGGACAATCCCTGCTGCTGGGCGCCTTCGGCACGCCGGAAGAGGTGCTCGAGCGGCTCGTGCAAGCCCAGGCAAAGACCAAGTATGCCGAGCTCATCTGTCACATGAACTTCGGCTTGATGCCGAATGCCGAAGCTCAGGAAAACATGACCTTGTTCGCCCAAAAGGTGCTTCCGGAACTCAAGAAACTGAAAGTAGGCAATACGGCCAGCGTGCCCTTTGCAGAGGTTGAGCGCGCCCGCAAGGCGCAGATGCCCGAACCCACGGCAGCTTGATGCAGGGCCTTTTCGAGCCCCAGGCGGGGACGCGCTACGACATGCCCGCAGTGTTCGGCAGTTCCCGCCTGCCGGCTGTCACGAAAATGCGTGAGGTCCGGTCGATCACGATTCCATTTGTGACCGATGCTGCCAGGTTGCGCAAGCTGGTCCCGTATCACTTCGACCTTGCACCCGATCCACTCGTCTATGTCGGTGGCGGTATGAACATGGGTGTCGATCATATGGGAGGCCGCGACTACGGGGTCGTGCGGGTCATGGTGGACGTCATTGCATACGACGCTAATGGGCCGTTTCGGGCACCGTACCATTTGGTCATCTGGGAAAGCGAAGCCGCACCCATCATCGCGGGCAGGGAATTTCAGGGCTATGCCAAGATCTTTGGCCAGATCCCCGAGCACACCTTCGAACAAGGCGAGCTGAGTTTTCAAGTGGCCGAGTACGGCACCCGGCTGATGCGGGGAGGGGTCAGAGATCTGGTCGACGTGCCTGATGCTGAGCTGGCTCAAATGAACGCCAAGGGCAAAACCGTGATGGTTGGCTGGAAGTACATACCCGGACCAGGCAACGTTGCAGATGTCGATTACGCAACCAAGCTCATTACGCGCACCACGATTGTTTCTGCCAAGCGGGGCGTCGGCGAGTTTGTGTTGGACCGGCCCACCGAGCAGGAATGCCCGGGGTCGGCTCGCATCCTTGAGGTTCTGCGCCAATTGCCGGTACTTGAAGTCAGACCTGCGCTTTGCACGGTCGGCAGTTTTGAGCTTCACAGAGACGCAGTCGAGCGTCTACCTTCGCGTGCCTGACAGCCATTGAGTCAGGCGTCCCGCGAAGGGATGCCTCTATGACTCAACGCTGATGCTTTCGCGCTTGGACCCTCGAATAGGGGCGTGGCGCGTCAGCCTATGCCCGCCACCAGACAATCAGCAGTAGCGCCGCAATCCTGCAAGCGTTATGGTGAATGCCTAGCTCAAGCCTCAGCAACCCAGCGCCGAGCCTCCTCTCGGAGGCCGCCCGAGCCAGAGGAGCCCCCCATGCCCAGCCTTGACGACAGCGACGACACCGGCACCGCCGACTTCCTCCAGGGCAACCGCTATGTCATGCCCGAGTTCCCTTTTGTTGAACCGGCTGAGCTGCGCAGCGGGCAGCCGGCGCACCACCCCATCGTCATCGCCGGCGGCGGCATCGCCGGCCTGACGCTGGCCTGCGGCCTGGCGCGCCTGGGGGTGCCGGCGGTGCTGCTCGACGATGACACCCGCCTGGGCGCCACGGACATCGCCTCGCGCGGGGTGGTCTACACGCAAAAATCCCTGGAGATCTTCCAGCGCCTGGGCATCTACGAGCGCATCGCCGCCAAGGGGGCCCAGTGGAGCGTGGGGCGGACCTTCGCTGGCACCGACGAGGTGTATGCCTTCGACATGCGCCATCAAAGCGGCTTCAGTCTGTCGAGCCAGCCGGCCTTCATCAACCTGCAGCAGTTCTACGTCGAATCCTTCCTGGTCGACCGCATCCATGACCTGGGCGAGGTGGAGCTGCGCTGGGGCCATCGGGTCAGCGGCTTCAGCCAAGATGGGCAAGGCGCCCTGCTCAAGGTGTCGACGCCCGCTGGCGACTACCAGCTGCGGGCCGACTGGGTGGTCGATGCCACCGGCGCCACTTCACCCCTGCGGCGCTGGGCCGGCGCCAGCGTCACCGGCAACCAGGGAGACGATCGCTGGTGCATCGCCGACGTGCGCTTTGCCCGCCAGCGCCCGCCCGAGCGCCACACCTGGATCGAGGCGCCCTTCAACGACAACCGGGCCGTGTGGCAGCACCTGCTGGCCGACGGCGTGTGGCGGATCGACTACCAGATGGCGCCCGGCGCCGGCGCGGTCAGCGACGACGCGGTGCGCGAGCGGCTGGCGCGCCAGTTCGGCCCCGATGCCCAGGTGGAGGTGGTGTCGGTCGGCAGTTACGCCAGCCGCACCGAGTGCGTCGACCACTTGCGCCGGGGCCCGCTGTTCTTCATGGGAGACGCCGCCAAGGTGGTCAGCCCCTTCGGCGCCCGTGGCGGCAACGGCGCCATCGCCGACGCCGACAACCTGGCCTGGAAGCTGGCCGCCGTGCTGCACGGTGTGGCCCCGCCAGCCCTGCTGGACAGCTACCACGCCGAGCGCCACGAGGCGGCCCGGCAAACGGTGCGCGTGACCCAGCGCACCAACCGGTTCCTGCGCCCGGCCGACGGCGTGGAGCGCAGTTTTCGCGACGCCGCCATCGGCCTGGCGCGCCAGTACCCCTTTGCGCGCCAGCTGGTCAACACCGGCCGCATGGCGGTGGCCAGCACCTATACCGAATCGCCGGTGTGCGCGCTGGGCGGCGGCCAGTCGGCGCAAAACGCCACCTTCCGATGGGCCGACGATTCGCCTGGCGCACTCAATGACCTGCTGCTGTGGGCCGGCGGCGGGTTCTTGCTGCTGGTCTTCGGCGACATCTCACCGACCGCCGGGGAGCGGCTGCGCGCGCTGACCCGCAGCGCGCCGGTGCGGGCGGTGCAAGTGGTGGGCGACGGCCGGCCGCACGCGCTGGAACACGTGGTGGACCCCAAGGGCCACCTGCAGGGCGCCTGCCATGTCTTCGGCCACGCGTGGGCCCTGCTGCGGCCCGACGCCTATGTGGCCGCCACCGGCGAGAGCATCGACGCGGCCCTGGTCGATGCCGTCGGTGACGCCCTTGGTTTGAAACAAGGAGAGCAGCCATGAAGACCCAGCTTCACCTGCAGGATGCCGACGGCTTCTACGAGCGCCTGCTCGACGCCCACCGCGGGCTCACGCCCGAGCAATCGGAGCTGCTCAACGCGCGGCTGATCCTGCTGCTGGCCAACCAGATCGGCGACGCGCGAACGCTGCGCGACTGCATCGAGGCGGCGGCGCGGCTGCCCTGAGCGGCACACCGCGTGGGGCCCATCCCGGCGAGCCTTCTAAAATCGCCGGGGTGAGCACAGAACAACCCGGCCTGAACAGCCTTTCCAAATCCTTCGAACCGGCCGCCATCGAGGCGCAGTGGGGTCCCGCCTGGGAGCAAAGCGGCTACGGCCGTGCCGGCCACCGCGGCAGCGGCGCCGCCCAGCCGGACCAACCCGCCTTCGCCATCCAGCTGCCGCCGCCGAACGTGACCGGCACCCTGCACATGGGGCATGCGTTCAACCAGACCATCATGGACAGCCTGACGCGCTACCACCGGATGGGCGGCTTCAACACGGTCTGGATCCCCGGCACCGACCACGCGGGCATCGCCACCCAGATCGTGGTCGAGCGCCAGCTGCAGCAGCAGGGCATCAGCCGCCATGACCTGGGCCGCAAGAACTTCACGGCCAAGGTCTGGGAGTGGAAAGAGCAGTCGGGCAACACCATCACCACGCAGATGCGCCGCATGGGTGACAGCGTGGATTGGTCACGCGAATACTTCACCATGGACGACAAGCTCTCGCGCGTCGTCACCGACACCTTCGTCAAGCTGTACGAGCAGGGCCTGATCTACCGCGGCAAGCGGCTGGTCAACTGGGACCCGGAGCTCAAGACCGCCGTGTCCGACCTGGAGGTGGAGAGCGAAGAGGAAGAAGGCTTCCTCTGGCACATCAGCTACCCGCTGGAAACTGGCGACGGCGCGCTGACGGTGGCCACCACCCGCCCCGAAACCATGCTTGGCGATGTGGCCGTGATGGTCCACCCCGAAGACGAACGCTACCGCCACCTGATCGGCCACAAGGTGCGGCTGCCCCTGTGCGACCGGCTGATCCCGGTGATTGCCGACGACTACGTGGACCGCGAGTTCGGCACCGGCGTGGTCAAGGTCACTCCGGCGCACGACGCCAACGACTACGCGGTGGGCCAGCGCCATGGCCTGCCGATCATCGGCGTGCTCACGCTGGACGCGAAGATCAACGAGAACGCCCCGGCCCGCTACCAGGGCCAGGACCGCTTCGAGGCACGCAAACAGATCGTCGCCGACCTCACCGAACTGGGCCTGCTCGCTGAAACGAAAAAGCACCGCCTGATGGTGCCGCGCTGCGCCCGCACCGGTCAGGTGATCGAGCCGATGCTGACGGACCAGTGGTTCGTGGCGCTGACAAAGGTAGGCGAAGGCGACGCCACCGGCAAGTCGATCGCCCAGAAGGCCATTGACGCGGTGCAGTCGGGCGCGGTGCGCTTCGTGCCCGAGAACTGGGTCAACACCTACAACCAGTGGATGAACAACATCCAGGACTGGTGCATCTCGCGCCAGCTCTGGTGGGGCCACCAGATCCCCGCCTGGTACGACGAGGATGGCAAGGTCTACGTCGCCCGCAATGAGCACGATGCCCAGGCCCAGGCCCCGGGCAAGCAGCTGCGTCGTGATGAGGACGTGCTGGACACCTGGTACTCCTCGGCGCTGGTGCCGTTCTCCACGATGGGCTGGCCCGAGCAGACCCAGGACATGGATCTGTACCTGCCCTCCACCGTGCTCGTCACCGGCTACGACATCATCTTCTTCTGGGTCGCCCGGATGATCATGATGACGACGCACTTCACCGGCCAGGTGCCGTTCAAGCACGTCTACATCCACGGCCTGGTGCGTGACGCGCAGGGCAAGAAAATGTCCAAGTCCGAGGGCAATGTGCTCGACCCGGTCGACCTGATCGACGGCATCGCCCTGGCGCCGCTGCTGGACAAGCGCACCACCGGCCTGCGCAAGCCCGAGACCGCGCCGCAGGTTCGCAAGAACACCGAGAAAGAGTTCCCCGAGGGCATTCCGGCCTACGGCGCCGACGCGCTGCGCTTTACCTTCGCGTCGCTGGCCTCGCTGGGCCGCAGCATCAACTTCGACGCCAAGCGTTGCGAGGGTTATCGCAACTTCTGCAACAAGCTCTGGAACGCCAGCCGCTTCGTGCTGATGAACTGCGAGGGGCACGATCTGGCCGAGGAAGGCGCCACCCGCACCGCGGCCGACCGCTGGATCGTCTCGCTGCTGCAGCAGGCCGAAGCCGAGGTGGCCAAGGGCTTTGCCGAATACCGCCTGGACAACGTGGCCAACGCCATCTACCAGTTCGTCTGGGACGAGTACTGCGACTGGTACCTGGAGATCGCCAAGGTGCAGATCCAGACCGGCGACGCCGCCCAGCAGCGCGGCACCCGCCGCACCCTGGTGCGGGTGCTCGAAGCCATCTTGCGGCTGGCGCACCCGGTCATCCCCTTCATCACCGAGGCACTGTGGCAAAAGGTGGCGCCGGTGGCCGGCAAGCCAGGCGAGTCGGTCAGCATCGCGCCCTATCCGCAGGCCCAGCCGGCCAATGTCGATCCGGCCGC
This sequence comes from Comamonadaceae bacterium, assembly GCA_947476465.1. Taxonomy (GTDB): domain Bacteria; phylum Pseudomonadota; class Gammaproteobacteria; order Burkholderiales; family Burkholderiaceae_C; genus Ramlibacter. The sequence goes on along the minus strand of CANJQN010000023.1, from coordinate 21,822 downwards.
CGTCAAATGGATGGCGCGCCTCAAATCGATGGTAGACGCCTGCCGCAACCTGCGCGGTGAGATGAACGTCTCGCCCTCGACCCGCCTGCCCTTGTACGCCGTGGGCGACGCCGCCTTTGTGCGCGAGGCCGCGCCGCTGCTGCAGGCCCTGGCCAAGCTGAGCGAAGTGCGCGTGTTCGACGACGAGGCTGCCTGGACGCAAGCCGCCCAATCGGCGCCGGTGGCGGTGGTCGGCGAGGCCCGGCTGTGCCTGTTCATGGAGATCGACGTGGCCGCCGAAAAGGCCCGCCTGTCCAAGGAAATCGCCCGCCTGGAGGGCGAGCTCGCCAAGGCGCAGGGCAAGCTGGCCAACCAGGCCTTTGTCGCCAAGGCACCGCCCGTGGTGATCGAGCAAGAGCGCCAGCGCATCGCCCAGTTCGGCGCCACGCTGCAACGCGTGCGCGAGCAGTTGCAGCGGCTCGGCGCCTGATCCACCTTGTCGCCGGTTTCAGACCGGCAGCGCGACCGACCGGCGCAGCAGCTCGCCGCCAGCGCCGTTGCCGTCGGCGCCTCGCGCCAGCGCCTCATGCAGCCGGTGCGCCACATACCAGCTGGCCCGCAGGCGCGCCTCTCGCGTGTGCGAGCCCAGGCGCGGCGTGAGGTAGAGGTTGTCGGCCTCGTGCAGCGGGGTGCCGCGCGAGGCAAAGCCCGCTTCGCCGCCGTCGAGCACGCAGGCGTCGATGCGGCCGTCAGCCAAGGCCCGGGCGAGCGCCGGCGGGTCGAACAGCGCCGAGCGGCTGATGCCCACCCACAGCTGGCCCCGCTTGCAGTGGGCCAGCAGCTTGTCGTCCACGAAGCCCTGGTAGCGCGAGGCGTACATCACCTGGATCGACACCGCATCCGCCATGGCCAGCATGTCGGGCAGGGTCAGGGGCTCGATCTTCAGGCGGTCCCAGATGGGCGAAGAGTGGTGCATGGCCGGGTCATAACCGACCAGCCGGGCGCCCAGGCCGCGCAGCAGTTGGGCCAGCACATGCGCCGCTGGCGCCAGCCCGAACAAGGCCACCGTGCTGCCGCTGATCTCACGCCCCAGGCGGATGTCGGCGTGGCGCTGGCCCGCCATTGGCAGGCCGATGCCGCGCCGGTACAGCATCAGCAGCGCCGTCAGCAAATACTCCGCGTTGGAGCGCACATTGGCCGTGCGCGCCTGAACCACCTCGACCCGGCGGTCGCGGCAGGCCTCCAGGTCGGTGTTGTCGCTGCCGGTGTGCAGGCGCGCCAGGGCCAACAACTGGGGTGCATGGTCAAGGAACTCGCGCGTCACCACCACCTTGCGCGGCAGCACCACCGCCTTGGCCCGCGACACCGCCGCGCGGATGGCGGCATGGTCGGCCGCCAGATCGGGCCGAACCTCGATGGGGTGGCGGGCCTCCAACCAGGCCATGGCCTCGGGAATGAGCCGTTCGATGAGTAGGATGTCCATCCTGAGCCTTTGTCTGACAATGAATCCAGCCGCCAGACGACGCGTCTGGCGCTTGAGTTCAGCCAGAATTTATCGCACTTTATAGTTACCTTATTGCATCTTCCATGACTACAAAGACCACTGTTGGCAAGGCCGTGTTTCCCGTTGCCGGGCTCGGAACGCGTTTTCTGCCCGCCACCAAGGCACAACCCAAGGAAATGCTCCCCATCGTCGACAAGCCGCTCATCCAGTACGCGGTGGAAGAGGCCTACGACGCGGGCATCCGGCACATGGTGTTCGTCACCGGCCGCAACAAGCGCGCGATCGAGGACCACTTCGACACCGCCTACGAGCTCGAAACCGAGCTGGAGTCCGCGGGCAAGCACGAACTGTTGGCGCTGGTCCACTCGATCAAGCCCGACGACATGGACTGCTCCTACGTGCGCCAGCCGCGCTCGCTGGGCCTGGGGCATGCGGTGCTGTGCGCCCAGCCGCTGGTGGGCGACGAGCCCTTCGCTGTGCTCTTGGCGGACGACCTGATGACCGGCCTGGAAGGCGGCAAATCGGTGCTGCGCCAGATGGTGGAGGTGTTCGAGCGGGTTCGCACTTCGGTGATCGCGGTGCAGGAAGTGCCGCTCGACCATGTCAAGCGCTACGGCATCGTGGCCGGCGACCCGGCCGGCGACCGGCTCACCCGGGTGCGCCAGATGGTGGAAAAACCCAGCCCCGACAAGGCGCCCTCTCGCATGGGCGTGGCCGGCCGCTACATCCTCACGCCAGCCGTGTTCGACCAGATCCGCCAGCAGCCGCGCGGCGCCGGCGGCGAGATCCAGCTCACCGACGGCATCGCCCGCCTGATCGCCACCGAGGGCGTGCATGCCTTCCAGTACGAAGGCAAGCGCTACGACTGCGGCAGCAAGCAGGGGTTTCTGGAGGCGACAGTCGAACTGGCGCTACGCCACCCCGAGGTGCGGGACGAGTTCCGCGCTTTCCTCAAGCAGGTCGTCTGCTGAGGCAAGGCGGCGCCGCGGCCAAGGGCCGGGTGCGGGCTCAAGCGGCCTGACGCGCGGCCAGGTACTCCAGACCAAAGATGTCGGCCATCTCGCTGTGGCCGATCCGGTTGCCGCAGCGCCACTGCATGAGCGACTGAAACGCCACATGCGAGGGGTTGAAGTTGTACCAGGGGTGCACGGCGATGGCATTGCCGAACACCTCGTGCCGCACGCCCCGAACGTCGGTGGCGACGATGCGGATGTTCATCGGGCAGTGGTGCGAGTGATAGCCCTCGACCGTGGCGGACACCAGCCCGTAGGTGGCGCCGTCTTGCATGGCATAGCCGTTTCGCAGGCTCTCATATACCGTCTTGCCGTCCTTCACGTCCAGCAGCATGGCCATGTGCAGACCGTAGTCCTCGCCGAACACGGCGGAGATCCAACTCACCGCGCGCTTGCTGGTCTCGTGGCGCTGGCTCCAGCTGTGGTCCACGCAGTCGAAGCAGTCGACCTTGTAGCGCACGCCGCGCAGCTGCAGCTCGCCGGTGATGCGGCCGATCAACTCGAAGTGGCCGCTGGGGTTGTTCGGGTCGTTCGAGACATTGCCCCACTGCGTTCCCAGCCGCTCGTCGAAGCGGTGGCCCGCCTCGGTCTTGAGCAGCGGGTTGTGCTCGGGGTCGTTCGCATCAAAGGGCTGGTGCAGGCCCTGGAAGCTCAGGTCGAACGAGCAGTCGCCGCCCAGCTTGTACTCGTACTGGAAGCGCGCTTGCATCGGCGGCTGGGTGACATGCACCCGGATGCCACTGGCCAACTCGTAGTTGGTGTAGTTGTCCGGGCAGGGCAGGTGCATCTGCGCGTCGCTGAAGTCCACCTGGTAGGGCTGGAAGCGAAAGCCCTTGACGATGCCCACCGACGACAAGGCCACGCCCAGGTTGGGCCGGGCGGCGATGTACATATTGCCCAGGATGCCGGCTTGCGGCACCGAAAAGCTCAGGGGCGTGGTTTCGGTCCAGCGCCAGTTGTCCTTGGCGACAGGGTGGAACTCGGAGTCTTTGCTGGTGATCATCGGTGTGCGTCCTTGACGGGATTCAGTTGTGTGTGGAGCCTGGCGAATACAGCGCCTGGTCGATCGCGGGCAGTTCATCGGGTCGAAGGTCGAAGCCCATCGGCGCGAACCAGGCCCGCTGCATCTCGACCCAGCGCTTGGAGCCGGCCATCACCTGCTGCTCGATACGCCGGCGCAGCGGTGCGTCCGCCGAGCCCGCAGCTCTGGCCACGCCAGCGACCACCGTGGCCAGTTCGGCCGCCGCGGACCGCACATCGGCCGGCAACGGGACGGCACGCGCCGCAGCCGCCTGCCCCTGCGCCACCGCTGCGGCCAGCCGCTGCGACAGTTCGGGCGAGTTCAGCAAGACCGCATCCGCCGCCACCTGCTGCGCCAGGCGCAACGCGTGATCAAGCTCGAACAGCTGCCGTGGATAGCCGTGCTCTATGCGGGCTCGCAGGAACTTCAGGAACCCGGACACCAGCCGCAATTGCTCGGTGGCCAGCGGGTCGGTTGCATCCAGCGCGGGCTTGACGACTGTTTCCAGCGCCTTGATCGACGCGAGCAGTCCGTTGTCGGTGTAATCGGCCATCACAGCTCCCCTTCGATTTCGCGCCGCAGTTCCTCCATCGGCCCGAAGGCCGCGGCCTCCAGCCACGCGATCAGCACGTCCTGGTGGGTCTTGCCCAGGCGCACCACGCGGTGGGTCGACGCCAGCGCCGTCACGACGATCTGATAGCAGTTGAAGATGCGGTAATAGCGCAATTTGGCCAAGTCCACCGTCAGTCCGCTGGCCTGCTGGTAGCGCGCCAGGAACTCGTCCACCGGCATCAGGCCCGAGGCCAGAAAGGTCTTGCCATCCTCGCTCCAGTGGCCGTAGTTCTCGGCGATGGTCCAGGCCAGGTCGCGGTGGCGGTCGCCCAGGTAGCCGCGTTCCCAGTCAAGCACGGCGGTGATCTGCGCGGTCTCTTCGTCGAACAGGAAGTTGCCGCTGCGGTAGTCGCCGTGCACGACGCTCACCCGGTCGAGCGTTGGCAGGTTGCGCTCCAGCCAGTTGCCGGCCACCTCCATCAGGGGCAGGTCTTCGCCACGGTCTTCTTCCCAGATGCGGCGGGCGCGATTGAGCTGCCACAGCGCGCTCTGGGTGGTGCCGAGGGAGGGCCGGTCGAAGGCGTCAAAGGCCCGGCTTTGCGGATCGAAGTTGTGGATGCGGGCCAGGTAGTCGACAAACTGCGCCGCCAGGCGCGGCCGCAAGGCCGGGCCGAAGTTGGTGCCGATGCCCGCCACCCGGCCCAGCACCGCCCGCGGCTTGGTGGTGCCCTCGGCGAAGGCATAGATCAGGGCCGGCTCGGGAAACCAGGTGCCATCCGGGTCCACCCAGTAGCAGCGCGGGACGGGAATCAGGCCGCTGAAGGCCTCGACCAGTTCGAACTCGCGCTGCCGGCTGGTCGAATTGAGCGACTCGGCCGGCTCCATGCGGGCGACCAGCCGCGTGGCCGTCGGGCCGACGCCCGGCTCGCTCCAGTGCAGTGTGAAGCCCATCTGGATCTTGGAGGCGCCGCCTGAGAACCAGCGTTGGTCGCAGATGCGAAAGTCACCCTCGATCTTGCTTTTGAGAAGGGCCGAGATGTAGCCGTTCATGGCCTCGAAGCTGACCCCGGAGAAGGTCGGGCCCGCCCGGCGCTGCATCTTGCGCGTGAGCATCAGGTCGGCTTCGCGCTCGGTCGGAAACTGGGCTTGCATCCGCGCGATGAACGCGGGGCTGGGTGCGTTGCGGTCCGCGTCGGTCACGGTCCACGGCGGCGGCAGTGAAGCTGTCGGGGTCGGGGCGCCAACCACGCCTGCGGGATCGGCCTTGTGCTCGTGCGGCATGCTTGCTTGTCTCCGAAAGTTCTGTTTCTGCAGCCTACTGTATCCCCGCAGCCATTCCCAAAAAAGTGAATTCTTCGACGCGACCTATGCTCTGAGTGCACAGGCATTCCTGGAGGCGAGATGGCAAAGCCGGTGGTGGGCCACATCAAGACACGGCACACGGCCGGCCAAGGCGCCAAGGTAGCAGCGGCGGCCCAAGGGCCTGGGCCGCAAGCCCTAGCGCCGGCGCAGGATGTGGATGAACTCTTGGCCCACCGTTTGCTGCTCGACCAGTTCGTTGCCGGTCTGCCGGGCAAAGGCCTGGAAGTCACGCACCGAGCCGGCGTCGGTGGCCACCACCTTGAGCAATTGCCCCTGCAGCATGTCCGTCAGGGCCTTCTTGGCCTTGAGGATGGGAAGCGGGCAGTTCAGCCCCCGCGTGTCGATTTCCTTGGCGATCTCCATGGCGTGGTCTCCTCAAGCGGGGAACACGCCCGTGGAAAGATACCGGTCGCCGCGGTCGCACACCACGAACACGATGGTGGCGTTCTCCACGGTGGCCGCGACCTGCTGCGCGACCCAGCAGGCGCCCGCCGCCGAGATGCCCGCGAAGATGCCCTCTTCGCGCGCCAGGCGCCGGCACATCTCCTCGGCCGCGTCCTGGCTGACGTTGACGGTTTCATCCACCGTGCTGGGGTCGTAGATGCGGGGCAGGTATTCCTGCGGCCACTTGCGGATGCCGGGAATGCGCGAGCCCTCGCTGGGCTGGGCGCCGATGATGCGGATGGCGGGGTTTTTTTCCTTGAGGAAGTGCGACACGCCGGTGATGGTGCCGGTGGTGCCCATGGCGCTCACGAAGTGGGTGATGCGCCCGCCCGTCTGCTCCCACAGTTCGGGGCCGGTGGTCTCGTAGTGGATGCGCGGGTTGTCGGAGTTGGCGAACTGGTCGAGCACGCGGCCCTTGCCCTCGCGCTGCATGTTCTCGGCCAGGTCGCGGGCGTATTCCATGCCGCCGCTCTTGGGCGTGAGCATCAGCTGGGCGCCAAAGGCCTTCATGGTCTGGGCCCGCTCGATGGACAGGTCCTCGGGCATGATCAGCACCATGCGGTAGCCGCGGATCGCAGCCGCCATGGCCAGGGCAATGCCGGTGTTGCCCGAGGTGGCCTCGATCAGGGTGTCGCCAGGCTTGATATCGCCGCGCTCCTCGGCCCGTTTGATCATCGACAGCGCGGGGCGGTCCTTGACCGAGCCGGCCGGGTTGTTGCCCTCGAGCTTGCCCAGCAAGACGTTGCCGCGCTGCGAATTCTCGGCCGCGCCGATGCGTTGCAGGGCCACCAAAGGGGTCTTGCCGATGGCGTCTTCAATGGTCGGGTATTTCATCCACGCCACTGTGCCATAATTTTTGCTTGGCTTGCCCTCATGCCCGAGTGGTGAAATTGGTAGACGCAGGGGACTCAAAATCCCCCGCCGCAAGGCGTGCCGGTTCGATTCCGGCCTCGGGCACCAGCGACAGTAAACCGGCGGCTCAGCTCGGCGGCGACCCTGACCTTGCCGGCGAACCGCCTCACAGCCCGTCGAGGCCCGCCAGCCGGGCCACCACGGCGCGGGCGGCTGCGGCGCCATCGCTCACGGCGTCTTCCACCATGCCGCCACAACCGGCCCGAACGGCACCCGCCGCATACACGCCCGGCATCGTGGTCTGAAAGTCCGCCAAAGTCAGCACCGCGCCGCGGTCGTCGCGCTCGACAGCGGCGGGAAGAAATGCGCTGGCAGGCTCCAGCCCGACGCAGGCCATGAAGCCGCTGCAGGGGACGACTTGCGCGCCAATGCGAACGCCCTCCACCCCCCCTGTGCCCAGCACCTCGGACACCTCGCTGCCGAACCGCAACTCGACGTTCGGCGTGGCCTGGACGGCCGCCACCAGGTGCGGCTTGGCGTTGAAGGCGCCGCCGCGATGAACGATCACCACCTGGCTGCAATGCATGGCCAGCACCAGCGCCGACTGCAAGGCCGAATCACCGCCGCCCGCAATCACCACCGCCTGACCCCGGAACATGGGGGCATCGCAGTCGGCGCAGTGCGACACGCCCCGGCCGTCCAACGCCTCTTCGCCCGGAACGCCGAGTTTTCGCCGGGCGGCGCCCGATGCCACGACGACGGCTCTGGCCGCGTGGCGCCCCGAATCGGCGGTGACCCGCACCGAGCCATCGCCAGCCTCAAGGGCGCTCGCGGCCCCGCCGATCTGGACAGCGCCGAGTTGCTGCACCTCTTCCATCAGCCCGGCGGCGAATTCCGAGCCGCTGCCCTGGATGGCGCCGTCCAGCTCGTTCACATTGAGAATGAGTCCGCCAAAAATTTGCGATTCGATGCAGGCGACCGTGAGGCCGGCGCGCAGCGCCTCGCGGGCGGCCGACAAGCCGGCGACGCCGGTGCCGATGACGATGAGGTCGTGGGGGGTGTCAGTCATGGGGTCTTGTTTGTTCAGCGGTGTTGGCCGGGCCGGTCAAGGGCCGCGGGCGCAGGATTCTTTCGTCGGCGATCCGCTGCGTGACGCCGAGCCGGTCCAATACTTCCAGCACCTCGATCGCCAGGCCGCGGCCGACGCCGGCGGCATCGCGAAAGTGCGCTGCGGTAAAGCGCCCCTCGGGCTTCGAGCGCGCGACCTCTTGCGCAACGACAATGAATTCGTCGATGGTGCCGCGCAGGTAAAAGCGTGTCTCTCCCACCCGCAGCGCATCGCCGGCCTTGGCGCGGCGATGCAGCATGTCTTGCAGCACCAGCAGCTTCGCGTGCATGGCTTCGGTCAGCTGCGTGAGCGTGAGCCCCTTGCGGCCGGCCTGCAACAGCAAGGGCTGCGCCAGTTGCCACAGCCGCAGGTGCTCGGGGTTCTCCGGCTCGGCCACCGGCTTGCGCTTGGCCTCCTCGGCCGCCGCCTGCTGCGGCGTGACGATGCGCAAGCGGCCGGTCGCCCCCAGCGTCACCAGGCCCGCCTGCGTGATCGCTTGTGCCAGGGCGTTTTCGTCGAGGTTGAAATTGCGCGCGATCGATGCGGCATCGATGGCGCCGCTGGTGCATGCCGCGAGCGCTGCAAGCGCCTGTGCCGCCGACGCCTGGTTCAGCGCGTCCAATTGCCGCTGGCGCATCTCGGCCGGCAGCCGCCGCGCCGAGGGGAAAGCGTCGACCACCACGCCGCCGCCCAGGGTTCGCTGGGCCGACTGGTCGCGCAGGATGAAGCGGTCTCCGTGCAGGGCAACGAGGGGCCGATCGGTCAGCAGGCGCGCATACGACTTTGCGCCGGGTTCGATGGGTGCGCCACGCCGCAGGGCGACGCGCGCCGTCATGTTGCTGGTGCCCAGGTGCAAGTGCACCGGCGTCCAGTGCTTGAGCGCATACGCCTCACTGGCCAGAACATTCAATTGCACATCGACAAGGTGGGTCGGCGCGTGCAGCGCGGCATCCACGACCCAATCGCCACGCTCGACCTGGGCGCGCTCGATGCCGGCGAGGTTCAGGGCGCAGCGCTCGCCCGCCTGGGCCTGCTCGCAGGCGCTACCGTCCTTTTGAATGGCCCGCACGCGCACCGCCGTCCCGCTGGGCGACACCAGAAGGCGATCGCCCAGCTTCACCGCGCCGGCAACGACCGTTCCCGTGACCACCGTGCCGCTGCCCGTCATCGTGAACACGCGATCGACGGTATAGCGCAGGCGCTGGCCGCTGTGGCTGGTGCGCCGGATCGCCAGGGCCGCCTGCGTCAAGGCCTGCCGCAACTCGGGCAGGCCGGCACCCGTGATGCTGGAGACCGCCAGCACCGGCGCGCCGGCCAGGCTGGTGTCGGCCAGTAGCTCACTGGCATCCGCTTGCACCTGGCGCAGGCGCGCGGCATCGACCCGGTCGCACTTGGTAATGACCACCAGACCCTTGCGCACCTCCAGCAGATCGAGGATGTTCAGGTGCTCACGCGTCTGCGGCATGACGCCGTCGTCGGCGGCGATGATCAGCAAGGCCATGTCGATGGCACAGACACCGGCCAGCATGTTGCGCACAAAGCGCTCATGGCCGGGCACGTCGACAAACCCGACCGTCGGGCCTTCGGGGAGCTTCCAGTAGGCGAAGCCGAGGTCGATCGAGATGCCGCGCGCCTTTTCCTGTGGCAGGCGGTCGGTATCGACGCCGGTCAGCGCCTTGACCAGGGTGGTCTTGCCGTGGTCGATGTGCCCGGCGGTGGCGACGATCATCCGAGCGCTCGGCTGCAGGCGACCTGAGACAGCTGCGCCGTGAACTCCGCCTCTTGCGAAGGCTCCAGGCAACGCAGGTCGAACCAGAGCGCCTGCTCGTGGATCCGCCCGATCACCGGGACCGGCAGCGCCCGAAACGCCGCCGCCAAGGCTTCCTCGGAGGGGCCGCCTGCCTGCGGCGACAGCCGCAAGGCGGCGCTCGGCAAGGTCTCCACGGGCAGTGCGCCACTGCCGATCTGGCTCGCGCAAGCTGCAACGTCCACTTTCGCCAACCCGTCGAGCGCCTGCTGCGTCGCCGCCAGCAGCCGCTGCGCCTGCGCCTGGACGTCCGTCGCCGTACGGGTCAGCAGCCGCAAGGTGGGCAGCTGGATGCGCAGCTTCTCGGGATCGTCATACAGGGTCAGCACGGCCTCGAGCGCCGCCAGGCGAACCTTGTCGAGCCGCAGGGCGCGCTTCATGGGGTTGCGGCGAAGGCGCTCGATCAAGTCCTTGCGGCCCACCACAATGCCGCACTGCGGGCCGCCCAGCAGCTTGTCGCCGCTGAAGCTGACCAGGTCCACCCCGGCCGCCAGCGATTCGCTGGGCGTGGGCTCGTGCGGCAGGCCGAAGCCCTCCAGGTCCACCAGCATGCCGCAGCCCAGGTCCTCGATCATCGGCAGGCCCTTGGCGTGGGCGACGGCGGCCAGCTGCGCCGCCGGCACCGCCGCGGTGAACCCGCGGACCTCGTAGTTGCTGGTGTGCACCTTCATGATGGCCGCGGTGCGCTCGTTGATCGACGATTCGTAGTCGCGCGCGTGGGTGCGGTTGGTCGTGCCCACCTCCCGCAGCTGGCAGCCGGAGCTGGCCATGATGTCGGGGATGCGAAACGACCCGCCAATTTCCACCAGCTCGCCGCGTGAGACCAGCACCTCGCGCCCCGCAGCCACGGTATTGAGTGCCAGGTACACCGCCGCCGCATTGTTATTGACCACCACCGCCGCCTGCGCACCGGTGAGCTTGAGCAAGCGCGCCTCGACATGCGCGTCGCGCTCGCCGCGCCCTGCCCCGTCGAGGTCGTACTCGAGGTTGACCGGCCGGGCCATCGCTTGGGTGGCCGCGTCAATCGCTTCCTGCGGATACAGCGCGCGGCCGAGGTTGGTGTGCAACACGGTGCCGGTGAGGTTGAACACCGGCCGCAATGAAGGCCGCGCGGCGGCGGCCAGGCGCTCGCCGCATTCGGCCGCCAGCGTTTCCTCATCGGGCACCGCGGCCGCATCCGCCTGGGACAGCCGCCGCCGCTGATCGGCCAGCAGCTCACGCAGGCAAGCGACCACCTGCGGGCGGCCAAACTCGCTGGTGAGCCGCGCAAAATGGGCCGTCTTGAGAAGCGCATCCACGGAAGGAATGCTGCGGCGGACTTGACTGCTCGAGACCAGCATGGTGTGGATCACTTGCACTTGAAAGAAAGTGGCGGAAGAGAGTGGGAGTTGAACCCACGCAGGATCGATGCGACCCATTCCGGGTTTGAAGTCCGGCCACTCCACCGGGAGTGATTCCCTTCCGATACCGCGCCATTGTAGAGAACCTGCCGTCGTCCGGCAGCGGCCGTTCACCCAATACAAGCCACCGCCCCCGCCCCCCCTACCTGCCGCCAACTCATCGCCATCAGCTTGAAGGCCCGCGACACAAACACCGGATTGCCCATCACATAGCGATGGAACAAGCGCCTGGGTTCGCACGCCAGCCGATACGCCCACTCCAGCCCGAAGCGCCGCATCCACCCCGGCGCGCGCGAGGTCTTGCCGCCCAGAAAGTCGATGATCGCCCCGCCGCACACGATCACGCAGGGGTAGCCCAGCGCCGCGCGCAGCACCACGGCCACCTCCTCCTGCCGGGGCATGCCCATGCCCAGCACGATCAGGCCGGGACGGTGCATCGCCGCCAGCCGTACATAGGCGGCCGTGTCATGAAAACCATGCGCCGCCAAGCAGGCCGAGCCCGGCGCGATGCGGCGCGAGACCGCCTGGCGTGCCTGCGACAGCCACGGATCCTGGGTGCCGAACAGGGCGATGGTCTGGCCGGCGTGCCGGCGCATGATCTTGGGAATCAGGTCGGTGCCGTTGAGGTTCAGCCCCGGCCGCTGGTTCAGCAGGGTCATCAGAAGCGCCATGCCGATGCCGTCACGCAGCACCACGTCGGCGCACATCAGCGCCTCGAAAAAGCGCCGGCTGGTGGCGGCGCTGTTCATGGCATGGGCATTGGCGAAGGCGACCATCACCGGCTCTTGCGGCGGATCGGCCAGCCAGTCGAGCAACTGGCGCTCACCGCGCGACGAGTTCACGCGCGCGATCGCCCGCACCAGGTCGTTCCAACGCGGCAGCCACTCGCCGCCGCAGAGATCGGCGCAAAGCCTCATGTCTTGCCAGATCCGTTGAGCACGGCTCCTACCAGCACCACCCCGAACTGCCGCAACTGCGTGTCGAGCGAAGAAATCGCGTTGACGCTGCTGCTGTCGCGGCAGGCCACGATGAGGGCGGCGCCGGCCTTGACCGCCACGGTGGCGGCGTCGGCGCAATCCGATGCCGCCGGCGTGTCCACCAGGATCACCTCGTAGCTCGAACGCAAGGACGACAGCAGACGGGTCAGGCCGTCGCGGGCCAGCAGCTCCTGCGGGTTGGGCGGGGTGACGCCGGCTGGCAGCAGGGACAGGCCCGGCACGCCCTTGATGTCGACCACCGCGTCGATGCCGCTGCGCCCAGCCAGCACGGACGACAGACCGACCCGCCCTGGGATGCCGAAGATGCGGTGCTGCCTGGGGGTGCGCAGGTCGGCATCGATCACGAGGGTGCGCTTGCCCAGTTGTGAGAAAAGCACCGCCAGGTTCGCCGTGATGTAGCTGCGGCCTTCGCCCCTGCCGGGGCTGATCACGGCCAACGCGCTATGGCGGACATCGTTCTCGAACCAACGCAGCATGAGCTGGGTGCGCAGCGAGCGCAGGTGTTCCACCGCCGGGTTGTCGGGTTGCCAGGCGGCGATCAGCTCAGGGCTCAGGGCCGACTCGCGTGGCAGCGTGATGTGACCGAACTGCACGGCCAGCGCCAGCCGCACGTCCTGCGGGGTCAGCAGGCCCATCTCGATGCCGGCTTCACCATAGAGCTGACCGGTGCGCTCCTGGTACTGGTGGATTCGCTCGGCGTCCTCGAAGCTGATGCGGCCGCCATCGACCAGCAGCGCGCCGATCGGCAGGTTGGCCTCGCGCGCCAGGGTCAGGGCGTGCTCGGACTCTCGGGGCATCGCTAGGACGCGGCTGTTCATGTGGCGCTCCCGTGGGACAAGGCAAGGCGGCGGCGGGCGCCGGGCAGCGCCGCGTAGGCGCTGCTGGACGCCGGCACGCTGGCCAACACCGTCAACTGGGTGGCCATGATGACGTCGTCGATCGAGCGCACCCGTCGATTGAGCAGCTCGAGCAGCAGCGCCCCGGCGAAGGCCAGCGCGAGCCCCGCGACGCCGGCGACCAGCAAGGCCTGCTTGCGGCTGGGGCCGTTGGCGGTGGACGGCTCGGCCGCGGGGTTGAGCGGACGCACATTGGTGGTGGTGACCACCGACTGCAGACGCATCTTGGCGGCGTTGTCGTTGACCTGCGTGTAGGCCTGCTGCGCCACCTGCACATCCTGGCGCAGCAAAGACATCAGGCCGCGATCCTTGCCGACCGCGAGAACCCGCCCGCGCTGGGCGTTGAGCTGCGCCAGGAGCTCCTGCTCTCGCGCGCGGCCGGCCTGGAAGCTGGTGTCGATCGAGGTGACGATGGTGCGCGATTCGGCGCCAAGCCGCGAGCGCGTGGACGCCAACTCGGCTTCCAGGCGCTGCATCTGCGGATGGCGCGGGCCCAGCGTGGCCGCGGCCTGCTGAAGCTGCCCCTCGAGCCGCGCGACGTCGGCCTTGAGGCCGTTGACCAGGGGGCTTTGCATCACGTCGGCGACGGTCTCGCGTTGCACGCCGCGCCGGCTCTGCGCGTCGGTGTTGAAAGCCTGTACCTGTGCCAACTGCGTGGCCAGCGTGGTCAGGCGCGCCATTTCGTGGTCACCCATTTCCTCGCCGACGATGCCGGTGCGCTGCTGGAAGCCGGTCAGCTTCCCCTGCGCCTGCTCCAGCTTCTGTCGGGCCGCGGCCACCTGCTCGTCGAACCACACCGACTCCTGCTTGGCCGGGTTGGTCTTGAGTTCGAGCGCGGTCTCGACATAGACGCGGGCGAACAGGTTGGCCACGCGCGCCGCCTCGGCGGCGGTGCTGCCGGTCCAGCCGATGTTGATGATGTTGCTCTCGCGCGCCGGCTTGATGCTCAGGTTGTCCTGCAGGGCCTTCAGGCGCTCGCGGCGCTGGCCTTCAGGATCGGTCGCGACCAGCGGCTCACGCAGTGCCTGGGGCGGATCGGCCTTGAGGGCATCGAGCACACGCTCGGCGACGCGGTCGCTGCGCGCCACGTCCATCTGGGTGGCCATGTAGGAGGTGAGCAAGGCCGGCGAGTAGCCGCCGCCGATCTCGTTGGCCTGCACGTCCACCAGCACCGGCGCGCGGGCGGTGTACTCGCGCGGGGTCAGCAGGAGGTAGCCGGTGGCGAGCGCCAGCGTGGCCAGCAGGATGGTGAGCGCGGTGAGCCACCGCGCGCGCAAGATGGTAAAGAGCTGGTAGGGGGTCATGGCTTTGGCCGCGCGATCAGAAGATGCTCTCGCGCACGAAGATCACGTCGTTGGGCTGCACCGGGTCGGTGAGCTTGGGCGTGGTTTCGACCACCGCGCCGTTGGGGCCGGGCCGGTGCAGCTTCAGGCGGTTCTGGCTGCCGCGCGGTGTGATGCCGCCGCCGGCGGCCAGGGCCTGCATCACGGTCATGCCGCGCTCGACCCGGTAGGGGCCGGGGCGCTGGGCCTGGCCATAGATGTAGAACGTGGGCGCGCGGTTCACGAACAGCGTGTCGCCGGCCTGCAAGACGATGTCGTCGTCGGGCCGCGCGCGTGTGAACAGTGAAGGAATGTCGATGACGCGCCGAAACTGCTGCCCATCGCGCGTGCCGGTGACCACCAGCACGTCGTCGCCTTGCGGTGTGGTGCCGCCCGCAGCCGCCAGCATCTCGCTGGCGCGCACGTTGGAGGTCTCCAGCGCAAAGCGGCCGGGCTTTTGAACCTGGCCGAGCACCGCGATCTGGTTGCCGCGCACCTGCAGCAAGTTGAGGTTGACCTGCGGCGAGCGCAGGAAGCCGCCCTTGACCAATGCGTCGGCGATCTTCTTTTCGGCCGCGCCGATGGACAGGCCGCCCAGCTGCACGGTGCCGATCAATGGATAGCTGATCGAGCCGTTCTCGGAGACACGGGCCTCGACGGTGAGATCCGGGTTCTGGAACACCTGGACCCGGATCGAGTCGCCGGCGCCCAGCCGGTATTCAGGCCCGGCGGTGGGGCCGCTGGGGGCCACCTGGGCTGGCACGGGCCGCGGCGGCGGAACCTGGGCCTGCGCCGCCAAGGCGCAGGCAGCCACGGTGGCGAAGATGGAAAGGCGAAGCTGGCTGGTCATGAGGTCTGTCCCTGAGCGATGAATCTGGTTGTGTGAGTAAGACCCGCATACCGCCACCTGCAAATGGCTAGAACGTGAAGCGGGCCCCCAGTGACAAGATGGTGGCGTTGAAATCGAAGCCGGCCACGTTCGAGCTGCGGCGTTCGCTGCGCAAGGCGGTGGTCACCAGCAGGTTGCGGCGCGGCTCCCATTCGAAGGCCGCCGAGGCGGTGTTCACGCGGTCCGAGCGGCCGGTATCGATGGTGCCGCCACCAGGCACGTCCCAGTCGCGCGTCTCGCGCTGGTAGCGCAGGCGCACGGCGGTCTTTTCGGTGGGCTTCCACACCGGCTCGATGAACAACCGGTTGGCGCGCACCGAGCCGCCGGTGCCGAATTCGTAGCTGCCCCACTCGCGCGAGAAGCCGCCGGACAGGCGGGTCTTGGCAGTGATCTCCCAGCTGGCGCGCAGGCTGCCGATGGTGCCGCTGAAATCGCGCTGCGGCGCCGCGTCGTGCTCGCGATCGAGGCGGCCGATCCGGCCTTCGATCAGCGTGCGCACCGAGACGGGGTAACGGGCCACCAGGGCATATTCGCGCTCGGTGAAATCGCTGCCCACGCCCACGTTGTCGTAGCTGCCCTTGCCATGGCGGAACTCGCCGATCAGCGAACTGCCCGAGGGCGACTCCCGGCCGAAGCCGAAGGTGGCGCTGTTGACGCTGGGCGTGGCCTCCAGCGAGCGCGGGTTCTCACTGATGCTCTGACGATGGCCCATGCCGGCCTGGGCCAGCCAGCCACCACCGGTGGTGTAGGTGCCCTTGAGCACCTCGTTGCGCTCGGTGCGGATGAACGATTCGGTGACGCCGCCGGTGGCGTTGGTGATGTCCCGGTTTTGCCGCCGGTCGGCGCTCAGCACACCCCGAAAGCTCGGGGTGATCGCGAAGTTCCAGGCGGCGTTGTAGTTGAGCGTGCTGTAGTTCAGGCTGCTCAAGTCCTGGTGCTTGAAGGTGGCGGCCTCGATGTCCAGCAAGATGCGTTGCAGGCTGATCTGCTTGTCGTAGCGCGCGCCCACCGAAGCGGTGGCAACGGTGTCCGACACCTTGTTGGGGGCCCGGATCACGTTCGAATCGCGCTCGACGCCCGCCCCCACGCGAAACTGCAGGGCGTCGCCGGTCTCGCGGTTTTGCGCCTGCGCGAGCGGCCCGACGGCCAGGCCGACGGCGGAGACCAGCGCGATCTTCAGTTTCTTTTTCACTTCGTTCCTTTTGACGTTGTCGGCCCTGTCCCGGGCCAGGCTCACCCTTCTTGACAACCGCGCTCCAATGGTGGCCAGACGAGACCACCACAACAATGGCTCATTCGGGCTAGCTGGATCGCTGCGCCCCTAGTACGCCGCGCTGTCACGAAAAACGAGTTTGATCGTCCGGAAGATGATGTGAAGGTCAAGGCGCAACGACCAGTTCCTGAGGTAGTCGAGGTCGTAGCGGATGCGCCCTTCCATCTTTTCGAGCGTGTCGGTCTCGCCGCGAAAGCCGTTGACCTGGGCCCAACCCGTGATACCCGGCTTGACCTTGTGGCGCACCATGTAGCTCTTGATGAGCGAGCGGTAGAACTCGTTGTGCGCCACCGCGTGCGGCCGCGGCCCGACGATGCTCATCCGTCCCTGTAAAACGTTGACGAACTGCGGCAGCTCATCCATGGAAGTGCGCCGAAGAATGCGCCCGAGCGGCGTGACCCGGTCGTCGTCGGCGCTGGCTTGCCGGATCACATCGCCGTCTTCCACCACCCGCATCGAGCGAAACTTGTAGACGAGGATCTCCTGCCCATCCAGGCCGTAGCGGCGCTGGCGGAAGATCACCGGCCCCGGCGAGGTGAGCTTCACGGCCAGGGCCACACCCAACAGCAGCGGCGTGATCAGCAGCAGGATCAGCGATGCCAGCAAGATGTCGCTGCCACGCTTGAGCAGACCTGCCGGCCCTCGGAAGGGCGTCTCACACACCGAGATCACCGGCATGCCGCAGACCGAACCCGGCCGGCCCTGGATCAGATCGGTGACGAACATGTCGGGCACGAAATACACCGAAGCGGTGGTGTCCTTGAGCGCGTCCAGCAACTCCTTGATGCGCGGCTGCGAGGCCATGGGCAGCGACAGGTAGATCAGCTGCACGCGATGGATCTTCACGAACGCCGCAATGTCCGCCAGCCGGCCCAGGTAGCGGTGTGCGGCGTTGGCGCCATGACGGCCGTCGGTGCGGTCGTCGAAGTAACCCACCAGCTCGATGCCGCCGTCGCGCTCGCCCGCCAGCCGGTCGGCCAGCGAGACGCCCTGCTCGTTGAGGCCGACCACCACGGCCCGCAGCGGCGGCCCCTGAAGGCGAACCAGGTGCGGCGCCGCCTGGCGCAGCGCCCAGTGCGCCAGCAGCTGCGAGGCGGGCGCGAACCACAGCCAGTGCCCCACCACCGAGACCGGCAGGGACGAAAGATAGCCCGTGGCGAAGGCCGTAGCCAGCAGCAGGCCGGCGATCCAGGCCCAGTCAACCAGCACGGTCGACACCACCCGGCGCGCTGGCGCGCGCAACAGGCTGCGCCCCGGGTAGGACAGCGCAAAGGCCAGCACCGAGGCGACCAGCCAGATCGGCGTCAGCGCCCCCTCGTACCACCACACCAGCGTCCACAGCGAGAACACCCGCATGGCCGGCTCCACCAGCACATCGAGCTCGCGCAGCAGCCGGCTCTCGGCCGGCACCGACCACGCCGCCGGTCGGTGCACCGATCGCAGCAGGGAAGGGGCTTCACGCATGGGAGCGCAGCCGTGTGAGCTTGGCCACCGCCTGGGCGCGGTTGGTCACATCCAGCTTGGTGAAGATGCTCTTCATGTGGTTCTTCACCGTGAACTCGCTGATGCTCAGGATCGAGCCGATCTCGGGGTTGGTCTTGCCCATGGCGACCCACACCATGATCTGCCGCTCGCGCTCACTCAGTGCGGTCATCGGCCCGCCCACCAGCGCCGTCATTTCCTCGCGCTCGGTTCGCGACGGTGGCGCCTGGCGGGTCGGCGCAACGCAGGGCATCCCGCGCAGCGCCATGTCGATGAAGGGCATCAGCATCTTGAGCACTTGCGGTGAGCCGCCTGCGCTGTGCGGCCGCCCGCTCAGGGCCGCGAAGATGCGCTCGCCGCCCGTGCGCCCATCGCGCGCGCCGTGAACCGCCGCCGTGCGCATGAAACTGATCGCATGGCCCGGGGCCCAGCCGTTGTCGGGCGCCGCGAACAGATCGGCGCAACCGCGCACGTCGGCCTGGCAGGGCGCGTGCTGCGCGGCGGCCCAGCAGTCGCGCAAGTAGCTCATCAGCGGGAGCAGCCGTGCCGCCCGGCACTCCAGCGTGCGCAGGCCGGGCAGGCTGGACACCAGATCTATCTGCACGTCGCCCCGCTGAAAATCGCCCCAGGCCGTGATCAGCAGCTCATGCGGCAGGATTGTCTGCACGTCGTCACGCAACCAGCGCCACAGGTCGGCGTGGCTGCGCAGGCCCGCGCCGTGCGTGGCCACGCGGAGGAAGGCGCGCGCGTCGAAATCGGGGGCCATGCCCGTGTGTGGAGCGTTCATCGCGCGCCCCCCCGCGGCTGCCGGCATCTGGCGGTCAGTGATCACGTCTATCCCCTGTGTATTGTGTGAAACCGCACATTCCGGGCACCCCTCGGAGTCGGTCAGGGGTGATCCTGCGTCAGCAGGACGGGCCGGCGGTGTAGTCCCCCGACGGACAGGTATGTCGGTGGGCGGCGTGGTTCTGGATGGGCAGGCGTTCTACACTGAGCAGCCGACCTGCCGCCTGTCAGCGCATTGCCCGTGACCACGCCATCCTCGCCCCCTGCCTGCCCGCCCTCGCTGATCGGCCGCGCCCATGCCCGGCGGCTGCGAGAGGTGTACCGCTCAGCCGGCTGGCCCTGCCAGGACGGTATCGAGTTGGAGCTGTTGGCGGCCGGCCTGCTCGAGCGCGTGGTGCGCCAACCCGGCGGTCATGACGTGCTGCGCCTGACCGACGCCGGTATCGCGCACGTGGCGGCGCAGATGGCCGGCAACCGCGCCGCGCTGTCGCAGCACGAGGCGCTGGTGCAGCTGGTCGCCCGGGAGATGGCCCGCGCCGGCCGCATCGCCTGGTGCGGCCTGGGTTTGAGGGCACAGGTTCCGGTGAGCGAGGAAGGCCCGCCGGTGTGGTGCGTGGCCCGACCCGATGTTTTTTCGATCCGCAACACCACGGTCGCCGAGTACGTCGAGCCGATCGTGCATGAGATCAAGGTGCAACGATCGGACCTGCTGGCCGACCTGCGCAAGAGCGCCAAGCGCGCCGCCTACCTGCACCTGGGCGAATGCTGGTACGTGCTCGGTCAGGACCGCCGGGGCCGCGCCATCGCCCAACCCGAGGAGATTCCGCCCGAGTGCGGCGTGCTGCTGGCGCAGGGCGAGCGATTGGTGCTGGCACGCCCGGCGATCCGGCGCGAGCGCAGCGCGCTGCCCTTCGGCGTGTGGATGGCGCTGGCCAAGGCGGCGCCCCTGCTGCGGGGCGAGGACGACGACAGCCAAGGTTGGCTGGGTGACCCCGGGGATGCGGGTCTGGAGCCTCTCAATTCGGCTTGGCAGCCATCGGGAGATGGGCCTTGATGATGTCCATCAGCTTGCTAGGGCTGACCGGCTTGGTCAGAAAGTTCCCGGCGCCGACCTCCATGGCTTTTCTTTCGTCTTCCGCCGCACCCATGGCCGTGAGAAACACCACCGGGATGATGCGGGTCACCGGGTCGCTCTTGAGCTGGCGGCAGACCTCGTAGCCGTCCATTCCCGGCATCATCACGTCGAGCAGCACCAGGTGCGGCACGACGCCCGTGGTGGCAAGCACCAGGGCGCGCTGGCCGTTGTTGGCCACCTTGACGTTGAAATCTTTCCTGAGCAGATCGCTGATCAGCATCAGGTTTTCGGGCGTGTCGTCGACCACCAAGATC
This sequence comes from Comamonadaceae bacterium, assembly GCA_947476465.1. Taxonomy (GTDB): domain Bacteria; phylum Pseudomonadota; class Gammaproteobacteria; order Burkholderiales; family Burkholderiaceae_C; genus Ramlibacter. Next base: position 1,745 of record CANJQN010000023.1, on the reverse strand, counting down.
GTGGGTTTTTCTGCCGTGACGGGAACTGCTTGCATGGCCTGACCGTGGAAATGTGCTATGGATTATGGCAGACCCTGACACCCACCCGCTCAACGACGGCCGAGCTTACGCGAATCCTGCCACCCCCCTCTCATCACGCAGTTGGACGGTGCGGATGGCGTTTTGTGTCACCCCCCTCGGGCTCGTTGGGCAATCCCTGCGGCAGGAACTCCGGCTCGACCGGCAGCCGCGAGGTGTTGGGCTGGTCAGACGGATCGGTGCCGCCGTCCTGGTCAGCCTCGGGTTCATTGGGGTGGGTGGCCATGCGTGTCCTGGGGTTGCCGCTAGTCGTCGTCTTCCGAGATGCGCAGAGCTTCGCGCCGCACTACCGTGCTGGGCTCGTGTGGGAAGGGCAGCTTGGGCAGGCCGATCAGGGCCTGCAGCCGGGCATGGGCGCGGTCCATGTCGGCGCCGATCATGGCCAGCCCCACTTCATGCCCCGGCTCGTTCCTGGCGATCTCCAGGTAGGCATTGCGAAACCGCTCGTAGTCGGCCTCGGCGCGCGAGACGTCCTGCTGGGCCGCGGCGAGGCGGGCGTATTCGAAACGGCTGTGGCGCATGGGCTTTCCCGAAGGATGGGAAAACCAAATGCTAAGTAGCGGCGCCCGCGCAAGGTGTGAGGCGACTGAAACAAACGTGCCATCAGGCGCCTGGTTGTGACAACTCCGAGAAACCGAAGCTCAGCACCGGTGGCGCCGGCATCGCGATGCTCTGGGCGCCGCCGCGTCGGGCCATGGTGAACTCTGCCGAAAAATAGGAGTGGGTTCCCACTGGATCACAGTTTGTCGGGGGATCGCCAAGTCCGCCAACGATCGCACGCTTGCCCGGCTCGACCTCCGCGACCTCCACTAACGAGTAGCCGGCCACGAGCAATCGGGCCGTCTCCGCCTTAAGCGTTACGCCGCCTTCCGTGCCCTGGCTGAATGTGTAGATCGTCGGCGCTACCTTCGCGATGAGTTCCAGGTCCTTACCCTGATGTTTGAGCGGGCTGTGCTCGGAGGGCGGTGCCATGGCCGCGAACCCGTCGGGATCAAAATCCCGTGTCGAGTAGGCGAACATTCCTTGGTTGGCCAACTTGGACAAGTCCATCGCCATCGAACCAAACTTGTCGACCATGCAGGTTTCCGCTTCGCCGGCCGACTCGAACTTCTTCACCTCCATCCGGCCCTGAGGATCGACAAACCGATAGATCGCGCGCCCCGAGTCGTTGAGAAAACCCAGACAGACCGAAGTAACGGACCCGTCGTCACGTGTCTTGGGCTTGAGGTCCGCGTCATCGGTTGGCGCCAACAGCGCCCGCACACTGCGCAGGAACGAATCGGCGAGCGGCACGGCAACTGGACTGGCCTGCGCACCCGTTTGCTCGAAGATGACCTGCGCCAGTGTCCGATAGGCCACCGAACCCGGGGACGCGCCGTCGATGGCCTGCCGCAGCAGCGGCAAGGGCTGCGCGTCCAGCTGCTCCCGCGTGATGTCGCCGTCCTTGATCTTGAGCTGTAGATGCGTTGCCACAAGAGCGGCTTCGGAGGTTCCGGGAGAGCATTTTTCAAGCAATGCCCAAGCGCCCTGGGTCGCGATGCCGGGCAAAAGCTGGCTGGCAGACGCCGAGTGCGCACGGGCGTATGCGTCTGCCTGCTGCGCCACCGCCGTCAGCCGCGGTGGCGCCAACGGGTCACCAACGCGGCTGGCGGGGGGCTTGAAATAGG
>CANJQN010000022.1 GCA_947476465.1 Comamonadaceae bacterium | reverse complement strand
CGGGCTGAGCCTGTCGAAGCCTCGCACTTGCACTCGCATGCCCTTCGACAGGCTCAGGGCGAACGGAAATTCCACCGAGGCCGCCCCTTTGTCTTTGTATCACCCGATCAATTTATTCCGGACACCAGTGCGCCTTCGCGGGAATGACGCGACGATCACCCCTTACGCTTGGCCCGAGGATGCGCCGCGTCATACGCCTTGGCCAGATGCTGAAAATCCAGTCGCGTGTACACCTGCGTGGTCGCGATGTTGGCGTGCCCAAGCAACTCCTGCACCGCCCTCAGGTCGCCGCTGGACTGCAGTACATGGCTGGCGAAGGAGTGCCGCAGCATGTGCGGGTGAACTGGCGCGGCCAGGCCGGCGCGCAGGCTGCGTTTGCGCATCAGGCTCCACACGGCATGCGCCGAGATGCGCCGCCCGCGTGGGCCGATGAAAAGGGCCGGATCGTTCGCCACACCCGTCGAGCCGCGCACCGCGATCCACGCCGCCACCGATTGCACCGCCTTGGTGCCCACCGGCACCGTGCGCCGCTTGGATCCTTTGCCCAGCACCTGGGCCTCGCCGGCCTGCAGGTCGACCCAGCCGGCGGCGGTGGTGCTGGCCTGCACATCAAGCCCCACCAGTTCGCCCACCCGCAGGCCGCAACCGTACATCAGCTCGACGATGGCGGCGTCGCGGGCCTCGGTCCAGGGGTCGGCGGCCTCGTCGTGAAAGCTGGCCAGTTGCACCGAATCGTCGACGCTCAGTGCCTTGGGCAAGGGCCGTGGCGATTTGGGTGTGCGCACGTCCAGCACCGGGTTGCCGGGCACCAGCCCTTCGCGCCCCAGCCAGGCATAAAAACCGCGCCAGCCCGACAGAATGAGCGCGATGCCGCGCCCGCTGCGGCCGCCCGAGTGCATCTGCGCGACCCAGCGGCGGATGTGCGCGGTTTGCACCTGCGCCAGGCCGACGCCGGCTGCCTGGGCATTCGCCTGGAGTTTGAGAAGGTCGAGCGAATAAAGCTCGACGGTACGCAGGGCCAGCCGCTTGGTGACGCGGACGTGCTCAAGATACTTCTCGACCAGCCCGACATCATCCATGCATCACCCCCGCCGAAGCCGCGACAACGCCGCGCTGGCCAGCTCGGCGATGCGCTCCAGGAAGTCGGTGCCCATGCCGCTGGAAAAGCGCTGCGGGTCGGGCGAGGCCAGCACCAGCATGCCAAAGGCCGGGGCGACGCCGGTAGCGGGGCCTTCGCGCAGCGGGATCATGGCCAAGGACATGGCCATGGAGGGGTCTTCGAGCCAGCCCACCGCCTCGAAGCCGCTGTTGACGCCGCAGTACGGCTGCGTGAGTGAGGTGGCGAAGGTCCGCGCGTCGTCGCTCACGCCCTGGGCGAAAGGCTCGTCGCGGTATTGCGCATCGACGTCCCAGACCTTGATGGCCACCTGCGGCACCATGAACTGGCTGCGGATCTCGGCCGAGATGCTGGCCGGCAGCGCCTGGCCCGAGCGCACCAGCAACATCTGGCGGGCCCAGCGCTGGAGGCGGTCGGCGATGATCATGTTGTCGCTGCCGTTGCGGATCATCTCCATCACCCGAAACTCAAGCACCTTGATCTTCTCGCGCAGCATCTCGGCCTGGCGCTCTTGCAGGCTGACCGCCCGGTTACCGTGCGGGCTGGTCATCTGCACGCTGGCCAGCAGCTCGGCGTGGCGCAGGAAGAAGTCGGGCGTGTTCGCCAGGTAGTTGGCGATGTCGTCCTCGGTGATGGGGTTCATCTGGTTACTTCCAATGTTCATTGCGGGATGTCCACTTCGCCTTCAAAAACGGTTGTCGCCGGGCCGGTCATCAACACCGGCCGACCCTCGCCCGCCCACTCGATGGTGAGCAGGCCGCCACGCGTTTGCACGTCCACCTTCGCGTCGAGCCGGCCCAGGCGGATGCCGGCCACCACGGCGGCGCAGGCGCCGGTGCCGCAGGCCAGGGTTTCGCCGGCGCCGCGCTCCCATACGCGCAGACGCGCCGAACCTCGGTCGACGACTTGCAGGAAACCGGCGTTGACCCGGCGCGCAAATGCCGGGTGCGTCTCGACCTGAGGGCCCAGCGTCGTGACCGGCGCGGTGTCGACGTCATCGACCTCGATCACCGCATGCGGGTTGCCCATGGACAGCACGGCCATCGGCACGGTGGCCCCAGCCACCGGCAGCAGCCAGCGCTGCCAGCCACCCGATGCTTGGGGCGTCATGCCAGACGGGTCGAAGGGAACGGCCGGCAGATCGAAGGTGGGTGGGCCCATGTCCACGGTCACCCGGCCGTCGGGCAGCATGCGCAGCTCGAGCGCGGCGTTGACGGTGCGCACGCGGATGGTGGTCTTGTCGGTCAGGCCGCGCTCGCGCACGAAGCGCACAAAGCAGCGCGCGCCGTTGCCGCAGTGCTCGACCTCTCCGCCGTCGTTGTTGTGGATCACGTATTCGAAGTCCACGCCTGGCGCCGACGAGGGCCGCACCGAGAGGATCTGGTCGGCGCCGATGCCGAAGTGGCGGTCGGCCAGCCAGCGGTACTGCTCGGGCGACAGGTCCAGCTGCTCGCGGGTCTCGTCGAGCACTACAAAGTCGTTGCCGGCGCCCTGCATCTTGGTGAAGCGGATTCGCATGGCCCCGATTATCGGCCCCCGTGTCCGGTGGGTGATTTCGGGGCACCGGCCACTGCTCCCATAATCGCCGTCATGGTCCGATCCACGCAACTTCTCCACACCCAGCGCGAGCCGGTGCCCGCCCGCCCCGCCGCCACCATCCTGCTGCTGCGCGATACCGCAGACGGCTTTGAGCTGCTGATGACCCGCCGCTCGGCCACCGCCAGCTTCGCGCCCGGGGCGTACGTGTTCCCGGGCGGCGCCATCGACGCGGCCGACGCACAGGCACACGCCCTGGCCAACCGCCGGCCGACCCAGGACGACGCGCACTTGACCCAGGCGATCGCCGCGATCCGCGAAAGCTACGAAGAGCTGGGCGTGCTGCTGGCGCGCCACCCCGACGGCCGCCACGTCAATGACGCCGACATCGCGAGCATCCACCGGCATGAGCCCTTCTTCGAGCACTGCCAGGCCCGCGGGCTGCGGCTGGCGGCCGACGAGGTGTTTTTGCTGGCGCGCTGGATCACCGACCGCGATCTGCCCAAGCGCTTCGACGTACCCTTCCTGGTGGCACGTATGCCGCAAGGGCAGCAGCCGGTGGCCGACGAGGCCGAGCAGTTCGAGCCGGCCTGGGTGCGCCCGGCGGACGCGCTGGCCCGCCACGCGGCCGGCGGCTTCCCGATGATTTTTCCGACCGTGCGCACGCTGGAGCGGCTGCGCGAGTTTCCCACCGTGCAGGCGGTGCTGGACGCCTGCGCCAGCGAGCGGCCGCTGTGGGAGTGCACCCCGCGCGGTGGCCGCGTGGGTGGCCAGGAGCGCCGCTTCATGGAGCACGAGACCGCCTTCGGCGAGCTCGAACTGGTCTGCCCCGACGGCCAGATCGTGCACGACCTCGACTGGCGCAGCGATCGCGCGGCGCCCTTGCTGCGCAATCTGCGCCGCCTGACCGCGCCCAACCCGGGCGTGATGACCGGCCCGGGCACCAACAGCTACATCGTCGGCGACGCCGCCACCGGTTATCTGGTCATCGATCCCGGCCCGGACGATGCCACCCATGTGCAGCGCCTGTTTGAAGCCACAGGCGGCGACGTGCGCATGATCGTCTGCACCCATTCCCACGCCGACCATTCCCCGGCGGCGCGGCCTCTGCAGGCCTTGTGCCCCACGCGCCCCCCCATCCTCGGCCTGCCCTCGCAACCGACGGCCATGCCCAACGCCAAGTTCACCCCCGACCGCACCCTGGCCGATGGCGAGGTGTTGGTGCTGCAGGGCGGCGGCAACACGCACAGCCTGGAAGTGGTCTACACCCCCGGCCATGCCGCCAACCACCTGTGCCTGGTCCTGCGTGAGGACGGCCTGCTGTTTTCCGGCGACCACATCCTCAACGGCAGCACCACGGTCGTGATCCCGCCCGACGGCGGCATGACGACGTACCTCGATTCACTCGATCGCCTGGCCCGCGCCTGCGAAACGCAGGGCATCGAATTCATCATGCCGGCCCACGGCCATGTGCTGGGCTTTGCCTCGCAGGCGATTGCCAAGCTCAAGGCCCACCGGCTCGCGCGCGAGGCCAAGGTCGCCGCCGCCATGCGCGCGCGGCCCGCGGGCGACCTCGACGATTGGCTGCCCCTGGCCTACGACGACGTGCCGCAGCCCCTGTGGCCGATGGCCAAGCACTCGCTGCGCGCGCACGTCGAGCGCTTGCGTACCCTGGCGCCAGCGGCTTGATGGACGAGGCCGTCCGCCTGTCCAAGCGGGTCGCCGCCCTCGTCGCCTGTTCGCGCAGCGAGGCCGAGCGCTACATCGACGCCGGCTGGGTGCGTGTCGACGGGCAGGTGGTGGACACGCCGCAGGCCCGCGTCACGCCCGGGCAACAGGTCACGCTTGACAAGGAGGCCAGCCTGCTCGATCTGGCACCGGTGACGCTGCTGGTGCACCAACCGGTCGGCGCAGCGCCAGTGCGGCCGGTTCAAGAGGCACGCTGGCCCGCCGACGCCCAGGGCGTGCGGGTGCTCACCAGCCAGTTGCGCCACCTCCAGCCCCTGCTGCCGCTGCCGCGCGCCGGCTCCGGCCTGGCCATCTACAGCCAGGACAGACGCATCGTGCGCAAGCTGATGGAAGAGGGGCTCAACATTGAGCAGGAGTGGGTTGCGGACGTCACCGGCACCCTGGCCGAGGGCGGGCTTTCGCGGCTGGCACAGGGCTTGGCCATGAAGGCCAGCTGGCAAAGCGAGCAGAAGCTTCGCTTGGCCTTCAAGGGAATTGATCCGGCGCGGCTGCCGGCGCTGTGCCAAGGCGTGGGCTTGGCCGTCACCGGCCTGCGGCGGATCCGCATCGGGCGGGTGCCGATGGCGGGGTTGCCGGTGGGGATGTGGCGGGGGTTGCAGGCGCACGAGCGGTTTTAGAGTCGGCCGTCTAAACCCTCTTCCTCGACAAAAGAGCGATCAGCGTTCGGCTCGGCCACTCGGACCGGGCCGGATCCGTGGCCGCAGAAAGCACAGAGCGTAAGGCGGCCTTCTCCGGGTGAGAGCGCGCTGCGCGCCTGGGGCGGGCACGCTCCTCCCTGACCCTTCGGGTCCAAAGGGAACCCTCCGCATGCCCGCCCCAGGCACGCAGCGCTTTGGGTGTGCGGACCGTCTCGCGCCGGGATGGCGAGGGCCCTGCTGAGTTCAGTCGCGCGTGAAGAATGACCGGTCCTGATCCGGAGCGAAGCCTTCGCGAGCGTGTGCGCGATGCGCGGGTGGGGCCGGCAGGCGGAGGGACCCGTCGGTCCGTGCGCGGGAGCGCACTGGACCATCGGGAGGAGCCTGCCGGCCCCACCCGTGCAGCGCGCTTGGCCGGAGAAAGCAGCGCGCGTAAGGCGACCTTCTCCGAGGGAGCACACGCTGCGCGCCGGGATGGCGAACGCCTTGTTGAGTTCGCAGGTGGGCACGGGCCGCCGGCCGAGCCCACCAAGTCAGGCGAGTGACGAGGCGCAACGCCATCCAACGAATCGCAACGAAGAAATAAAGTGTGAAGCCCACCGATACGCCGGATTTTGTGGCGCCACGAACCCGTTGCCGGGCCCGCGGCGTGACCGCCATTCCTCTGGGCCGTTCGTCGCCGAACGGCTCGGTGCTACCTACCCGCCAGCTCCCCGGGACACAGGTCAACGCTGGCCTACTTGGTATTGCTGCGCGTAGAGATTGCCCGTTTCACCCGGACTTAACCGGCTCGTCTCTGTTGCTCTGATCCTCACCTCACGGTGGGCAGGTGTTACCTGCTACGCTGCCCTACGCAGTCCGGACGTTCCTCCAGTGCGCCCTTTCGGGACATGCACCAGCGGCGGTCTGGCGGACTTCACGGCGGTATTATCGACGCCGTTTCCCCTCCCCTGTCTTTTGCTCGATCACCACGGGCCCGCAAGACCATGATCCGCATCTCGGAAATCAAGCTCACGCTGGCACAAGCCGAGCAGGCCGACACGCACCTGCGCGCCGCGGCGTGCAGCATCCTGTCGCTGCAGCCGAGCGACATCATTGACGTGCACGTCTTCAAACGCAGCTTCGATGCGCGCAAGGCCGATCTGACGGCGGTGTACATCGTCGACGTGACACTGGCCGAGCCTTCGGGCGAAGCCGCCCTGCTGCAAAAGTGTTCCACCAACCCGCACGTCATGCCCACGCCCGACATGGTGTGGCGCCCTCCAGTGACGGCAAGCCATGCGCCCGAGGTGCGGCCGGTGGTCGTGGGCTTCGGGCCCTGCGGCATCTTCGCCGCGCTAGTGCTGGCGCAGATGGGCCTGCGGCCGATCGTGCTGGAGCGCGGCACCACGGTGCGGCAACGCACGAAAGACACCTGGGGCCTGTGGCGCAAGCACGTGCTCAAACCCGAGAGCAATGTGCAATTTGGCGAGGGCGGCGCCGGCACCTTCTCCGACGGCAAGCTCTACAGCCAGATCAAGGACCCGCGCCATCTTGGCCGCAAGGTCATGAACGAGTTCGTCAACGCCGGCGCGCCGGCCGACATTCTTTACGAGGCGCATCCGCACATCGGCACCTTCAAGCTGGTGAAAGTGGTGGAGCACCTGCGCGAGCAGATCATCGCCCTGGGCGGCGAGGTGCGTTTCCAGCAGCGCGTGACCGACTTCCTGACCGAGGGCGAAGGGGATGCACGCCAGCTGCGCGGCCTGACCGTGCTGGACCAGGCCAGCGGGCAGTCACACGAACTGCGCGCCGACCATGTGGTGCTGGCCCTGGGCCACAGCTCGCGCGACACCTTCGAGCAATTGCACGCGCGCGGCGTCTTCCTGGAAGCCAAGCCGTTTTCGATCGGCTTTCGGGTCGAGCACCCGCAGGGCATGATCGACCGCGCCCGCTGGGGCCGCCATGCCGGCCACCCGCTGCTGGGCGCGGCCGACTACAAGCTGGTGCACCACGCCAACAACGGCCGCACGGTCTACAGCTTCTGCATGTGCCCGGGCGGCACGGTGGTGGCGGCCACCTCCGAGCCCAATCGGGTGGTCACCAACGGCATGAGCCAGTACTCGCGCAATGAGCGCAACGCCAATGCCGGTATCGTGGTGGGCATCGAGCCGAGTGACTTCCCCGGCACCGACCCGCTGGCCGGCGTGCGGCTGCAGCGCGAGCTGGAGTCGCGCGCCTTCGTGCTGGGGGGTGGCAACTACGACGCACCGGGCCAACTGGTGGGTGACTTCGTCGCCGGCCGGCCATCGAGCGCGCTGGGCGAGGTGATTCCCTCGTACCAGCCGGGTGTGAAACTCGGCGACCTGCACGGCGCCCTGCCCGACTACGCCATCGAAGCCATGCGCGAAGCCTTTCCCGCCTTCGGCCGCAAGATCAAGGGCTTCGACCGGCACGACGCGGTGCTCACGGGCGTGGAGACACGCACGTCAGCGCCGCTTCGCATCACGCGCGGCGACGATTTGCAGAGCCTGAACCTGCGCGGCCTGTACCCGGCCGGGGAAGGCGCGGGCTATGCGGGCGGCATTCTCTCGGCGGGGGTGGACGGCATCAAGGTTGGCGAGGCTGTGGCGCGCGCGCTGGTGGGTCAGACCTGAGGCCTGCGGGCGCAGAACAGCCCTGGATCCCCGCCTTCGCGGGGATGACCACAAGTGTTAACCCTCGCGCCCACGTTCACGCCGACCGTTGCCTCGTCCTCGCGTCCCGCTGCGCGTCCAGCATGGCGGTGATGTCGTAGTCTGGCACTTTGACCGCCTGCAAGGCGAAGGCCGTGAGCTGCAGGGCGGCCTCCAGCGTTTCCGGCACCACGCCGGTGGCGCCGGCCTCACGCAGATCGTGGGCGTGACGCTCGTCGCGTGAGCGCACATAGATCGGCAGATGCGGATAGGCGCCGCGCGCACTGCGCACCGCGTGCATGGCCGAGGCCGGCTGGTCCATGGTCACCAGCAGCGCCGCGGCCTGCCCGGTGTGCAGCTTGGCCAGCAGCTCGGCGCGCGAGGCATTGCCGTAGAACACCGGCTTGCCGGCCTTGCGCAAGGCGGCGGCCACACGCGCCTCGTGTTCGACCGCCACGTAAGTCACGCCCTGCCTGTCCAGCACCTCGGCCAGCAACTGGCCGACCCGGCCGAACCCGGCAATGACGATGTGCCCCGATAAGCCTGCGGCCACCACCGGCTCGGCTTCTGTGGCCGGGCCCGCAGCGCCAGCATCGAGCCGCCGCCCCAGCTGCTGGCCCAGCCTCGCGGCCAGCGGCGTGAGCAGCAGGCTCAGGCCCACCACCAGCAGCATGAACTGCGCGATCTCGCCCGACAGCAAGCCCGAGGCCGCGGCAACACCGACGATGACGAAGGCGAATTCTCCCCCCTGGCTGAGCAGCAGGCCGCCCTCAGCGGACCGTCCCCAGGACAGGCCGGCGCTGCGCAGAACGCCGGCGGTGATCACGGTCTTCAGGCCCATGAGCCCGAACACCGAGGCGGCGATCCAGCCCGGATAGCGCCCCACTTCCACCGGGTCGATGCCCATGCCCACCGACATGAAGAACAGGCCCATGAGCAGGCCCTTGAAGGGCTCGATGGTGACCTCGACCTCGTGGCGGTATTCGGTCTCGGCCATCAGCAGGCCCGCCAGAAAGGCGCCCAGCGCCAGCGACAGCCCGGCGGCGGCCGTGAGGCCGGCGATGCCCAGGGACACCAGCAGGGTCAGCGCCATGAACACCTCGGGCTGGCGGCGGTCGGCAAAGAAGCGAAACACCGGCCCGATCACCCGCCGCCCGAGCAAGTAGATGATGACAATGGCGGCCACCGACTTGAGTGCCGCGATCCCCAGCACCGAGGCCACGCCTTCGGCCGTGGGTTGCCCCAACAGCCCCACCAGCACCAGCAGCGGCACGACGGCGAGGTCTTGCATCATCAGGATGGCAAAGGCCGCCTGTCCGAGCGGCGTGGTCATGGCCCGGCGCTGCGCCAGCATTTGCAGCACGACCGCGGTGGACGACAGCGACAGCACCAGGCCCAGCACCAGGGCCGTCGACGGCGCATTGCCGAAGGCCCAGGCCAGCAGGCCGATGGCAATGGCGCAGAGGCCGATCTGCGCGCTGCCGCCGAGGAACACCGATCGCCGCATGGCCCACAGGCGCTCGGGCGAGAGCTCCAGGCCGACCAGGAACATCAGGAACACCACGCCCAGTTCGCCGAGGGCCTGCGCGTTGCCGACATCGTTGAAGGTGACATACCGCACCCACGGCCAGTGCGCGGACAGGCGCCCGAGCGCGTGCGGGCCCAGCGCCAGCCCGACCGCCAGGAAGCCCAGCACTTGGTTGATGCGAAAGCGCTGCAGCAGGGGGATGAGAAGCCCGGCGAGCGTGAGGAACAGAAGCGCCTCGGCGAGAAACGGCAGGCTGGGCGTGTGCTCCATCGGGTGGGTGTGGCGGGCGGGCCCTGGGCAGGAAAATCAAACCGAAGGATAACCGGCCATGGCCGCAGGTGAGTCCCGGTTACGCGCGCGCAGCGCCGCGCTGGCAAACTGGGCAACCTAGGTCGAGCCCCGGGAGGTTTTCATATGTACGACTTTGTCGACGGCTATCACATGGGCGGCATGCACCTCTTCGGATGGTTGCTGTGGATCGTCGTCGTGGTGGTGCTGGTGTGGGTGCTGCGCGCCGCCCGGCCCGAGCGCGGCCCCGACCGCGAATCGCCCCACGAAACCCTGCGCCACCGCCTGGCCCGCGGGGAGATCACGCCCGAGGAGTACGAGCGCACAAAGCTTGTGCTGGATCGGGACTCAACCCGCTGACGCACTGGCGCGCAAACAAGCCGCCCGAAGGCGGCGAGTGTCACGCCGCGTTCTGCAGCGCAGCAATGCGCTCTTCGATCGGCGGGTGGGTCGAGAACAGCTTGCCCACACCCGAGGTGATGCCCATGGCCTTGAGGCCCTGCGGCAGTTGGCCAGGCACCATGCCACCCAGGCGCGCCAGGGCGTTGATCATGGGCTGCTTGCGGCCCAGCAGCCGCGCGGCGCCACTGTCGGCGCGGAACTCACGCTGACGAGAGAACCAGGCCACGATGATGGCGGCCGCGAAGCCCAGCACAATGTCCAGCACGATGGTGCTAATCCAGTAGCCGATGCCGGGGCCGCTGGAGCGGTCGTCGCCGCGACGCAGAAAGCTGTCGACCGCATAACCGATGACGCGCGACAGGAACACGACGAAGGTGTTCATCACGCCCTGGATCAGCGCCATCGTGACCATGTCGCCATTGGCCACGTGCGCCACCTCGTGGCCGATGACGGCCTCAACCTCCTCGCGGGTCATGCCTTGCAGCAGGCCGGTGGAAACGGCCACCAGCGCATTGTTCTTGAAGGCGCCGGTGGCAAAAGCGTTGGGCTCCCCCTCGAAGATGCCGACCTCGGGCATGCCGATACCGGCCTTGTCGGCGAAGCCGCGCACGGTGTCGACGATCCAGCGCTCATCGGCGCCTTCCTGGCCGGTGATGATGTGGACCCCGGCGCTCCACTTGGCGACCGGCTTGGAGATCAGCAGCGAGATGAACGCGCCGCCAAAGCCCATGATCAGCGCAAAACCGAGCAGCGCCCCGAGGTTCAGGCCGTTGGCCGTGAGATAGCGGTTGACACCCAGCAGGTTCGCGACGATGCCCAGCACCACCACAACGGCGAGGTTGGTGAGCACGAACAGAAGAATGCGTTTCATAGTGTTTGGAAGTTTCCTGGGGTGGGGATAACAGTCACCCCGCGCAAAGATAAGGCTGTGCGGACCGATTTCAAGCAATGTCCGACCGGGCCAGGGGATTTACGGCCCGCTCCGGCCTGGGCGCCGGCGGCCGCGGCGGCCGAAACACCGTCATATCGTCATAGTAAGCGGGCTCATCACTGGCGCGGCACCAGCCGGGCACACCCATCACCGGCAAGGGGGTGAAGGGCTTGGACGCCAGCCCCTGGGCGTCGAGCCGCCCCGCCAGCCAGGTGTCGGCGCCCTGCCCCCACCCCTGCGCATGCTCCGGCGGCACCGGCGCCCGCCAGACATGGGCGGTGAGGTCCTTGCGCGGTGTCACCAGTTTCTCAAGCAGGGCATGGCCGAAGACCAGCAGCCGCGCTTGGGCCCACAGCGGGCGCAACTCCACGAACAGTTGCACCCAGCGCCGCGCCAGCAGTGCCTCCCACAATGGCGCGGGCGCGTCCAGCAGGGCGCCGTTCTCGTCGAACAGGGTGATGGCATCGCGCACCGGGCCGCGCACAGCGCTTGCCTGCGGGTTGAGGGCCACCTCACGGGCCGCAAGCTCGATCTGGGCCTGGTGCAAGTCATTGAGGCGCTGCTTGGCGCGCGGCAGGCGCAGCCACACCAGGCCGTTGAAGAAATCGTGCAGGTTATCGCGCGTGGGGCAGTCGCCGGTGCGAAAGACATGGCCTTCGTAGGGCTCTCCGGGGGCCAGCGCCTGCGGCGGCACGAAGCGCACCGGGGGCTGCTGCTGGCGTGGCGCCGTCTGACCGAGCGCGGCCTGGTTGAGCGCCGCATGCACCGGCATGCCGCCCAGCGCCAGCCGCGCCGCCGCCTCCCCGGGCTCGCGCCAGGGCGCGAACCAGGGCGCCGACCAGTCGATGCGGCTCAGGCCGCCTTCCATGCCAGCGTCTCACCCGCGCACAGCGGTTTGAGTTGCGCCTCGCCATAGGCGAAGGCTTCGGGCACAAGCAGCGGCTCACGGCGCAGCGTGAGCGTGCCGGTATTGCGCGGCAAGCCGTAGAAATCGGCGCCGAAGAAGCTGGCGAAGGCTTCGAGCTTGTCCAGCGCGCCGGCGGCGTCGAAGGCCTGGGCATACAGCTCCATCGCGTTGAAGCCGGTGTAGCAGCCGGCGCAGCCCACGGCATGCTCTTTCAGGTGGGCCGCATGCGGCGCGCTGTCGGTGCCCAGGAAAAAATTGGGGTGGCCGCTGGTGGCCGCCGCGACCAGGGCCAGCCGGTGCGTCTCGCGCTTGAGGACCGGCAGGCAGTAGTAGTGGGGGCGGATACCGCCGGTGAAGATGGCGTTGCGGTTGTACAGCAGGTGATGCGCCGTCAAGGTGGCGGCGGTCAGTGGCCCCGCGTCACGCACATAGTGCGCTGCCTCGCGGGTGGTGATGTGCTCCATCACGATCTTCAGGCCCGGGAAATCGCGGCGCAGGGGAATCAGCTGCTCGTCGATGAACGCCGCCTCGCGGTCGAACAGGTCGACCTCGGGCGAGGTCACCTCGCCGTGCACCAGCAGCAGCAGGCCTTCGCGCTGCATGGCTTCGAGCGTGGCGTAGGTCTTGCGGATGTCGGTGACGCCGGCGTCGCTGTTGGTGGTGGCCCCGGCCGGGTAGAACTTGAGCGCCACCACCCCGGCCGCCTTGGCCCGCCGGATCTCCTCAGGCGGCAGCTTGTCGGTGAGGTACAGCGTCATCAGCGGCTCAAAGGCCAGGCCGGCCGGCACACAGGCGCGGATCCGGTCGCGGTAGGCGATCGCCTGGGCCGCGGTGGTCACCGGCGGCTTGAGGTTGGGCATGATGATCGCCCGCGCGAACTGCGCCGCGGTATGCGGCACCACAGCCGCCATGGCCGCGCCGTCACGCACATGCAGGTGCCAGTCGTCGGGGCGGGTGAGGGTGATCGAGGAAGTCATGGGGAGGGATTGTCCCATTGCTGGCGCGGTGCTCGGGTTCGAGATACTTGGCCGTGGAGCGGCTGCATCACGAGTCCAGAGGAGGCTCAACCCCTATCGTTAGTGACTAAAATTCAACTCATTAATGCCAAAAATCGCCACGAATGCCGCGAATTTCAGTCACTAACTTTCTGCTGGCGACCCCCAGGGAAATCGCCGGAGAGCTGGGTCGACGGCTTCAGGTCGTGCGTCTTCGGCAGGCACTCCAACAGGCAGACTTAGCCCGCATGGCCGGGGTCAGCCGTGCCGCGATCAGTTCTCTTGAGAACCGGGGAACATCCACCTTGGGGACCTTTCTGCGTGTGACCTACTCACTGGGCCTTTCCGAAGAACTGGAGTCCTTGTTTTCGGCAAAGCCCGTGTCGATCGCCCAGATGGAAGCAGCATCCAGGCAAGTACAACGTGCGCCTCGAAAGCGCCGGGCACGCGAAGAGACGCCGACAATGCCGACACGACCGGCCCCTGGATCGCCTACTCGGTAGCGCAAGTACGGCAGCGGGTGTTGGAAAAAATGCGGGACGGCTTGCTGCGACCTGGTTAGCAACCAAGTTCAGCAGGCTCACGCTGTGAGCCTGCCAAGATGGATGATCGGCGCACCACAGATGGAAGAGACCCATGCCGATGAACCGAGTGCAGTTTCCGCGCGCTGGCCAGAAGGCTTCGTTTGCCCCGCATGGCGCACCGCAGCAATGGCCTCGTTCAGGCGACATGCCCCGCCTAGTGGATATCAGTCGCTTCAGCCGAGTGCGCCAAGGCAGCCAGGCTCGCCGCCTAGCCGCGGCTCGCCCGTCAGCGATGACGGGCGCGGATTGAAACGTGTCCAGATCGAACGAGTACACCGCGCCGGTTTCGGCTCGCCCGTCGTCTATTGAACTTGGGAAACCCGCTAGGGCCTGAGCGTCGCCCACGGCCCGCCTGCTCACCTGAATCGAGGACGCCGAAATGTTCAGGTCGCGACTTGATACTTAGTCGCAATCTTGGCGTCCAAGGCTGAATAGAATCTATGCGTGACCGCCCTCGTCGAACCCATCACTTTTTCTTCCTGCCAGTGCCCTTCGGGGCGGCCACTTTTTGGCCGGCCTTGCCAGCCGCCCTTTTTCTTATGGTCTGCTGGCGCCGGCCTTTTGCCACCGCAGCCTCAGCCTGTATTTCAATGAACGCCGTGGCTGCGTTAGCGCCCGCACCCGTCGCTTCAAGGGCGAAGTGGTTGCTCGCGCTCACCACTGGCTGTCCCGTTTGCGCTTCCAGTGCCTTCCGGGCATCACCGGCAATGGTGCCGCCTTCATTGGCGCTGGTGCGGTTGGCGGGAAATCCCTGGGCGTTCTTGCGGCGGGCAATTTCGGTGGTGCTGGCTTCTCCCAGCATGGTGAAAATCAGTTCCAGGTCGGTCATGTGGTCGCGCAGGTTGTTGCCTGTCTTGACCGCGCCCAGCCCTTTGAAGGCGCTGTGCTCGCCCGGTGTGACCCCAAAGGTGGCACGGGCGATTTCGGCGGTGAGGATGGCGTATTCCCGGCCCTCCTGCACGCCGCGCTGCCGCCATTCGTCGGTCAGCTCGCCCCGGATAGCAACGGAGCGCAGGCGCTTTTCGATCCACGCTTTGGGGTAGCCCTTGGCTTCATACAGCACGCGGGCACGGGTGCTGGCCCGTTCGGGATCTTCAATCTCCTGGATCCGCTCATAGCCGACCTGGGCCAGCCAGCGCTTGAAGGGCTCGGCCTTGGGTGAAGGGATGGACTGGATTACCCGCAACAGTGTCTCGGTGTCGGCGCAGTCGGTTTCGCGCTCTTTCCCATCGGGCGCTCTGAGCTTCAACCTTACGATTTTTTCGTAAGCTTGGATTGATCCAGCTTCCTGGGTCAGCTTTCGCTTCAGGTCGGACCAGTACCGGTTCGGGTAAGTGCTGGCCGACAGCACACCCACCACATCGATCACTGAGAACCACCACGCGGACTGGTGCCACTTGCGGCGTATGGCACTCTCTTGAAATACTGCGATGTGCGCTTGACTCATAGCCCAGTCCCTTTAGGTGGTCGGCCATCCGAGCCTCTCGGCTCGACGGTTCCGCCCTGCCCGGTGATCACATACGTTGTTTGACATCACAGTCTGTGATGTCAGCGCCGAGCACTCGCCCGGGGGCGCCGGCTCAGCCAAGCCAGCCCGCTTCAGCCTCAGTGACTCAAGATCTTGTTCAAGAAATCCTTGGTCCGCGGCTGCCGGTCTTCGGGGTGGCCGAAGAAGTCTTCCTTGGAGCAATCTTCCAGGATGCGGCCGCCCACGTCGATGAAGATGACGCGGTTGGCGACCTTGCGGGCAAAGCCCATCTCGTGGGTGACCACCATCATGGTCATGCCTTCCCTGGCCAGGCCCACCATGACGTCGAGCACCTCGCCCACCATTTCAGGGTCAAGCGCGGAGGTGGGCTCGTCGAACAGCATGACAATCGGGTCCATCGACAAGGCCCGGGCGATGGCCACCCGCTGCTGCTGGCCGCCCGAGAGCTGCCCGGGGAATTTGTCCTTGTGCACCATCAGGCCGACCCGGTCGAGCATCTTCAGGCCGCGGGTCAGGGCTTCGTCGGGGCTGCGGCCCAGCACCTTGATCTGCGCCAGGGTGAGGTTCTCGGTGACCGACAGGTGCGGGAACAGCTCGAAGTGCTGGAACACCATGCCGACCCGGCTGCGCAGCTTGGGCAGGTTGGTGGCGGGATCGCTCAGCACGGTGCCGTCGACGCTGATGGTGCCCTTTTGAATCGGCTCCAGGCCGTTCACGGTCTTGATCAGGGTGGACTTGCCCGAACCGGAGGGCCCGCACACCACGACCACGTCACCCTTGTTGATACTTACTGAACAGTCGGTCAGCACCTGGACCGGGCCATACCACTTGGAGATGTTCTTGATTTCAATCATGAGTAATTCGCTCCAGCTCAACGGATGATGGCGATGCGCGATTGCAGGCGCTTGACGAGATAGGACAGGCCGAAACACACCGCGAAATACACGAAGGCGGCCAGGATGTAGGCCTCTTCGGGGCGGCCGTGGATCTTGCCGGCGGTGACGAAGCCCTTGAGCAGATCGTAGGCGCCGATGGCGTAGACCAGGGAGGTGTCCTGGAACAGGATGATGGTCTGCGTCAGCAGCACCGGCAGCATGTTGCGAAAGGCCTGAGGCAACACGATCAGGCGCATGTTCTGGCGGTAGGTCATGCCCATGGCCTGCCCGGCATGGACCTGGCCGCGCGGGATCGACTGGATGCCCGCGCGCATGATCTCGCTGAAATAGGCCGATTCGAAGGCAACGAAGGTGATGACGGCCGAAGCCTCGGCGCCCACGGGGCGGCCGATGAGCAGCGGCACCAGCAGGAAGAACCACAGGATCACCATCACCAAGGGCACGGAGCGCATGCCGTTGACGTAGATGGTGGCAGGAACGGTGAGCACCTTCTTGCCCGACAGCCGCATCAGAGCCAGCACGGTACCGAAGAAGATGCCGCCGATGGTCGCGACGATGGTCAGCTGCACGCTGAACCAAAAGCCCTTGACAACGAAGTTGCTGATGATGTCCCAGTTGACAAACGTAAGATCAAAACCCATCTCAGCTCTCCATGAGGCTGGGCCTCTTCAGCACGGCACGAACGCAGTGAACGAGTACGTTGGCCACCCCGGAACCGGCTTTGCCGGGCCGCTGGTGGCGCCCCCTTGAGGGGGGGGCGGCTACACGGAGTGAGCCGCTTCGGGGGTGGGCTTTCACTTCAGTGCCCTCCCGTTCCGCCAGCCACGATGAAGCCCGGAATCTGCATGCGGCGCTCAATGAAGGCGAACACGCGATTGACCGCGAACGCCGACAGTGCGTACAGGCCGGTGACGGCCAGGTAGATCTCGACACCGCGGGAGGTTTCCTCCTGGGCCTGCATGGCGAACATGGTCAGCTCGGCGATGGATACGGCGAAGGCCACCGAGGAGTTCTTGAGCAGGTTCATCGACTCGCTGGTCAGCGGTGGCAAGATGATGCGCAGGGCCATCGGCAGCAGCACGTAACGGTAGGTCTGAACGGTGGTAAAGCCCATGGCCATGCCGGCGTAGCGCTGACCACGCGGCAGGGCCTGGATGCCCGAGCGCACCTGCTCGGCGATGCGCGCGGAGGTGAAAAAGCCCAGGGCGAACACCACCAGCACAAAACCCGGCACCTGCTGAAACGCCGGGAAAGCCTTGGGGACGACGAAATACCAGAGGAACAGCTGGACCAGGATGGGAATGTTGCGGAACAACTCCACCCAGGCATTGGCCAGGCGCGACAGCACCGGGCTGTCGGGCAGCGTCCTTAGGGTCCCCATCAGCGCGCCCACCAGCACCGCGACCACCCAGGCACAGCCGGCGACCGCCAACGTCCAGCCCCAGGCCTGGAACATCCATTCGAGGTAGGTTCGACCCCCGCCGTCGTCGTTGAGAAATACTGCCCAGTCCCAAGTCATGGTGTGGTCCCTCTGCGCACGCGAATTCGTCTTGTCTTGTTATGCGGGCGGTCCGCGCAGCGCGGGCCGCCCATCGTCAAACGCAAACCCCGCCCAGGCGAGGCCCGGGCGGGGTTTCGGGCTTGCGGGCTGGAGCGAAGATTATTACTTCTTTGCGTAATCTTCCAACGGCTTGTCGTTAGGCGCTGCGAAGGCTGCCTTGGTCGCGTCGCTCAGGGGCAGGCCCACGCGGGTGTTTTTCGGGGGGATGGGCTGCACAAACCACTTGTCGTAGATCTTGGCCAGCTCACCGGATTTGGCCAACTCGCGGATGGTGTCGTCACCGATCTTCTTGAAGGCCGCGTCGTCCTTGCGGACCATGATGGCGATGGGCTCGACGCTCAGCACCTCACCGACGATCTTGAAGTCTGCAGGGTTCTTGGCGGTGGCGATGTTGCCCGCGAGGATCTGGCCATCCATCACGAAGGCGTCGGCACGGCCGGACTCCAGCAGCAGGAAGCTGTCGGCGTGGTCCTTGCCGAACACTTCCTTGAAATCGACACCATTGGCGCGCTCATGCTTGCGAAGGATCTGCACCGAGGTGGTGCCGGTGGTGGTGGCCACGTTCTTTGCATTGAGTTGGGCAATGCCGGTGATGCCCGAGGCGCCCTTGACGGCAATGCGCACTTCCTCGACATAGGTCGTGAGCAGGAAGGAGACGTCGCGCTGACGGGTGGCGTTGTTGGTGGTGGAGCCGCACTCGATGTCAACGGTGCCGTTTTGCACCAGCGGAATGCGGTTCTGCGAGGTGACCGACTGGTACTTGACCTCCAGCTTGCGGCCGGCGGCTTTCTCGACGTTGGCGATGACGCGCTGGCAGATCTCGTAGTGGTAGCCGGCGTACTTGCCGTCGCCGAGCGTGTAGGACAGCGCGCCGGAGGAGTCGCGCACACCCATGGTGATGGCGCCCGAGCCCTTGACCTTGGTCAGTGTGTCGTTGGCCTGGGCGAAAGCGCCACCGGACGCGGCGAGCGAAATGGCGATGGCCAGTAGTTGCTTGTTCATACTTTTCTCCTTGGGTGAATAAGTCAGGGTTGACTGTCGATGAAATTCTAGGGAGCCAGACTCCCGGGATTACCCTTACCAGGTTCGATGGACTGCTCCGGTGAGGTCTTTGGCACTCGGTCACTTGCGTTCTCTGCCGACGGCCGCAGCGAGGATAAAGCAGGCATCGTGCCCGCGCGTCAGTTTCCCTGTAGCCGCAAGGGCTCTGTCAGGAGCTCGGGCACCAGCAGCGCCTCGACCTGCTCGCGCGTGAGGATGCCCAGCGACTGCGCAACCTCGTCGATGGGTGCGCCGGTGGCCATGGCAGTCTTGGCGATCAGCGCCGCTTTCTCGTAGCCGATGATGGGATTGAGCGCCGTGACCAGGGTGACCGATTCACGCACGCGGCGCGCCAGCAGCTCATGGTTGGCCTCGATGCCGGCGACGCAGTTGGCTTGCAACGTCAGGCAGGCGGTGGACAGGTGCTTGATGCTCTTGTGCAGGCTCCAGGCCATGATCGGCTCGAAAGCATTGAGCTGCAACTGGCCGGCCTCGGACGCCATGGTGACGGTCATGTCGTTGCCGATCACCTCGAAGGCCACCTGGTTCATCACTTCCGGGATCACCGGGTTGACCTTGCCGGGCATGATGGACGAGCCCGCCTGCCGCGCCGGCAGCTTGATGTCGCCAAAGCCGGCCTGAGGGCCGCTGGACAACAGGCGCAGGTCATTGCAAGTCTTGGACCGCTTGGTCGCCACGCGCTTGAGCACGCCGGACAACTGCACGAAGGCCCCGGTGTCCTGGGTGGCCTCGACCAGGTTCTTGGCTTTGACCACCGGGATGCCACTGATCTCGGCCAGAAGGCTGCAAGCCAGGTCGGCGTAGCCGGCCGGCGCATTGATGCCGGTGCCGATGGCGGTGGCGCCCAGGTTGATCTCCTGTATCAGCGCGCGGGCCTCACGCAGGCGGTCTTCGTCTTCTTCCATCATGACCGCATAGGTGGAGAACTCCTGGCCCAGCGTCATGGGCACGGCGTCCTGCAGCTGGGTGCGGCCAATCTTCAGGACGGACTTGAACTCCTCAGACTTGGCCTCGAAGCCAGCCCGCAGCACCGCCATGGCGCCCAGCAGCTGATCGATGCCTTCCCATAGGGCCAAGCGCACCGCCGTGGGGTAAACGTCGTTGGTGCTCTGCGAGGCGTTGACCTGGTCATTGGGGTGGAGCACGTCGTAGCGGCCCTTCTCGAAACCAAGCTTTTCCAGAGCGATGTTGGCGATGACCTCGTTGGCGTTCATGTTGGTCGAGGTGCCGGCCCCGCCCTGGATCACATCCACCACGAATTGATCGTGAAAGCCGCCGGCAATCAGCCGGTCGCAGGCATGCATGATGGCGAATGCGCGCTTCTCGTCGATGGTGCCCAGGCGCAGGTTGGCGGTGACGGCGGCCTTCTTGACGTAGCCGAAGGCCCGGATCAGCTCGGGCATGGCACTGATGGCGGTGCCGGAGATGGGGAAGTTCTCGACGGCGCGGGCGGTGTGAACGCCCCAGTAGGCGTCGGCGGGGATTTGCTTGTCGCCCAGGAAATCGTGTTCGGTGCGAAAGGCATGTGGCATGGTGTTCAGTCGGTGGCGGGTGTTGCCCGAACTGTAGGCACACCCACCGCTGCGCGCCAATGCTGAATGATGCCCGGGTTATGCAAGAAATTTATGGCTTTGTCAGGCTCTGTCTTGCCGGGTTCAGTGGTTCGCGGCCAGGTAGGTCCACAGCGCCTGTGCGGTGCTCTTGGGCGCCTCGCGGCCCAGGGGCTTTTCGCGGTAGGCGCGGATATCCATCGCTATCTTCAGCGGCAGCCCCGGGCCGGTGGCCAACACGAGCCGGCGTGAACGCAGTTCCCTCTTGACCGCGCTGTGCGGCAGGAAGGCCACGCCATGGCCCTCCAACGCCATCACCTTCAGGCCCTCGGCCATGTCGGTCTCGTAGACGCGGTCCAGGTGGATGGCGATGCCCGACTGCTTGAGGATCAGCTCAGTCAGGCGCCCCAGGTACGCGCCCGTCGCGTAGCCCAGGTAGGGCATGGGACGCGAGGCGTGCCCGGGCAGCTGGAACATCGGCTGGCCCTGGGCATCCGGGCGGCAGTAGGGGGCGAGGGTTTCCTGGCCCAGGGAGATCATCTCGTAGCGGACGAGGTCGAGTTGGAAGGGCTGCGAGGCGTGGTGGTAGGCGATCAGCAGGTCGCAGCCGCCCTCCACCAGGCGCATCACGGCGTCGTGCACGTTCAGCGCGATCAGCCGGCTCTTGAAGGGCCCGAACTTCTCGCGCAGGCCGGCCACCCAGGCCGGAAAGAAGGTGAAGGCCAGGGTGTGCGGCGCCGCGAACTCGATGACGTCATGCGCGGCGACCGCGTGGCCGCGCAGCATGGCGCGGGTGCTTTGCAGGGCCTGCAGCACCTCCAGCGATTGCGCATAAAGCGTCTCGCCGGCCTTGGTCAGACGCGTCGGGTAGGAGCTGCGGTCGACCAGATCGCAGCCGGCCCAGGCTTCCAGCGCCTGGATGCGGCGCGAGAACGCGGGTTGGGTGACGTGCCGCAGTTGCGCGGAGCGGCTGAAGCTGCGCGTATCCGCCAGACTGACGAAGTCTTCAAGCCACTTGGTCTCCATGGCTAGTCCTCCGCCTGCTGCTGCAGCGCCCACATGGCCGCATAGCGCCCGCCGCGCGCCAGCAGCTGGCCATGCGTGCCGCGCTCGACGATATGACCCGTGTCCATCACCAGAATCTCGTGCGCATCGACCACCGTGGACAGCCGGTGGGCTATGACCAAAGCGGTCTTGTTCTGCGCCGCGCTGCGCAGCTCGGCCTGGATGGCGCGCTCGTTGGCCGAATCGAGGGCCGAGGTGGCCTCGTCGAAGATCATGATGGGCGGGTCTTTCAGCAGCGTGCGGGCAATGGCCACGCGCTGCTTTTCGCCGCCCGACAGCTTGAGCCCGCGCTCGCCCACCATGGTCTGGTAGCCGCGCGGGGTGGACTCGATGAAGCCGTGGATGCGCGCCTGCCGGGCGGCCTCTTCCACCTCGGCACGGCTGGCGCCCGGGCGGCCATAGGCGATGTTGTATTCGACCGTGTCATTGAACAGCACGGTGTCTTGCGGCACGATGCCGATCGCGTGGCGCACGCTCGACTGCGTGACCGCGCGAATGTCCTGGCCGGCGATGGTGATGTGCCCTTGCTGCACGTCGTAGAAGCGAAACAAAAGCCGCGCCAAGGTGGACTTGCCCGAGCCCGAGGGGCCCACCACGGCCACCGTTTTGCCGGCCGGGATCTCGAAGCTCACGTCGTGCAGGATCACCCGCGCCGGCTCGTAGGCGAAGGTGACGTGCTCGAAGCGGACCGTGGGTTGCGCCAGCCCCGTCAGCGGCTGCGCCCCGGGCGCATCGGCCACCTCGCGGTCGCGGTCCATCAGGGCGAACATCTTGTCCAGGTCGGTCAGGCTCTGCTTGATTTCGCGGTACAGCACGCCCAGGAAGTTCAGCGGGATGTACAGCTGGATCATGAAGGCGTTGATCATGACCAGGTCGCCCAGGGTCATGCGCCCTTCGACCACGCCCTGCGTGGCGCGCCACAACATCGCCACCAGGGCCAGCGCGATGATCAGCTGCTGGCCGGTGTTGAGCATCGACAGCGTGGTCTGCGACTTCAGCCGCGAGCGGCGCAGGCGCTCCAGGCTCTCGTCATAGCGGCCGGCCTCGAAGGCCTCGTTGTTGAAGTACTTGACCGTCTCGTAGTTCAGCAGCGAGTCGACCGCCCGGGTGTGCGCGGCCGAGTCGAACTCGTTGGCCTCACGCCGGAACTTGGTGCGCCACTCGGTGACGGTGATGGTAAACACGATGTAGAAAGCCAGTGCCGCCGCCGTGATCCAGACAAACAGCATGTCGAACTTGAAGGCCAGGATGCCCAGCACCAGCGTCACTTCAATGAGCGTCGGCACCACGCTGTACAGCGAGTACGAGATCAGCGACTCGATCCCGCGTACGCCGCGCTCGATGTCGCGCGTCATGCCGCCGGTCTGGCGTTCGAGGTGAAAGCGCAGGCTCAGCTCATGCAGGTGCTCGAAGGTGCGCAGCGCGATGCTGCGCGCCGCGCCGTGGGTCGCCTTGGCGAACACCAGCTCGCGCAGCTCGGTGAACAGCGAGGTCGACAGGCGCAGCAGGCCATAGCCCACCAGCAGCCCCACCGGCACCGCCAGCACCATCGCGCCGGCGGTGGCGGTGTCGACACCCGACGCTGGTACCCGGCCCTGGCCCGGCGTCATGACGTCGATCAGTTGCTTGAGCAGCAGCGGCACGCTCACGTTGGCCAACTTGGCGCCGATCATGAACGCCAGGGCGAACAGCACCCGCCAGCGGTACTGCCAGAGGTAGGGCACCAGCCGGGTCAGGGTGGCCCAGTCGGTGCGGCCGCGCGGCTGTCCCGCGGTCACGGGGGTGGGGAGGGAGGCGGAGGCGAGTTCGCCGGCTCGGCGCATTGGGGACAATCCTGCTCGTTGACGACAAGAGATTGTGCCCATGTCCGTTGGTCAAGGCGAAGGTCGCCGTCAACCGGCCAGCGGTGCTACGCTCCAGACACCATCACTTACACCCAGATCCTGCGATGTCCTCCGAAGACCCGATGCAATCTCCGAACCTGGAACACCGCACCCTGTTGTGGCTGGTGGTGGGCATGTCGCTCGCGTTCGGGCTGGTGCTGTGGCCGTACATGGGCGCCGTGCTGTGGGCCCTGTTCATCGCCATCGTGTTCCAGCCCCTGCAGCACCGCATGATGCAGCGCACCGGCCGGCGCGGCTCGCTCGCGGCGCTGCTCTCGCTGCTGGTGATCCTGCTGATCGTGATCCTGCCGGTGATCCTGGTGGCCATGTCGGTGGCACAGGAAGTGACGGATGTGGTGCAGCAGATGCGCAGCGGCCAGATGGATGTGTTCGCATCGGTGCAGAAGGCGATCGAGGGGCTGCCGGCCTGGGTACGCAGTCTGCTGGGCCGTTTCGGCATCTTTGACGTCGCCGGGCTGCAGCGGCAGGTGGGGGCGCTGCTCACCAGCAGCAGCCAGACCATCACCACCCATGTTCTGGGCCTGGGCCAGATCACGCTCGATTTCGTGGTGGCGATGTTCGTGATGCTCTACCTGCTGTACTTCATGTTGCGCGACGGCGAACAGCTGGCCGCACGGCTGACGCAGGCCGTGCCCCTGGAGACCCAGCACACCGAACGGCTGCTGGGCCAGTTCGCCACCGTGGTGCGCGCCACAGTCAAGGGCAATGTGGTGATCGCGATCGTCCAGGGCGCCCTGGGCGGCGCGGCATTCGCCGCCCTGGGCATTCCCGGCGCGCTGCTGTGGGGCACCTTGATGACCCTGCTGTCGCTGCTGCCGGCGGTGGGCGCAGCCTTGGTCTGGGCGCCGGTGGCGATCTGGATGTTCATGACCGGCCAGCTCGGGTCCGCGGCCGCCCTGACCGCCTGGGGCGTCCTGGTGATCGGCCTGATCGACAACGTGCTGCGCCCCATCCTGGTGGGCAAGGACACGCGCCTGCCCGACTACCTGGTGCTGCTGGCCACCCTGGGCGGCATCTCCGCGTTCGGCCTCAACGGCTTCGTGATCGGGCCGGTGATCGCCGCCATGTTCCTGGTGGCCTGGGACCTGTTCACGCGGGTGCGGCAGCAGGCGGACGTCGGGGCGCAGTAGCCGATGGCCGTGCCTACAGGCGTGAGAAGTCTGGCCGGCGCTTTTCCATGAAGGCGCCGAACGCCTCCTTGGCGGCTGGCTCGCCCAGCAAGCGGGCGAACACGGCGCTTTCCTGCTCGATCCGCGCCAGCACCTGCTGCTGCACATCCTGCTTCATGAGCCGCTTGGTCTCCATCAGCGACCGCAGCGGCTTGGCCGCCAGCTTGCGGGCCTGAGCCTGCGCCACCGAGGTGGCTTCGGAAGGCGGCACCACCCGGTTGACCAGGCCCACCTCCAATGCCGCCTCAGCCATGAAGGGATCGCCCAGCAGCAGTGCCTCGGCGGCGCGGTGATAGCCGAACATGCCTGGCACCAGCAGGCTGGAGCCGGCCTCGGGGCACAGGCCCAGGTTCACGAAGGGCATGGCAAAGGCCGCGTTGTCACCGGCATAGACCAGGTCGCAGTGAAACAGCATCGTCGTGCCGACGCCGACCGCCGGGCCGCACACCGCCGCCAGCAAGGGCTTGGGAAAGGTGGCGATGGCGCGCAGGAACCGGAACACCGGCGCCTCGGGCCCCGTGGGCGGCTGGCTCAGGAAGTCGCCGATGTCGTTGCCCGCCGAGAACACCGTCTCGTGGCCCTGGATCACCACGGCCCGTGTTGCCGGGTCGGCCGCGGCCGCCGTGAGGGCGTCTGCCAGCATCTGGTACATGGCGGCGGTGATGGAGTTCTTGCGCTCGAGCCGGTTGAGCGTGACCGTGGTCACGCCGGCTTCGCTGTGGGTGAGGATGTTGCTCATGGCGGTATTGTGGCGTGGTCGCGAGGGCTCAAACCCGCTCGAAGATACCCGCGGCGCCCTGCCCCATGCCAACGCACATGGTGACCATGCCGTATTTGAGCTGGCGCCGGCGCAGCGCATGCACCACGGTGGCGGCCCGGATCGCGCCGGTGGCGCCCAGCGGGTGGCCCAGGGCGATGGCGCCACCCAGCGGGTTGACCTTGGCGCGGTCCAGACCCAGCTCGTTGATGACCGCCAGCGACTGCGCGGCGAAGGCCTCGTTCAGCTCGATCCAGTCGATGTCCTGCTGACGCAGGCCGGCGGACTTGAGCGCCGCCGGAATCGCCTCGATCGGGCCGATGCCCATGAGGTGCGGCGGCACACCCCGGCTGGCGTAGCTCACGAAGCGCGCCAGCGGCGTGAGGTTGAAGCGCTTCACGGCGGCTTCGCTGGCCAGGATCAGGGCGCCGGCGCCGTCAGATGTCTGCGAGCTGTTGCCCGCCGTCACGCTGCCGCGCGCGGCAAAGGCAGGTTTGAGTTTGGCCAGGCCCTCGGGCGTGGTGTCGGGGCGCGCGCCTTCGTCGAGGTTCACCGTGCGGGTGCTAACACCCACCTCACCGCTGCCCAGGTCCAGCGAGCGCTGGGTCACCTCTACCGGCGTGATCTCGTCGCTGAACTCGCCGGCGGCCATCGCGGCCACGGCCCGCATGTGCGAGTCATAAGCGAACTGGTCCTGCGCCTGGCGGCCCACCTTCCAGCGCTGGGCCACCTTCTCGGCGGTCATGCCCATGCCGTAGGCGATGCCGTAACTGTCGATGTCGTCGACATTGCGAAAGATGGTGGGCGACAGCGAGGGCGAGTTGCCCATCATAGGCACCATGCTCATGCTCTCGACGCCAGCAGCGATCATCACCTCGGCTTCGCCGACGCGGATGCGGTCCGCGGCCATCTGAACGGCCGACAGGCCCGAGGCGCAAAAGCGGTTGACGGTGATGCCGCCCACGCTCTTGGGCAGACCCGCCAGCACCGCGCCGATGCGGGCCACGTTCAGGCCTTGCTGGGCCTCGGGGATGGCGCAACCGCAAACCACATCCTCGATGGCCTGCGGGTCCAGCCCCGGCACCTGGGCCAGCGCGGCGCGCAGCGTGGTGGCCAGCAGGTCGTCCGGGCGGGTGTTGCGAAAGAAGCCCCGGTGCGAGCGGCCGATGGGCGTGCGGGTGGCGGCGACGATGTAGGCGTCTTGTAGTTGCTTGCTCATGTCGGCTCCTGTTGGACTTGTCGTTGTTGATCACATAAATCCGTTCGGGCTGAGCCTGTCGAAGCCCTTCGACAGGCTCAGGGCGAACGGCAAGGGGAAGTCTTGCGCGGGCACCCAAACCCAGACTAGTTGCGCAGCGGCTTGCCGGTAGACAGCATGGCCATGATGCGTTCCTGGGTCTTGGGATGCGTGAGCAGCGAGCAGAAGGCCTCGCGCTCCAGCTTCATGAGGTATTCCTCATTGACCAGCGTGCCGGGGTCGACGTCGCCGCCGGTGACCACATGGGCGATCAGGCTGGCGATGTGGAAATCGTGCGCACTGATGAATCCGCCGTCACGCATGTTCACCAGCTGGCCCTGGAGGGTGGCCTTGCCATCTCGTCCGGCCACCGGGAAGGGCCGACGCAGCGGCGCTCGCCAACCGGCGTCATGCAGGGCCCTGGCCTCGCGGATCGCCACCCATAGCAGTTCGTCCTTGTTGGGCACGACGATGTCGCTGTCCAGCAGATAACCGAGCTGCCGCGATTCGAGCGCGCTGGTGCCCACCTTGGCCATGGCCGCGGCGGTGAACGATTCGATCAGGAAGGGCAGCAGATCCTTGTGGGTGGACAGGCGCTGGTTCTCGGCGGCGCGGCGCGCGGCGTAGGTCAGGCCGCCAGCGCCGGGAACCAGGCCCACGCCCACTTCCACCAGGCCGATGTAGCTTTCCATCGCGGCCACGCGCCGGGCGCTGTGCACCGCCAGCTCACAGCCGCCGCCCAGGGCCAGGCCGCGGATGGCGGACACCACCGGTACGCCGGCGTAGCGCAAGCGCAGCATGGTCTGCTGCAGGTGATGCTCGGCCTCCTCGATGGCGCTCACGCCCACCGTCATGAAGGCCGGCAGCATGGACTGCAGGTCGGCGCCGGCCGAAAACGGCTCGTCGCCGGACCAGATCACCAGGCCCTTGAACTGTTCCTCGGCCAAGGCCACGGCTTGCTGCAGACCCTCGGCCACCTCGCCGCTGATGGTGTGCAGCTTGGTCTTGAGGCTGGCGATCAGCACCTCGTCGTCCAGCGTCCACAGGCGCAGGCTGGCGTCTTCGTGCAGGGTGCGGCCGGCCGTCTCGAAGCGCGGGGCGCCGCTGCCCAACACGGTTTCGGGAAACAGCTGGCGCTCATGCACCGGCAGCAGGCGGCGCGGCTCGAAGCAGCCGGTGGCGGGGTTCCAGGAGCCTTCGCTCGTGTGGACCCCGCCGGCTTGCGCCACCGGCCCCTTGAACACCCACTCGGGCAACGGCGCAGACGACAGCGCCAGCCCGGCGTCGATGTCGTCCTTGACCCACTGCGCCACCTGCAGCCAGCCGGCCTCTTGCCACAGCTCGAAGGGGCCCTGGCCCATGCCGTAGCCCCAGCGCATGGCGAAGTCGACATCGCGCGCGGTGTCGGCGATGGCAGCCAAGTGCACGGCGGCATAGTGGAAACTGTTGCGAAGCAGGGCCCAGAGAAAGCGTCCTTGCGGACCCTGCGCCTCGCGCAAAAGTTTCAGCCGCTCGGGCGCGGGCTTTTTCAGCATGCGGGCGAAGACCTCGTCGGCCTTGTCGCCCGAAGGCACATAGTCGCCGCTGGCCAGGTCGAAGCGCAGCACATCGCGCCCGACCTTCTTGTAAAAGCCGGCCTGGGCCTTCTGGCCGAGGTGGCCTTTGTCCAGCAGGGCCTGCACCACCGGCGGTGTGCCGTAGCTGGCGTAGAACGGGTCGGTCTGCGCGCTGAAGTTGTCCTGCATCGTCTTGATGACATGCGCCATGGTGTCCAGGCCGACCACGTCGCCGGTGCGGAAGGTGCCGCTGGAGGCGCGCCCCAGCTTCTTGCCGGTGAGGTCATCGACCACGTCGAACGGCAGGCCGTAGCGCTCGGCCTCCTTCAGGGTGCCCAGCATGCCGGCGATGCCGACGCGGTTGGCAATGAAGTTGGGCGAATCCTTGGCCCGCACCACGCCCTTGCCCAGACCGCTGGTGACAAAGGCTTCGAGCTGGTCGAGCACCAGCGGCTCGGTCGCCGGCGTGGCGATCAACTCCACCAGATACATATAGCGCGGCGGGTTGAAGAAGTGGATGCCGCAAAAGCGCGGCCGGATCGCCTCGGGCAGGGCCTCGGACATCTTGGTGATGGACAGCCCCGAGGTGTTGGACGCCACGATGGCATGCGGCGCGAGGAAGGGCGCGATCTTCTTGTACAGATCGACCTTCCAGTCCATGCGCTCGGCGATCGCCTCGATCACCAGGTCGCACTCGCGCAGCAGCTCGCTGTGCTCGTCGTAGTTGGCCACCTGGATCAGGTCGGCGTCGGCCGCTACGCCCAGCGGCGAGGGCCTCTGCTTTTTCAGGTTGTCGATGGCGCGGGTAACGACGCCGTTCTTGGGACCTTCCTTGGCCGCAAGATCGAACAGCACCACTGGCACCTTTACGTTCACAAGGTGGGCCGCGATCTGCGCGCCCATCACACCGGCGCCGAGCACGGCGACTTTCTTGACCTGGAATCGGTTCATAAATATTCCTTCGTAACTCGGAGGCAAGTGTCCCTTTCAGCGGCCACCGCGGAACTGGCTTTGCCAGGCCGCTGGTGGCGCCCCCTTGAGGGGGAGGCAGCTACACGCAGTGAGCTGCTTCGGGGGTGGGCTTTCACGCCAGTGCGGCGTCGGTGTCCATCAGTACTTTCGCGCCGCCACGGGCCGTGCGCATCAGGGCCGCGGTCTCGGGGAACAGCTTGGCGAAGTAAAAGCGCGCGGTCTGCAACTTGCCCAGGTAGAACGGGTCGGCGTTGCCGGCCTCGATCTGGCGCAGCGCCACCTGCGCCATGCGGGCCCAGAAGTAGGCGAACACCAAATGCCCGGCCACGCGCAGGTAGTCCACCGCGGCCGCGCCCACCTCGTCGGGGTTCTGCAAGCCCTTGAAACCAATCTCGGTGGTGAACTTGGTGATCTGGTCCCCCAGGTAGGCCAGCGGGTTGATGAACTCGGCCATCTTCTCGTTGACGCCCTCCTCCTCGACCAGCTGCGCCACCATCTTGCCGAACTTGCGCAGCGCGGCGCCGTTGTCGCCCAGCACCTTGCGGCCCAGCAGGTCCAACGACTGGATGGTGTTGGTGCCTTCATAGGTCATGTTGATGCGGTTGTCGCGCACGAACTGCTCCATGCCCGATTCCTGGATGTAGCCGTGGCCGCCCAAGACCTGCATGCAGGCATTGGTGGCGATGTGGCCGTTGTCGGTGAGGAAGGCTTTGACGATGGGCGTGAGCAGGGCCACCAGTTCGGCGCTGTTCTTGCGCACCTTCTCGTCAGGGTGGCTCAGCTCACGGTCGATCAGCAGCGCGCAAAACAGGTTGAGCGCACGGCCACCCTCGGCGTAGGCCTTGGCGGTCAGCAGCATCTTGCGAACATCCGGGTGCACCAGGATGGAATCGGCCGGCTTGTCCTTGTTCTTGGGGCCGGTCAAGCTGCGCGACTGGATGCGGTCCTTGGCATAGGCCAGCGCGTTCTGGAACGCCACCTCGGTCAGCCCCAGCGACTGCATACCGACGCCGATGCGCGCGGCATTCATCATCACGAACATGGCCTGCAGGCCCTTGTTCGGCTGGCCGACCAGCGTGCCCACGGCGCCGTCGAGCACCATCTGGCAGGTGGCGTTGCCGTGGATGCCCATCTTGTTCTCCAGGCCGCCGCAATAAATGCCGTTGCGCTCACCCAGCGAGCCGTCGGCCTTCACCTTGAACTTGGGCACGACGAACAGGCTGATGCCCTTGCTGCCGGCCGGCGCGTCCGGCAGGCGGGCCAGCACCAGGTGGACGATGTTGGACACGAAGTCATGCTCGCCAGCGGAGATGAAGATCTTCTGGCCGGTGATGCGCCAGCTGCCGTCGCCCACCGGCTCGGCCTTGCTGCGCAGCAGGCCCAGGTCGGTGCCGCAGTGCGGCTCGGTCAGGCACATCGTGCCGGTCCACTCGCCGCTGGTCAGCTTGGGCAGGTACAGGCGCTTTTGTTCATCGGTGCCATGCGCATGCAGCGCCTCGTAGGCACCGTGCGTGAGACCGGGGTACATGGTCCAGGCCTGGTTGGCCGAGTTGAGCATCTCGTAGAGGCACTGGTTGACCACGATCGGCAGGCCCTGGCCGCCATAGGCTGGGTCGGCGGCCAGCGCCGGCCAGCCGGCTTCGACGTACTTGGCGAAGGCCTGCTTGAAGCCCTTGGGCGTGGTCACTTCGTGGGTGTCGCGGTCGAGCCGGCAGCCTTCCTGGTCGCCGCTTGAATTGAGCGGCTGGATCACCTCGCTGGCGAACTTGCCGCCTTCTTCGAGCACCGCGTTGATGGTGTCCACATCCACTTCGGCATGGCGGGGCATGGCACGGAAATCGTCCGTGACGGCAAGCACCTCGTGCATCACGAACTGCATGTCGCGCAGGGGTGGGGTGTAGGTGGGCATGCGGGACTCCTGTGGAACGATGATGGGGGGCTCAGACCGCTGCGGTCTGGCAATGCGCGATCAGGCCCTCGAAGCCCGCCTTGGCGCGCTCGAAGGAATGGGGTTTGCGCAGGAAGCGCGCCTCGTAATGCAGCGCCAGAATCAGGCCGTGGACCTCGAACAGCAGTTGCTCGGTGTCGGTGTCTGGGCGCAGGTGGCCTTCGTCGCGCGCGGCACTGATCGTCCGGCGCATCGCGCTCATCCAGGTCTCGACCGTGGCAACCAGCGCGTCGCGCACCGGGCCAGGCCGGTCGTCGAACTCGACCGCGCCGCTGATGTAGATGCAGCCCGAATCGATCTCGACCGAGGTGCGCGCCATCCACAGCGCGAACAGCGCCCGCAGCCGCGGCAGGCCGCGCGGCGCTTTCAGGGCGGGGTGGAACACCTCCTGCTCGAAGCGCTCGTGGTACTCGCGCACCACCGCGATCTGCAGCTCCTCGCGCGATCCGAAATGGGCGAACACGCCCGATTTGCTCATGCCCGCCACATCGGCCAGCGCACCGATAGACAGGCCCTCCAGGCCCACCTGGGATGCCAGGCCGAGCGCGGCGTCGAGGATCACGGCGCGGGTCTGCTGGCCCTTGTGCAAGGCACGCGCCTCGCGCGGGGCGCGGGGCTTGGTGTGCGGTTCCGGAGCGGACATGGGGAGTGGGTGAACAATAAAACGAACGGTCGTGCTATTTTGCAGTAAAGCGAGCGGCTTGGGCGTGGAATTTCAGTGGAGTGGCGCTATTTCGACCCAGATCGCGGGTTAACCCCTAAAGATGCGCAATTGGCAAGGCGCGCAGCGATCTGCGACGCGCACGATAACAAGCAAGACGTTATCGTGCAGATTCGTGTTACCTGAATGTCTTCAGGCCATGTGACCGAATGCCGAAGCCGATCTCTCAATAGGGCGAATTAATGAGCGTTAGTGCGCGAGCCTTGCCGCCAGGGAACCAGCTCAGCTGAGCTTGGGTGACGCGACCGGACCGGCCGTTCTCGAGGTCCGACCGCTGTCGTTGCCGCTTGAACTCCCACAGTCTTTCATCACCTTGATGAACCGGCCGCTCGGTCTGGCTCTTCGGTGGGAGGGCGACCTCGGCCAACCCTAAATCGGACGCCAAGCTCGTCAGAGGATCCGCGCCAGACTCGCGTCCAGATGCTCCGACGGCAAGCGGCGAAAGCCCGACCGGGCAAAGCGCTGCAAGCGGCCCATCACGAAGCTGGTGAGCAGCGAGGCACACACCTGCACGTCGACCGTGGGGGTGTCCGAAGCGTCAGCCGCCATGCCGGCGCGCAGGCACTGGCGCAGCGTGGACTCGATCTTGTCGAAGAACTGGTTCATGCGCTGCTGCAGGCGTTCGTGCTCGAACACCAGGGCGTCGCCCACCATGACACGGGTCATGCCGGGGTTGCGCTCGGAAAACTGGACCAGCATGGTGACGATGGCCGCCGCCTGCCGCGCCGAGGCGGCGGCAGGGTCGCCGACCGAGGCCGGCCGCTCGAGGATCTGGTTGATGAGGGTGAAGACGCTCTGCTCGATGAAGTCGATCAGGCCTTCGAACATCTGCGCCTTGCTGGCGAAGTGCCGGTACAGCGCGGCCTCGCTGACGTCCAGGCGGGCCGCCAGGGCGGCGGTGGTGATGCGTTCGGCGCCGGGCTGCTCCAGCATGGTGGCCAGCGCCTGAAGGATCTGGACCCGGCGCTCGCCGGGCTTGGGCCGCTTGCGCACAACGGCCGCCGGCGAGGCTGCGTCGGCCTGCAATGTGGGATCGGCGGGGGCGTCGCTGGTGAGTATCGGCTCGGCGTCTGGCATGGCGGACGTAAGGAAGTGCACGGCATTCTCGCACAGCCCTGGTGCCGCACCGCCGAGCTCGGCCGGGGCGGCCGGCAGGCCCGTCGCACTTACCCCGGCAACTCGATGCGCACGCGCAACCCCTTGCCGCCGGCGCCGTCATGCAAAGTCAATTGGCTGCCGTGGACGCGGGCGATTTCGTCGGCGATGGCCAGGCCCAGCCCGGTGCCCTCGCCCAGCGTGCCCTGCACCCGATAGAAACGCTCCAGCACGCGCGGGCGCTCGGGCGGCGGCACGCCGGGGCCGTCGTCTTCGACTTCGAGCAGGGCGCCCATGCCCTCTTGACCCAGCGGCGCGCAGCGCAGCGTGACCGTGCCGCCCGCGTGGGTGTACTTCACGGCGTTGTCGACCAGGTTGGCCAGCAGCTCACGCAACAGCCATTCGTGCCCGGGCACGGTGACGGTTTGCGCATCCAGCCCGAGATCGACACCGCGCCGGGCCGCCGCGTCCAGGTGGACCTCCAGGATGCCTTCGCACAGGGCCTTGAGGTCGATCGGGTGCATGGGCTGTGCGCCCATGGTGCGGGCGTCGGCGCGCGACAGCGCCAGGAGTTGATTGGCCAGCTGGGTGGTGCGGCGGGTGGCGCTGCGCAGCTTCTCGATCTGCTCCACTGGCAGCAGCATGGTGCCGCCGGGGCCACCCGGCGGGGCGATGCGGCGCGCCGCCTGGGCCCAGGCCTCGACTTGCGCCTGCAGCCCCGCCAAGGGCGTGCGCAGCTGGTGCGCCGCGTCCGCGATGAAGCGGCGCTGGCTGTCGGCCTGAGCATTGACCAGGTCGAACAGGCGGTTCAAGGCGGTGACCAGCGGCCGCACCTCCTCTGGCGAGACTTGGGTGTCGATGGGGCTGAGGTCTTGCGGCGAGCGCCGCGCGACGACATGGGTGAGCTCGAGCAGCGGACGCAGCGCGCGGGAGACGGCCCAGCGCACCGCGAAGGCCGCGGCGCCGATCAGCACCAGGTGCGGCAGCAGCACGCGGGTGAGGATGGCGCGCGCCCACTGCTGTCGTGCGTCGGAGGCATCGGCCAGGGCTACCACCATCGGCCCGATCACGGTGTTCTGGCGCTGGCGCACGATGCGCCAGGTGACACCGCTGTGCTCTTCGCTGTGAAACTCCGCCTGGTCGTTGGTCAGCGGCATGCCCGACAGCCACGCGCTGCCATGAACCAGGTTGCCGTCGGCGTCGGTGAGGGCATAGGCCGAGGTGGAGCGCCGCGCCTGAAGAAATTGTTCAAGCGCGGGCGGCAACAGCAAGACAGAACCGCGGCCGCCCGCCTCGCCCTGGGCGATCACCGCGTCAGCCAGCAGGGGCAGCAGCGCCGACAGCTGCTGGTCCTGCAGGCTGTCGACGCTGTCGGCGGAGCGGTACTCGAACCAGGCGTTGACGACGGCCAGCAGCAGCAAGGGCCCGAGCAGCAGAAACAGCAGCCGCCGGCGCAGGCCGGACAACATCTGCGGGCCCGACAGGGCGTCCGCCGGAAACGCGGCGTGGGCCAGCATGGACTGGGGCCTGGTCAGGGAAATGACGTGAGCGCGAGGCGGCTCAGATCACCTGCGCCTCGATCATCTC
This sequence comes from Comamonadaceae bacterium, assembly GCA_947476465.1. Lineage (GTDB taxonomy): Bacteria > Pseudomonadota > Gammaproteobacteria > Burkholderiales > Burkholderiaceae_C > Ramlibacter. The sequence continues at coordinate 30,988 of CANJQN010000022.1, read as the reverse complement.
CAGCCGGTAGCCAAAGCCGCGAATGGACCGTAAGGCCACGCCGTGCGGCTCAAGCTTGCCGCGCAGGCGGGAGATGTAGACCTCGACCGCGTTGGGGGTGATCTCCTTGTCCCAGCCGGTCAGGGCCTGCAGCAGCTTGTCCTTGCTGGCCGGCTTGGGCGCGTTCATGAGCATGTATTCCATGACGGTCCATTCACGCGGACCGAGCTCGATGGTGGTGAACTGCTCGCCCTTGCGCGCGCCGGCCCGGCGGGTGGCGGTGTCGAGTTCGATGGGGCCGAAGCTGAGCACGGCGGTGGTGGCGGCCTGGGAACGGCGCAGGAGGGCGCGCAAACGCGCCAGCAGTTCCGGCAGCTCGAAGGGTTTGAGCATGTAGTCGTCGGCCCCGAGATCCAGGCCTTGCACCCGGTCATGCAGCGCATCGCGGGCGGTGAGGATCAGCACTGGCATCGCGGCGCTGGCCATGTCCGGCTTGCGCAGGCGCCGGGTGAGTTCAAGCCCGTCCATGTTGGGCAGGCCGATATCGACGATGGCGGCGTCGAAGGTTTCCCCGCGTTTGAGAACCTCTTCTGCGCGCTCGCCGCTGCCCACCCAGTCGACCGCGTAGCCCGCATCGGTCAGGCCCAGCTTGATGCCGCTGGCCACCATCACATCGTCTTCCACGAGAAGCAGTCTCATGATCTAGCCCATCCTTTAGCACTACAGTAGCAGACCAAAGGACGCCCGGGAAGAGCGATATTGCGGATTTGGGCCAAAAAAAGGTTAATGCGAGCGGATCATGGTGCCAAAAGCCTGCTCGGTGAGAATTTCGAGCAGCAGGGCATGGGGCACCCGGCCGTCGATGATGTGGACCGAGTTGACCCCGCTGCGGGCGGCGTCCAGGGCGCCGGCGATCTTGGGCAGCATGCCGCCCGAGATAGTGCCGTCGGCTATCAGCTCATCAATACGGCGCATGGTCAGCTCCGGCAGCAGCTGGCCCTGCTTGTCCAGCACGCCGGGGATGTTGGTCAGCATCAGCAGCTTCTCGGCCTGCAGGACAGTGGCCAGCTTGGCCGCCACCACGTCGGCATTGATGTTGTAGCTTTCGTTGTGCTCGCCAAAGCCAATCGGGCTCACGACCGGGATGAACTGATCGTCTTGCAGCGCCCTGACGACCGAGGGGTCGATCGAGACAATGTCGCCCACCTGCCCCACATCGTGCTCCTTGGAGGGGTCGTCGGGGTCGACCATCCGCAGCTTCTGGGCGCGGATCAGGCCGCCGTCCCGGCCGGTCAGGCCGACGGCCTTGCCCCCCGCCTGGTTGATCAGGCCCACGATGTCCTGCTGCACCTCGCCCGCCAGCACCCACTCGACCACCTCCATGGTCTCGGCGTCGGTCACCCGCATGCCCTGGATGAACTGGCCCTTCTTGCCCAGCCGCTTGAGCGCGGTCTCAATCTGGGGCCCACCGCCGTGCACCACCACCGGGTTGATGCCCACCAGCTTGAGCAGCACCACGTCTTCGGCGAAATCGGCCTGCAGCTCGGGATCGGTCATGGCGTTGCCGCCGTACTTGATCACCATGGTCTTGCCGTGGAACTTGCGGATGTAAGGCAGGGCCTGGGCGAGGATCTCCGCCTTGTCGCGAGGCGAGATGTTCAAGGGGTCGGGCATGTGTGCGGGCGTAGTGGGTGGGATGCGGCGGATTTTGCCGCATCCCATCCGAGGCGCCGCGAGGGCAGCCCGAACCGGCACGCGGCCTAGCGCCGGCGAAGCACCAGGGAGTGAACGAGCGCCACCGCCAGTCCGAGCAGCAGACCCGCCACCACGCCCGACAGGGCCAGCAGCACTGGCCCTGGCCCGACCGGCTCTTCATTGATGCCGACGCCCTCGATCAGGGCGGCCGGCGCGGTGGACGGGGGGGCCATGGCAGCCTGCAGGCTGGCCTCCCAGCGCAACAGCTCGTTCTCGCGGCTGGCGAAGCTCAGTTGCAGCGACGTTTCAATGCGGGCCGCCCGCGCACCCTCGGCCACGCCGGCGCGGCGAAACTCCTGCACGGTGCGAAGCTGCTGCGCGATGGTCTCGCGGGCCGGCTGCGCCAGCGCATCCTGACGCTTCGCAAGCAGATCGAAAATCTTGCGTAAGCCCTGTCCGGCTGATTCAGGGCTGCGGTCGCGGTAACTGATCTCCAGCAGGTCCGACTCGCGAACGGGGCGCGCCGCCACCCTGCGCTTGAGATCGTGCATCGGCTCACCCGGCTGCAGCAGCCCGCTGGCCTGCAGAAAGCCGGGCATGACGATGCGTTCGGCGGCCTGGGCGGGCATTTCGACGGGCTTGAGCTGCACGGTCTCGCCGACCAGCAGCGCGGCCTGGGCCATGCGGACCATGCCGACGGCTTCATAGCGAGGGGGGATCGACTGGGATGCGAACCAGCCAGCCAGACCACCCACCATGGCCATGGCCACAACGATCAGCCAGCGGTGGCGAAGTGAAAGCAGCAACTCGAACAAGGTAGCGTCGCTGACCGAAACCCTGGGCGGCGCAACCGCCGCCCGCACGCGCCCATGGTGCTCGGCATCGCTCTCATCCGACTTTGCAGCTCCCGTCATCCAGACCCCTCGCGAAAATGGCCGATGATAAACCCCGTCAATGGGATACACCCTCGCTGCGCACCACCTTCAGGAAGGTCAGGACGATGATGCGCAGGTCGAGCCAGAGGCTGCGGCTTCGCAGGTACTCGGCATCCAGCGCCACCTTGTCCAGGATCGACAGCTCGTCGCGCCCGTTTACCTGCGCCCACCCGGTGAGGCCGGGAACCAGCGCGTCCACGCCCTTTTCTGTGCGCAGTGCGATCAGGTCGTGCTGATTGAACAGCGCCGGGCGGGGACCGACGAAGCTCATGTCGCCCGCGAGGATGCTCCACAGCTGCGGCAACTCATCCAGACTGGTCTTGCGCAGGAAGCCGCCGACCGGCGTCAGCCAGACATCGGGGTCGTTCAGCAGATGGGTGGCCACCGCTGGCGTGCCGGTCTTCATGGTGCGGAACTTGGGCATGCGAAAGATGCGATTGCGAACGCCCACCCGGTCGGACCAGTACAGCACCGGCCCCGGGGAGCTCAGGCGCACCAGCAACGCCACGATCACGATGGGCACCAGCAGGACGGCCGTGGCCACCATCGCCAGCAGCAGGTCGAACAGACGCTTGAACCGATCCGCCATCACCGCCGGCTTACTTGAGCACTTTGCGGATGGTGTCCACCACCCGTTCAATTTGCGTTTCGGACATGTTCGAGCCGGAGGGCAAGCACACGCCCTGCTCGAACAGCCGGTCGGACACCGACACATCGCCGTCGGCAAAGTAGCTGCTGCCGGCGAACACCGGCTGCAGGTGCATGGGTTTCCACAGCGGCCGCGCCTCGATCAGCTCCGCCGCCAGACGGCGGATGAACTCGGCGCTGCCGATACCCAGGCCCGGGCGCAGGGTGCAGGCCGTGAGCCAGTGCGTGGCATAGCTCCAGTCGGGCTCGGGCATCCAGTCGAAGATGTCGAGGTCGGCCAAGGCCGCGCAATAGTTGTGGAACACCGCGCGGCGCGACTCCACCCGTTGCCCCAGCACCTTCAGCTGCCCCCGGCCCACGCCAGCCAGGATGTTGCTCATGCGGTAGTTGTAGCCGATCACGCTGTGCTGGTAGTGCGGCGCGGGGTCGCGCGCCTGCGTGGCCAGAAAGCGGGCCCGTTCAATCAGCGCCTTGTCGTCGGACACCAGCATGCCGCCGCCCGAGGTGGTAATGATCTTGTTGCCGTTGAACGAGAAGATACCCATGCGGGCGAAGGTGCCGCTGGCGCGGCCCTTGTAGCGCGCGCCCAGCGACTCGGCGGCATCCTCGACCAACGGCACGCCATAGCGCTCGCACAGCGCCACGATCGGGTCCATGTCGGCGCTCTGGCCGTACAGGTTGACCACAATGACGGCCTTGGGCAGCTGGTTGTCGCGCCGGGCGGATTCCAGCGCCGCCTCGAGCGCGCGCGGCGACATGTTCCAGCTGGCCTCGTCGGAGTCGATGAACACCGGCTGCGCATGCTGGTAGGCGATCGGGTTGGCGCTGGCGGCGAAAGTGAGCGTGGAGCAAAACACCCGATCGCCCGGCCGCACGTCCAGCAGGATCAGCGCCAGGTGAATGGCGGCGGTGCCCGAGCTCAAGGCGGCCGCATGGCCGATGCCCACCAGCTGCGCCAGCTCGCGCTCGAACGCGTCGACGTTGGGGCCCAGCGGCGCGATCCAGTTGGTGCGGAAGGCCTCTTCCACGAAGTCGCGCTCGGTGTCGCCCATGTGCGGCGTGGACAGCAAAATCTGCTCGTCGATCTCGCGGCGCTCGAGCACTTGCGAAACGCGGCCGTCGGGGCCGACCACCGGCAGGTGGTTGATCGCGTGCTGGTTCATGAGGTCCAGGGCCTGGCGGCGCGAGAAGGCCTGGTCGATCACCACCGAGCGGATGTGCGCCAGCGCGGCCAGCGTGCCTTCAAGCGGGCAGCCCTCCAGGAGCAGGCGGCGCAGGTCGCCGTCGGTCACGGTGCGTTCGAACGCGCCGCCGGCACCGGCCAGCAGCAGCAGGCCGGTGCCGGCCTTGTCGAGCGTGGCCAGCGCCTGACGCAGGCTGGTGTCACGGCCGACCGTGATGCGGGAGATCTCGTTCACTCAAGCTTCCTTGTCTTTCATGCGCGCCGCCGGAACACCGATCCAGGTACCCCCGCCATCGATGCTGCGCGCCACCAGCGCGCCCGCGCCGATGATGGTGTCATCACCCACCCGCACCCCGGGCAGCAGCGTGGCCCCGGCGCCCACCAGGACGCGCCGGCCGATCGTCACGCCACCGCCGAGGGTGGCATTGGGCGCGATATGGGAAAACGCGCCGACGACGCAGTCGTGGTCGACCACCGCGCCGTGGTTGACGATGACGCCCTCACCTAACTGGGCGGCGGGCCCCACCACGGCTTGCGCGGCGACAAACACGCCCTCGCCCAGCACCGCCAGCGGCGAGATGCTGGCGGCCGTGTGCAGCACCGACAGCGCCACGCGCCCTTGGCCGCGCAGCCGCCCGAAGGCGCGTTCACGGGCGGCTGCGGCGCCGATGGCGACATGGAAACGCCGGGCCATGCAAGCGGCCAGCGTACGCACCGGCGCCCCCAGAAATTCGCGGCCTTGCAGCGCCACGCCGTCGTCGGCCACCTCGACGCCCGCGCGGCGCAAGCCCTGGCGCAGCAAGGCATCGAGCACCACCTTGGCGTGGCCGCCGGCGCCCAGAATCAGGATGGAATCAGTAGGCATTGGTTTTCAAAAGGAGCTGTGCATCCAGCGGCTGCATGGCCAGCCGCTGCAAAATGCGCGGCGCGGTCGCGCCGTCGCCATACACATTCTCGATCGGAAAGCGTCCGTGTTGCAGCGCGCGCACCAGCGCCTGGGTAATGGCGGCAGGCTCGGCCGCACAATCGAACACATTGGCATTGCGCTCGCGCAGGTTCTGCCGCAGGCCGATGTTCACCACCGGCGTGCCGAAGCTGGCCGCCTCGATGATGCCGGCGCTGGAGTTGCCCACCATCAGGTCGGCGGCCGCCATCCACGAGACAAACTCCCGGCGCGGGAAATGGGTGGCCAGGTGCAGCTGGCCGGCCCGGTGCCGCTCGATCAGCACCTGGCGAATCGCGTCGCTGCCCGCATCGGCATTGGGCCGCAGCGCCACCACACGCAACCCCTGCCCCTGCAGGCTGTCCAGCACCGCCTGGGCCTGCGCGCCGGCCGACGCCGCTTCCTGCAGCACCGGGTGAAACACCAGCAGCGCCACCCGCTCGCCCGGTGCGATGCCCGCGCCGGCCAGCAAGGCCTCGCGCGGGATGCTGGCCAGCTCGCGCAGGCCGTCCAGGCCTGGCGCACCGGTCACCCAGATGTGTTCGGGCGTCTCGCCCATGCGCACCAGCCGCTCGCGCGCCTGGGCGGTGGCGGTGAAATGAAAGTGCGAAAGTTTGGAGATCGCGTGCCGCACCGGTTCGTCGACCGTGCCGGAACGCTCACCGCCGTGGATGTGCGCCACCGGAATGTTCAGGTGGATGGCGGCCAGCGCGCCGGCCAGCATCTCACCGCGGTCGCCCAGCAACAGCACCACGTCTGGCCGGTGCGCCTGCAGCAGTGGCACAAAGGCGGCGAGCATCAGGCCGAGGTTGCGGGCCATGGTGGCGCCGGTGGGCGGGTTCATCACCACCGGCACGGTGGCCCACAGCGGCAGACCGCTGGCGGTGATGTCGTCCAGCGTGTGTCCGTGATCGCGCGACAGGTGCATGCCGGTGGCGATGATGCCCAGCGCCAGACGCGGGTCGTGGTGAATGGCTTCCAGCGTGGCCTGCATCAGGCCAAAGTCGGCCCGTGTGCCGCTGATGTAGGCGACGCGGCGGGGGTTCATTTAAGGTCGGACCACCGCAGCGTGGTGCCAGCGGGGATCGCGTGGCGCGCCCGATGGCCCGGCACACGCTGTGCCTCGGCGGGGGCGATGCCATCGCCCGGGCGCAGCAAGGCGAAGTCTTCGGCCCGCAGCACCGCGCCTTGCGCGATCGGCCGCACGGTGGTGACGCTGCGGCGCACCAGCGCGCGCACCGGCAGCTCGGACGCGGTGGGCTGCTTGATCGGTGAGCCCAGGGCGGCCTCGACGGCGCGGATCTGCGCCACCATCGCGGCCAGCTCGCCCGGCTCCAGCGAGGCCGCGTGGTCGGGGCCGGCCAGCGTGCGGTCGAGGGTGAAATGCTTTTCGATCACGCAGGCGCCCAGCGCCACCGCCGCTGTGGAGACGGCGATGCCCAGGGTGTGGTCGGAGTAGCCCACCGGCAACCCGGTGGCCTGGGCGATGGTGGTCATGGCCCGCAGGTTCACGTCGGCGAACGCGGCCGGGTAGTTGGAGGTGCAATGCAGCACCGTCACCATGTCCTCCATCGGCGCCCCAAAGCCCAGCTCGCGGCGGGTGTCCGCGATCACGCGCATGGCCGCCTCGATCTCGGCCAGGTCGGCCATGCCGGTGGAGACGATCAGCGGGCAATCCTTGGCCGCCAGGAAGCGCAGGAAGGGCGTGCTGGTGATCTCGCCCGAGGGCACCTTGATGCGCTTCATGCCCAGGGACAACAGGAAGTCGGCCGCCTCTTCGTCAAACGGCGTCGACATGAACTCGATGCCCACCTCAGCGCAGCGCGCGACCAGCTTGCGATGCAATGCGGGTGACATCTCCAGCGCCTTGAGCATGGCCCACTGGTCGCCCGCGCCGGTCTGGCGCTTCTGGTACTCGGCCTTCTCGGCGCCAGGGCGCACCAGCTTGTCGGCGGAAAAGGTCTGGAACTTCACCGCGTCGGCGCCGCATTGCGCCGCCGTGTCGACCAGGGCAAGCGCCAGCGCCTCGTCGCCGTTGTGGTTGACGCCGGCCTCGGCAATGATGAAGGTGGTCAAGCGGTTCTCCCGTAGTGGCGCGCCAGCGCATCGGCCACCACCCAGTCGGCTTCGGTGTCGATGTCGACATCTTCCCAGGGTTGGTCGCAAAGCACGCCGCGCGTGGCCGGGGGGAAGAAGGTGCCCTGGGCCATCAGCACCTCGCTGCGCACCAGATACAGGCTGCCGTTGACGCGCACCGCCGGCGGCAGATCTTGCGTGCGCTGGCGCAGGCCCTCGGCGCCGCCCCAGGGCGTGAGGGCGCTGTCGACTTCCATGCGCAGCACATGCGCCGGATGGTCGCGCACTGGCGAAACCCCCACCACCGCATCGCAGCCGCCGGCGCGCGCGAGCTCAAAGGCGCGCTGCCAGCGCAAGGGCTCGCGCAGCGGCGAGGTCGGTTGCAGCAGGGCCACCCAATCGAACTCGCGGCCCTGCGCCTGTGCCTTGCGCAGCAGGTCGATGGCCACGTCGGCGCTGCCTGCGGTGTCGGTGGCGAGTTCGGCTGGACGCAGGGCGGGCACGGCCAGCCCCGCATCGCGGGCGCACTGCGCGATGGCCTCGTCGTCGGTGGACACCTGCAACTCGTCGAACAGGCCCAGATCGCGGGCGAAGTCGATCGACCAGTGCAGGAGCGGACGCCCCAGGAAGGGCCGCACATTCTTGCCCGGCAACCGCTTGGAGCCGCCACGTGCGGGAATGATGGCCAGTGTCTTCACGCGATCACAGTGATACGAAATGCCGCACCACCGCCAGCCCCGTCTCGCCGCTGCGCTCAGGGTGGAACTGGGTGGCCATGACGTTGCCGCGCTGCACGGCGGCGCAGATGCGGTGGCCGCCGTAGAGGCAATCGGCCAGCCGGTCCGCCGGGTCCGCCGGTTCGGCCGCGAAGGAGTGCACGAAGTACACCGCCGGGTCCTTGCCGCGCAGGGGCTCGAGCAAAGTCCCCTGCCAGTCACGGCCGGTCGCGGGCGCGACCAGATGATTCCAGCCGATGTGCGGCACACGTTGCGGCTGGCCGTCAATGCTGGTGGCGGGGATGGCCTTGACCCGGCCGGCCAAGATGCCCAGGCCGGCGTGGTCGCCGAATTCTTCGCTGCCCTCGAACAAAATCTGCATGCCCACGCAGATACCCAGCAGCGGCCTGCCGGTGTCCACGTAACGGCGAATCGCGTCGCCAAAACCGCGCGAGGTGACCTCATGGATGCTGTTCTGGAACGCGCCCACGCCGGGCACCACCAGGCGCTCGGCGGTGGCGACGTCGGCCGGGTCTTCGGTGATGCGCAGTTGCGCGCCCATGTGCTCGAAGGCACGGGCCACGTTCAGCATGTTGCACATGCCGTAGTCCAGCAGGGTGATCTCTTTGGCGGCCATCAGCTTGTCAGAGTTTGCGCACGCCGAGCCCGGCCTCGCGTGCGGCGGCGCGGATCTCGGGAATCGTCATTCGCTGGTAATGCAGCACGTCGGCCATGGCGATGGCGTCGGCCTCGCCGTCTTGCGCGGCCTCGATGAAATGGGCCAACGTGCCCATGCCGCCGCTGGCGATCACCGGCACCGGCACCGCGCGGCTGACGCGGCGTACCAGGTCGATGTCAAAACCCTTGCGCGTGCCTTCGCGGTCCACGGACGTGAGCAGGATCTCGCCGGCCCCCAGTTCCACACCGCGTTTGACCCACTCGATCACGTCCAGGCCGGTGCGCTCGCGGCCGTTGTCGGTGTAGGCCTCCCACTGGCCGGGCGCGACCTGCTTGGCCTCGACCGACAACACCATGGCCTGCGAGCCGAAACGGCGCGAGACCTCGGTCACCAGCGCGGGCCGGGCGATGGCCGCGGTGTTGATCGCCACCTTGTCGGCACCCGAGCGCAGCAGCAGCCGGGCGTCGTCGACCGAGCGGATGCCGCCGCCCACCGTGATCGGGATGTACACCTGGTCGGCCGTGCGGCGGATGATGTCGCTGAGGTTGTTGCGGCCATACAGGCTGGCCACGATGTCCATGTACACCAGCTCGTCGGCGCCGGCCTCGTAGTAGCGCAGCGCGAACGCGTGCGGGTCGCCCATCACGCGCAGGCCTTCAAGGTGGATGCCCTTGATCAGGTTCGGGCCCTTGATGTCGAGCCGGGGAATGATGCGCAGGTTTCGCATGACGTGATTGCGTACTCAGCGCATCTGGTGCTTGTCGTGCCAGACCGCGTCGCGCAGCGCCCAGCGGCTGTCTTCCCACTTCCACAGGTGGGGCGAGCGGAAGGTGTCGGCCAGCTTGCGGAAATACTCACGGTCCATGATGGGTTGCTCGAACATCTTGCTGGCCTCGGGGAACTCCTGCGCCGGGATGCTCAGGTAGCGCAAGATTTCTTCCGCGAAGCGCTCGGGCCACTCGTGGTCGAAACGCTTGACCAGGGCCACCCCCTCTTCGCGGGTGATGTCGCCCGAGCGGATCTCCTGCGAGGCGTCATAGGTGGCGCGGCCGATCCCGAACTTGACGCCCGTGGTGTAGTAGTGGAAGTCGTCGATGCGGTCGTCGATGCTGTTGTACTTGCTGTAGGTGCCGGGCGTGCGCTCGGGCGAGGCTTGGAAGCCCCCGTGCTCGACAGCGTAGTAGTAACAGCTTTGCGGGTGCCACTTGAGGTAGTAGCCCAGGTAATGCACCTCGACCTTCTGCGCCTCGATCTCGTTGGGGTTGGCCGGCAGATAGGGCAAAAGGTCTTGCTGCGCCACGCCGAAGTGCTTCTTGAGGTCGGCCACGGTCACGCCGCCCAGGCTGACATTCGATTGGTCTTGCGCGGTGAAGTACGACCAGTCCCGCTTGGCCGATTCGGTGTCGCCGATGGGGTTGCCGTACTCGGCCTCGTTCTCGCCGTAGAACACCAGCGGGATCTTGTGCAAGAGCGCCATCTTGGGCGCCAGCGCCTTCTGGCCGAACATGAAGGCCTGGAAGGGGTGGAACAGGTTGTCCACGGCCAGGCGCGTGAGCAGCCGATGCACCCGCCCGTTGGGCGTCATCAGCAGGTTGTCGTGGCCAGCATGGATCCAGGCCTGGAAGTTCTTCCAGCCCCAGTCGGTGTAGATGTGCGGCGCCCAGGTGACCGTCATGGGGTGCATGCCGTACTGGGTGCGCAGCATGTGCGAGGCGTAGAAGCTGTCCTTGCCGCCCGAGCCGGGCACGATGCAGTCGTAGCTGCCGTCCTTGCTGCGGTGGCGCTCGCACAGCTCGCGCAGGGTGCGCTCGCGCTCGTCCCAGTCGATGCCCTGCTTCTTGCGCAGGGCGAAGCGGCAGGCGTCGCAGACACCGTCCTCGCCGAAGGCGATGGTCGTCTTCTTGGAATCCTTGGTGTGGTTGTATTCCACCGCCGAGTTCGGACGCTGGTTTGAGATGACACAGCAGGCGCAGTACTTCACCTCCTGCGGCAGCCCGTATTTCGTCGCCGAGTCGGTGGCTTGCGGCGCGAACGGGGTCTTGTCCGTTTCGCGCGGTGCGGCGATGCGCTCCATAGTTACTCCTACTGATCCCTGTGGGTGGTGCGGCCACCCGATTGAATGAATTCTTGCGCTGTGCGGCGCAGTGCCGTGTCGATGCCGACGGGCGGCGTCCACTGGAGCAGGCAGCGGGTCTTGCCGATGTCCAGCTGCAGCGACCCGCACAGCGGGTCGACGACCGCCCGTTTGCCCGCAAGGCCAGCCAGAAACTGTAGCAGCCCAGGCGGCACCGCAACGAGCCGCGCCCGGGTATCCAGCGCCCCGGCGACGCGGCGCAGCAGTTCGGGCGTGGAAAGGTCCTCGCCATCGCCGGCCAGCAGCACCTGGTTGGCCGCGCCCGGATGGTCCAGGCAGGTGATGATCAGGTCGACCAGATTGCCAAGCGCCATCAGGCTGCGCTGGTTGCGCACGGCGCCCAGCGGCAGCGGCACGCCGCGCGCCACCCAGCGCATCATGCGGCGGAAGTTGGCGCGCACCCCCGGCCCGTAGACCAGTGGTGGGCGAAGGATGCACACCTGCATGCCGGTCTCGGCCGCCACGGCCTGCAGCGCCCGCTCGGCTTCAAGCTTGCTGACGCCATAAGGGTCCTGGGGTGCCGGGGTGTCGTCGGCGGTGAAGGGCCGGCCCGGTGCCGTGCTTTCGCCGTTGACCTTGATCGAGCTGAGAAAGACGAAGCGGCGCACGCCCGCAGCCGCCGCCTGGCGCGCCAGGCGCTCGGTCGCCAAGGCGTTGGCCTTGCGAAACTCGGCCAGCGGGTCGGCGGCCTGCTCAGCCATGACATGCACTCGGGCGGCCAGATGCACCACGCGGTCCACCCCGTGCAGGGCTTCGCTCCAGTCGGTGTGCGCGTCCAGTGCGCCGACGGCCACGCAGCCCGCGGCGGCGCGGCGGCTGGCCGCGCGCAAGGGCAGCCCGCGCGAGCGCAGCTGCGCGCACAAGGCCTGGCCGACGAATCCGGTGGCGCCGGTGACCAGCATCATGGCTGCGGCTCCTGTGCGCGGCCCGGGCGGGCGCCGGCCGCCAGTTCAGCCAGCCAGGCTTCGAGCTTGTCGATCTGGCGGACGCGGCCGAACTCGGCAGCGCCCACCTGGCGCCCGCGCTGCCCCATCGCGGCGCGCTCCGCCGGCGCTGTGGCAGCCAGGCGCAGAACCGCCTCGGCCAGCGCCCGCGCATCGCCAGCGGGGCTGGCCACACCGGCCCGGGCATCGCGAACCACGCTGGCACCCTCGCCGTCCAGCATCGCCAGGATCGGCAGGCCGGCGGCCAGGTAGGACTGCAGCTTGCCGGGAATCGTCATCGCGAAAATCGGCTCGGGCTTGAGCGACACCAGCAGCGCGTCGGCATGGCGGTAAAACGACGGCATGCGCTCGACCGGAAAGCGCCCGGGCAACAGCACCTGCTCTTGCAGGCCGCGCCGCTGCACCTCGCCCTGCACCCAGGCGGCCATGCGCCCGTCGCCCACGATGATCCATCGCACTTGCGGGGCCGAGGTCTTTACCCGCTCGGCGGCGTCCAGGACGGTGGGAAAGTCCTGCGCCTCGCCGATGTTGCCGGTGAACACAATGGTGAAGGCGCCGGGTGCGGCCCGCACCTCGGGCGCGGGCGGCGCCTCGCCGGCCTCGTGCACAGCCTCGGCCCAGCTGGGAAAGTAGCGCACCTCGGTGGCGCCGGCGTAGCGGCCGATCTGCGGCATGAAGCTGCGCGACTGGGCCAGCATCAGATCACAGCGGCGGTAGATGAAGCTCACCAGCGAACCGACCATGCCCAGCACCTTCTTGGAGCGCACCACCCCGATGGCCTCCAATGTCTCGGGCCACAGATCGAGCACCCAGAAGGCCAGCGGCGCCTTCTTGAGCCAGCGTTGCACGATGGCCGGCAGGCCTACCGTCACGGGCGAGGGCTCGAACACGAAGATGGCGTCAAAGTGCTGGCCGCGCAGCTTCCAGGCGCCCGCCAGCATGCCGCTCAGCGCGAAGCTGAGGTAGTTGAGGGCCAGGCGCAGACCACCCTGGCCGCGCGGCAGCAGCGGCACGCGCACCACGCGCGCGCCGCTGAAGGTGGCGAAGGCGGCTGGGTCGGCCCGGAATTCGGGAAACACCTGGCCCGCCGGATAGTTGGGCCAGCCGGTGAGCACGGTCACCGCGTGGCCGCGCGCCGCGAACTCGGTCACGAGGTCGTTGACGCGAAAATTCTCGGGCCAGAAATACTGGCTGACGACCAACAGGCGCACGCTCAGCTCAGCTTGGCTTGCGCCAGACCACGCGGTTGACGTAGTCGGTGTAGCTGTGGATCAGGCGCACCACCTTGTCCGAGACATTGGGCGTGCTGTAGTCGGCCACAGGGCGCAGCAGGCGCTGCTCGCCGCGTGGCTGGTCGGCCAGCAGGGCCAGCGCCTGCAGCACGCGCTGGGTCTCCAGGCCGACCATCATCACCGACGCCTCTTCCATGGCCTCGGGGCGCTCGTGCGCCTCGCGCAGGTTGAGTGCTGGGAAGTTGAGGATGGACGATTCCTCGGAGATGGTGCCGCTGTCGGACAGCACGGCGCGCGCGTCTTGCTGCAGCTTCACGTAGTCGAGAAAACCCAGGGGCTTTAGCAATTGCACGCGCGGATGGAAGGTGGCGCCGGTGGCTTCGATGCGCTTGCGGGTGCGCGGGTGGGTCGAGACAATCACTGGCAGGTCCCAGGCTTGCGCCACCGCGTTGAGCACCTCGACCAGCTTGCCGAAGTTGCGGTCCGACTCGATGTTCTCCTCGCGGTGGGCACTGACCACGAAGTAGCCGCCGGCCGAAAGGCCCATGCGCTGCAGCACGTCGGACGCCGCAATGCCCTCGCGGTAGTGCGTGAGCACCTCAAACATCGGGCTGCCGGTCTTGATGACCATGTCGGGCGGCAGCCCCTCGCGCAGCAGGTATTCGCGGGCAATGCTGCTGTAGGTGAGGTTGATGTCGGCGGTGTGGTCGACGATACGGCGGTTGATCTCCTCGGGCACGCGCTGGTCGAAGCAGCGGTTGCCGGCCTCCATGTGAAAGACCGGAATCTTGCGCCGCTTGGCCGCAATGGCCGCCATGCAGCTGTTGGTGTCACCGAGGATCAGCACCGCGTCGGGCTGCTCCTGCGCCAGCACCGGGTCGACCGCGATGATCACCTTGCCGATGGTCTCGGCCCCGCTGGCACCAGCGGCCTGCAGGAAGTGGTCGGGCCGGCGCACCTGCAGGTCCTGGAAGAAGATCTCGTTGAGCTCGTAGTCGTAGTTCTGGCCGGTGTGCACCAGCACGTGATCGCAGTACTGGTCGAGCCTGGCCATCACCCGCGACAGCCGGATGATCTCGGGCCGCGTGCCGACCACCGTCATGACCTTGAGCTTTTTCATGCGTGTCCCACGGGAAACGTGAAGGTATCAGGGCGGGCGCGGTCAAAGACTTCATTGGCCCACACCATGACCACCATTTCAGCGTCCCCCACATTGGTGATGTCGTGCGACCAGCCCGGCACCGTCTCGACCATGCGCGGATGCTCGCCTTCGGTCAACAGCTCGAAAAATTCGCCGGTGACCAAATGCCTAAAACCGAAGTGGGCACGGCCCTTGAGCACCAGGAATTTTTCGGTCTTGGTGTGGTGGTAGTGGCCGCCGCGGGTAATGCCCGGGTGCGCGGTGAAGTAAGAAAACTGCCCGGCGTCGGGTGTCTTGAGTATTTCCACAAACACCCCGCGCGCGTCGCCGTACTTGGGAATGTCGTAGGCGAACTGCTCGGTGGGCAGGTAGCTCACGTAGGTGGCGTACAGCGCACGCAGCAGGCCGGTGCCGACCGCGCCCGGCGTGAGGCTGCTGCGGCAGTCCCGAAAGCTCTCCAGGTGGCGGGCCAGATCGCCCACGGTCAGCGTGTAGTGCGGCTGCACCTTGCGTTGCGGCGTGTCGCCGGGCTGGGCCTGCAGCAGGGCCACAAAGGCCTGCACCACGTCGTCGATATAGACCAGAGTGAGCGGGGCCGCCGGATCGTTCACCTGGATCGGCAGGCCTCGCGCGATGTTGTGGCAGAAGGTGGCGACCGCCGAGTTGTAGTTGGGGCGGCACCACTTGCCAAACACGTTGGGCAGGCGATGGATGTGCAGCGGCGCGCCGGTGGCGCCGGCGTGGGCCAGCAGCAGTTGCTCAGCCTCGCGTTTGCTGCGGCCATAGGGGTTGTCGCGCTCGGCCTGGGTTGACGAGGCGTACAGCAGGGGCACGGCACGGCCGGCCTGTCGCAGCAGCTGGCACAGGTGGGCGGTGAGTTCGCGGTTGCCCACCGCGAAATCGGCCGGGTCTGGCGGGCGATTGACGCCGGCCAGGTGGAACACGGCGTCGGCCTCGCGCACGGCGCTGGCCCAGTCGGCCTCGGTGGAAGCGCGGGTGAGCGCCAGCACGGTGATGTCGGGGCGCTCCCGAAAATGCGCGCGCAGGTTCTGGCCGATGAAGCCGTCCGCGCCGGTGATCAGCAGCTTCATGTGCGTCACTCCACCGGGCGGGCGGGCTTGCCGTCCCGCAAGTCGCGGATGAAATCCAGGCGCAGCAGCAGGGCCTTCATGCCCTCGACATCGAGGCGCTGGGTGTTGTGCGAGTTGTAGTCGGTGCTCTCGCTGATGCGGCGCTCGCCCTGCTCGACGAACTTGCCGTAGTTCAAATCGCGCAGGTCGGGCGGCACGCGGAAATAATCGCCCCGGTCTTGCGCGCACGCCATTTCCTCGCGCGAGAGCAGCGCCTCGTACAGCTTCTCGCCGTGGCGGGTGCCGATCACGTTCACCGGATGCTGCGGCCGCTCGAACAGCTCGAGCAAGGCCTGCACCAGCACCTCGATGGTGGCCGCGGGCGCCTTCTGCACGAAGATGTCGCCGCTGTCGCCGTGCTCGAAAGCGTACAGCACCAGGTCGACCGCGTCTTCCAGCGTCATCATGAAGCGGGTCATGCCCGGGTCGGTGACGGTGAGCGGCTTTCCCGCCAGCAGCTGCTCGACGAACAGGGGGATGACCGAGCCGCGCGAGGCCATGACGTTGCCGTAGCGCGTGCCGCACATCACGGTGCCGCCGCTGGCGCGCGACTTGGCGACCATCACCTTTTCCATCAGTGCCTTGCTGATGCCCATAGCGTTGATCGGGTAGACCGCCTTGTCGGTGGACAGGCACACCACGCGCCGCACCTGGTTGGCAATGGCCGCCTCCAGCATGTTCTCGGTGCCGATGACGTTGGTCTTGACGGCTTCCATCGGATGGAACTCACACGAGGGCACCTGCTTGAGCGCCGCCGCATGAAAGATGTAGTCGACCCCGCGCGTGGCCGCCAGCAGGCTGGCTGGGTCGCGCACGTCGCCCAGGTAGAACTTGAGCTTGTCGCTGGAAAAGCGCTTGCGCATGTCGTCCTGCTTCTTCTCGTCGCGGCTGAAGACACGGATCTCGCCGATGTCGGTGCAAAGGAAGCGCTCCAGGATGGCGGCGCCAAACGAACCAGTGCCGCCGGTCACCAACAGGGTCTTGTGCGTGAAGCTCATGAGGACTAAAGATTATCTTCGATGGGCTCTGAGGGCCTGCTCGTGGCGGGCCTGTTCAGATGGTTCAAACCGCTGCGCCACCACCCGCGCCGGGTTGCCGGCCACGATGGCATAGGGCGGCACGTCCTGCGTGACCACCGAGCCGGCGGCCACGATGGCGCCGCGGCCGATGGTCCGGCCATTGAGCACGGTGGCGCCGTGGCCGATCCAGGCGTCGTCGCCCACCACGGTCTTGTTCCAATGCTCGCGCGGGGAGGCGAACAAGGGCACGCCCACCTCCCGGAAGACATGGTCGCCCCCCACGATGGCCACCGAGCCGGCCAGCATGACACCGTTGCCGATCTCGATGTCGCCGTCGAGAAAACTGTAGCGGCCAATGAAGACGTCATCGCCCAAGCTGACCCGATGTGGGTAGATGAACAGGCTCTTGTCCAGACGGATGTTGCGGCCGACACTGCGAAACCGGTACAGCACGCGCAACTGGTATTGCGTCAGCAGCCACACGAGCAGCTTCTTGATCATGCGGGAACCCCTTGAAGGCTTTGCCACTGCCGATCGACCAGGGCGGCCCAGGTGGCCCGGTCTCTCAAAGGCGCCACCCGCTCGGCCAGGTCTGACACGTCGAAGGTCTGGAACTCGCCGTCGAGGTAGACCTGCGGGCTGTAGGTCGGCGCGCGGTACACGAGCACCGGCGCCACTGGCGCGAGCTCGTAGTAGGCGGTGGAGTAGATCGTGAGGAACACCGGCCGCAGGCCGCACAACTCGTCCCAGCGGCCGGCAACGCGCACGTCCGCGGGCAGGTCGGCGCGAAAGCGGGCGGGCGGCGTGTTCGGGTGCAGCTTGAGCACGGCCTGCAGGCCCAGGCTGCGCGCCAGCGGCGACAGCGCGCCCATGATGCGATCTTGCGCCGCCCGCTCCGAGGGCAGGTTGTAGGCCTCGAAGTTCTGGTGCACATAGACCAGGGCCAGGGGGTCGGCCTGCTCCAGCTCGTTGCGCTCGAAGGGCAGGCGCGAGTTCATCTTCTCGCGCTTTTGCAACGCCATCGGGTTGCCCATGCGGCGGTAGAACGCGGCCTGGTAGTCGTTGATGTACTCGAAGCGCGTGTAGGCCACCTGCGGGCAGTACAGGCCGATGCCATGCGCGGTGTTCACGTAGGCCGCGCCGCCCTGGCGCAGGCGCGCGCCAGCGGCCACCGCGCCGACCTCGTACTCGTCGCTCGAATACAGCTCCTTCACGCCGGCGCGCAGCAGCTCGCGGCCGAAGCGGTCATAGGCCTGCCACTCGGCGCGGGCCAGCCGCAGATGGCGCGTGGCGCCGGGTGCCAACAGCGCCGCCAACGCGTCGGCCACGCGAAAAGGAACTCCGTCAAAAGACCAACGCACACCGCGCCGGCCCAGGCTGCGCACATAGGCGAGCTGGCGGCGCATGCCGTGCGAAAAGGGAAAGACGCGCACCTGCGCGCGCTCGTACAGCTGGCCGTACATCACGTCGGTGACGTCGACCCAGGCGCGCACCATCGGCACGCCGGCCAACAACGGGCGGGCCACCAGCCGATACAGGCGATGCAGCACCGCCTTCAGGAAAAAGGCCACGGCCACCGAGCGCGGCAGCAAGGGCGTGTCCTGGGGCAGCGGCACGACCTCGATGCCGCGGGCCGACAGCGTCTGGCCCACGGCCCGCACCAGCGCGGGCGACAACACCACCTGGCGTGGTGGCGGCAGGCCCAGCTCGGGCTCAGCCAACAGCGCGCTCAGCCCCATCAGCACGCGTGACTTGAGCGCCAGCAAGTTGTGCAGCACCTTGTAGACGCCCTCGTCGGTCACTTGCGCGCCGGCCACCTCGGCGCACAAAGCGTAGTGCTTGTCGGTCTGGAACAGACTGGCCGAGACCTCGCCCGACAACTGTTCAAGCGAGACCTCGGCGCCGTCCTGGCGGATGACGCGGTCAACGGTCATTCGCGAGCCTTCGGGATGGCCGCAATGGCGAAGAACGAGAACATCATGAAGAAATGAGGATGGCGCAAGGTGTTCTGGAACAAGGCCGTCAGCAGGTAGAACAGCAAGACGGCACAGCCGGCATGGCCGGCTCGCACACGCGTGGCATAGATGGACAACAGTGCCAGGTACAAAGCGAAGCCGATCACGCCATGGCGCACCAGCACCTCGGCGAACGAATTGTGGAACGAGGCATGGCCAGTATGCCCCACGCTTTCGTCCAACGTGACACCGCCCAAACCCAACCAGGGATTGTGCGTGAACAAGCGCAGGCTGCTGGCCCAGATCTCCTCGCGGTCGGACAACACGCTCATGCGCTCAATGAGCTCGCCCAGGCCGTCGGCGCCGGCCAGCACCCGCACCAGCGCCATGGCCGCCAGCACCGTGATGGCCGCCACCCCGACTGCCCGCAGCACGCCACGCAGCCCACGCCCGGACAGGGCCAGCCAGGCGATGCCGATGGCCAGCGCCAGATAGACCGAACGCGACGTGGTGAGAATGCCCGCCGCCATGCAAATGCCAGCTGGCAGCCACCGGCGGTAATGCAGCAGAAACAGCAGGAAGCCGGTGGACAGCAAGATGGCGTAGAAGTTGGGCCAATCGGGGAACCAAGGGCTGCCCCACAGGCGCAGCTCGGGCACCGTCCAGTTCAACACGCCCACTGACCATCTGAACTTGACCACCGACAAGGCCAGCACCGCCAGCGCCTGCAAAAGAATGGCCGCCGCCAGCCCGGCCATGAGCTCGCGCGCCCGGTCCCAGGCCAGCAGGCCGACCATGAAGAACAGGTAGAACACGCTGCTGGTGAGAAATCGCGCCGGCTCGCGCACATAGGCATAGGGGCTGAGCAGGTTCGACAGCGTGGCCACGCCGCACAGGGCCAACACGCACAGCGCGAGGCCCGGGCTGCGGTTCAGGCGGTCCAAGGGCGTGGTGAACAGCGCGATGACCATGACCGCGAAGGCCGCCCAGTAGTAGGGCACGTCGGGGTACGACACGGGCAGCCCGAGCAGCACACCGGCCAGCACGTGCAGCGGTGACAGCCGTTGCGATGGGGCCGCGGGCAGCGTCCGCGATGCGATCGCGCCAGGTTGGAGAACGCTCATGCGCGCCGCCTCAAGGCCCGGCCCCAGGGCATCGGGTGGCAGCGATCGCTGAGCCACCAGGTGGCGGCGAACAGCACCGCCTTGCCGATCACAGCCGCCTGCGCGGCGCCGACCAGGCCGTTGCTGCGCACGAGAATCAAGGCCGCCACCACGTTGACCGCGCCAGAGACGAAGGTGACCGTGGCCAGCGCGCCGGTGCGCCCGGCGTAGAACACGTAGTTGGTGACCATGTAGTACATGCCGCCAAAGGCATAGCCCAGCGCGATGTAGGGAATGGCCGGCGCGGCCTCGGCGTAGCCGCTGCCGGTGAGCAGGTCCAGCAGCGGCGCGGCGAAGGCCGCGACCCCGGCGGCGGTCAGCAGCAGCACGACGAAATAGCCGTAGGTGAAGCGCACGATGCGCAGGTCGCGCGCGTCGTCGCGCTGCTTGATGCTGGACACCAGCCAGGGCGCGAACGCCCGGTTGACGGCATCGGTGACCAGCCCCATGGCCATGCCCACCTGCACCGCCACCATGTACACGCCCACGCCGGCCATGCCCAATGTGTTGCCGATCAGGAAGCGGTCGAACATCGCCAGCACCATGCCGCTGGCGATGTGGGGTACCAGGGGGGTGCCAAAGCGCAGTGCCGAACGCAGGTCTTCGCGCGCCGTCGGAAACCGCACCCAACGGCTGGCCACCAGCAGCGCCAGGGACGCCAGGGCGACCAGCACATTGGCGAGCGCGATGCCGCCGGCGCGGCCTTCCCAGCCGGCGCGCAGCACCAGCACCAGGCCGAGCGAGGCCACGGCGTCGAGCACGGCCTGGGCGGCCTTGAGCGCGGCATAACGCCACGGCTGCGAGGCCGATTGCCAGATCGTCAGCTGCAATTGCAAGACGAACTGCGCCGCCGACACCACCACGGCCACCGCCAACCACAGCAGCGGCAACTGGGTCCATCGGGTCAGCCAGGGCGCCAGCAGCAGCACCGCCGCCAGCACGGCGGCCGTGCTGGCGGCCAGGATGACGAGGCAACCTGCGACGAAGCGGGGAAAGTCCTGCGTGTTGCGGTCGAAGTAGCGCATGCCCGCCGCGCCATAGGTGTTGACGCCGGTCACCGCGCTGAAGATGGCGACCATCACCGAGAACATGGCGGCCAGGCCGTACTCGGCCGGACTCATGACCCGGGTGAGCACCGGCATCATCAGGAAGGGCAGGCCGGCGCTGATGCCATTGGCGGCAACATAGACCAGGGCCGTGCCGGCAAGGCGGCGGGCCCGCATCATGAGGCGCCGCCGCTGGCCCGCGCGGCGCGGTCGCTGATGTGCGCGGCCAGCGCGCTCAAGCCCGGGAGCTCCGGAAGGGGCTTGCCTGGCCTTCGGCCGGCGCCCCGCCAGCGGCGCCTGTCGGCGAGTCGGGGCCGTCGCCGCCGCCGCCGGCCAGCGCCAGGTGGTCGACGATGCCGGTGTCGCTGCTGTAGCCGCTCACCCGCTGCAACAGGATGTCGCGGATGCGGTGCACATCGTTGTGCTGGGTCGCGTTCCACAGCGCGTCGAGCGAGGCCGACAACTCGTTCCAGGGCACGAAGTCCTCCCGCGCTTTCATGATGCGCGGGTGCGGGGTGCCTTCCGGGTTGTCGCCGATCAGCAGCTCTTCGTACAACTTCTCGCCAGGGCGCAGCCCGGTGATGACGATCTCGATGTCGCCCGCCAAGTCAGCGTCGTCGCGCAGGCGGCGGCCAGACAGTTCGACCATGCGGCGCGCCAGATCCATGATGCGCACCGGCTTACCCATGTCCAGCACGAACACATCGCCACCATGGGCCATGGCGCCGGCCTGCAGCACCAGCTGCGCCGCCTCGGGGATGGTCATGAAATAGCGGGTGACCCGCGGATCGGTGACGGTGAGCGGGCCGCCATTGGCCAGCTGCTTGCGAAACAGCGGCACCACGCTGCCGCTGGAGTCGAGCACGTTGCCAAAGCGCACCATGCAAAAACAAGTGCGGTTTTGCACCAGCCGCGACACGCTGCCATCTGGGAAGGGCACCGAGCCGCGCGCGGCCAGGGCCTGCAGCACCAGCTCGGCCATGCGCTTGCTCGCGCCCATGACATTGGTGGGGCGTACCGCCTTGTCGGTGGACACCAGCACGAAATGGCTGACGCGGTGCTCCAGTGCGGCACGGGCCACGTGCAGTGTGCCAAAGACGTTGTTCACGATGCCCAGCGCCGGGTTGTGCTCGACCATCGGCACATGCTTGTAGGCGGCGGCGTGGTAGACGGTGTCAGGCGCGAACGCCTGAAAGATCTGCCCGATGCGCACCGGGTCGGTGACGCTGGCCAACAGCGCGACCAGCCGCACCGTCAGCTTGCGCTGCTCGCACAACGCCAGCAACTCGGCATGGATGGCGTACAGCGCGTACTCGCTGTGGTCGATCAGCAGCAGCGTGCGCGGCTGCGCGGACACGATCTGGCGGCACAGCTCGCTGCCGATGCTGCCCCCGGCACCCGTGACAGCCACCACCTTGTCCAGCAGGTTGCGCGCCAGCAGTTGCGGGTCGGGCAGGACCGGATCGCGCCCCAGCAGGTCTTCGATATCCAACTCTTGCAGGTCCTGCACCGTGACCTGGCCGCTGGCCAACTCGGCCACGCCGGGCACGGTGCGCACATGCACCGGCAGCTTGCGCAAGCTGGCCAGGATGGCGTTGCGCTCGGTCCGGGTGGCGTTGGGCAGCGCCAGCAGGATGTCGGTGACGCTCTGGTCACGCACGAGTTCGGGGATCTGCCCGGGGCCGACCACCGGCACGCCGTTGACGCTGCGGCCGACTTTCACCGGGTCTTCGTCGACAAAGCCGACCAGCTTGAATTGCTTGGTGCGCATGATGGCTTCGGCGGTCTGAACACCCGGCCCGTCGGTGCCATAGATGAGCAGTCGGCCCGTGGGCGCCGCCCCCTTGACGAAGCCGGTGTCGGCCAGCCAGAAGCGGGCCACGGCGCGGCTGGAGGCCACCATCAGCAGGAACAGCAGCGGCTGCAGCAACCCGGTGCTGCGCGGGACGTTGGGCAGGCGCAGCCACAGCAGCAACACGAACAGCAGCGCGCCATAAAGAATGACCGCCTGCATGGTGGCCACCATGGCGGCCGCGCCGCTGTAGCGGAAGATGGCGCGGTACAGGCCCATGCGCACGAAGATGGGAATGGCCAGGGCGGGCGCCAGGGCGTAGACGCAGCGCTCGTCGCCGACCGGAAAATGCAGGGTGTCCAGCCGCAGCGAGAAGGCCAGCCAGGTGGCGATCAGCGCCAGGACAGCGTCCACCATCATGACCGCCAGAATCTTGGCGGGCCGCGGCAAGGACAGGAAAAATACCTTCATTCGGTGCGACGCTTCTTGTTGCGCGAGGGCGGCATGCCGCCTTGCCGGGGGTGCCGGCCGCTCGCATGAGGCCGATTCTAGGACTTCGGGAACGCGACGGTGAGCAACCGTGGGGCGCTGGCCGACGGTCAGCCCCTCGCTGGACCGGCCATCTCCGACTCAACCATGGCAAACGACGCGCCGGCGCGGTCCTTCTCAGACAGGAGGGGTGCGCCGGTGTCGAGCGGCCAGGCGATGGCCAAGCGATGGTCGTTCCAGATCAAGGCATGTTCGTCAGCCGGGTCGTAATAGTCCGTGACTTTGTAGACAACATCGGCAAACTCACTTCGCACCAGAAAGCCATGCGCGAAGCCGGGCGGGATCCACAGCTGGCGCCGGTTCTCGGCGGACAGCTCCTGGCCCACCCAGCGGCCAAAGCAGGGCGAGCCGGCGCGCAAGTCGACCGCCACGTCGAACACGGTCCCGGCGATCACCCGCACCAGCTTGCCCTGGGGGCGGCGACGCTGGAAGTGCAGCCCGCGCAGCACGCCGCGTAGCGAGTGCGACTGGTTGTCCTGCACGAAGCCCGCCGCCAGGCCGGTGGCGGCCTCGAAGTCTCGGGCGTTGAAGCTCTCGAAGAAATGGCCCCGGGCGTCGCCGAACACGCGCGGCTCGATCAGCAGCACGCCGGGGATGGCGCTGGGTGTGACCTTGATGGGGGGGGGCGAAGTCATGCTCGCAGAGTCTCGCGCAGGGTTCGCTCGACGCCGGCGCGCCAGTCGGGCATCGTCAGCCCGAACGCCGTCTGCAGGCGCGTGGTGTCCAGCCGCGAATTGAGCGGCCGCCGCGCCGGTGCGGGGAAAGCCTGGCTCGCCACCGGCTCGATGGCCTCGGGGTGCAGTTTCAGGGGCACCCCCAGCTCGCCGGCCAGGGTCACCAGGAAATGCGCGTAGCCGCGCCAGCTGGTCTCGCCCGCGGCGGCCGCGTGGTAGAGCCCACACAGGGCCGGCTGGGCCCGTACCGCCCGGATCGCGTGCGCGGCGATGTCCGCCAGCAGGTCGGCGCCGGTGGGTGCGCCGATCTGGTCGTCGACCATCTTGAGCCGCTCGCGCTCGCGGGCCAGCCGCAGCACGGTCTGCACGAAGTTCGCGCCGCGCGGCGCATGGACCCAGCTGGTGCGAAAGATCAGGTGACGGGTACAGGCCTGCGCCACGCGGCGCTCACCTTCGAGCTTGGAGGCACCATACACGTTGAGCGGCGCCGCCGCGTCGTCCTCGCGCCAGGGCCGCGCGCCACCGCCGTCGAACACGTAGTCGCTGGAAAATTGCACCAGGGTCGCCCCCAGGGCCTGCGCCGCCTCGGCCAGCACGCCGGGGGCCTGCGCGTTGATGCGGTGGGCGGTGTCGCGATCGGTCTCGGCCGCATCCACGGCGGTGTAGGCCACGGCATTGACGATGAGGTCGGGCCGCAGCGCCCGCACCGTGTCGGCCAGGCGGGCCGGTTCGCGAAAGTCGCAGGGCCAGGCTTCGCCGCTCGACCCCAATGCCACCAACTCGCCCAGCGGAGCCAGGCTGCGCCGCAGCTCCCAGCCCAGTTGCCCGTTCTTGCCGAACAGCAGGATCTTCATGGCGTGAGGGCCGTGGGCGGCGCAGTCGCCTCGGTCGGCTGCGCGCCGCGCAACCAACCAGGATGGTCCAGGTACCACTGCACCGTGGCGCGCAGGCCGTCCTCGAAGGTGCGGCCGGGGCGCCAGCCGAGTTCGCGCGTCAGCTTGGCGGGGTCGATGGCGTAACGCCGGTCATGCCCGCGCCGGTCGGCCACATGCACGATCTGGTCCGCGTAGGCGCGGGCGTCCGGCCGCGGACGCAGCGCGTCGAGGATGGCGCAGACGGCGCGCACCACCTCGATGTTGGCGCGCTCGCTGCGCCCGCCGATGGCGTAGGTGCCGCCGACCCGGCCCGCCTCGAGCACGCGGCGCAGCGCGCGGCAGTGGTCCTGCACGTGCAGCCAGTCGCGCACCTGCAGGCCGTCGCCATACAGCGGCAGCGGCTTGCCGGCCAGCGCATTGACGATGCACAGCGGAATCAGCTTGTCCTGCAGCTGGTAGGGACCGTAGTTGTTGGAGCAGTGGGTGGTGAGCACCGGCACGCCGTAGGTGCGATGCCAGGCGCGCACCAGATGGTCGCTGGCGGCCTTGCTGGCGGCGTAGGGGCTGTTGGGTGCGTAGCGGTGCGCCTCGGTGAAGGCGGCCTCGTGCGGCGCCAGGGAGCCGAACACCTCGTCAGTGGAGACATGCAGGAAGCGAAAGACCTCGCGGGCCGGCGCGTCCAGGCTGTCCAGATAGGCGCGCGTCGCCTCCAGCAGGCCGAAGGTGCCCAGGATGTTCGATTCGATGAAGGCCTCGGGGCCGACGATGGAGCGGTCGACGTGGGTCTCGGCGGCGAAGTGGAGCACCGCGCGCGGCCGGTGGCGGCGCAGCTGCTCGGCCATCAGCGCGCGGTCGGCGATGTCGCCTTCAACGAAGACATGGCGGGGGTCCTGGGCCAGCACGGCCAGGCTGTCACGGTTGCCGGCGTAGGTGAGCTTGTCGACGTTGACCAGCGGCTCGCTGGTCTGCGCGAGCCAGTCGAGCACGAAATTAGCGCCGATGAAACCGGCACCGCCAGTGACCAGAATCATGGGGAAGCCGGATGGGTTGGAGGGGCGGAAAATTATCGCATCCACCACCGGCCCGCCGCCCCCACGGCCGGGCGGCGCGGCGTAGAGTGGCGAGTGTCAATCTGGGATTGCCTCAATTCATCAATTCATCAGCCACTCGCCGGAGCACACCATGGACAAGGACGACCCCACATCCCGCCCCGAGGACCGCCACGCGCAGGATCAGCGCGGCGATTCAAACCTGCGCGAATCCGTCAACCAGATCTGGCTGGCCGGCCTGGGCGCCTTCGCCAGGGCCCAGGAGGAAGGCGGCAAGCTGTTCGACTCACTGGTGCGCGAAGGCGCGGCGATGCAGGGCAAGACGCGAACAACCGCCGGCGAGAAGATGACGCAGGCCGGCCATCGGATGGCCGACCTGGCGGACGACCTGACGCAGCGCGCCAGCGGCCAGTGGGAGCGCGTGGGAAGCCGGGTCGAGCAGGGCATGGCGCAGACCCTGGACCGCATGGGCCTGGCCAGCGCGCGCGAGGTCGCGGCGCTGCAGGCGCGCGTCGAAGCGCTGGAGCGTACGGTCGAGCTGCTGACCGAGCGCGCGATGGGCGCGCAGGTGCCGCCCGCGCCTTGATCCAGGTCAAATGAGCCACACGCTTGTCATGCGTCACTGTTAACCTGCGCCTGAAAAGGTGGCGGGCTCCACGGTCCTTGCGGACCGGGCGCCCGCCGCCGACGATCACAAGGAGACAAGCGCATGGCTGCATGGACGCCCTGCCCCTATCACGGCGAACACCGTTTCGACGCCGATCGCGTGGTTGCGCTGTGGGATAGGCTGCATGCGGGCGATGGTGAACCCCTGCCCGGCGACCCCGCTGTCCTGCGGGCCTGGGCGTACTACCACGAAGGCGATTTCCAACGGGCCATGATGGCCGGTCTGGCGGCTGGCGGCGCCGGCATCACCCTGGCCAACCAGGCCACGGCCGTCTACGCCTGCCACCTGGAGCCACGCGAGGCCACCCGCCAGGATCTGCTGCTGAAGGCGGCCGAACGCGCCGGCGAACAGGCGGCGCGCGAACCCGGAAACGCCAACGCATGGTTCTGGCAAGCCTACTGTGTTGCCCGCTACTGCCAGAGCATCAGCGTGGCCCAATCGGTGGCCCAAGGCCTGGGGCCCCGGGTGCGCGATGCGCTGCACCGCACCATCGAGCTGCTGCCGCGCCACGCCCACGGGCACACCGCCCTGGGCGTCTTTCATGCCGAGACCATCGACAAGATTGGCGCGCTCATCGGCAGCATGACCTACGGCGCCAAGCGCGACATCGGCCTTCGGATGATCCGCGAGGGGCTGCGGCTGAACCCTGGCTCGGCCGCCGTGCCGATGGAGGCCGCGAAGGCCCTGGTTCTGCTGGAAGGCGAAGCCGCCAGCGAGGAAGCCGCTGCGCTGTGGGCGCAGGCGGCCGGCCGCGATCCCCTGGACGCCGTGGAACGGATGCACGTCGAGCGGGCGCGCGTTGAACTGAAGGTGCAGCCGAGCTTGCGGCCCGGCTAACATGCCGGTCCTGCAGCCTCCCGCCCCACCCGTGCGACCTCCCATGCCCGACCTTCAAGCCAGTTTCGACCAAGCCTTCGCCAATTCCAAAAACCTGACCGAGCGGCCCGACAACGCGACGCTGCTCAAGCTCTACGCGCTGTACAAGCAGGCCACCCTGGGCGACGTGACCACGCCAAAGCCAGGCTTTGGCGACATGGTGGCCCGCGCCAAATGGGACGCGTGGAACGCACTCAAGGGCACAGCGCGCGAGGCTGCGATGCAGCAGTACATCGATCTGATCGGCTCGCTCGATGAGTGAGGTCTACCACTCAAGAGACCATTTTCCGTTCGGGCTGAGCCAGTCGAAGCCTGTGCGAGCCCTTCGACAGGCTCAGGGCGAACGGTCATGAGCCGCCCAGGGCCTTGAGTCGCTTGCGCCGCACGTCGGCCGGCTCCTGCGCCAATTGCCTTACGGCTTCATAAAAGCGCCGCCAGTCGCGCCCCTCTCGCTCGAACAGCGCTTCGAAGCCGGGCACCAGTTCGTCATAGGCCGCCATGGCGCCGAAGCTCGCATTGTTGGCCTCGGCCACCCAGCGGTCGGTCAGGCGCATCCGGGCGGCGTCCAGGCCCCAGCGCTCGCGCAGCTGGGCATAGCCGGCGCGAAACTCACTCATGGCTTGCGCCTTGCGCCGGCGCTGGGCTTCGAGCTCTGCCGGCTGCGGCTGGCCCTGGCCGTAGATGGCAGCCAGCCGCTCGCGCGTGCCGCGCACCAGGGCGCGAAACGCCAGCCGGCGCTCGTTGTACTGCGCATACTCCCGGCGCGCGCCGTCGCCGGCCTGGGTGTTCAGGTAGATCGCACCGCCGAGGCGCTCGACGGCGGTGGCAAAGGATTCGTTGAAGGGGGTGTCGTCCTTCACATACAGCACCTGGTGCGCCAGTTCATGGAAGATCAGGCGCGCCAGCTCGCCCTCGGGGTAGTGGATGAAGGTGTTGAGCAGCGGGTCGCCGCCGGCCCAGTTCATCCAGCCCAGCGTGGAATAGGCGGGCACCGGGTAGACGCTGGCCTCCAGGCCCTGCTCGCGCAGCTGCTGTGCCTGCACCTGGGCGGCGGCCTCGTCGAAGTAGCCGCGATAGCCCACGCAACCGGTGACCGGAAAGCACCAGCGATGCAAGGTGAGCGAGAGCTCGGGCGCCGCGACCACGTTCCACACCGCGGCGGGCCGGTGCAGATCGGCATAGCGGGTGTAGCTGGCGTTGTCGGGCAGCATCAGCGCGTCGCTGGCGAAGCGGCGGATGCGCAGGCTCAGTTCGAGCCGCTGCTTGAGCGGCTGCGGCGCGGCCTCGTCGGCCAGCCAGTCGGGCACCGGGCGCGCCGCCGCCATCATGGTCATGTGTCCCGAGGCCGAATCCCAGTAGTAGCCGAGGTTGCCGCAACCGCCCAGCCCCAGTGCGGCCACTGCCACCCCGACCATGCCCGCGAAGGATGCCACCCGCCAGCCCCGCTTCACGCCGCTTCGACCTCGACCAGGCAGTCGTAGAACACCGGGCCGCGGCCCAGGTCGGTCAGGCGCTGGCTTGTGAGCTCATTGACGTTGGTGCCGCGCGCGCCCATCTTGCGCCACCAGACGCCCAGGCCGTTGACCACGCCCGGGCGCGCGGCGGACGAGACGCGGGCGCTGCAGTGGTAGTCCCCCCGGTCGTTGAACACCCGCACGAAGCCGCCGTCGGCGATGCCGCGCGCTGCGGCGTCGGCCGGGTGGATCTCCAGCAGCGGCTCGCCCTCGATGTCGCGCAGGCTTTTCAGGTTGACGAAGCTGGAGTTAAGGAAGTTGCGCGCGGGCGGCGAGATCATGGCCAACGGGTACTGCGCGGATTGGCCCGGCTGCTCGTAGTTGGGCAGGTGGTCCGGCAGGCCATCGAGCCCTTGCCGCGCCAGCCGCTCGCTGAAGAATTCGCAGCGCCCGGAGGGCGTGGCGAAGCCGCCCTCGGCGAAGGGCGCATCGGGCACCGGCAGGTGGGCCCAGCCCTGCGCCAGCAGTTGCTCGAAATCAACCCTGTCCCCATAGGCCTGTCGGCACAACTGCTCATCGCTATCGGCAAAGCAGGGATCGGAAAAACCCATGCGCGCCGCCAGCTGGCGGAAGATTTCGGTGTTGGGCAGTGCCTGTCCCAGCGGCGCGATGGCCGGTCGGTTCAGCAGCACATCAGTGTGGCCGTACGCGGGGTGAACGTCCCAGTGCTCCAGCTGCGTGGTGGCCGGCAGGATGTAGTCGGCGTAATCGGCGGTGTCGGTGCGAAA
The DNA here is from genome assembly GCA_947476465.1 of Comamonadaceae bacterium. GTDB lineage: Bacteria > Pseudomonadota > Gammaproteobacteria > Burkholderiales > Burkholderiaceae_C > Ramlibacter. Next base: position 1,646 of record CANJQN010000022.1, on the reverse strand, counting down.
GTGCTCCAGCACCACGGTGAACAGGTCATCACGGGCAAAGCCCCGTACCACCCGGGGCGACTGCGGCGCCACGGCTACCGGGTTGCTGTTGTAGACGAGAAGCGCCTCGATACGCGGGCCGAAGCTGTCCGATGCCGCGTGCAGCAGGTCGTCGCCGATGGTGCTCATGTTGATGGTGCGGGGGACACCGCCAGGCATGAGATCGGGCCGCTGCAGGGCCTGCCGGTCGATCGGAAAGCGCCCCGAGTTCGACAACAGCAGCCCGCCAGCGGGATGCCGCCAGGCGCCGGTGAGCGCCGGCAGGCAGGCGATGGCACGCGCCGCATTGCCGCCGCCACGCACGCGCTGCATGCCGTAGTTCAGGCGGATGGCCGCTGGCCGGGTGGTGCCCCAGTCGCGGGCCAGGGCGCGGATCCGCTGGGCATCGAGGCCACAGACTTGTGCGGCCCGTTCGGGCGTCCAGAGCAGGGCGCGCTCGCGCAGGGCCTCCCAGCCAAGGGTGTGGCGAGCGATGTAGTCGTGGTCGAGCCAGTCGTTGCTTACCAGCTCGTGCATGAGGGCCAGGGCCAGAGCGGCGTCGGTGCCGGGCAGCAGTTGCAGGTGCTCGTGGCACTTTTCGGCGGTTTCAGTTCGGCGGGGATCGATGCACACCAGCCGGGCGCCGTCGCGCTTGGCCTGCTGGGCCAGGCGCCAAAAATGCAGGTTGCTGGTGATGGAGTTGCTGCCCCAGATCAGGATCAGCTTGGACTGGGCGAAAAACTCCACCTTCATGCCCAGCTTGCCGCCCAGGGTCTGCACCAGCGCCTCAGTGCCGGCGGCCGAGCAGATGGTGCGGTCCAGCAGCGAAGCGCCCAGCCGATTGAAAAAGCGCGCGGCCATGCTCTCGCCCTGCACCAGGCCCATGGTGCCGGCATAGCTGTAGGGCACGATGGCCTGTGGATCGCGCGCGGCGATGGCCTTGAGGCGGACGGCGATGTCGTCCAGGGCTTCATCCCAGCTCACCGGCTCGAAGCGGCCCGAGCCCTTGGGGCCGGTGCGGCGCAGCGGCCGCAACACCCGTTCGGGGTGGTAGGTGCGCTCGGGGTACCGTGCCACCTTGGCGCACAGCACGCCATCGGTGAGCGGATGGTCCGGATTGCCCTGCACCTTGATGGCAATGCCGTTCTCGACAGTGGTGACGAGCGAGCAGGTGTCGGGGCAGTCGTGCGGGCAGGCGCCCTTGACCTGCAGGGTGGGGGCTGGCTTGGCGGCGGGTTCGGCGAGGTGGGGCTGGCTCATGGGGGCGCCGGCTGTTGTGTACGGATAGGGGCCATCGTAGCCGCCAATGCCTTGCGCGCTCTGCTTTCTCCGGCCAAGCGCGCTGCACGGGCGGGGCCTCTTCCGGCGCGAGACGGTCCGAGAGCCCAAAGCGCTGCGTGCCTGGGGCGGGCACGCGGAGGGTTCCCTTTAAAAACCCGAAGGGTTCAGGGGGGAGCGGGCCCACCCCAGGCGCGCAGCGCGCTCCTGGCCGTAGAAGGCTGCCTTGCGCGTTCTACTTTCTCCGGCCACGCGCGCGGCGCGGGTGGGGCCGGCCGGCTCCTCCCGATGGTCCAGTGCGCTCCCGCGCACGGACCGACGGGGCCCTCCGCCTGCCGGCCCCACCCGCG
>CANJQN010000021.1 GCA_947476465.1 Comamonadaceae bacterium | reverse complement strand
GTTGACGGGCGTCGAAGACGGCTTGTCGGTGTCGCCGTCGTCGCCATCGGTCTTGCTCCTCCTGCACGCGCAGGAACAGCCCCGTGCGCAGCTCGGTGAGGATCTTCCACAGGCTGTCCTTGAGCGCCCCGGCGGCCTTGTGGATGACCACCAGCAGGTAAGCAATCAATGCCGTGAGCAGTTGGATGCTCACCGCGTTCTCGCTTTCGCCCAGGAACGTCTTGATCTTCAGGTGCTGCTTGTACAACCGGGCGGTCTCGGCGGCCGGCGAGTGCAGCCCGATGGTGGTCGCGTCGATCAGGTACAGCAGCTCCCGGCGCTCCTTGCGGATGGCGTTACTCGCCTGCGCCATCAGCGCCCGGGTGAGTTCCTCGAAGATGATCGGGTCGCGACGCTCGTTGGCGTCGGCCAAGGTCGTGCGGCGCACGTGCCTGGTGTGCAGGTGATCGTGGTGATTGCGGTGCTGGTTGAACCCTGTTTCCACCGAGCGAAGGCCGCTCACGCCGGCAAGCTGGGCATACAGCATCACCAGCAGGGGGTCCCAGTAGAGAAACTTCTTCTTGTAGCCGTCGCCCTGATGGCGATCGACCAGCGCCTGGAACGAATCGCGCGGCAGCGCCTTTAGCAGCCGCCCGAAACGGCTTCATCGATGCATGTTGCGGCGGTGTTGTATGAAGAGGTTTGGCGACCGGGGTTCTATCCCCTCAGCGGCATCACCGCAACACCTTTGCTGCCGACAGGCGTGGCGCCGCAGCGCGATGCCCGCGCGCAGCTGGTCGCCGCCGCTGCAGCCCAGCAGCACCTCGCTGCGACCCATGCGCATGTTCCGAGTCATCCACGGCCCAGACCGACTGCCCGGCGTCTGCTTGCCTGCGTTTGACGAGCCTCCCGTACATTCACCGCAATGAACACCCACAGAACCGATGTTGCGATCCTGGGCGCCGGCGCCGCCGGCATGTTCGTTGCGCTGGCCGCGCAGGCCCGCGGCCTGCATGTGACGCTGCTGGACCCGCTGCTGGACAGCCCCAGCAATTTTGCGTTGAGCGGCGGGTTGCTCCCGGCCGCCGGATCGCGGCTGCAGCGTGAAGCGGGCGTGACGGACACGCCCGAGGGCTGGCTGGAGGACTTGCGAACCTACGCGCCGGGGATGGTGAACGAACGCATCGCCGCGTCGGTTGCCCAGGCCTTGCCGCACGCCGTCGACTTCCTGCTCGACCAGGCCGGGGCGCCGCTGCGGTTCCTCCCCGACGTGGTGGCGCCGGGACACCGCACGCTGCGTTTTCACAGCGTGGCGCCGGCCTCTGGCGCCGCCTTCCATGCGTCGATGCGCGCCGCCGTCGCCAGCCATCCGCGCATTCGCCTCATTTCGCAAGCCGCCAGCCTCATGCGCGACGCTTCGGCCTACGTGCTCGACATTGCGCCTGCCGAGGGCGCACCCGCCCAGCGGGTGAACACCGCGCAGGTGGTGCTGGCAGGTGGCGGCTTCGGCGCCAACGCGCAGATGGTCGCGCGCCATATCCCGGCCATGGCCGGCGCCCTGAACAACGGCTCGCGCACCAACGACGGCAGCACCATCGCCATCGGGCTGGCGCTGGGCGCGCAGCTGTGGGGCATGGACGGCTACCAGGGGCAGGCGCACACCAACCCCGGCGGCGCCACCCGGCTGGGGATGGCGGTTCCCAGCCTGGGCGGGATCATGGTCAATCGCCGTGGCCAGCGTTTTGTGCGCGAAGACCTCGGCCCGTCGGCGTTGGCGCCGCACGTGCTCGGACAGTCCGAGGGCCTGGCGCTCGAAGTCTTCGACGCGTTCATCGAAAGCCGGCTGGGCGACCACTCGGCTTACCAGCAGGCGCTGGCGGCGGGCCGCGTCATGAGCGCCGACTCGGTGGAAAAACTGGCGCGGCTGGCCGGTGTCGACCCGCAGGCGCTCGCGGCCACGGTGGACGACGTCAACCGCTTTGCTGCGGGCGATCAGGCCGATCCGCTGGGCCGCACCGCGTTCCAGCGGCGCCTGCAGGCGCCGTTCAAGGCGTCGTGGGTCACGGGCGCCTTGTCGCACACGCAAGGCGGCCTAATGACAGATGCGCATGGCGCCGTGCTGGACGCGGGCGATGCGCCGATGGCCGGCCTGCATGCGGCCGGGGGCTGCGCGGCGGGCCTGGCCGGGCGGGGCGCCCAGGGCTACCTGCCCGGCAACGGACTGGCGCAGGCTTTCGGCCTGGGCTGGCGGGTGGCGCAGGCGCTCGCCGCCTGAACGTTATTCCGCCTTGGCGCCGGAGACTTCTACGGCCCGCTTGAACTTGGCCATCTCGCGCTGGTGGAAGCTCGCGCTGTCGGCCAGCGACGAGCCGATCACCGAAGCGCCCTGGGCCTCGAGCTGCTGGCGCACTGCGGGATCGTCGAGCGCCTTTTTCACTTCGGCCTGCATGCGGTTGAGCACCGCCACGGGCGTGCCCGCCGGCGCCATCAGGATGATCCAGGCGGTGGCGTCGAAGCCGGGGATGAACTCGGACACCGCCGGCACCTGCGGCAACTGGGGGGACCGGTTCAGCGAGGTGACCGCCAGGGGGACCACCGTACCCGCCTTGATCTGGCCGACCAGCGACGGCAGCCCCTCGACCCCCGACTGCACGTCGCCCGCCATCACGGCCTGCATCGCCGGCGAGCCGCCGCGGTAGCCCACGTGGGTCATCTTCAGGCCCGCATCGGCCTTGATCAGCTCCATCACCAGATGCGAGGTGCTGCCCGGCCCTGAGGACGCGTGGGCCAGCTTGTCGGGTTGTGCCTTGGCCGCGGCGATGAGCTCGGCCAAGGTCTTGATGCCCTGCTTCGGGCCGGTGACCACCACCTGCGGAAACGACACCAGCTGCGTCACTGGCGTGAAGTCCTTGACCGCGTCGTATGGCAGCTTGGCGAACAGGAAGGGATTGATCGCCATGGTGCCCGGCGAGCCCAGCAGGATGGTGTAGCCATCGGGCCTGGCGCGGGCGGCGAAGTCGGTGCCGATGTTGCCGCTGGCGCCTGTCTTGTTGTCTACGTTCATGCCCTGGCCGGTGTTGGCTGCAACCTTCTGCGCGACGATGCGCGCCACCACGTCGACCGCCGACCCCGCCGCGAACGGGTTGATCCAGGTGACTGGGCGGGCGGGCCAGTCGGCGCCGGTCTGCGCCTGCAGCGTCAACGGCAGTACAAGCGACACGGCAGCCAGGGCGGCCAACGCGAGCCGGCGTTGCCGGCGGGTCTGAACATGAGAGGACATTGTCAATTGACTCCTTGAGCTCACAGGGCTCTTCCAGCGATGAATCCCTGCGATGTCGCCATCATGGCGTCGCAGGGGGCGAAACAGTCGCCGACCAGCCGCACCGGCAAGCCGGCCTGCAGCAGCGGCTGCAGCAGCACAGTACGGGGGACACGCGGCGTCGCGTACGTCAGCAGGGCCACGTCGTTGATGATGCCGGCCGGCCCACCATACACGCTGTCGTAGCGCAATTGTGCGGTGTCTTCAAAGCCGGCGTTCCATGTGAGCTGCACCAGCGCAATCACCGTGACGCCGCACTCGTGCATGCGGCGCAACACGCTCTGGCGCGTGACCAGGTTGCAATCCTGGGCGATGTTCTCGCGCGGCGTCAGCAGCACGACTCGCTCGAACAGCGCGGCCAGTTGCTGAGCCACTGCGTAAGTCGCCTCTATCGGGTCCAGGTCCCAGAGCACGGCGACGCCGGCTTGCCGCTGCGTATGGCGGGCGAGCTGCTCGCACAGCGCCGGCAGGTCGGGGATCCAGCCTTCGGCCTGCAGCGCGGCCGGCAGTTCGATCGGCCAGTGCGGCGTCGCGCCGGTGGCCAGCACCACTTCGTCGGGCGCAGCGGCAAGAATGTCTTTCGCCGTCACCCAGCGCCCGAACTCAAAGCGCACGCCGTGTTCGACCGCGCGCTCGTACTGAAAGTCGTAGATGCTCGACAGCGACTGCAGCGCCGGCAGCGAGGCCGCCCGCCGCGCCTTGCCGCCACACTCGGGCGAACCACTGGCCAGCGTCACCGCATGCCCGCGTGCCGCCGCGACCCAGGCCGCCTCCAGGCCGGCGATGCCGGCGCCGACCACGAGCACCTTCTTGCGCGCCTGGGCAAGCGGCAGCGGTTCGCCCTCCACCTGCAGGGCCAGCGCCGGGTTGTTGTCGCAGGCGATGGGAAGGTCGTGCGTGATCATCCCCCAGCACGAGTTGCACGAGACGCAATGGCGGATGGCGTTGGCCTGCCCAGCGCGCGCCTTGTTGGGCCACTGCGCATCGGTCAGCAGCGGCCGGCCCAGCCCGATCAGGGCCAGCGCCGGATCTTCCAGCAGGGCATCGGCCTCGGCGGGATCGGTGATGCGGCCCAGCGCCATCACCGGCACGCCATCGGCATGCCGGGCCAGGCGCTTGGTGAGGTTTGCATACGGCATCCGCGGGCCGGCTGCATCGGGCAGATGCATCTCCAGCGTGCGCGAGTGCGACCCCTGGGCGAAGGCCAGGTAGTCGGGGCGGCACCCGGCCAGCAGGGCCTGCACCAGCAGTGCGGCCTCGTCGGGCGCAATGCTGTCGGGCAGGCCGTCATCGGCCGGCATCTTGATGCCGATGATGAAGGCTGGCCCAGCGGCGGCGCGGATGGACCCCACCATCTCGGCCAGCCAGCGCGTGCGGCCGCGGGCATCGCCGCCGTAGGCGTCGGTGCGGCGATTCGAGCGCGGCGACAAAAACTGGTGAAACAGATGGCCATGGGCGGCCGAGAGTTCGACGCCGGAAAAACCGGCGCGCTTGAGCCGGGCCGATCGCTCCGCCACCATCGCCACCCACTCGACCACTTCACCTGTCTCCATGGCGCGTGGCATGGTGCCGCTGAGGTCGTCCGGCAGAGCGCTCGGGCCCACCGTCACCTGGGAGCGGCCCGGCACATGGCGGCCACGGCCGGTGTCCTGCAACTGCGCAATGAGGCGGCAGTCGTGGCCTTCGACGGCGTCGGCCAGGCGGGCCAGGTCGCCCAGATGCTCATCGGCCCAGGTAGGGATGCGCGCTGCGCCCTGAGCGGGCAGCAGCCGCACCGGCTCGGTGACGAGCATGGCCGCGCCGCCGCTCGCGCGCACTTCGCAGTAGCGCAGGTAAGCCGGCGTCAACCCGCCAGGGCGACCAAGCCGCGTGGACATCGAGGCGTGGACGATCCGATTGCGCAGCGCCAGCCCGCCCAGCTGCAGGGGCGCGAACAGGCGGGCGTAGGGTGTGGGGAGCGGCACGGCGGTGGGCGGCACGAACTGGGCGATGGAATGACGAGCAGGCAGTTTGGGTTGGCGCAATTGCTCTGTCAATGGAACATTTGGCCGTAGCAGAGGTCAGCGGGTTCGCGAGCCGCAGTCAAATCGGTCTGCGCCACAGGCTCATAGCTAGTCCACTGAATCATTGAAATCAGATGCATTGCCCTCGGATATTGAGGCATGCAAAGAACCATGTTGACGATCGAACAGCGAGCTGAACGGGACGCCGTGATGCGCAGGCGTCACGGCAATGCTGCCTTGGCGCGCCGTGCGCGCTGCGTTGTGCTTTGGGGCGACGGAGAACGCCGCGTCGATATTCGCAGCAAGCTCGCCTGCAACGACGAGTTCGTCTCGAAGTGGACGCCGGCGTTCGAGGCGCAGGGGCTGGCTGGGCTGGTGTCCCTGCATCCCGGCCGGGCGCCGAAGACCCCCGTGGCCAAGCTTGATGCGCGGGTTTTGAACCGAACACTCAAGCACACCCCCCGCGACGGCCCGACCCACTGGAGCAGCCGCAAGCTGGCTGCCGAACTCGGCGATGTGTCGTTCTCGGCCGTGCAGCGCATTTGGCGCAAACACGGCGCGCGCCCGCACCGGCTGGACACGCACATGGTCTCCAACGACCCGGACTTCGAGACCAAGGCGGCCGACGTGATCGGCCTGTACCTGGACCCGCCCGCGCACGCTGGCGTGTTCTGCGTGGACGAGAAGACGGCGATCCAGGCACTCGACCGCAAGGACCGGATGCTGCCGCCGTCGCCCGGCCGTGCCGAAAGCCACGGCTTCGAATACAAGCGCAACGGCACGATCAGCCTGTTTGCCGCGCTCAACACCAGCACCGGCGAAGTGCTGGGCAAGACCGCCGCCCGCCACACCAGCGAGCAGTTCGTGACCTTCCTCGAAGACATCGTCGCCAGCCAGTCCCCTCGCCGCGAGATTCACGTCATCTGCGACAACGTCAGCAGCCACAAGACGCCGCTGGTGCAAGCGTTCCTGGCCAAGCATCGTCGAGTTCATATGCACTACACCCCGACGTACTCGTCGTGGTTGAACCAAGTCGAAAACTGCTTCTCCCGCATCCAGCGCGACGTCATCACGCGGGGTGTCTTCACCTCCATCAAAGACCTCGACAAGAAGCTCATGCGCTACATCCGTCAGTACAACAAGGACCCAAAACCGTTGAAGTGGACATTCGCTGATCCCGCTCTACCCATCACATCCGATGCTTCGAATTCAGTGGACTAGTCGACGCCGGTTACGGCGTGGACAATGCCTTCCGGCAGGCGCTCAGCGACATAGGCCTGCTCTATGCGGTGGGGGTCACCTCTGCCGTCGTGGTCTGGCCGCCCGGGGTCAAGCCGCTGCCACCCAAGCCCTACACCGGCATGGGCCGCCCGCCGGTGATGCCCAGGCGTACGACAGTGCTTCAGCCGGTGAGCGTCAAGGCGTTGGCACAGACCCTGCCAAGCCGGACGTTCCAGAACATCAGTTGGGGCGAGGGAACCAACGGAACACTGAGTGGCCGCTTCGTGGCCGTGCGGGTGCGCCATGACGGCGGCAATGCAGGTCAGGCTCGCTTGCGTCCCGAGCAATGGCTGCTCATCGAGTGGCCCGCAAACGACACCGAGCCGAGCAAGTACTTTCTGTCCACGCTGCGCGAGGAAACACCGATCAACGAATTGGTCAACGTTGCCCATAAACGCTGGCGCATCGAGCGCGATTACCAGGACCTGAAGCAGGACTTTGGCCTAGGGCACTACGAGGGACGAGGCTGGCGGGGGTTCCACCATCATGCCGCATTGAGCATCGCGGCCTACGGGTTCCTGATGGCCGAACGCCTCGTCACCGACAAGTCTGTCGGCGGTAAAAAAACTTCGCCCCACGCCGGGTGCCTGCCCTTCCCAAGGATTACATCCCCCGCGGGAGTCTTGCGCGCGCAGCCGCACGTGGCGACCTCGATCACGACACTGCACCAGCGCCTCAGCTATCAGCTGATAGCTCGACTCGCGCAGCGCCCCTGTTGCGGTCGCGCAAGCGCAAAGTTACTCTTGTGACACAGTAAGACCAGATCGAAATATGCCGCAGTGAACGGCTCGCAAATTCATTGATTAGCAAAGTAACTAAACGCCGAGCTCGCGCCGCCAGGGCGCGAATGCGTCACCTACCCGGCTACCGAGCCAGAACAACGCCCAGCCAAGGAAGGACAGCGTCACCACTGTCGCCATGACCGTGGCCGAGTTCAGGGCGTTGAGGCCGTAGATCATCACGTTGCCCACCCCGCTGTCACCGCCCACAAATTCCTGAAACACGGTACCTACAAACCCGTACGCCACTGCGTGGGGAAAGGCCCGGATCATCCAGGCGAAGCCAACCGGCATCTGCAGCGTGAGCAATTCGTCCAACCGGGTTCCGCCGAGCACGCGAACTTGGCGGCGGTGATGCGGCTGCATGCGGGACAGACCATACAGGACGTTGAAATACACCAGGAAAAAGATGAACGAGGTCGCCATCAATACCCTTGGCATGAAGCCGGTGCCGAAAGCTATGAGCAGATAAGGCGCAATGACGACGCGCGGCATGGTATTGAAAAATTGCAAGAAAGGTTCGGTCAATCGGCGCACCCACAGTATGTTGAACGATACAAAGGCCGTCACAAAACCGAGCAAGAGGCCCACTGCGAGCGCCACGCCTGTCGCTGCCAGGGTCAGCAGTACGTGCCGGCCAAAGTTCTCCTGGAAGAAGAGTCGCTGCAGGGCTTGCGCCACCTGCCCCGGCGAGGAGACGACAAAGGGGTCGAACAGCGGAAACTTGGCCATGCCGGGTATCCTGGAACCAAACTCCCAGACGGTCAGCAACACCACACCGATCAGGACCTGCAGGATGCGGACTCGGAGCTTGTCAGTCATGGCGATCTCCCGCGATGTCCGGCGGCAGCCGCGCGGCAAGCAGCCGCTGCAGGAACTGCACCGAACTTGCCATGACCACGCCGATGAGGGCCAGCAGGATGGCGCTGATCATGAGGTCACGTGCGTCTCCGGTGTGCATGGCATTGAACATCAAGGCGCCCAGGCCGCTCTCGGCGGCCAGCGACTCGGCGAACACCACCCCGACCAGCGCCAGTGCTACCGCGCTGGGCAAGGCCGCCAGTAGGGCGCCGAGCCCGGCCCACATGCGGACGTCACGCACCGACGCCCAGCGGCTGCCGCCGAGCACCGCCACGTTGCGCAACAGGGCCGGCGGCGCATGGGTTGCGGCGTCCAGCACATTGAAGAACACAACCAGAAAAACAATCAACCCCGACATGATCACCTTGGTGAGCAGCCCGAAGCCGAACACCATGGTCAGCACCGGTACCCAGGCCACCCGCGGCACGGCATTGATGGCGTTGAGATAGGGCGCTGACGCATCGCGCAGCAAGGGAAACTCGGCAAACACCACACCCAGGAGGAAGCCAACCAGAATGCCCGCTGCGAGGCCGGCCATTGTCGCGCCCAAGGTTTCAGCCACCTGGCGCCACAGTAACGGCAGACCCACGGCGCCGTTCCACAACTCGACCAAGCGCGGCTCCACCAGGGAGGGCCGGCTGAACAGGCGCGTGTCAACCGCCCCGTACTCCCAGTAGAGACCGGCCAGCACAATGATCAGAAGCTGCAGCAGCACCACCGGCGATTTGGGGGACAGGCTTTTTTTCATGGCCCGGGCATCTCGCTTTCGAACTCGTCGCGCAGCGCACGCCAGGTGCGCTGGTAGTCCGAGAGGAATACCGGTGAATCCTTGACCGCGTAGACGTTGCGCGGGCGTGGCAGCTCGACCCTGATGTCGTCCTTGATGACGGCCGGGCGGCGTGAGAACACGATGACCCGGTCGGCCAGGGTCACTGCCTCTTCCAGGTCATGCGTCACAAACAGCACCGTCGGGCGCAACTCGTCCCAGAGCTTGAGAAGATATTGCTGGATCGACGCCTTGGTGAACGTGTCCAGCGCGCTGAAGGGCTCGTCCATCAGCAGCACTCGCGGCTGCACCACCAGCGCGGCACACAGGGCCACCCGCCTTCGCATGCCGCCGGACAGCTCGGACGGGTAGGCCTTGCGCACACCTTTGAGGTCCACCACTTCCAGCAGATGATCGATGCGCTTCTGGCTCTCGGCGTCGTTCTGCAGGCCGGCATAACGAAGGCCCAGGGCAATGTTCTTTTCGACCGTGTACCAGGGAAACAACGTGTCCTGCTGGAACAAGTACGAAACGCCGGAGGTCACCTTGTTCGTGACCGGCTGACCATCTACTGTCACGCGCCCCGCGTTGACCATGTCCAGCCCGGCAACACAGTTGAGCAAGGTGCTCTTGCCGCACCCGGAAGGCCCCACGATGACAACAAAGGAGCCAGCCTCGATTTCAAGGCTCACGTCGTCGATAGCGACGACGGAACTGCCGGCATGGGTCTGGAAAAGTTTCCGCACGCCAACGAGCGAAATGGGAAAGCCGAGCATCGAAGCGGTTGCTAGGGTCATGGGTTCTCCGGGCAACTGCGCGTGATCAGGGCATGAACGCACCCACATCTCGGACCAAGGCGGAATAACCGTACTTGCCGCTGTCGGCTTTCGTCATCAGGCCGTTTTCGATCGCGAACGCTTGCCAGCGATCGAATTCCTGCCGCTCGATGCGCAGGCCTTTGGCGCGCCAGTAAACAGTCTTGTACTCGCCAATGGCGTGGGACAGCGAAGCAATGGACTGGCCGCCCATTTCGGGGCCGATGGCCTCGGCGATCGCATCCGCTGAGTTGGCGCGGATGAACTGGTCGGCCTTGATGATGGCCTTGGTGAACCGCTTGTACATGTCGGGGTTCTTGTCGACATTGGCGGTAAGCGCATAGATGACCGACGAAGGCATCGGGCCCTTGAACACCTTGTCCCAGGCGGTCGTGTCGCGCGAGTCGAAGATGGTGCGGCCGTACTTTTCAGTCTTGCCGGCTTCCATCATGGACAGGCTGGCGACGACGGCGGCGGCCCGCTTGGCGCGCAGTGCGCCCTGCAGGTTGGCGACGCTGCCCAGGTTCAGCCAGGTGATGTCGTCCTTCTTCAGGCCGTTTTGCGCGAACAGGTAGTTGGCGTAATAGTAGGCGCCGCCGCCCGTGGCCGTCACACCGACGCCTTTGCCCTTCAGGTCCGCGATCGTCTTGATGTCGGAGTCCTCGCTGACCATGATGTTGCCGAACGTGTTGCGTTGGTCCACCGCGGCCAGCATGACCACTGGGCGGCCCTCGTTCGCGATCACCAGCACATGCTCCGGGTTTCCCATCACCACATCGGCCTGACCGGTGGCCAGCAATTGCGCGGTGCGCGAGCCGCTGCCAGTGACAACCAGTTTGGGTTGCAGTCCCTGTTCCTGGATGTAGCCTTTGACATAGGCGACATACATGTGGGCATAGATCGGGTCGCGCACGCCGACCGATACGGTGATCGGTTGCCCGGCCGCTTGCGCCGCGATGGCCAGGCCGACCACCGCACCCAGGGCTTTGAGGAAAGTCTTCAGCATCTTCATTAATGTCTCCAATAAATTAAAAGTCCGGGCTGTTTGTCTCCAAGCCGGCTGCGAATGCGCCACCCGGACGGGTTCAAGCGTTGACAGCGCGGCGAATCAGCGCTGTGGTAGCCGCGCCTTCCAGGCGTTCAATGCCGCCCAGGTCGATGAGCAGCGCCTGCATTTGCGCCGTCGATCCCGACACATCGAGAAACTTTTCAGCGATCTGGGCGTTTGACATGGGGTTACCGCTGTGGCCGAGCGGGAAGTCGATCACGACCGCCTCCACACGTCCGTCCGAGAGTTCGACCTGGATGCCGGTCGGAACCTTGCTCGGGTAGATCGCGGTGAAGGCCGGGTCTTCGACGACCTCAATGCGCCCCAGCAAGGCGACGAGGTCAGGCCGCTCCAGGTTGTGGGCGTCAAAGCTCGATACAGTCACCGCGCCATCCAGCAAGGCGATGGCAACGCAGAAAGGCATGCTGTGGTCTGCTGTTTCACGGGTGCGCGGGCGCCATTTTTCGGCGCTGTCGGCCGCGGCCACCCGGCCGAACTCAAATGTCGAGACCACGATCTTGCGAATCTTATTGACCGGTACGCGCGGGCGAAGCGCGAGCGCGGCGGAGATGGCTGTCTGAGTGAAATACTGGGACGAATAGGCCTTCAAATGGGTGTTCAGCAGATGAAAGCTGCCGACCGGTATGTCGAAGGCGCCTTCCTCTGGAAGGCCTGTAACCTGCATGAAAAGTCCGTGACTGCCGTTGAGCGCAGCAGGCGGACCCGTCAAGCCTTCGGCCGCTGAAATTGCCGCAAACACACCTGCCCGTGCCGCGTATGCTGCAGCCGCCGCCTTCCACATCGACAGAGTGCCTACGCGAGTCTGCATCAGAGCTGTGTTGCCAGACGCCGCGATGTTGATTGCATGAACCATCTCGACCCGGCCGAGTTTGAGCAACTTGCCGGCCATAACGCTCGCAGCGATAGCACCAAGGATCACGTTGTCCCAGCGGCCCTTTCGGGTGGACACCGCATCCGCCAGACGGCAATGCACCTCATAGCCGACCGCCATCGCATCGACAAGCTCTGCGCCGCTGACGCCCAGAGTCTCAGCGAGCGCGAGGGCTGCTGGAATGTTGTCGCTAGGGTGGACCGCTTCTTTGGAGAGGTAGATGTCGTTAAAGTCCAGATAGCGTGCCGCCACGCAATTGACGAAGGTCGCGGCTTCAACCGTCACCCGCTCTGCGGTACCGGCCACGCTGGCGCCTTTTGCCGAAGTCGCGACAAGCGAGAACGTCAGGGCCGTCTTTCTAGCCCTGACGACGGCATCTTCGTTCATGGCGCCACGCAGGCAGCCGACGGTGTCAACCAATCGAGCCACGATGGCCTGTCGGACAGCGGGCTCCGTGACCCTGTTTGCACAGTCCTGTGCAAACAGGGCGACAGAGTTGGCAAAGTCTGCAATTTCAGTTTCAGCTGACCCCATAACCAATGACAAATTCCTGACATCCAAATTAAGCATGCTAATTTGCATGCAATTTAGCATTGACGATTAAAATTTCAGCGAGGGTATACCCGGCTAAACGGAATGCGAAGCGGCAGGGATGCGCTGGATGCCGTGTACAGGCTGTTGGGGGCGAGCGCCAGCCGTCACGCTGCTGGCGGCACCCTGCCCGGTCCCCGCGTCGACATAGCGCCGGCGGCCGTGCATGCCACGCTGCTGGACGAGGGTCGCCACCTTGGTTCGGTGCACACCATGTACCGCTTGCTGGTGGCCAACTCTGCTCAGGCCTTCTCTGCCTTCTGCGCATGAATCGCCCAGGGTTTCCTGGAGGTCAGTTGGTTTGAGAAGTTATCCGTAAATAGTAAACTCTCGTCCTGAGCCGTAATTCACACGGCGTCGGGGCGAATGCATGGCGACACGCAAGCGAGTCGAATCTTGGGTGGTGACCGATGATTTCTGGGGGCGCGTCGAGCCGCTGATCCCGGTGCGCGAGCGCTGCTCGGACAAGGCGTACGTGCGCAAGGCGGGGGCCGGGCGGCCGCCCAAGCCGGCGCGACAGGTGTTCGAGGCGATCGTGTACGTGTTGCGCACGGGGTGCCAATGGAAGGCGCTGCCCAAGGAGCGCTTTGGCAGTGCCAGCGCCGTGCACAAGCGCTTCCTGGAGTGGGAGGCTGCGGGCGTGTTCGAGGCCATCTGGAAAGCTGGGCTTGCCGAGTACGACCAGATGGAAGGCATCGCCTGGCGTTGGCAGAGCATCGACGGGGCCAAGTTCAAAGCATCCTTGGGGCAAGAGGCGGTCGGACGCAACCCGACCGATCGGGGAAAAAAAAGGGAGCAAGCGCCACCTGCTGTTGGACGGCCGTGGCGTCCCGTTGTCGTTCGTCGTGGCCGGGGCCAATCAGCATGACGTCACGCAACTCGATCCCGTGCTGCAAACCATCATGGTCAAGCGCAAGACGCCCAGCACGCGGCGCAGCAAGCACCTGTGTGCCGACGCAGGTTACCAAGGCCGGCCCGCGTTGGAGATCATCGAGTCGCACGGCTACATTCCTCACGTGGTTGATCGTGGCAAGGAAGCCGATGCCAAGCGGCGCGACCCGGCCAAGAAGGCACGACGCTGGGTGGTCGAGGTGTGCCACAGCTGGGGCAATCGCTTTCGCAAGCTGCTCGCGCGATACGAGAAGCTCGAACGCAGCCTCGTCGCGCTGAACCACATAGCCGCTGCCATCATCGCGTTCCGCAAAGTGTCGTTGAAGATCAGGATAATTTACGGATAGGTTATTAACGCAGTTGACATTAGCAATTTTTGCATGCAAACTTGCTCACGGTATTGAAAAAACCTACACAATAAACTTCATCAAACTTCTTTTTTTCAAGAGGCAAATTTCATGTCTAGCGTCATTTTGCGTGATGCCAAACCTCTCGCTGGCCGTACCGCCATCGTCACCGGCTCCGGCCGGAACATCGGCCGAGCCATCGCGCTGGCGTTTGCGCGCGATGGCGCTAACGTGGTCATCAATGGTCACAGCGATCGCGCGGCTGTCGATGCCGTTGTGCGGGAGGCACAAGCCTTTGGCGCCAAGGCGCTCGCAGTGATGGCCGATGTTGGCGACCACAAGGCAGTTGCCGACATGGTCGATCAAGCCGCCGAAAAATTCGGCAGCGTGGATATCGCGATTTCGAATGTTTCCCTGCGCCTGCATCAGCCTTTGCTGGAGATCAGTATTGAGGATTGGCATCGCATCCTGGATACAAATTTGAGTTCTGCCTTTTACCTGGCGCGGGCCTGCCTGCCGCACATGGTCGAAAAACGCTGGGGGCGCATCATTAACATCTCGGGGCGCGACGGGTTTTCACCCAAGCCCAACCGCGCGCATAACGTAACCGCCAAGGCTGGAGTCTTTGCGTTTGCCAAGGCCATTGCCTCGGAGTTCGGCTCTTTTGGAATAACCGCCAATGCAGTGGCGCCGGGCATCGTGGAGACCACGCGGGACTTGGCGCATTACCCGGATGTTGTCAATGCCAGTGCCGAAAACAGTTTCGACGCGCGGCGTCGGGCGATGCCGATGAAGCGCTTCGGCAAGGTCGAGGAAATTGCTGCCGCCTGCAGTTATCTGTGTTCCGAAGACGGCGGCTTCATGACAGGGCAGATTCTGCACGTCAACGGCGGAGAATTTATGTTTTAACGCTTGCCGGCACCCGCCGGTCGTGACAGCAAAAGTCAACCAGATCGCCAACCGGATGCTGCAAGACGCAGGTGTCAAATTATCCGGATGAACACCGCCAAACTACCCACCTCTATTGAGGCTGCAATCCTTGACGTCCTGGTGCAAAGTGTCTACCAGTCGATCAAGGATTCCATTTTGAGCAACCGCCTGCGGCCAGGCAACAAGACTGCTAGCGTGTCACCGCCCGCCATCGCCCCAGGCTGTAGTCGACCGCCTTGGCCGTCGCGTCCGAGGCGACCAGCTTGTGGCGCTGGCTGGTGAGCCATTCGTGCAGTTCCTCGGCCAGTGGCCGGGCACGCTCCTGGCGGATACGCAATCGCGTGGCGGCGTCCATATCTTCAAGCTGCTGGATGTCACGCTCGATCACGTACAGCCTAGCCATCAGCGAGACCGCATGGCCGGCGATGTGACTGCCATTGATCTCATGGGCCTCGTACAGCTTGCGCCGGGCATGGGCCCTGCATTTCCTGGGACTAACCCTCATACCCACATTCATTTTTGCATGCAAAAATGAATGAAATTTGAGTTCTCCAAGGAAGCATCCGATGGGACGCCTGATCACGATCCGCGACACCACCCTGCGTGACGGGCACCAGTCACTGTGGGCCACACGCATGTCCACCGAGATGATGCTGCCGGTGGCCGAGCGGCTGGAGCGCTCGGGCGTCGATTCGGTCGATGTCATGGCGCATGTCATCACCGACGCCGCCGTGCGCTTTACCAAGGACGATCCGTTCGAGCGCATGCGCATCCTGCGCAAGATCATGCCCACGCCGACCATGGCCGCCTACACGGCCAGCAAGGTGGCCTGGGGTTTCCGCTTCGCGCCGTCGGACATGCTGCAGCTGTGCACCGAACTCACCGTGCGCAACGGCGCGGGCGTGATCACCGCCATGAATGGCCTGCTTGATCTGGACCTGATGGAGCCACCGCTCAAGCAGGCCAAGGCCTTGGGCGCCAAGACCATCGCCGCCCTGGTCTACTCGATCAGCCCGGTCCACACCGACGCACTGTATGAAACCAAGGCGCGCGAGATCATCGAGCGCTGCGACGTCGACGGCATCATGATCAAGGACTCCGGCGGCCTGATCACGCCCGACCGCGCGGCCTCGCTGTGCGACGCGGTGCGCCGCGGTTCGGGCGACCGGCACATCACCCTGCACAGCCACGCCATGACCGGCATGGCCGGGCGCGTCTACATGATCGGCGTCGATCACGGCGTGGACGATCTGCAGTGCGGCATCTGGCCGCTGGCCCAGGGCGCCGCCCAGCCGTCGCTGCAAATGGTGGCGCGCAACCTGCGCGAGAAGGGCTACACGCTCAACATTGACGACGCCCAGGTCGAGGCCGCCAGCCTTCACATTCAGGACGTCGCGCGCCGTCACAAGTTTCCGATGGGCGCGCCGGCCGAATACGACGACGCGCACTACAGCCATCAGATCCCCGGTGGCATGCTGAGCAACCTGCGCAACCAGATGGCGCAGGCCAAGCTGCTCGACCGCTTCCCCGAACTGCTGGCCGAGGTGCAGGTGGTGCGCGCCGAGCTGGGCTGGCCCACGTTGGTCACGCCCTTCGCGCAGCTGGTGGCCAACCAGGCCTTGCTCAACATCATCACGGGCAAGCGCTATGCCACGGTGCCCGACGAGATCGTGCACTACATCCTGGGGCATTACGGCAGGCTGCTGGTGCCGGCCGATGCGAACGTGGTCGACAAGATCATGTCGCTGGCTTCGGTCGAGGCGCGCCAGCCGCCCGAAGAGCTCGAACCCGCCTTGCCGGGCCTGCGCAAGCGCTACCCGCATGCCAGCGACGAGGAGCGCTTCCTGCGCTACATGATCCCCGAGAGCGCGGTCGAGGACATGCTGCGCCACCAGAAGGCGCTGGCCGAGCGCAAGGCCCAACGCCAGGCGATCACCGGCCCGGTCAGCGACGTGCTGCTGACCCTGCTGGCCAAGGCTGCCGCCATGAACGACGTGGCCGAGGTCACGCTGCAAAGCGGCGACCTGCGCGTACGCGTGGTGCGCTGAGCGGCCACCGACCGGCAACTATTGAGGCTTTCATAACTCATGACACCCCCTTCCGTTCGGGCTGAGCCCTTCGACGGAGCTCAGGACGGGCCTGTCGAAGCCCTTCGACAGGCTCAGGGCGAACGGATGATGACGTGTCGTCAAATGCAAAAACATCAATAACGGGAAAGACACGACATGGACAAGGTGGTCGATTCGCCGCAGCAGGCGATCGCGGACATGGCCGACGGCGCCAGCATCGCCATCGCCGGCTTCAGCGTGGGGCATGGCTTTGCCTCCAGCCTGATCGTGGCGCTGAAGGAGCGCGGCACGCGCGACCTGTGCATCGTGTGCAACTCGCTGGGCGCGCCCGGCCAGTTGCGGCCGCAGATCCTGGTCGAGAACCGGCAGGTCAGCCGCCTGGTGGCCTCGTTCTCGGCGCGCCCGGGCGTGCCCAGCGCCGCCGAGCAGCAGATCGCCGCAGGGCAGTTGCAGCTGGAACTCGTGCCCCAGGGCACGCTGGTCGAGCGCCTGCGCGCCGGCGGCTGCGGCATCCCGGCGTTCTACACGCCCACCGGGGTCGGCACCGACATCGCCGCCGGCAAGGAAACCCGCGAGTTCAAGGGCAAGGTCTATGTGATGGAAACCGGCTTGACGGTGGACTACGCCTTCGTGCGGGCCTGGCGCGCCGACCGCGCCGGCAACCTGGAGTTTCGCGGCGGCAGCCAGAGCTTCAACCCGTCCTTTGCCAAGGCGGCGCGCATCGCCATCGCCGAGGTCGACGAAATCGTCGAGGTCGGCGAGCTGCCGCCCGAGCGCGTGCACCTGAGCGGCATCTTCATCACCCGCGTCGTCAAGCGCACCGTCGAGGCCGAGGCGCCCGGCGCCTTGCCGCGCCGCCGTCGCGCGCAAGACACCGCCCGCAGCTACAACGGCAAGACCGCACTGGCACGCGGCGAGATCGCGCGCCGCGCATCGCTGCTGGTCCAGGAGCACAGCTACGTCAACCTGGGCGTCGGCCTGCCCACGCTGCTGTCCAATTACCTCGAAGGACGCGACGTGGTGCTGCATGCCGAGAACGGCATCATGGGTTACGGCCCACTGGCCAGCGACGACGCCTTCGACCGCGACAACTACAACGCCAGCGGCGAGTTCGTCGGCCTGAACCCCGGCGCCTCGTTCTTCGACAGCGTCACCTCCTTCGAGATGGCGCGCTCGGGCAAGCTGGGCGCGGTGGTGCTGGGCGCCTTCCAGGTCGACCAGGACGCCAACATCGCCAACTGGGCCACACCGCAGATGGTGGGCGGTGGCATCGGCGGCGCGATGGACCTGGTCGCCAGCGACAGCCCGCTGATCGTGCTGATGGAGCACGTCGACGGCCGCGGCCACGCCAAGCTGGTCGAGCGCTGCAGCTACCCGCTCACGGCGCAACGCCGCGTCGACATCATCGTCACTGACCTGGCCTTGCTGCGCCGGGTTGGCGGCGTCTTCCGCCTGGAGGAAGTGGCGCGCGGGTTCACGGTGGACGAAGTGCTCGCGCTCACGGCGATGCGGGTGGAGGTCGCGCCCCAGGTGGGCGTGATGCAGGACGCGTTCGATGCACCTGCCCGGAAATCCTGAACAGACATGCAAGGCAACAACACCATGGACATGACCCCCGACGATATCGCCGTGATCCTGGAGGCGATCGAAAAGATGGACTGCGCAGTGGTCGAGGTCTCGGTCGGTGACGTGCGCATCGCGGTGCGCCGGCGCGGCGCGCCCGAGGCGCCGCTGGCCGAGGCCGTGTCGGCGCCGCTGGCCTCGGCTGGCTCCGTGGCGCGCGTTGCCGCGGCCGCCGCGCCGGCCGCTCCAGCCGTCGACACGCGGGAACTTGATCGCTGGCTGGCCGCCGAGGCCGCTGGCCAGGCGCTGGTGATCCGCGCGCCCATGCTCGGCACTTTCTACCGCGCCAAGGCCCCCGGCGAGCCAGCGTTCGTCGAGGTTGGAGGCGCCGTCCGCAAAGGGGCGACGGTGGCCCTGATGGAGGCCATGAAATTGTTCCACTCGCTGCTGGCCGACAGCGACGGCACCGTGGCCGCGATCTTCGCGGACAACGGCCAGATGGTCGAGTACGACCAGCCGGTGCTGGCGATCGCCCGAGCCGCATGAACGCTGCGCACCCGACCGTCAGCCGCGTGCTGGTCGCCAACCGGGGCGAGATCGCATTGCGCATCATCCGCGCCTGCGAGCAGCTGGGCATCGAGACCGTGCTGGCGGTGTCCGCCGCCGACCGCGACAGCCTGCCCGCGCGGGTGGCCGGCCGCGCCATCTGCATCGGGCCGGCCGCCTCGGCCCGCAGCTACCTGGACATCGGCGCCCTGATCACCGCCGCGCGCGCCGGCGGCTGCGATGCCCTGCATCCGGGCTACGGCTTCCTGGCCGAGTCGCCAGCGCTGGCCCAGGCCTGCGCCGACGCCGGCCTGGTCTTCGTCGGGCCCAGGCCCGATCAGATCCGCGACATGGGCAACAAACTGCAGGCCCGCGAGCGCGCCAAGGCCTACGGTCTGCCGATGCTGCCGGGCTCCGAGAAGGTCGCCAGCTGGCAGGCGGCCACGCAGGTGGCCGAACACATCGGCTACCCGGTGCTGCTCAAGGCCGCCTCGGGCGGTGGTGGCCGTGGCATGAAGGTGGTGGCGCATCCGAACGAGATGCAACGCCTGTTCGAGGCCGCGTCCGAAGAGGCGCGCGCCGCTTTCGGCGACAACACCCTCTACCTGGAGCGCTACGTGGCCCACGCCCGTCACGTCGAAGTGCAGGTGCTGGGCGACGCCTACGGCCATGTGATCCACCTGGGCGAGCGCGACTGCTCGCTGCAGCGGCGCCACCAGAAGCTGGTGGAGGAATCGCCCGCACCGCGCATCGACGCAAAACTGCGGGCCGACATCTGCGAGGCCGGCGCCGGGCTGGCCCGCAGCATCGGCTACCTGAGCGCGGGGACCGTGGAGTTTCTCTACGATGAGGAGCACCAGGCCTATTACTTTCTGGAGATGAACACCCGCATCCAGGTCGAGCATCCGGTCAGCGAGATGGTGACCGGCATCGACCTGGTGCAAGAGCAGCTGCGCGTGGCGCGCGGCGAGGCGCTGCGTTTTGCCCAGGAGGACATCGTCTTTCGCGGCCACGCGATCGAGTGCCGCATCAACGCCGAGGTGCCCACCGAGGGCTTTCGGCCCAGCCCGGGCCGCATCACCGACTGGCAGCCGCCGCAGGGCCCCAACATCCGGCTGGACAGCCACTGCGAGCCGGGCTACGTGGTGCCGCCGTACTACGACTCGATGATCGGCAAGCTCATCGTCTATGGCGCGGACCGGCAGGAGGCGCTCGAGCGCATGCGCCAGGCACTGGCACGCTTTCGCATTGGCGGCATCGGCACCACACTTGAATTTTTGCGCCAGGTGATGGTGCAGCCCGACTTCGCGGCGGGCCGCGTCAGCACCCGGCTGATCGAACAGATGTTGAGCGAGGCGGCCTCCAGCGCGCCGGCCGCGCCGGCAACTCACTGACAAGAAGGAACACCCCATGGCCACAACCTCTACAACTGGCGCACCTGCCGCCAAGCGCATGGTGCGCTCCGGCGAAGAATCGCCCGCGCTAAGCGAGCAACAGATCGACGACGCGCGCAAGCTGATCGGCGTGTGGCTGCGCCGTGACGTGCACACGCCGGCCATCTACGAGCCGCTGTCAGTGCACGACATCCGCCGCTGGGCGCGTTACAGCGTGGGGGACGACAACCCGCTGTTCTCCGACGCCGACTACGCCAAGCGCACGATCTGGGGCAGCATGATCGCGCCGCCCACCTTTTTGTACACGATTGACTCCGGCATCATCGCGCCGGGCCTGCCGGGCATCCAGTGGATCTTCGCCGGCTCACGCTTCGAGCACTTCCTGCCGGTCAAGGTGGGCGACACCATCACCGCCCGCGCCCGGCTGATCGATGTGCAGGTGCGCGAGGGCAGCAACGCGCCGCGCTACGTCAACCAGGTGGGGGAGGTGCTGTTTACCAACCAGAACAATCTGCTGGTCACCCGCTACGAGGGCGACATCTTCCGCGTGCCGCGCAAGCGCAGCGGCGGCGGCTTCAAGTTCGCGGTCAAGGATGCCAGCGAGGCGCCCAAGCCCTATCGTTATACAGACGAAGAGATCGAGGCCATCGCCGAGGGTTACCGCACCGAGTTCCGCCGTGGCAGCGAGGTGCTGTACTGGGAAGACGTCAACCCGGGCGACATGCTGCCGGTGGTGCAAAAGGGCCCGCTCACGCTGGTGGACATCGTGGGCTTCTACTCGGGCCGCCGCACGGTGTACGACGTGATGAAGCTGGCTTTCCTGGCGCGCGACAAGCACCCGCGCAACGTCTACTACTCGCCGACCCGCAACATTCCCATGCATCCGGCCGCCGGCCACTTCGACGTGGAGATCGCCCACGAGATCGGCATGCCCGGCGCCTACGACCAGGGCTGGCAGCGCATCAACTGGGCCGGCCACATGCTGACCAACTGGTGCGGCGACCAGGGCTTCACCCGCAAGCTCGACGGCAAGGTCACTCGGCCCAACCTGGTGGGCGACCTCACGCGCATGCACGGCGAAGTCACCGGAAAGCGGCTGGAAAAGGGCGAGGCGCTGGTGGACATCCAGTGGTGGGGTGAGAACCAGCGCGGCGAGCGCAATTGCACCGGCCAGGCGGTGGTGCGCCTGCCCAGCCGCAACGTGCAAATCAGGAGCTAGAGTGAAAGCCCACCCCCGAAGCGGCTCACTTCGTGTAGCCACCCCCCCCTCAAGGGGGCGCCACCAGCGGCCCGGCAAAGCCGGTTCCGCGGTGGCCCGCGCATTCATTCACTGCTTTCATGCAGGGTGGGTGAATCCCAGCCTCACGGAGATCTGAGATGCGAAGACCACTTGACGGGCTCAAGGTTCTGGATTTGACCCACGGCGTGGCCGGCCCCTACTGCACCATGGTGCTGGGCGACCTCGGCTGCGATGTGATCAAGATTGAAAAGCCCGGGCGCGGCGACGCCACGCGCTACATGAACGTCAGCGATCGTTTCCACAGCGACATCCCGCGTGTGGGCGGCGACTACTTCCTGGCGATCAACCGCAACAAGCGCGCGATCACGCTGGAGCTCAAGTCGCCCGAAGGCCGGCGCGTGGTCGAGGAGCTCGCCGCCTGGGCTGACGTGGTGGTGCAGAACTTCCGCCCCGGCGTCACCGCCCGCCTGGGCCTGGACTACGAAGCCCTGCGCAAGATCAACCCGCGCCTGATCTACGGCAACATCTCGGCCTACGGCACCGAGGGCAACATGTCCGACAAGGCGGGCATGGACATCGCGGTGCAGGCGCGCGCGGGCTTGCTGCGCATCACCGGCGCCCTCGGCTCCAGCGAGCCGGTGCGTCCCGGTGCCTCGCTGGCGGATTTCGGCGGCGGCATCTACCTGACCACCGCCTTGCTCGCCGCGCTGTACGACCGCGAGCGCACCGGCGCCGGCCAGGAGGTCAGCGTGTCGCTGCTCGACGCCACCATGAGCATGTTGATCAACTACTCGGTCGCCGTGATCGACGGCGACGCCAACGTGCAGCCGCTGGGCTCGGGCCACCCGCAGCTGGTGCCCTACCAGGCGCTGCCCACGGCCGACGGCCATGTGGTGGTGGCCACCGGCACCAACAAGACCTACCGCGAGTTCTGCATCGCCATCGGCCAGCCGCAGCTGGCCGATGAGCCGGCCTTTGCCTCCAACCAGAGCCGCGTCAAGAACCGCCTGGCGCTGGTCGCGCAGCTGTCCGAGGTGTTCCGCCAGCGCAGCACGGCGCAGTGGCTGGACATCCTCGAAGCGGCCGATGTGCCCTGCGCGCCGGTGAACGACCTGCGCACCGCCTTCGCCGAGCTGGAGGCCACCTCGCCGGGCATGACGCAGCAGATCGAACATGCGGAGGTCGGCAGGCTGGGCCAGCTGGGCGTGCCCTTCCGGTTCAGCGCCTGCGGCGGCGACCTGCGCCGGCCGCCGCCCATGCTGGGCGAACACACCGAGCAGGTGCTCTCCGAGGTGCTGGGCCGCAGCGCGCAGCAGATCGAGCAATTGCGCGAGGGCAAGGTGATCTGATGCAAGGCCTCGACGCCCTGTTCCATGCCCGGTCGGTGGCGCTGATCGGCATCTCGGCCGACCCACTGAAGATGACGGGCGCGCCGCTGGCCATCCTGCGGCAGACCGGCTTCACCGGCACGGTGTACCCGGTCAACCCGCGTTACACCGAGCTCCAGGGCGTGCCCTGCTGGCCCAACGTCCAGGCGCTGCCGCAGACGCCCGACGTGGCCTTGATCATGCTGGGCGCCGCGCGGGTGCCCGAGACCGTGCGGGCCTGTGCCGCAAAAGGCGTGGGCGCCGTGGTGGTGCTCAGCTCCGGCTTCGAGGAAACCGAGGAAGGCCACGCCCACGCGCGGGAACTGGCCCGCGTCGCGCGCGAAACCGGCATCGCTGTGGTGGGCCCCAACTGCGAAGGCGTGTGGTCGGTGCCTGACCGCGTGCTGCTGACTTTCGGCTCCGCCGCCAAGCGTGAGGTGTTGCACAGCGCGCCCATCGCCATCCTGAGCCAGAGCGGCGCGATGGCCGGCGCGCTGGGGCGCCACCTGCAGGACAGCGGCGTGGGTTGTGCCTACCTGGTCAGCGTGGGCAACGAGACCGTGCTCACCATCGCCGACTACTTCGAATGGATGATCGAACGCGACGACGTCAAGGTGGTGCTGCTGTTCATCGAGGGGCTGCGCGACGGCCAGCGTCTGTTGCGGCTGATCGAGCGGGCCACGGCGCGTGGCATCCGCGTGGTGGCACTCAAGAGCGGCAACTCGGTCAAGGGGCTGGAGGCGGCGGCCTCGCATACCGGCAAGATGGCATCGCCCTATGCGGTCTACCGCGACCTGCTGCAGGAGGCGGGCGCGATCCAGGTGGACAGCCTGACACAGCTGTTGGAGGCCGCCGAGGTGCTGAGCGTGCTGCCGCTGCCGCCGCTGCCGTCACTGCATATCGGCGACGGCGGGGTGTCGGTGTTCAGCATTCCGGGCGGCACCCGGGCCATGACGGCCGACGCGCTGGAGCAGCAGGGCGTGCCGCTGGCCACCTTCACGCGCGGCACGGTGGCCGCGCTGGCGCAGGCGCTGCCCGAGTTCGGCGGCACCGAGAACCCCACCGACCTCACCGGCCAGGTGCTGTCGCACCCCGGGCTGTTCGACCGCTGCCTGAACCTGATCGCCGACGACCCGAACACCCGTGCGCTGATCGTGCAGGTGGCCAACCGCGGCCCGCGGGACGTGATGGAGCGCATCGAGCTGCTGCACGCCGTGGCCGCCCGCACCGGCGTGCCGACGGTGGTGAGTTTTCTGGGCGATGCCTTGCCCGCCGACCAGCGGGCTCGCCTGCGTGCCGCCGGTGTGGTTTGCGCCCGCGACCCGGTCGAGGCCGCGCGGTTCCTGGGCTGGGTCTGGTGGGCGCGTGCCGCGCTGGCGCACGAGGTGGCACCCGAGGCGACGCCCGAGTCGTCGAACCGCGCAGCCGCTGCTATGCCCGTCACGCTGGCGCAGACGCTGGAGCTGCTGCGCGGCTGCGGCCTGGCCGTCCCGCGCTGGCGTGTCGTGCCTTCCGATGCGGATGCCTCGGCGGCCTGCGAGGGCCTGAACTTCCCGGTGGCGGTGAAGGCGCTGCCCGAAGACGCCGACCACAAGACCGAGCGGGGCCTGGTGCGCCTGGGTGTGCACGCCGGCGAACTCGACGCCGCGGTGCGGGATATCCGCCAGCGCCTGGCCCGGCCCGGCGCCGGCGTGCTGGTGCAGGAGATGGACCCCGGCGGGGTGGAGGTGCTGCTGTCGGCGCTGCGCAATGCCGACTTCGGCCCGGTGCTGGCCATCGGCATGGGCGGCACGGCCACCGAGCTGCACGGTGACGTGGCCTATGTGAGCCTGCCCACCACGCCGCAGCGCCTGCAGCGCGCCATCGCGCGGCTGAAGCTGGCCACGCTGCTGGCGGGCTTTCGCGGCGAGCCGGCCGCCGACGTCGACGCATTGCTGGCCGCGGCCTGCGCGCTGGGCGATCGCTTCGTGGCGCTGCAACCCGCGTTGTCGGAGCTGGAAATCAACCCGCTGTTCGTGCACCCACGTGGCAGCGGCCGTGTGGTCGCCGTAGACGCCTTGCTTTCGCGCCGGCCAGACCGCGCGCCTGGATCCCCTGTCACCCCCGCGAAGGCGGGGGATTCGCGGGGATGACGGAATTTATGACTGCCACGACATCTTTGCCCCTTCATGGTCGCACCGCGATCGTCACCGGCTCGGGCCGCAACATCGGCCGCGCCATCGCGCTCGAACTGGCGCGCCAGGGCGCCAACCTCGTGCTCAATGGCCACAGCGACACGGCCGCCATCGAGGCGGTGGCCGATGAGATCCGCCGTGGCGGCGGACAGGCGCTCACGGTCATGGCCGACGTCGGCGATGCCCTGGCGGTGCAGGCCATGGCCGACGCTGCTGTCGCCCGGTTCGGCGGCATCGACATCGCCGTCTCCAATGTCTCGGTGCGGCTGCACCAGCCGTTTCTGGAGATCGGCGTCGACGATTGGCAGCGGGTGCTCAACACCAATCTCAGCTCGGCCTTCTACCTGGCGCGGGCCTGCCTGCCCCATATGCAGCAGCGCCGCTGGGGCCGCATCATCCACATCTCAGGCCGCGACGGTTTCGCGCCCAAGGCCGACCGCGCGCACAACGTGACTGCCAAGGCCGGCACCTTCGCACTGGCCAAGGCCATCGCGGTGGAGTTCGGTCCCTGGGGCATCACCGCCAATGCGGTGGCGCCCGGCGTCATCGACACCCGGCGCGATGCCGCCCAGTACCCCGACGCCGCCGACGGCTTCGAGGCCCGGCGCCAAGCCATGCCGCTGCGCCGCCTGGGCGACGTGGCTGACGTGGCCGGCGCCTGCGCCTACCTGTGCTCGCAGGCCGGCGGGTATGTCACCGGCCAGGTGCTGCATGTCAACGGTGGCGAGTTCATGTTCTGAGGAGATTCACGCGATGACCCCACCCCTTTCGCAAGACCCGGCCGCCGTCACCCATGCGATGGCCGCCTTCGCCATCGCCCCGGCGGTGTTTCCCGCGCTGGCCCGCGAGCGCGCGCGTGACGCTGTGCTCGACTGCATCGGCTGCATGCTCGCCGGCAGCCGCGAGCCGCTGGCCGCGCCCTTGCTGCGTGTGCTGCCCTCGTTCGATGCGCCCAGCGCCCAGGCGCCAGCGCTGCTCCTGGGCACCCGGCGCTACGCCAGTGGCGGCGACGCCGCCCTGTTCAACGGCGCGGTGGCCCACGCGCTGGACTACGACGACACCAACCATCCGGCCTATGCCCACCCCAGCGCGGTGATCGTGCCGGCGCTGCTGGCCTTGGCGCCGGAATGCGGCGCCACCGGTGCGGATCTCATCGATGCTTACATCGCCGGTTTCGAGGTCTTCGGCAAACTCGGCCGGGCGCTCAACACCCAGCACTACAAGCGCGGCTGGCACGCCACCGGCACCTTCGGCGCGCTGGCTGCGGCGGTAGCCGCCGGCCGGCTGCTGCGCCTGTCGCATGGGCAGATGGTCACCTGCCTGGGCATCGCCGCCTCGGGCGCGGCCGGCCTGCGGGCCAACTTTGGCACCATGGTCAAGCCCTTGCACGCTGGGCAGGCCGCCCGCACCGGGCTGCAGGCGGCGCTGCTGGCGCGCGCGGGCTTTGACGCCAGCGGCCAGATCATGGACCACAACTATGGCTATGTGCAGGTGTTCAATGCCGGCATCGGCCACGACATGGCGCCGCTGCTGGCCATGGGGCAGGATCTGGAAATCCTCACCGAGCATGGCCTTGCGCTCAAGCCATTTCCGTCGTGCGGCGCCACTCACCCCGGCATCGAGGCGGCCCTGACGCTGCACGGCGCCGTCGCCGGACAAGCGCTGCGGTCGGTGCGCGTGGGGGTCTGTGAGATGTCCTTCGCCCCGTTGATTTACGTGATGCCGTCCACGCCGCTGGAAGGCAAGTTCAGCCTGCACTACTGCGTGGCGACCGCGCTGCTGCGCGGCGAGCTGGGCCTTGGCAGCTTCACCGCCGAGCGCATCGCCGATCCGGCGGTGCGCGCGCTGATCCCGAAGATCGCGGTGGAAATCGACGAAGACCTGCGGCACGACTCCGAGTTTCCGGCGCGTTTGACCGTGGTCACCGAATCGGGCGCCCGCTACGAGAAGCTGGTGCCGCTGGCCATGGGCAAGCCGGCGCGCTGGTTCAGCGTGGAGCGCATGCAGGCCAAGTTCCGCGACTGCGCGCACCCGGTGCTGGGCGCGGGCGGCGACCACGCCTTCGCGGCGCTGCGCGAGCTCGATGCCCCGCTGCCGTTGGCACCCCTTTTCGAGCGGCTGCAGCCCGCGGCCTGAGACACAATCACCGAAGGAGACCCCCATGAGATCATTTTTCGGCCGCCCCTTTTTGCTGGCTTTTGCTGCGGCGCTGGGGCTCAGTGCGGTCGCCGGTCCGGCCGTGGCGCAGGACTACCCGGCCAAGCCCGTGCGGCTGGTCAGCCCCTACGCGCCGGGCGGCTCCACCGGCGTCGTCGCCCGCATCCTGGCCAAGAAATTCCAGGACCAGACCGGCGTGGCCATGGTGGTCGAGAACCGGCCCGGCGCGGCCAGCAACATCGGCAGCGAGCACGTGGCGCGGTCCGCGCCGGACGGCTACACCGTGCTGATGGGAACCAGCAGCCTGGCCATCAACCCCAGCCTGTACCGCAGCATGGGCTTCGACCCGCTGAAGGACCTGGCGCCGGTCGTCGGGCTGATCAACGCGCCCAACGTGCTGGCAGTCGACGCGGCCCTGCCGGTGCGCTCGGTGCGCGAGCTGATCGACTACGCGCGCGCCAATCCTGGCAAGCTCAACTACGGTTCTTCGGGCAATGGCGCCACCAACCACATGGCCATGGAGTTGTTCAAGACCCTGGCCGGCGTCGACATCACGCACATTCCGTTCAAGGGCGGCGGCGACGCGCTCACGGCACTGCTCGGCCAGCAGATCCAGGTCATGTTCAATCCCGCGTCCACGCTGCAGCCGCACCACAATGCAGGGCGCATCCGCATGCTCGCGGTCACCAGCATGCAGCCGGTTGAAGGCCTGGCCCTGCCGACGGTGGCCGAGACGCTGCCTGGCTTCGAGTCCAGTGTCTGGTTCGGTTTGTTCGTGCCCGCCGGCACGCCGGCGGCCGCGGTCCAGAAGCTCAACGTTGAAATGAACCGCGCGCTGGCCGACAAGGAAGTGCTTGACGTGCTGCGCACCGCCGGCATGGTGACGACGGGCGGCACGGCCGATCGCCTGAAGAATCTGCTGCAGCAGGACACCCTGCGATGGGCGCCGGTGGTCAAGGCCTCGGGCGCACGGCTGGACTGACCGCGTGGCGCCCTCCACATCGGTCGCGCGCAAGTCCTCGGACGAGGGCTCGCTGGATGTGCTCGTCCACACGACCTACGAAGCGATCAAGCGGGACATTCTGGGCAATCGCCTGCGTCCCGGCGCCAAGCTGATTCACCGCAGCCTGGCCGAGAGCCTGGGCGTGTCGCGCACGCCGGTGCGCGAGTCTCTAGAGCGCCTCTATCAAGAGGGCTACGTCACCCGCATCCAGAACCGCGGCTACTTCGTCGCGGAGATCGACATGCAGGAGGTGCGCGACCTGTACGCCACGCGTGAGGCGCTGGAGTCCTTCGCGCTGCGTCAAATCATGGCCGCGGGTGTGAGCGCCTCGCAGCTCAAGTCGATCCACGAGGTCAACACGCGCTACCGTGATCTGTGCCTGCAGAACCTCAGCCGCGAACGCCTGCTGGTCGACCGCGAATTTCACCTGGCGCTGGCGGGCCTGTCGGGCAATGCCTACTTGTGCCGCGCGCTGGCGGCCGTGTTCGATCGCCTGATTCTCAAGCGCCGGGTCGAGGGCTTTCACGACACGCGCGGCATGGCGCCGCACAAGGACCATATGCGCCTGCTCGCCGCCATTGCCAAGGGCGACGCGGCCGCTGCGCAGGACATCCTTCACCTGCACATCGACAGCGCCAGCGGTCGGCTGGTGCACTACCTGCAGGAAGGCGCGGCCGAGGCTGTGCGGCGCTGAGCCGGCGGGCGCGGCATTGCCGGTGGCCGCCGCGCGCGTTGTCAGTGTGCCGATCAAGGGCATGACCATCCAATGCAAGCCGAACTCAAGATGCAAGTCATCTCCGGCGACACGGCATTGCGTGCGATGTCCGACGAGTGCTCGCTCGTCAAACGTTGATTGCCTAAAATCAGGCAGGAGGCCCCCATCATGATCACAGACAAGGACGCGGACTTCCACCCGCGCGATCCGTCGGACCGCACGTGGACGGAAACCACCTTCCTGCCCTTCGCCGTCCCCGAGGAGGGCATCTTCGGCAACGCATATGTCCTGGCCCGCCCGAACATGGGCGTGGCGATCTCCTCCATCGTGGTGACCCGGGGCATTTGCCTGCAGCCCTACGAGATGGACTTCGTCGACCCGCAGATGCACCTGCCGTGTCCGGACAAGTTCAGCAAGTACACGCTGGCCAACGGCCTCAGTGTGCAAGCAACCAACGGCCCGCGCGACTACCACCTCCAGTACGAGAACGTGCTGGGCGCCTGCAGCTTTGACCTGAAGTTTCGCGGCCTGCACGTGCCATTCGATCCGCATGACCCCAAGCAGAACCCCTTGCTCGATACGTCCGCCGCCGCGCCGGTCGACCCGCGCCTGGGCGCCGCATGGAGCAACGGCCACTTCGAGTGCAAGGGCCACATCACTGGCGAGCTGATGCTGCGCGGCAAGACCTACAAAGTCGATTATTACGACGGCATGGACCACAGCTGGGGCCCGCGGCCCGAAGTGGGCCAGCGCTCGGTATCGTGGATCTCGCTGAACTTCGGCGACGACCTGGCCTTTCACCTGGCCGTGCCGATGAACCTGCGGCGAGGCGAGGTGAGCTACGACAAGCTGCGCTTCGGCTTCGTGGTCGACAAGGGTGAGGTGGTCGGCCTGACCGAGGCGCAGGTCAGCGCCACCCGCGTGCAGATGATGGCGATGTCCAACCACATCCGCATCAAGGACGTGCGCGGCAAGACCTGGGAGTTTTTCGGCACCGCGATCGGCGGCCATCCCTGGTATTCCTTCAACCCCAGCCACACCTGTTTTCAGATGTTGATGCGCTATCAACATGGCAACACCGTGGGCTATGGCGAGTTCGGTGACATCTTCGGCCTGGACTATCTGGGCGAACGTGTCTCGCGCAGCGCAAGGGAGGGCCAATGAACACACCCGCCACCGTTTCCACGTCTGAATTCGACCTGCGCGACGCACCGCCGCGCAGCTTCATCGACGCCATGCGCTCGCGCTTCCAGACCGAGCGCGAGACCAACGAGCTGTTGGTGCGAAAGCTCGAGCGCCGAGCTGGCCCCGCTTACACGCGCATCGGCTTGGACGACCTGTCCAAGTGCCTGCAGGGGCTGCTGTCCCAGCGCATCGAAGGCCCGTTCGAAGTGACCGACCGCACCTGGTTTACCGGGGGCGTGTCCAAGATCCAGATGGGGTTCACCCTGTCGTGGAACGACCCGAAGCGCGGCCCCACCCGCGACCGGCTGGTGGTGCGCATGGATCCGTCCGAATCGCTCAACGCCACCAGCCGCGAGCGCGAGTTCGAGCTGATCGAGCTGTTTGACGGCATCGTGCCGGTGCCCAAGGTCTACTGGCTCGATGGCAACGCCACCTGGTTTCCCGAGCCGGCACTGATCTATGCTTTCGCGCCCGGGGTGACCAAGCCCAGGCAGACCGACTCCGGCAAGGTCAGCGGCCTAGGCACGGTGTTCGGTGCGCGCTTGCGTACGCTGTTGGCGCCGCAGTTCATGAAGCACCTGGCCGCCATCCACACGCTGGATGTGAGCGGGCGCCGCTTCAAGACCATGGATGTGCCCGCGGCCGGCAGCACGCAGGGCGCGCGCTGGCAGCTCGATCGCGCGTTGCGGGTCTGGGAAGAAGACCGCGGCGAGGACTACCCAATGATGGAAGTGGCCTCCAACTGGCTGCAGCGGAACCTGCCGGCGCTCGACCATGTGAGCGTGGTGCACGGCGATTTCCGCAGCGGCAACTTCCTGTTCGACGAAGCCAGCGGGCACATCCATGCCTGGCTGGACTGGGAGCGCGGCCACCTGGGCGACCGCCACCGCGACCTGGCCTGGCTGACGCAGGCGGCTATGGGCCACTACGAGGACGGCACCTACTACGTGTGTGGGCTGGTGCCGCTGGAGCAGTTCTTCGACCTGTATGAGCAGACCTCGGGCCTGAAGGTCGATCACGAGCGGCTGGACTACTACCGCATCCTCAACGGCTTCCAGATCCTGGTGTCCACCATCGCCACCAACTACCGCGTCGCCCGGCTGGGCAAGTCGCACCAGGACATCCTGCTGGCGCGTGTGCGCGGGCTGGCGCCCTCGGTGGCCCTGGACCTGGCCCGCATGCTCAAGGAGCGCCTCTAATGGACCTGACCGAAACCGATCTGCGCGCGGCCATCAAGGCCCTGGCCGATGTGGTCGCGCCCGCCGTCGATCCGACCGACGCCCTGGCCAACGAGCAGCTGCGGCTGGTGACCGAGTACCTGCGTTTCCTGCGTCAGCGCGTGGACCTGCTGCATCGGCGCGACCGCACCGAGTTGCGCCACCAACTGGACATGGCGAATGCGTTGTTGGCGCTGGACGCGCCCTGCAGCCCCGGCCTGCGGCAGGCGCTGCAGTCCAGCACCGAAGCGGGTGCGCGCCTGTTTGACGCGGCTGACGCCACGGGCGTACAGCTCAAGGCCGCCACCGCGGCCATTGCGGCGGCGGTGCGCGAGTGCGTGCGCGAGTGCGCAGCCTGGCCGGCGCCGGCGCGCGACCGCTGGGAGCGCTGCGTGCTCGACACCAGCGCCGCGCGCGTCGTGTTCGAGCAGGCCTGGTATCTGCCCTTGGGCTTCGAGCCGGCGCCCGCCGAAGTGCCGTCGCTCGAATCCCTGCTCGCCCGGCCCGCCTGAGCCATGGCCACGCTCATCCACTCGGCACGTTGACCCATGCTGGATCAGGCGCCGGCCTTCCGTGACATTGGCGGGTTACCGACCCACGACAGCCGCCAGGTGCGGCGCGGGCAGGTGTTTCGTTCGGACGCGCTGGAGCGCCTGAACGCGCGCGACCACGACACCTTTCGCGCGCTGGGCATCCGCACCGTGTGCGACCTGCGCAGCGAGGGTGAGCGCCTGCGTCACCCGAACCGGCTGCCGCCCGGCCATGCCTGCGTGCAGGTGCATTACGGCATCCTCACCGATGTGCGCGCGGGCGACGCGCGGGTGTTCGATGCGCTGCGACGCAGCCCCGACGCCGCCGGCGCGCGGGACATGATGCTCAGCCTGTACCGGGGCATGCCCGCGGCTTTCGCGCCCCACCTCGGGCCCCTGCTGCGCCGCATCGCCGGCGGCGCGCTGCCGATGGTGATCCATTGCACCGCCGGCAAGGACCGCACCGGTTTCGCGGTGGCGATGCTGCTGTCGCTGCTGGGGGTGGACCGCCGCGCCATCGTCGAGGAATACCTGCTGACCACGCGCGCCGCGCCCACACCCGAGCGCCTGGCCTACGTGCACGAGCTTCTGGCGCTGCACCTGGGCCATCCGGTGCAAGCTGGCGTGGTGGCGCCGGTGCTTTGGGCCGCGGCTGCGTACCTGGAAGCGGCTTTCGACACCGTCGAGGCGCTCCATGGGTCGGTGGAGCGGTACCTGTGCGAGGCCTGCGGGCTCGATGCGGCCGCGCTCGAAGCGATCCGGCGTGCCCTGCTGGACGGTTGAGCCCTTGCAGTTGTACCCATGGCCTTGCCCGGTTGACGTTCGTAACTTCCTGCAATAGCGCGTTCGAGGCACCCTCGCGGATCGATCGGCTTGCAACAATCCTTGGCCGGTCGCTGTGATCGGCTCTGCAGGGAGGCGGCGGATGAGCATGCGCATGGAAGCCAGGGCGAGCGCGCCGATTCCAATCCTTTCCTATCACCAGACCGACGCGCTGCCCGCGCCGGGGCTGCCCTGGCGCACCCTGGTGACGCCACCGGCCTTGTTCGGCCGCCAGATGCGCGCGCTGGCCCGACGCGGCTGGCGTGGCCTGTCGCTGCGCGACCTCGGGCCCTATCTGCGTGGCGAGCGGCGCGGCAAGGTGTTCGGCCTGACCTTCGACGATGGCTTTCGCAGCAACCTCGTGCACGCGCTGCCGGTGGTCGCCGAGCACGGGTTCACGGCCACCGTGCTGGTGGTGTCGCAGGCGATCGGCGGCGGCAACCACTGGGACGTGTCAGGCGGCGCGCCCGTGAAGCCGATGATGACCCGGCCGGAACTCCTTGCCTGGCAGGGTGCCGGCATGGAGGTGGGGGCGCACACACAGCACCATGTCGACCTCACGGCCTGCGATGCGCAGACCGCCGCCGCCGAGATCAGTGGTTGCAAGCGCACGCTGGAAGCCCTGATGGACCTGGAGGTGCTCAGCTTCGCGTTTCCGTATGGCCGCTACCGCCAGGAGCATCTGGAGATGCTGCGCGGTGCCGGCTATCGCTACGGTGTCACCTGCGAGAGCCGGCGTGCTGGAAATGGAAGCGACCCGCTGTGCCTGCCGCGCATCACGCCCTGGTCGGATGCGCCGATGCCGTGGTTCTTGGCCAAGGTGACCACCGGGGTCGAAGACTGGCGACGGGACCTCAGTGGCTGGCTGCGTGGCGGCCTGCGCAAGGTCCCAGCGCCGGGCGCCGGCAGCCGGGAGGGCACGCGACCGACGCCCGGCCCGCTTGACGGGACGACCGCCGGACCCCGAACCTGAGCGGTGGCAATGGGGTAAAGCGGCATATGCATATAACTATCTATTCATAGCGCCGTTTATGTTTTGTCAGGAAAATCGTGCTGTCATGACCGAGTGGTACCCATGAAACGACTTTCCATCCTGATCTTCGGCTTCGCCCTTGCGGCGTCCGCCTTCGCCGCCCAGCCGCTGTTGGCGCCCACGGAATTGCAGCTCAAGCTGGCCGACCCGCAGGTTCGAGTGATCGACATCCGCGACGCCGCCAGCTACGGCGGAAATCACATCCCCGGCGCCGTCAATGCACCTTACGCCACGTGGCGTGGTCCCGCTACCAACCCGGGTGAACTGCCGCCCCTGAGCAAGCTGACCGAGCTGGTGCAAGGTCTGGGTCTGACGCCTGCCAGCCATGCGGTAGTGGTGTCCAGCGGCGCCGACGCGACCGACTTCGGCGCCACAGCTCGCGTCTACTGGACGCTCAAAGTGCTGGGCCTCAAGGAGCTGTCGGTTCTCAATGGCGGCGTGAAGGCCTGGAGCCAGGCCGGACTTGCGCTGAACAACGCCCCCGTCAAGGTGTCCGCCAGCCGCTTCGAACCCAAGCTCGACAGCAGCCTGATCGCCACCAAGGAAGAAGTGACGCAGCGCGTCAAGTCCGGCGACTCGGTGCTGATCGACGCCCGCCCGGTGGCCTTCTTCAACGGCGAGACCCGCGCGCCGGCCGCCAAGGAGGCCGGCACCCTGCCTGGCGCCGTCAACCTCCAGCACGACAAGTGGTTCGCACCGGGCTCGTCCACTTTCGTGTCGACCGACCAGGCCCGCCTGATCGCCGCCTCCAGCCCGATCAACCCGGCCAAGGAGACCGTGTCCTTCTGCAACACCGGCCATTGGGCGTCGACCAACTGGTTTGCGATGTCCGAGGTGCTGGGCCAGAAGAACGTCAAGCTCTACGCCGGCTCGATGGTCGAGTGGTCGCAGGATGCGGGCCTGCCGATGGCCAATGCGCCCAGCCGCGGCAAGCAGCTGCTGCAAGACGCCAAGATGTGGGTCGACAAGGCTTTCAAGTGATTTGATGAGGCGTCTTCCCCTGGCGGCCGTCCTGGCCGCTTTTTTCATTTTTCTCGTTGTGTCGGTGTCGGTTCGCCAGGGCGTACTGCTGCTGGTGGGCGCGGGCATGGGCGCGGTGCTGGCCGGCGCGCGGTTTGGCTTTACCACCGGGTGGCGCCAGCTGATCGAGCAGCGCAACCCGCAGGGCGTGGTCGGCCAGGTGTTGCTGCTGGCGCTGGCCAGCCTGGCCGCTTTTCCGCTGCTGGGCCAGTTCTCCGAGCTGCACGCGGCGCTCGGCCCGCCAAGCATCAGCCTGTTGGTGGGCGCCTTCGTGTTCGGCCTGACGATGCAGATCGCCGACGGCTGCGGCTCGGGCACCTTGTACAAGGCCGGCCTGGGCGTGCCGCTGAACATGGGCATCCTGCCCTTGTTCGCGGCGGGCAGCTTCCTCGGCTCGGTCCACCTGGACAAATGGCTCGCGCTGGGGCAGACCGAGCCGGTGAGCCTGTCGGCCAACCTGGGCACTGTCCCGGCGCTGGGCCTCACGCTGGCGCTGCTGGCCGCGGCGCTGGTGGCGGTGCGGCTGTGGGTGGGCCCCGGGCGCAGCTGGATTGGCAAGCGCTGGATCTGGGGTGCCATCGCGCTGGCCGCGCTGGCCACGATCAACTTGGTGCTGGCGGGCCAACCCTGGGGCGTGGTCTACGGCTTCGGCCTGTGGGGCGCCAAGGCCGCGACCAGCCTGGGGCTGTTCGATCCGGCGGCCAATGCATTCTGGAGCCAGACCGGCAACGCCCAGCGCCTGACGCAAACCGTGCTGCTGGACGTGACCACCATCACCAACCTGGGCATCCTGGGCGGGGCCTTGTGGGTGTCGGCCAAGGCCGGCAACGACAGTAAGCCCTTGACCGGTCGGCAATGGGTGGTGGGCCTGATCGCTGGCTTCCTGCTGGGCTACAGCTCGCGTCTGGCCTTCGGGTGCAACGTCGGCGCCATGGTCAGCGGCATCTCCACCGGCAGCCTGCATGGCTGGCTGTGGGTGCCGCTGGCGTTCGCCGGCACGCTGATCGGTGTGCGGGTTCGCCGCCATTACCAGTTTTGAAGGAGCGCGCCCTCATGAACCCCTCACGACGCCTGCAGGCCGTGTTCTGGATCGGCCTGGCGGCCTTCCTGGGTTGGGACTGGACCGCTTCGGCCGCGCCCGACCTGCGCAACGAACCGCCGCTGATCGCGGCCGGCTCCGGGCAGGTGGTCTCGGGCGGGCATTGTTCGATGGCCAAGTGAACTGGCTGGACAGGTGGCCGTTCACCATGACGCTGCGCATGACCCGCGGCGCCTGAAAGCAGTGTCCGGCTCAGCGGCCGCCGCGGAACCGGCTTTGCCGGGCCGCTGGCGGCGCCCCCTGGGGGGAGGCGCCGAAGGCGCTTCGGGGGGTCAATCCCTTGTCATCCGCACCAGCTCTTCGCGCGAGGTCACGCCCTCTCGGACCAGGCGCTCGCCATCGTCACGCATCAGCGTCATGCCGGCGGCCAGTGCGCAATCTCGGATGTCGGCCTCGGCCGCGCGGTTGTGAATCAGGCTGCGAATGCGCTCGTCGGCGGCCATCAGCTCGAAAATGCCGGTGCGGCCCTGGTAGCCGGTCTGGCCGCAGTGGGTGCAACCCGGGCCGAGGTCGCCGGGCCGCCCCAAGACGGAGGTGGCCCCCTCGGGGGGCAGCGAGGACACGACAGTGCCGAGCGTGGGGGCCACTGGTCTGCAATGGACGCACACCTTTCGCACCAGGCGTTGTGCCAGCACGCCCAGCAGAGATGAACTCAGAAGGAAGGGCTCGACGCCCATGTCGGTCAGGCGGGTGACCGCGCTGGCGGCGTCGTTGGTGTGCAGCGTGGCCAGCACCAGGTGGCCGGTGAGCGAGGCCTGGATGGCGATCTGCGCGGTCTCGTAGTCGCGGATCTCGCCGATCATGATGACGTCCGGGTCCTGGCGCAGGATGGCGCGCAGGGCCTTGGCGAAATCGAGGTCGATGCGGGGGTTGACCTGCGTCTGGCCGATGCCCGGCAGCTCGTATTCGATCGGGTCTTCCACGGTCATGATGTTGCTGGCCTGCGCATCGAGGCGCGAGAGCGCCGCATAGAGCGTGGTGGTCTTGCCCGAGCCGGTCGGGCCGGTCACCAGGATGATGCCGTGCGGCTGGCCGATCAGGCCCAGAAAGCGTTTGAGCGTGTCGCCGGTCATGCCCACCGATTCGAGGCTGAGCTTGCTGTCGCTCTTGTCCAGCAGGCGCAGTACGGCGCGCTCGCCGTGGGCGCTGGGCAGGGTGGACACGCGCACGTCGACCGCGCGGGTGCCGATGCGCAGGCTGATGCGGCCGTCTTGCGGCAGGCGTTTTTCGGCGATGTCGAGCTCGGCCATGATCTTCAGGCGCGAGATCAGCGCGGCATGCAACGCCCGGTTGGGTTGCACCACCTCGCGCAGCGTGCCGTCGACCCGAAAGCGCACCGAGGAATGACGCTCGTAGGGCTCGATGTGGATGTCGCTGGCGCCGTCGCGCGCGGCCTGCGTGAGCAGGGCGTTGAGCATGCGGATGATGGGCGCGTCGTCACTGGTCTCCAGCAGGTCCTCGACGGCCGGCAGCTCCTGCATCATGCGCGAGAGGTCGGCTTCGGACTCGACCTCGCTGACCACCGTGGCCGCGCTCGACTCGCCCTGCGCATAGGCCGCGCTGATGCGCTGGGCCAGGGCGTGGGTGTCGACCTGCTGCAGCGCGTGCACCCGAAACTTGCGCATCACCTCGCTCCAGGCGCTGCCCGGCGGCTGGCCGGCGTGCCACAGCGTCAGTGTGGTGCCGTCGTCCTCCAGCAGCAGCTGGCTGCCGCGGGCGAAGGCGTAGGGAAGCGGATAGCGCGGCATCGTCTTCAGCGCACCGGCGAGGTGACGGCCGGAGGGGCCGGTGCCAGGGGGACAGCCAGGGGCGCTGGGGCCCGAGGGGCGGGCGCCGGCACGGCACCGCGCGGCGCGGGCGGTGGCGCGGGCGGCATGATCACCGACTCGTTGACCGGCACCATGGTGCTGGGGATCGGCTGCGCCGCCTGCTGACGGCTGCGCATCATGTCGTAGCGGTCGAGCGTGAGGCTGTCGGTCTGTGCGGCGTCGCGCAGCACCACCGGCCGCAGGAACACCATCAGGTTGGTCTTCTTGCGGCTGCGCGTCTCGCTCTTGAACAGTCGGCCGAACAGGGGGATGTCGCCCAGCCCGGGCACCTTTTCCTGGTTGCCGGCGTATTCGTCCTGCAGCAGGCCGCCCAGCACCACGATGGCGCCGTCGTCGACCACCACGTTCGATTCGATCGAGCGCTTGTTGGTGATGATGCCGCTGGCGGAGTTGACCGAGCTGGCCACCACGCTGGAGACTTCCTGGAAGATCTGCATCTTCACGGTGCCGTTCTCGCTGATCTGCGGGCGCACCCGCAGCGTCAGGCCGACGTCCTTGCGCTCGATCGTCTGGAACGGGTTGACGCTGCCGCCGCCGGCGACGTTGGCGTTGGTGTACTGGCCGGTCACGAAGGGCACGTTCTGGCCGATGACGATGCGCGCCTCTTCGTTGTCCATGGTCAGCAGGTTGGGCG
Organism: Comamonadaceae bacterium; assembly: GCA_947476465.1. GTDB lineage: Bacteria > Pseudomonadota > Gammaproteobacteria > Burkholderiales > Burkholderiaceae_C > Ramlibacter. The sequence continues at coordinate 37,578 of CANJQN010000021.1, read as the reverse complement.
TGGACAGCACATTGCCGTCAGCATTGGTCTCCAGGAAGCGCGCCAGCGCGGCCAGCACATAGTTGCCGTTGATGTTGCGCACGATCCCCAGGTTGCCGCCGGTCGAGGGCAGGGCGGCGCCGGCCGCGACATTGGCCTGCAGGTTGATGATGTTGGCGCCGCCAATGCCGAAGTTGGTCCCCAGCACGCCGAACACGCTGTTGTTGACGCTGCCCAGGATGTTCTGCCACTGGATGCCGAACTCGGCGGCCTTCTCGGCGTTGACCTCGGCGATCAGGCTTTCCACGAACACCTGCGCGCGCCGCTGGTCGAGCCGGTCGATCACCGCGCGCAGCTGGCGGTATTGCGGCTCCGGCGCGGTGATGATCAGCGCGTTGGTGGCGGGGTCGGCCTGGATCTGGCCGCCGGTCTGCGGCTGCGCGGTGGGCGTGATCGACGCGGTGGCCGGACTGGCGCCGCCGGCCATGCCGCTGCTGGTGGCCGATGCCGTGCTGGCGTTCACGGCCTGCTGCGAAGCGGCGCCCAGCGTAGCGCCGGTGGGCATGCCGGCCATGGCTGCCCGCAGGGTCACGGCCAGGCGCGTCGCCTCGGCGTTCTTGAGGTAGACGACATAGATGTTGCCCGACGCGTTGTCGGCGCTCTGGCGGTCCAGCCGCTCGATCAGGGTGCGCGTGAGGTTCATCCGCGCGCCATTGGGCGCACGCACGATCAGCGAGTTGCTGCGCGGCTCGGCGATCACGGTGACAGCGTTGGTGCCACCGGCGGCCGCCCCGGCGGCGCCGGGCGCGATCGGCCCCGCCGCCGCGCCGCCCCGGTCGGCCACCAGCCGCAGCACCAGCGGCGCGAGGTCGGAGGCGAGCGCGTGTTGCAGCGCAATCACCTCGGCGTCGGTGCTGTTGGAGATGTCCAGCGCCGCGATGATGCGGGCGATGCGCTGGAGGTTGTCGGCGTAGTCGGTGATCACCAGGGCATTGCTGCCCGGGTTGACGTTGATGGTGTTGTTGGGGGTAATGAGCGGCCGCAGGATCGGCACCAGGTTGTTGGCGTTCTCGTAGCTCAGGCGAAAGATCTGCGTGACCAGATGGCCGCCCAGCGGCGCCGCACCCACCGATACCGGCCCGCCCTGGAGCTTGGCGTCGGCCTCGGGCACCACCTTGAGCAGGCCCGACGAATCCACCACCGTGAACCCCGACAGGCGCAGCGTGGACAGGAACTGGTTCCAGGCCACCGCAGGCGTGACCGCCCGGTCGGTCGACAGCGTCAGCGTGCCCTTGACGCGCGGGTCGACCACGATGTCTCGATTGAGGATGGCCGCCATGGTGCGGGCCACCGCGTCGATCTCGGCATTGACGAAGTTCAGCGTGACCGGTTCGCTCGCGGCGGTGCGCCGCGCGGGCGCTGGTGCCGACCTCTGCACGGGGTTGGGCGCCTGACTTTGCGCCTGGGTTTGCGCTGGCGCTTGGGCCGGCGTCAGGCCGGGCAGGCCGGTGAGGAGCAGGACGACGGCCAGTTGGAGGGGGGCGATGCGTGACATGGGTTCAGCCGATCGTGATGATGGACCGCGCGCCGCTGCGCCGCCCGATGATGTTGAGAAGGTTGGACAGTGCCGCCTCGCGTTCAGGCTCGGCGCTGGCCTGGCCGGAAAAGCGCAGGCGCGATCCGACCCATTGGCCGCTGCCGCTCAGGTGCAGCGGACCTTCGGCCGTGTCCAGCGTCAGGCGCGGTGTGCTGCCGCCCTCCAGCCGCAGCCGGTAGCTGCCCATGGGCCGCACGGTGGTCACCCGCGAGGCCAGGCGCAGCGCCGACAACTGCGCAGCGCCGCTCACCTGCAGCCGGCCGCTGCTCCAGTGCAGGGAAAGATCTTGCGTCGACAGCTGCAATTGCCCATCCAGCTGCAGCGTGTTCCACGGCGTGCCCAGTCCGCTGAGCAGGGCGGCGGGCCATTGGCTTGCGGCGCCGTTGGTCACCACGATCGCGGCGCCGCCCCAGCGCGCTTGCAGCCGCGCCACCAGCGGCTGCGGCGTGCAGCAGGAAGACGTCAGCGCCAGCTGCAACCCGCTCGCGGTCGGGCGCAACCGCCATTGCAGGGGCGAGGGCAGGGTGGCCGGATCGCGGCTGCCCTGGCCGCCCGACAAGACCAGCTGCGCCGAGCCGTTCCAGACGGTGCCGTGCGCGCCTTCGAGCAGCACACGGCCGCCGCTGGCCTGGGCGACAGCGGCGGCGGCCCAGCGTGCCGGCGCGAACAGCGCCAGACCCGCGGCCAGGGCGACCAGCGCCCCGGCCAGCGCCCAGCCCCAAGGGGGGCGTTGGGTTGGAACGGCAGCGGCGAGTGGGCGGGCCATCGGATGGCCTCAACGCGGCGGCAGGGTCAGCACCAGCGTGCCGTCCCACAGGCCATTCGTATTGCGGTTCAGACGCGCCTCGTTGGGCAGGGCCCGGGCATTCACCCGGGCCTGCGTGAGCCACTGCGCCAAGGCGTCGCCGCTCGCGCTGGACAGCGTGAGGGTGGCGCGTTCGCCGGCCACCACCAGCCGGGCCGTGTCGCCCAGCCGCTCGCGCACCGAAGCTTCAAGCAGGCGGGCGGCGTCGCCGATGTTGATGCGCGGCTGCGATTGCAGGGTCCGGGCCTGCGCCGCGAGCGCGCGCATGCGGATCAGCTGGGCGTCGAGCGCGCTGTGCTGCGCCGGCGCGCCGCGCAGCGTGGCCAGGGCCGGCGCGAGCGCGATCCACCACAGGGCCGCCAGGCCGACGACGCCGGCGGCCAGCGCGATCGCCGATCGTTCGCGCGGGGGCAGTGCGCGCCAGCGCTGGCGCGCAAGTGCGACCGCCGGCAAGGCGCTAAGGCGGGCGGTCATGGCGTTCCCTCTGGTGCCAGCACCAGCAGATCGCCCTGCAGCCGGGCGGACACACCCTGGCTGCGCAGGGCCGGCTGGGCCTGGGCCAGATCGGCGGCCGTCCAGCCGATGTCGCGCACACGCAGCTCGACGCCGGTGAATTCGAGTCCGCTGGGCGTGCGCCCTGGGGCCGCCGTTGCCAGCGCGCCCAGCAGGCTCTCGAAGTCGCCGCCCGAGACGGCGCCGGTGGCCTGCCGCAAGGCGGCGACTTCGCGCGCCATCTGCAAGGGCGCATCGACCACCAGGCGTACCTGGGGGAATGTGGTGGTGAGCGTGCTGCGCACGGCCTGCTGCTTGTCTTGCAGCACGGCGCGCTCGCGCCAGGCCCAGGCGTTCAGGCCAATCAGGTTGGCGGCGATCAGCAAGGCCGCGCCCCAGCGTGCGGCACGCCACCGCGGCGCGCGCAGCAGCCCGCCCCAGAGGGTGGCCCATTGCTTGAATGCGCGGGCCCGCCCGGAGCTGGCGAACTCCAACTGCGCCAGATCCCAACCCGATTGCGCCGCCTGCAGCCAGCGTTGGCTCGCGGTTTGCAGCACCACCGGGCGCTGCAACAGCTGCTCGGCCTGCGCCGCCACGGCGGGTTCGGCAAAGCAAGGCACGTCGACGCCCAGCGGCGGCAGCAAGGGCAGCGAGCTGGCCGACAACGGCATCGTGAGCACGCCGTCGACGGTGCTGGCGATGACCAACGCGTCGTCGGCGTCGCCCACCACATGCAAGGCGCCGGGCGCCTCGGGAGCGACCTCGGGGACGATCCGCGTGACGGCGCGTCCGGCCGAGTCCAGCGCCTGCAGGGCGCCTCGCAGCCAGGCGCGTTGGCACACCGCGACCCACACCGGGGCACCGGGGCGTGGCTGGGGCTCGAGCGCGAAATGCAGGGCCTCGGGCTCGTCGAGCAACTGCTCTTCGAGCTGCCCCTCGAGCACCGCGCGCAAGCGCGTGCTGCCGGCGCCGACCCCCTTGGGCAGCTCGACACGGTGCCATGAGAGCGCGGCCGCGGGCACCACCGCCACGATTTGCGCCCCGGCGCCGCTGGCCGCGGGCAGGCGGCCAGCGGGTGCGCTGGCGTGCGCGCCGACGGTGCGGCCGTCCGGCGACAGCAGGTACGCGAACTCGGTGCCAGGTGTGGCTGGCTCAGCCGGTAGCAGGACGAAGAGTGAACTCATGGAACAAGGAATTGTAGGGACGGGCCATGACGGTTGGGGGCTAGGCCTTGGGTGCGATCAAGCTCAGCGGTTGGGCGAAATGCCGTGGGTGTCCAGCACGGCATGCTCGCGCCGCAGCGTGCGAACGATGCTGCCGTCGCGCTGGACCAGGGAGCGTTCCTCGACCACGGTGCTGTCCAGGCGCAGCCGGCCCCGGACTTCGAAGAAGCGGCTGGCCACCGCCGCCAGCCCGCCGCCGACGCCCTCGTCACTGCCGAGCAGCTTGGCGGCGTCGGCCAGGGTGCGCAACGGGGTGCTGGCGCGGGCGGTCACGAGCCGCTGGGCGTCGGCCTGGGAGATGCCGGGCACGGCCGCGTAGATGACCAGTGCGCTGGCGGTGTTGAGGTTGACGGGCGTGCGCGCCGGCAGCACGGTGACATGGGGCCGCAGCGTCAGCACCGTCTGTGGCGACAGGCCCAGCCAGCCGAGCTGGTCGCGCGACTGCGGCGGCAAGCTGGCCTGGCTGGCCGCGTTGCCGCCGCCAGTGGCGATCTCGGTGGCTTCGCGCAGGTTCTCGGCCATCAGCGTCAGCTCGGCCGCCGGCAGGCCCAGCACCTCGAACAGGCGCTGGAACGCCGCCAGGCCGTTCTCGGACACCTTGCCGCTGTCGACCAGCACATTGACGTTCAGCCGCGACTGCATGTCCACGATCTCACCGGAGAGGAAGGAATTGGCAGCGTCGTTGCCGTCGCTGTCGGCATTGCGGTCCGCGGCGAGAAAGGTGGACAGGCGGGCCTCCTGGAGCGGCACGGCCCAGGGTTCGGCCAGGTGGTCGGCGCCGCCTTCGCGGCCGTCTTCGCGCAGGATCAGGCGGGCCCAGTCGAGTGCGCCGGTGAGCACCCAGCGCGCCTGCAGACGGGTTCGCTCGGCGGCCTCGACCTCCACGCTGCGCCACTGCTGCCACAGCCCGGCTGAGGCCAGTGTGGCGACCAGGGCCACCGTGAGCATGGCGGCGAGCAGGGCCGCACCGCGTTGGCCGGTGGGGCGCGCGGTCGATGGGCTCACTGGGTGCCTCCCACGCGCGGGCTGACCCAGTCGGTGGTGAGCGTGCCGCCGATGGCCTGGCCGGTCGGCAGCTGCAGCACCAGTCGCACGCCGTCGGGCAGCAGGCCGGTGGTCACCTGTCGGTTGGCGCCAGGCGCCACGCTGGCTGCCAAGGTGGCGTCGCTCGACATCGGGTTGGTCCAGCTCCCGCCCCGGTGGAAAAAAACCTGCCAGTCGTCCAGCGGCACGATCACCGCTTCGCGCGCGCGCTCGGCATCGCCCGGGCTTTGTGACCACAGGTCGGCGCGCCCCCAGGCTTGGTCGACTTCCCGGCGCGTGCGCAGGGGCGGCGACTGCCAGCGCAGCCACTGGCTGCGCCCGTCGACGCTTCGCCGCGTCCAAGCCACCACCACCAGCCCCTCACCCGCATCGACGCTGCCTTGGCGGGTCAGGCGCAGCGCACGGCCGTTCCAGTCGAGCGCCGTCAATTGCGGCAGCTGAACCAGGGCCTGCAGATCGGCGTTCCATTGCGCCAGGCCCACCTGCAGCGACAGCACCGCATCGGCCCGCTCCTGCGTACGCGCCTGAGCCCGCACCATGCCGTCCAGCCCTTGCCAGCCCAGCATCGCCATCAGTGACATCACGAACAGCGCGACCATCAGCTCGATGAGCGTGAAGCCACGGTGGGAACGTGCGCTGGACATCAATACCCGCCTACGATGGTCGACAGGCGCATCAGGCCCTGGCCGCCTTGCCGCACCTGCGCATCGACCCGCAGGAAGTTGGGGTTGGGCGTGGGCGCGACGATCAGGGCGACCTCAAAGGACTGCCCAGCCTGCTCGCAGGTGCTGCTGGACTCACCCACGCCGGGCATCTGGCGGGCCAGCCGCACGCGGGTGAGCGCGTTGTCGGCGCACAGCTGCGCCAGCAGCATGTCCGACTGTCGCTGGGCATTGCGGATGAGCGCGGCGCTCGCCTGCAGCCCGGCCACCAGCGCGATCGCGACGATGCCCAGCGCGACCAGCACCTCCACCAGGGTGAACCCGCGCTCGCGTCTCATGGCGCCGCCTCACCGGTCACCTGGAATGGCCGCACACCGTCGGTGCGCACGCGCAGCATGCGCCCGGGCAGGGCGGTGGAAGCCAGCACCACCTCCTGCGGCCCGATCAGGGGTTCGGGCCCGAGCACCAGCACCGGATTGCCGGCCACCTGCACGTCATCGGACAGCCAGCGCTCGGGCAAGCTGCCGGGCACGGCGCCCTCGAAGCGAAAACCGCCATCGGTCAGGCGCCAGCGCATGGGTTGGCCGGTGCTGCGCGACTGCGCCCTGGCCGCGTCGAACAGCGACGCCAGTCGCGCGGCTTCGCGTTCCAGCTGATTGCCGGCGCTGTCGCGCAGCGCGAAGCTCACGCCGGCCGTGGCGATGGCGATGATCGCCACCACGACCAGCAGTTCGATGAGGGTGAATCCGATCGCGCGCCGGCTTGCCCTTTTGGGGGGCAAGGAACCACACAACAAGGTGCTACTGCCAGCTGCCGATGTCGGCATTGATGTCCTCGCCGCCGGGCTGGCCGTCGGCGCCGAGCGACATCACGTCGATCTCGCCTTTCACGCCGGGATTGAGGTACTGGTACGGCCGGCCCCACGGGTCGTTGGGCAGCTTTTCCAGGTAGGTCTTCCAGTTCGGCGGGGCTGGCGGTGCGGCGGGCCGCGTCACCAGCGCCTGCAGGCCCTGATCGGCCGTGGGATAGCGCTGGTTGTCCAGGCGATAGAGCTTGAGCGCCTGCACCAGGTTGTTGACGTCGGTGCGCGCCGCCGTCACGCGCGCGTCGTCCGCCCGGTTCAGGACGTTGGGAACAATGAGCGCGGCCAGCACGCCGATGATCACCAGCACCACCATCAGTTCGATGAGGGTGAAACCGGCGGCGCGGCGGATTCGTTTGCCGAGGGACTTCATAGAGACTTGTGATCCTGACGTTAAATCATAATCGTGCCATGGTGAGCATGACGCATCGCGGACTCCGGCCCAACTGGACAGTCAGAGGCACGACCTTTTTACTCTGGGGCCTGGCGGTTCTCTGCGTGGTGTACTGGTCCTTGAAGTTGCTGAGCACGCCATCCGGCATATCCGCCGCGCCGCCCGTGCTGCGCACGCCGCAACCGGTGGATACCGCAGCGGTGGCGCGCCTGCTCGGCGCAAGCGCTACCGCCGCGTTGCCCTCAGCCCCTTCCGAGGCCAGCCGCTTTGCCTTGCTGGGCATCGTGGCCAACCGCCTGGGCGGTGGCGCGGCGCTGATCGCGGTCGATGGCAAGCGGGCGCGTCCGTTCAGGGTGGGCACCCAGGTCGAAGAAGGCCTGGTGCTGCAGTCATTGCAGGGCCGCCGGGCGCTGCTGGGCGCCGAGCGGGGCGGTCCGAGCACACTGACGCTCGAACTGCCGGCGCGCCAGCCCCAGCCCTGATACACGGCGATTTGAAATCATGTGAAACAAGGCGAGGCAAGGGCGCCATCGTTTTCGTTTAAAGGCGGTTCAGCTGCGCAGGAACAGGCGGTAGACCGGATTGGCGGTCTCGTCCACGCTCGGGTAACCCAGCGTATCGAGGAAGTCGTGAAAAGCCTTGTCGTCGGCTTTGGGCACCTGCAGACCCACCAGGATGCGGCCGTAGTCGGCGCCCTGGTTGCGGTAGTGGAACAGCGTGATGTTCCAGTTCGGGCGCATGTGCGAGAGGAACTTCATCAACGCACCCGGCCGCTCCGGGAACACGAAGCGCAGCAGCCGCTCCTCGCTGGCCAGCGAGGAGTGGCCGCCGACCATGTGGCGGATGTGCTCCTTGGCGAGCTCGTCGTGGGTGAGGTCCAGCGCCTCGAAACCGTGGCGATTGAAGTTCGCGGCGATCTTGGGCGACTCGCCCTTGCCGTGGGTGGTCAGGCCCACGAACACGTGGGCCCGGTTGGCATCGCTGATGCGGTAGTTGAACTCGGTGACGTTGCGCGGCCCGCCGGGCAGCGAGCCGATGGTTTCGCAAAAGCGCCGGAAGCTGCCGCGCTCCTCGGGAATCGTGACCGCCAGCAGGGCCTCGCGCTCCTCGCCCACTTCGGCGCGTTCGGCCACAAAGCGCAGCCGGTCGAAGTTCATGTTGGCGCCGCAGAGGATGACGGCGAAGGTCTGGCCGCGCACCTTGTGCTGCGCCACGTACTGCTTGACCGCCGCCACTGCCAGTGCGCCAGCGGGCTCGACGATGCTGCGGGTGTCGATGAACACGTCCTTGATGGCCGCGCACACCGCGTCGGTGTCGACCGTGATGAATTCGTCGACCAGCTCGCGCGCCACCCGAAATGTTTCTTCCCCCACCTGCTTGACCGCCGTGCCATCGGAAAACAGGCCGACGTCGGAGAGCGTGACGCGTTTTTTGGCGGACACCGATCGCATCATCGCGTCGGAGTCGTTCATCTGCACGCCGATGACCTTGATCTCCGGGCGCAGGGCCTTGATGTAGTTGGCCACGCCGGCGATCAGGCCGCCGCCGCCGATGGCCACGAACACCGCGTCGAGCGGCCCCTGGTGCTGGCGCAGGATCTCCATGGCGATGGTGCCCTGGCCGGCGATCACGTCCGGATCGTCGAAGGGGTGGACGAAGGTCAGGCCCTGGGCCTTTTCCAGCTCGAGCGAATGGCTGTAGGCGTCGGAGTAGCTGTCGCCATGCAGCACCACCTCGCCGCCCAGCGCCTTGACCGCATCGACCTTCACTTGCGGCGTGGTGACCGGCATGACGATCACCGCGCGCGATCCCAGCCGGTGCGCCGCCAGCGCCACGCCTTGGGCGTGGTTGCCCGCCGAGGCGCAGATCACGCCGCGTTGCAACTGCTCGGGCGTGAGGTGGGCCATCTTGTTGTAGGCGCCGCGCAGCTTGAAGCTGAACACCGGCTGTTGGTCCTCGCGCTTGAGCAGTATCTTGTTGTGCAGCCGGCGGCTCAGGTTGCGGGCTGGCTCCAGGGCTGATTCCACCGCGACGTCATAGACGCGCGCCGTCAAGATCTTGCGCAGGTAGTCGGCGGGTTGGAGGTGCTTCTTCATGGACCGGGGATCATATGCCGGCGTGCTCAGCCGGCTTGCGCGGCGAAGGGGCAGCGGGGCGGGCAAAGCGGTGAGTCAAAGAAAAGAGCCCCCGGATCTTGCGAGCCGGGGGCTTTAAATCCACCAAAGGAGAGGTGGAGGAGACAATCGGTGCACAACCGCAAGGCCCTTGGCCTGTCGCTATGCTTGGGTGCAGTATAGCGCGGACTTGTTGCGATGCAGCAAGTAAGTGGTTCTACGCAACAGTTTTCACGAGCGGATTTTTCGCGGGTTCTTGTAGGAGAAGATTCGATGGAATGCACGGTGAGTTGGACAGGGGCCACGGGCGCCCGCTCTGGCATGGGGTTCCTGGCGGAGACCGGCAGCGGCCACGTGCTGCTGATGGACGGCGCGCCGGACGCCGCCAAGCCCGACAACGGCGGCCAGAACCTGGCGCCGCGGCCGATGGAGACGGTGCTGGCCGGCACGGGCGGATGCGCCGCCTACGATGTGGTGCTCATCCTCAAGCGGGGCCGGCACGATGTGCGGGGCTGCTCGGTCAAGCTGTCGGCCGAGCGCGCCGACACCGACCCCAAGGTGTTCACCAAGCTGCACATGCATTTCCAGGTGACGGGCCGGGACATCCCGCCGACGGCGGTCGAGCGGGCGGTCGCCCTCAGCCACGAAAAATACTGTTCGGCCAGTGCCATGCTGGGCAAGACGGCGCAGATCACCACCAGCTTCGACGTACAGCACAGCTGATCGCGCCGTCTGAGGCTTGGGCGGGCTGCTTGGGACGGCTTGCCGAAGCCGCCGTGGCTAGAGATAGTGGGCCGTGGTGGTCATCACCTTGGCTGCCGCGCGCATCAAGGCCTTCACGGCCGCCGGGAGTGGCATGGCGCCCGCGTCCAGCGCGTCGTCGGCATGCTGGGCTTCGTCGGCCTTCATTTGGGCCACGATCGCCCGCGAAGCCTGGTCCGCCGGCGGCAGGCGGCTCAGGTGGCTGGCCAGGTGGGCTTCGACCTGGCGTTCGGTCTCGACCACGAAGCCCAGGCTGACCTTGTCACCAAATCGGCCGGCCACCAGGCCCAGCCCGAACGCGCCGGCGTACCACAGCGGGTTGAGCAAGGAGGGCCGGCTGCCCAGTTCATCCAGGCGCTCGAGTGTCCAGGCCAGGTGATCGGTCTCTTCGCGAGCGGCGGCCTCGAACTGCTGGCGCAGTCGTGGATTGCGGGTGGCCATCGCCTGTGCCGTGTAGAGCGCCTGTGCGCAGACCTCGCCGACGTGATTGACCCGCATCAGGGCCGCGGCCTCTCGTTGTTCGGCCGGCGAGAGGGTCGCGCCAGCGCCCCCGGGCAGTGGCCGCGGCGTCGCGCGGCTGGCATGGGGGCGGGCGAAAAGGGTTCGAAGTGCGCTGTCCGCAGCGCCGATCAGGCGATCCATGGCCCCGAGTGTACGGATGCCGGGCAACAACATGGCCCAGTGCTTGTGTGAACACCCGCACGGCCCGGCTGAGCCAGCCCGGGCATCTTGTTGTCGGCCTGCAACGAAACGGGCTGAAATCGGCTAAATGCTTTGCCCGGCCCCCGCCCCTCTGGTGCAATACCTCCAGCTTCCCGAAATGGAGGCCGGCCCGGGGTTTCGGCATGAGTACGTAAGTGCCTGCAGTTCCGCGATACCGGCGCCCTATGTTTAACCTTGGAGAAACTTGCATGAAAAAGACTCTGATCGCGCTGGCCGCTCTGGCCGCCGTGGGCACGGCTTCCGCCCAATCCACCGTCACCCTGTCCGGTATCCTCAAGGGCGGCGTTGCCCAGACCAAGTTCACCGGTGGCGCTGCTGCCGCTGTTAACGGTTCCGGTATGGCTGTTTCCGACGGCTCTTCGCGTTTCATCCTGTCCGGCTCGGAAGACCTGGGCGGCGGTCTTCGCGCCAACTTCCAGATCGACAACCGTTTCCGCCTCGACGACAACGGCGGTGCGCCCTCGTCCAACCCGGTCGGCACTGGCAACTCCTTCATCGGTCTGTCGGGCAACTTCGGCAACGTCCAACTGGGCAAGCTGGACACCCATTACTGCCAGGGCGCTGACAGCAACGGCTCGCGCGCCACCTCGCTGCAGGCTTCCAGCTGCACCCTCCTGGGCTACATGATGGTCGGCGGCGCCAGCACCGCCATTGCTCAGCAAACTCGCACCACGAACGCTCTGCGTTACACCACCCCGACCATGAGCGGCTTCAACGCTGTGGTGACCTACAGCACCGCCCAAGGTGCCACCGCGAACCCGGGCGGCGCTGAAGGCGCCGTTGGCGACGCTGGCAAAGGCCGCGCGGTCGCCGCCGCCCTGAACTACGCTGCCGGTCCGGTGCGTGCTGGCTTGTCGATGTGGAACTCCACGCAAGAAAACCGCGTTGCCGGTGCCGCTCTGGCTGGCACCTATGGCGGCGACCAGTCGGCCTACAGCCTGATGGGTGACTACAACTTCGGCATGGGCACTGTCGGCCTGAGCTATGACCGCTCGACCGTGACCGCCGGTGTGATCGGCGGTGCCACCACCGACACGAAGCGCACTGCCTGGTCCTTGCCTGTCACGTTCCAACTGGGCGCCGGCACCCTGCTGGCCACCTACACCAGCTCTGGCAACGTGACCGGCGTGGCCGACTCCGGCGCCAAAATGTGGTCGGTCGGCTACGACTACCCGCTGTCCAAGCGCACCACCGTGGGCGTTTCCTATGTCCGGTTGAACAACAATACCAACGCCTTGTACAACCTGTACGTCCAGAACGCTCTGGTGGGTGCTGCTTACGTCCAGACCCTTGGTCAGGATGCCAGCCAGTTCTACGTGGGCGTTCGCCACACCTTCTAATCCCGCGGCGGCCCTCGGGCCGCTTCTGGACCAAGAAACTTGAAAGCCGCCTTCGGGCGGCTTTTTTATGAGGGGCGCCAAAATTGTCGCGCATGTTTCAGGACGCAGTTTGAAGATCGCATCGTCGCTTCGCACCACAGGCTTGTTGATGGCCGCGTCATGGCTTGCCGGCTGCGCCAGCGCACCCGACGCCATTGGGGTCGCCCAATCGCCCTGGGCGGTTCAAAGCACCTTGGAGGCCTCGGCTGCGGATGGGGAGTGGCATCACCACGGCTTTCCGGCCAAGCAATCGACCACCTATCTTTATGAGCGCTCGCAAGGTCGTGATGCACTGGCGGCTCGGTCGTCGTCGTCAGCCAGCGCTTTCCGCCGACACGTCAACGTTCAGCCGGAAGCGCTTGGCGCGCTGCGTTTCTCATGGCTTGTTCCGCAGCTGATCGAACGCGCCGACATGGCGACCCGCGAAGGTGGCGACGGCGTGGTGCGCGTGATCCTGGCCTTCGATGGCGACCGCGGCAAATTCTCCGCGCGCGACGCCATGCTGTCCGAGCTTTCGCGCGCGCTTACAGGCGAAGAGCTCCCCTATGCCACGCTCATGTACGTGTGGGGAAATCGCAAACCCGCTGGCAGTGTCATCGTTCATCCCCGCACGCAGCGTGTACGCAAGATCGTGGTCGAATCCGGCACCGCCCACCTGGGCCGCTGGCTGGACTATGAGCGCGACATCCGCGCCGATTTTGAACGCGCGTTTGGCGAGCCGCCCGGCGCGTTGCGCACGATTGCCGTCATGACCGACACCGACAACACGCGGTCTGTGGCCAAGGCCTGGTACGGTCCGGTCAGCCTCGCCAAGCGGCGCTGACGTGGCCGGGCAACCCGGCCGATCCATGACGCACTGAGCCTGCGGCGCTCAACACTCCTCGCTCCAGCAAAATCCGTCGCGGGCGATCATCGCGCTGGAGGCGCTGGGCCCCCAGGTGCCGGCGGCATAAGGGCGCGGGCCGCCGCGGTCCTGTTGCCAGTGCCGCAGCAGCGGCTCGACCCAGCGCCAGGCTTCTTCCTGCTCGTCGCTGCGCACGAACAGGTTCAGGCGCCCGTCGATCACGTCCAGCAGCAGCCGCTCGTAGGCGCCCACGCGCTCGGCGCCAAAGCGCTGGGTGAAGTCGAGGTTCAGGTGCACCGGCGCCAGCATGGGCGTGGCGCCGCGCGCCGCATGGCGCTGGTCTTGCGCCTGGGACAGCAGGTGCAGCTCCAGGCCATCTCGCGGCTGCAGGTTGATCACCAGCTTGTTAGCCGCGTCCATCGGCACGTCGAAGATGGCGTGCGGCGCCTGCCGGAAGTTCACCACGATGTGCGCGTCGCGCGCCGCCAGGCGCTTGCCGGTGCGGATGTAGAAGGGCACGCCGGCCCAGCGCCAGTTGGCGATCTCGGCGCGTAGTGCCACGAAGGTCTCGGTGTGGCTGTCGGGCGGCACGCCGGGCTCGTCGCGGTAGCCGGGCACGGCCTGCCCATCCACCCGCCCGGCGGTGTATTGGCCGCGAATGGCATGCTGCCCCAGCGACTCCACCGACCACCGCTTGAGCGAGCGCAGCACCTTGAGCTTTTCGTCGCGGATGGCGTCGGCATGGGCGTTGATCGGCGGCTCCATCGCCAGTGCGCACAGCAGTTGCAGGGCGTGGTTCTGCACCATGTCGCGCAGGGCGCCGGTGCTGTCGTAGAAGGCGCCGCGCTTTTCCACGCCGAGGTCTTCGGCGATGGTGATCTGGATGTTGGCAATCGTTTCGCGCCGCCACAGGGGTTCGAACAAGGCATTGCCGAAGCGAAGTGCGAACAGGTTCTGTACCGAGGGCTTGCCCAGGTAGTGGTCGATGCGAAAGATCTGGTTTTCGTTGAGTACGCTGCGCACCGCCTCGTTGATCGCGCGGTTGGACGCCAGGTCGTGGCCTAGCGGCTTTTCCAGCACGAGGCGGGTGGCCGGGGTGTTCAGGCCGGCCGCGCCGAGCTGCTCGCACACGCCGGTAAACAGGCTGGGCGCAGTGGCCAGGTACATCACCACTGTGTCGGCCTGGCGCTCGCGCAGGCGCTCGGCCAGCCGGGCATAGTCTTGCGGCCGGGTCAGGTCCATGCGCAGGAAAAAAAGCAGGGCGGCGAAACGGTCGAATTCGTCCGCGCTGGGGCGCTTGGCCAGTTCCACCGCGTCGAAGCGTGAGCGGATCAGCTGGCGGTATTGCGTGTCGCTCAGATCGTCGCGGCCGACCCCGATGATGCGGCCACCGGTCGGCAGGCTGCCGTGGCGAAAGGCCTGGAACAGGGCGGGCATGAGCTTGCGCCAGGCCAGATCACCGGTGCCGCCGAAGAGAACGAGGTCAAAGCTCATGGTGATGTGTGTCTTGAATCCCGGCACTTTAAGTCGGATCCGTCGCGCAGGCGGCCCTTTGCGCCGCCCTGCTGACCATAATGCGGCCATGAACCAACTCGACGCACTCCGGCAATACACCACCGTCGTCGCCGACACCGGCGACTTCCGTCAGCTGGCCCGCTTCCAGCCACAGGACGCCACCACCAATCCGTCGCTGATTCTCAAGGCCGTGCAAAAGCCCGAGTACGCGCCGCTGCTCACCCAGACGGTGGCGCGCTTTCACGACCGCGCGCTCGACGAAGTGACGGACCGTCTGCTGGTGCGCTTCGGCTGCGAGATCCTGGGGCTGATCCCGGGCCGGGTGTCCACCGAGGTGGATGCCCGCTTGAGCTTCGACGCCCTGGCCACCGTCACGCGGGCCGAACGCATCATCGACCTGTACCGAGCCGAGGGCATTCCGATCGACCGCGTGCTGATCAAGGTCGCGGCCACCTGGGAGGGCATCGAGGCGGCGCGCACGCTGCAGCAGCGCGGCATCCGCACCAATCTCACCTTGCTGTTCTCGTTCTGCCAAGCGGTGGCGTGTGGTGATGCCAAGGCCCAGTTGATATCGCCTTTTGTGGGCCGCATCTACGACTGGTACAAAAAGACCGCCGGCAGCACCTGGGACGAGGCCGCCAACGCCGGACACAACGACCCGGGGGTGCGCTCGGTGCGCCAGATCTTCGAGTACTACAAGCGCTTTGGCATCGCCACCGAGGTCATGGGCGCGAGCTTTCGCAACACCGGCCAGATCGTGGCCCTGGCGGGCTGCGACCTGCTCACCATCAGCCCCGAGCTGCTGGCGCAGTTGTCGGAAAGCACCGCGCCGGTGCCGCGCGCGCTCGACCCCGAATTGGCGGCCGACTTCGACCTGACCCGCGTGCAGTACGACGAAGCGCGCTTTCGCTGGGCGCTCAACGAAGACGCCATGGCCACCGAGAAGCTGGCCGAGGGCATCCGCGCCTTCGCCGCCGATGCGGTCAAGCTCGATCACCTGCTGCAGCAGGGGTGAGGGCCTTGGCCTTCGATCCAACACTTTATCCACGCTGCGATCAGGTACCCGCCTGGGCGGCCCTGGGCAGCCACTGGCATGCCCAGGGCCGCGGCTTGGATCTGCGCGGCGCGTTCGCGCGTGATCCCGGCCGGTTCGGGCACTTCAGCCAGGAGGCGCCCCACCTCTTTGCCGACCTGTCCAAGAACCTGCTGGATGCGCAAGCCGAGGCGCTCTTGATTCAGCTGGCGCGCGAGTGCCGGCTCGAGGCCCAGCGCGAGGCTCTGTTTGGTGGCGACAAGATCAACCTGACCGAGCAACGCCAGGTGATGCACTGGCTGCTGCGCTACCCGGCCGCGGGCGCCGGCTGGACACCCACCCGGCTGGGTGAAGTGGCCGGCGAGTTGTCGCAGGTGCATGCCACGCTGGACGCCATGCTGGTCTACGCCGAGCAAGTGCGCGCCGACACGCACATCACCGACGTGGTCAATATCGGCATCGGTGGCAGCGACCTCGGGCCGCAGATGGCGACGTTGGCCCTGGCGGCGTTTGCCCAGCCCGGGCGCCGCATGCATTTCGTCTCCAACGTCGACGGTCATGAACTCGACGGCGTTTTGCGCGCGCTGGACCCGGCGCACACGCTGTTCCTGGTGGCCTCCAAGACCTTCACCACCATCGAAACGATGACCAACGCGCGCTCGGCTCGCGCCTGGTTCACCACTGGGGGTGGGCGCGATGTGTCACGCCATTTCGTGGCCCTCACCACCAACGTGGCGGCGGCGCACGAGTTCGGCATTGCGACCACTTTCGGCTTCTGGGACTGGGTGGGCGGGCGCTACTCGATGTGGTCGGCCATCGGCCTGCCGATCGCCATCGCCATCGGCGCGCCGGCATTTCGCCAGCTGTTGGCCGGCGCGCATGCGATGGACACGCACTTCGCCACCGCGCCGCTCGAGCGCAACCTGCCGGTGCGCCTGGCGCTGCTCGATGTCTGGTATCGCAACTTCCACGGCTTGAGCAGCCGCAGCATCGCCCCCTATCACAGCGGCCTGCGCCGCCTGCCGGCCTATTTGCAGCAGATGGAGATGGAGAGCAACGGCAAGCGGGTCGACCGGCAAGGCCGGGCGCTGCCGTTTGGCACCTCGCCTGTGCTGTGGGGCGAGCCGGGCACCAACGGCCAGCACGCCTACTTCCAGATGCTGCACCAGGGCACTGACATCGTGCCGGTGGAGTTCGTCGCGGTGCGCGAAGCGTCGCACACCTTGCCCGGCCATCACGAGCAGCTGCTGTCCAACGTGCTGGCGCAGGCGCAGGCGTTGATGCAGGGGCAGGACGATGGAGGCGGCCATCGCCATTTCACCGGCAGCCGACCCAGCACCTTCTTGCTGCTCGATCGGCTCGACCCCGCCAGTCTGGGCGCTCTGATCGCGCTGCAGGAGCACCGCGTGTTCTGCAGTGGCGCGCTGTGGGGCATCAACAGCTTCGACCAGTGGGGCGTGGAGCTGGGCAAGGCGCTGGCCCGCGACATCACGCCGCGTCTGGCCACCGGCGACATCGGCGGGCTCGATGCGTCCACCGCGGGCCTGCTGCGGCGTTTGCGCCACACGCCCTGACGCGGCGGGCTGGCGCCGGGCGCCATGGCGCCGAGCTCTTCTATGATCAGGCCACCGCTTGTAGGAGCCCGCCCGTGAACTTCGTCGAAGCCGTCAAGGCCTGCTTGCGCAAATACGCCGATTTCAAGGGCCGCGCCGGGCGCCCCGAGTTCTGGTGGTTCATGCTGTTTTGCATGCTTGTCTCCGTCGTCACCGCCGTCATCAGCCAGCGCATCAGTGGCGTGATCTCGCTGCTGCTGATCCTGCCGGCGATTGCTGCTACGGCCCGGCGCCTGCACGACATCGACAAGAGCGGCTGGTGGCAGCTGGTGAGCCTGGTCCCCCTCGTCGGCTGGCTGGTGGTGCTTTACTGGTACCTGCAGCCCACCCAGCCGCAAGCCAATCGCTTCGGGTGAGGGAGCGCGCGGCTGCTTGATTGAGGTGAGGAATGCTTCTGCCTGGGGAGAGCGCGCTGCGCGCTTGGCCGGAGAAAGCGGGCCGCGTTGAGCGGCCTGCGCCGGAGAAAGCAGAGCGCGAAAGGCGGCCTTCTCCGGGCGAGAGCGCGCCGCGCGCCTGGGGCGGGAACGCTCCCCCCTGAACCCTTCGGATTTTTAAAGGGAACCCTCCGCGTGCCCGCCCCAGGCACGCAGCGCTTTGGGCGTGCGGACGGTGTCGCGCCGGGATGGCGAGGGCCCTTTTGAGAGGCGTCACGCGTGAAGAATGACCAGGCTTTGTCCGGAGCGAAGCCTTCACGAGCGTGTGCGCGAGGCGCGGGTGGGGCTGGCAGGCGGAGAGACCCGTCGGTCCGTGCGCGGGAGCGCACTGGACCATCGGGAGGAGCCTGCCGGCCCCGCCCGTGCAGCGCGCTTTGCCGGAGAAAGCGGGCCGCGTTGAGCGGCCTGCGCCGGAGAAAGCAGAGCGCGAAAGGCGGCCTTCTCCGGGTGAGAACGCGCTGCGCGCCTGGGGCGGGCATGCTCCCCCCTGAACCCTTCGGGTTTTTAAAGGGAACCCTCCGTATGCCCGCCCCAGGCACGCAGCGCTTTGGGCGTGCGGACGGTGTCGCGCCGGGATGGCGAGGGCCCTTTTGAGAGGCGTTGCGCGTGAAGAATGACCGGGCCTGGTCCGGAGCGAAACACTCACGAGCGTGTGCGCGAGGCGCGGGTGGGGCTGGCAGGCGGAGGGACCCGTCGGTCCGTGCGCGGGAGCGCACTGGACCATCGGGAGGAGCCTGCCGGCCCCGCCCGTGCAGCGCGCTTGGCCAGAGAACGCGGGCCGCGTTGAGTGGCCTGCGCCGGAGAAAGCAGAGTGCGTACGGCGGCCTTCTCCGGGTGAGAGCGCGTCGCGCGCCTGGGGCGGGCACGCTCCCCCCTGAACCCTTCGGGTTTTTAAAGGGAACCCTGCGCATGCCCGCCCAAGGCACACGGCGCTATGGGCGCGCGAACTGTTTCGCTTCGGGGGTGGGCTTGATCACGCAGGCCAGGCACAGCTGCATCGCCAGGCGGTGCAGCGCCTGCCAGCCGTCGGTGGGCCAGCCGGGGGACTTGAGGCCCTTGACGATGCCGTCCACCGTATGGGCGGCGTGCAGCAGGCTGTCCAGCGCCAGCGGGCTCAGGCGCGGCAGCACGCGCTCGTACAGGCGCTCTTTCAGGCCCCAGACGCGCTGCTCGCGCAGGGCCATGGGCAGGGGTTTGCCGTCGCCCAGCGCGTCCTTGACGCGCTTGAGAGCGCGGATGTCCTCGGCCAGCGTGTAGTGCACCAGCACCTGCGCTTCGCCCTCGGCCTGCAGGCCGTCGAGCATGCGCTGCACCCGCGCCACCTGGCCGGCCAGCACCGCCTCGGACAGCTTGAACACGTCGTAGCGCGCCACATTCAACACCGCCGCTTCGACCTGTTCGAAACCGAGCTCGCCGGCCGGGTGCAGCAAGCCCAGCTTCTGGATCTCCTGGTGGGCGGCCAGCAGGTTGCCCTCCACCCGGTCGGCGAAAAATTGCAGCGTGCGCTGCCCGGCCTCACCAGAGGCCACGCGCTGGCCCTGGCGCGCCAGGCGCTGGGCGATCCACTGCGGCAGGGCGGCCCGATCGACTGGGTCGAGCTGCACGGTCGCACCAAAATTCTCGAGCGCGGCGAACCAGGCGCCGGCGCGGGTCTGCCGATCCAGCTTGGGCAGCAGCACCAGGGTCAGCGTGCTGTCGTTGCCCTGGGCCTGCTGGGCCAGCTCCTGCAGGGCGACGCTGCCGTCCTTGCCGGGCTTGCCCGAGGGAATGCGCACCTCCAGGATCTGCCGGTCGGCGAACAGGCTGAGTGAGCCACCGGCGGCCATCACCGCGCCCCAGTCGAAATGCGCGCCGGAGGCCGTGTGCACCGAACGCTCGGTATAGCCTTGGCGGCGCGCCGCTTCGCGAATGGTGTCGGCCGCCTCCTGTTGCAGCAGCGGCTCGTCGCCGTGCAGGGTGTAGAGCGAGCGCAGCCCCTTGCTCAGGTGCGCGTCGAGCTGCGCGGG
Source organism: Comamonadaceae bacterium (assembly GCA_947476465.1). GTDB lineage: Bacteria > Pseudomonadota > Gammaproteobacteria > Burkholderiales > Burkholderiaceae_C > Ramlibacter. The sequence continues at coordinate 18,097 of CANJQN010000021.1, read as the reverse complement.
CGCCAGTTGCATCTACAAGGCCTTGACCGCGCCCAGCCGGCGCATGAGCTGCTGCACCAGATCGCCCTGCATGTCGCGAAACAGCAGGGCCTCCTCGGTCTCCTTGGCCAGCACCGCCGATTCGTTGAAGCTGATGTCGCGCTGCTGCAGCAGCTCGGTGGCCGGGATCAGCTCGCGGCCGCGCGGCGTACTCAGGCGAAAGCGCACCAGCGAGCGCAGCTGGAACTCCCGCACCTGACCGGCGGCGTTGACCCCCACCACCACCTTCTGCCGCTGCTCGGACAGCATCTCCAGCACCACATCGGGCACGGGGTCGCCGCTGCGCGGCTGGACTACGCGCACGGTGCCGGCCGAGCCAAGGTTGCGGCGCAGCTCGTCGGCCAGCAGCGAGTTCTGGCCCGCGAAAACCTGGATGGTGGAGAACGCGAAGCTGGGCGGCTGGCGCAGCTGAAAACCGCAACCGGCCAACAGTGCGCCGGCGGCGGCGAGGAAAAGGCGCCTGGGGTGTCGCATCAGATCACCACATTGACCAGCCGGCCGGGCACCACGATCACCTTCTTGGGCACCGCGCCTTCGGCGAACTTGCGAAACGCCTCGCTGGCCACCGTGAGCTGCTCGATCTCCTGGCGCGAGGCGGCGGCCGGCACCCGCACCGAACCGCGGTGCTTGCCGTTGACCTGCAGCACCAGCTCGATTTCGTCGCGGCGCAGCGCGTGCTCGTCCACCGTCGGCCAGGGCGCGTCGATCAGCTCGCCTGCCGCGGCGGCATAGCCCAGTTGCTGCCATAGCGTGTGGGTGATGTGCGGCGTGGCCGGATACAGCACCCGCAGCAGGATGCCCAAGCCTTCGGCCAGGCAGGCCGCCGCGCCCGGCTCGCTCTCGGCCTTGAAGTTCTCCAGGGCGTTGAGCATCTTCATCGCGCCCGAGACGACGGTGTTGTACTGCATGCGCTGGTAGTCGTAGTCGACCTGGCGCAGCACGGTGTGGATCTCAAGACGCAGCGCCTTGGCCTGCTTGCCCAAGCCGTCGGCCTTGGCCACCGCCGCCGCGCGCGGCGCCACGGACACATCGCCGCCGAGCTTCAGGCCGAAGTTCCAGACGCGGCGCAGGAAGCGGTAGCTGCCCTCCAGCGCGGCGTCGTTCCACTCCAGCGTGGCCTCGGGCGGGGCGGTGAACATGGTGTACAGCCGCGCCGTGTCGGCGCCGTATTTTTCGATCAGCTCCTGCGGGTCGACGCCGTTGTTCTTGGACTTGGACATCGTCGTCCAGCCCTCGTAGGTGACCGGTTGGCCGTCGGCCTTGGCGGTGGCCGACAGCACCTTGCTGTGCTCGTCGCGCACGATGTCGAGATCGTGCGCCCAGAAATACTGCTTGCCGGTGGTGGTGCGCGAGAAAGCCTCGTTGAGCACCATGCCTTGCGTGAGCAGCTTGGTGAAGGGCTCATCGATCTTGACCAGCCCCAGGTCGCGCATGACCTTGGTCCAGAAGCGCGCATACAGCAGGTGCAAGATGGCGTGCTCGATGCCGCCGATGTACTGGTCCATCGGCATCCAGTACTGAGTGCCCTCGCCCACCATGGCCTGGTCGTTGGCCGGGTCGCAGTAGCGCATGAAGTACCAGGCGCTGTCCACGAAGGTGTCCATGGTGTCGGTCTCGCGCCGCGCGTCCCTGCCGCACACCGGGCACTTGCAGGCCAGGAAATCCTCGCGCTTGTTCAGCGGGTTGCCGCTGCCGTCGGGCACGCAGTCCAGCGGCAGCACCACAGGCAGGTCTTTTTCGGGCACCGGCACCGCGCCGTGTTCATCGCAGTGGATGATGGGAATCGGCGTACCCCAGTAGCGCTGGCGGCTGACGCCCCAGTCGCGCAGGCGCCAGGTGACGCGGGTCTCACCCAGGCCTGATTGCTCCAGCGCGTGCGCGACCGCCTTGACCGTGTCGCGATGGCTAAAGCCGCTGAAGTTGAACGAGTTGATGGTGATGCCGTTTTCCTTGTCGGCGTACCAGTCATGCCAATGGTGGTAATCGTAGACCTGGCCATCGACATGAACCACCTGGACGATGGGCAGCTCGTACTTGAGCGCGAAGGCGAAGTCGCGCTCGTCGTGGCCCGGCACGCCCATGACGGCGCCGTCGCCATAGCTCATGAGCACATAGTTGCCCACCCACACGTCCACCGGCTCCTGGGTGAAGGGGTGAATCACCTTCAGGCCGGTGTTCATGCCCTCCTTGTCGCGCAGGGCCAGTTCGGCCTCGGTGGTGCCGCCCTTCTTGCAGTCCTCGATGAAGGTGGCCAGCTTGGGGTTGCTGCGCGCGGCATGCTCGGCCAGCGGGTGCTCAGGCGCGACCGCGCAAAACGTGACGCCCATGATGGTGTCGGCGCGGGTGGTGAAGACGTACATGCGCCCGTCGCCGATCAGCCCGCCGGTGTGGTCGCGGATGTCGTGGGGAAAGGCAAAACGCACACCCTCGCTCTTGCCAATCCAGTTCTCCTGCATCAGCTTCACGCGCTCGGGCCAGCCGGGCAGGTGGCTGTGCACGTGCTCGAGCAGCTCCTGGGCGTAGTCGGTGATCTTGAGGTAGTAGCCGGGAATCTCGCGCTTTTCCACCACCGCGCCGGTGCGCCAGCCCTTGCCGTCGATCACCTGCTCGTTGGCCAGCACGGTCTTGTCGACCGGGTCCCAGTTGACGACCTGGGTCTTGCGGTAGGCGATGCCTTTTTCCAGCATCTTGAGGAACAGCCACTGGTTCCACTTGTAGTAGCTCGGGTCGCAGGTGGCGACCTCGCGCGACCAGTCGATGGCCAGTCCCATCGCCTGCATCTGCTTTTTCATGTACGCGATGTTCTCGTACGTCCATTTGGCCGGCGGCACCCCGTTCTTGAGCGCCGCGTTCTCCGCCGGCAGGCCGAACGCGTCCCAGCCCATGGGCATGAGCACGTTGTAGCCGCTCATCCGCAGGTAGCGCGTGAGCATGTCGTTGATGGTGTAGTTGCGCACATGCCCCATGTGCAGTTTTCCGCTGGGGTAGGGCAGCATCGAGCAGGCGTAGAACTTCTTGCGCCGCGTGTCCTCGATCACCCGGTAGGCATCGCGCGCCGTCCAGTGCGCCTGCGCGGCCTTCTCGATGTCGAGATGCTTGTACTTGTCTTGCATGGGGGAATTTTAGGCGGCGATCGCGATGGCGCCACGCCGCCGTCGTCCTTGGCAGCCGGCCGGCGCGCGACATGCGTGAAACGAGACTAGCGCTCGGGTGCGGGTTCGGCCACGAAACCGATGCGGTTCAGGCCCGCTTGCTGGGCCGCGCCGATCAGCTCGACCACCCGGCCATAGGGCACGGCGCGGTCAGCGCGCAGCTGGATCTCGGTGTCAGGGTTGGCGCGCGCCGCGCGGGCCAGCCGCTCGGCCAGCTGGGCGCCGTCCAGTGGCTGGTCGTCGACGAAGCTGCGGCCCTGGGCGTCCAGCACCACCGTCACCGAGGCGGCTGCCTCGGCCGGCTTGGCGCTGGCCGCGCTGGGCAGGTCGAGCCGGATCGAGCTGCCCAGCAGGGGTGCGGTGATCAGGAAGATGACCACCAGCACCAGCATCACGTCCACCAGCGGCGTGACGTTGATGTCGCTGATGGGCCGGTTGCCCCGTGCCCGCTCGAGCCGGCCGAAGGTCATGAAACCCCCACCGTGGCCACCGCCGCCGGCTCCTCGTCTTCGAGCGGCGGCGTGGCCTGGGAGCCGGCCAGCAGGTCGCGCAGGTCGAAGGCGAAGCCTTCGAGATCGGCCTCGATGCGGGCGATGAAGCGGCCGAACACGTTGTAGCCCAGCACGGCGGGAATGGCGACGGCCAGGCCGGCGGCGGTCATGACCAGCGCCTCGCCGACCGGACCGGCGATGCGGTCGATCGAGATCTGGCCCTCGGCGGCAATGCCCACCAGCGCGTGGTAGATGCCCCAGACGGTGCCCAGCAGCCCGACAAAAGGCGCGGTCGAGCCCACCGTGGCCAGCAGGACCTGGCCGAACTGCAGCTTGTCCAGCACGCGGTGCAGCGCATTGCGCAGCAGGCGGGTGAGCTGCTGGGAGCGGTCACCTGCCGAGGCCAGGGCCCCTGTGGCGGGCAGGCGAGTGGCCTCGACCAGCGGCAGCACCAGGCCCTCACGGTCGAAGGCCGGCAGGCGCAGCCGGGCCTCATCAATGGAGCCAGCTTGCCAGAAGGCGGCCGTGCCGCGCGCCACATCCGTCGTGGCGCGGCGCAGCAACCAGGCCTTCCAGAGGATCACCACCCAGCTGGCGACCGACATGGCCAGCAGCACCACGGCCACCACCTGGGTGACCGTGTCGCCGTCGCGCAGCACCTCCCACAAGCCCATGGTGGCCTCCGGCGTCCGGGACTAGCGTAGCCCGAGCACGTCGAACATGTCGTACAGGCCGCTCTCGCGCCCAGCCAGGAAGCGCACCGCCCGCAGGCTGCCCTGCGCATAGGTGGCGCGGCTGCTCGACTTGTGGGTGATCTCGATGCGCTCGCCGGTGCCGGCAAACAACACGGTGTGGTCGCCCACGATGTCGCCGCCGCGAATTGTGGAAAACCCGATCGTCGACGGGTCGCGCTCGCCGGTGACGCCTTCGCGGGCATAGACCGCGCAGGCCTTGAGGTCGCGGCCCAGCGCGTCGGCGATCACCTCGCCCATCTTCAGGGCCGTGCCCGAGGGCGCGTCCACCTTGTGGCGGTGATGCGCTTCGATGATCTCGATGTCGTAGCCGGTGGCCAGGGCCTTGGCCGCCATCTCCAGCAGCTTGAGCGTGACGTTGACGCCGACGCTCATGTTGGGCGCCATCATGATGGCGATGTCACGCGCGGCGTCGGCGATCGCGCGCTTTTGCGGCTCAGTGAAGCCGGTGGTGCCGATGACCGCCTTGACACCCAGCTCGCGGCACACCCGCAGGTGGGCCAGCGTGCCCTCGGGGCGGGTGAAATCGATCAGCACGGCCGCCTTGGCCAGCCCGGCTTGCAGGTCGGCGGTGACCGCCACGCCGCTGGCATGGCCGAGGAAGGCGCAGGCATCGTTGCCAATGGCCAGGCTGCTGGCGATGTCCAGCGCGCCGGTGAGCTGGCAGTCGCCGGATTCGCGCAGCGCCTCGATCAGCATGTGGCCCATGCGGCCGGACGCGCCGGCCACGGCCACCCGGTGCGGGGCCTGGGGAGATGAAGTAGCAACCATGAGGTCAGCGCGCCGGCGTCTCGAGCGGCGGGTAGTTGGCGTTTGCCGGGGCGGCGGCCTCGGGCGCTGGTGTCGCGGACTTGGGCGGCGGCGGGAAGCGCTCGAGCTGGGACTCGGTGGCCTGCAGAACGGGCACCTTCACGGTGCCGCTGCGCGGCTCGAGCAGGGCCACGAACTCGGACTCGCTGGGCATCGGATCGCCCTCGAAGCGCTGCAGCCCTTCGGCGCCGAAGAACACGGCCAGGCGGCGCGCCTGCGGCTCGATGCCCTGGCGCTTGAGCGTGAACACGTAGTCCCAGCGGTTGGCATGGAAGGCACTGGCCACCAGCGGTGTGCCCAGGATCTCGCGCACCTGCTCACGGCTCATGCCAGTTCGCAGCGCCTGGACCTGCTCGCGCGAGACGAAATTGCCCTGGACCACCTGCGCCGTGTAGGGCGTGATCGCGTTCAAGGCGCCCTGGGAGGTGTCCCGCAGGCTGCCGCAACCGGCGGCCATGGCGCAGGCCGCCAGCACGAGGCAGAACCGGCGAAGGCGTAGGGGCAAGGCGGGCATCGTTGGGACCGTGGCGGATATGATCAAACGATTGTAGCGGCCGCCCTCTGGCGGCTGGCCGAGCTTGCGACCCATGGCGAACATCGACGAACTCAAGAGCACCGGCCTGAAGGCCACACTGCCGCGGCTGAAAATCCTGGACGTGTTCCAGCGGGGCGCGCAGCGCCACATGACCGCCGAAGACGTGTTCCGCGTGCTGCTGGTCGACCGCTCCGACATCGGCCTGGCCACGGTCTACCGTGTGCTGACACAGTTCGAGCAAGCCGGCATCCTGTTGCGCAGCCACTTCGAGAGCGGCAAGGCGGTGTACGAACTCAACGAGGGCACACACCACGACCACCTGGTCTGCCTCGATTGCGGCCGGGTCGAGGAGTTCTACGACGCCGAGATCGAAAAGCGGCAGAACGCGGTCGCGCAAGCCAAGGGCTTCGCCATCGCCGACCATGCCCTCAGCCTCTATGCCCACTGCACCAAGGCACAGTGCGCGAACCGGCCGGTGCCCGGCGGGCATGCGTCGCAGCCGCCGCCGCACGCCTGAAGTCAGCCAGGCGCGCCGCCCTCACAGGAACTCGGCGCGGACGTCGACGCTCGACGCTCGCCCGATCTGGTCGAAATGCTCCGCCAGCCAGCGCTCGGCATGGGCCCGCCCCTTGTCTCGCAGCTGGGTCAGGAAGCCCCAGTCGGGATTGAGCTTGCTGGCCACGTCGTACTGCGCCATCTCCTGGTCGGCGCGGATCGAGTGGATCAGCATCAGCTTGAATTCTTCCGGCGACAGCTTGCCGCGTTCGATGAGTGACGTGACGAAGGCGATGGCACGCATCTCGCGCATCAGCGACGAATTGAAACTCACCTCGTTCAGACGGTTGAGGATGCCAGAGACCGTGCGCGGGCAGCCAGGCCGCACGATCGGGTTCAGGTGCACGATGACGACGTCGCGCGAATCGCAGTCGTAGATCAGCGGGTAGATCGCCGGATTGCCCATGTAGCCGCCATCCCAGTAGAACTGGCCGTCGATCTCCACCGCGTGGAACAGGAAGGGCAGACAGGCCGAGGCCAGCACGGCGTCGGCAGTCAGCTCACTGGCTCCGAAAATGCGCACCTTGCAGGTCTCCACATTCGTGGCGGCCAGAAACAGCTTGATCGCCGACTGGCCGCGCAGCGCGGCGAAGTCCACGTGCGACTCGAGGATTTGGCGCAGCGGATTGATGTTCCCCGGATTGAGCTGGTAGGGCGAGAGCAGCCGCGTCCACATGTCCATGAAGAACCAGGCCGCCGAGTGGTCCATCGACTTGACGCCCAGCAGCGAGGCCCAGCCCAATCCCCGGTACGGGCTGTAGCGCATGCCAGCGTCGGACACCGCGCGCCAGAAGTCCGCCAGGGCCTGGCGGGCCCCGTCCGGCCCGCCCTGGGTCCAGCCCGATGCGAGCACCGCCGCGTTCATCGCGCCCGCGCTGGTGGCACTGATGCCTTCGAAGGTAAGCCGCCCGTCTTCGATCAGCCGGTCCAGCACGCCCCACGCGAAAGCCCCGTGGGCGCCGCCACCCTGCAGGGCGAGGTTCACGGTCTTCCTGGCCGCGACGCGCGCACTGCGCTGCTTGACGGTCATGACCGCGAGCCTCCTGCACCTCAGCCGGGCGCACCAGGCTGCTGCACGGCGGCGTCCAGATGTTTGAGGATCTCCTGGGTCAGGTTTGCCGAAAGCGCTGGGCGCAGCGGGTCCAGCGAGTAGGTGGCCAGGGCGCTGCGCAGTGCGTCCAGGCCTTCGGGCGGCAACTCGCGGCCCAGATGACTGAAGCTCTCCATGATCCGCGGCTTTGCAAGCGCCAGCACAGCCTGCAGGGCATTGTGCTTGTCGACTTCTTCGCTTTCTCCGGCGCACAGGCGGGCCAATGCCAACGCCTCCGCTGGCGCGCCGGGCCCGGCATTGGGCACTGCGAGCTTGGGCACGACCGCCTTGGGCGCAGCCGCCTTGGCGCTGCCGGATGGCGACTGGAGCATGCCGGTAATCACGCCGTGCACGATGCGATTGACGCCTCCTTGGTAGGGCCACACGTGACCCGCATGCGCCGGCATGTTCCGGATCTGGATGGCCATCTGGGCGCGCACTTTCACCGCATGGACACCCGCCGGCGTCACTTTCCCGTTGACTTCGGATGTCGCCACCGGGCCGCGACACAGCCCGGTCATGAAGTACGCGTTGTGTCGTGCCAGCTGGGGGTCGTCGACCGTCAACTGCATCAACGCGCGAACGATCCCGCGCCGTGATGGATCGTCCCACCAATCGGGGGATGCGGCGGTCGGCTTGAGATCGTTGAACAAATGCCCCAGCGCGAGAAAGCCTTCGGGCGGCAGATGACGGGCCATCTCCACAAATTGCGCCGGCTTGTGCAGTCCGTATTTCTCCGGCGACGTCATCACAACTTCCAGCGCGCGCGCGCGTGCGAAGAGTTCGCGCTCCGTTTCAAGCTGTTCGCTTTCGCGGGAGGGATCCGCGCCACGGTCGAAGCCAAACTCGCGGCCGGGGCGAAATGCGAGCGCCAACGCGAGCTTGATAGCCCGCTCGTCACCTTCGTGCTTGAAGATGGCCCCGAACAGCAACTCCTGCGCTTGCACACGTTTGACAGTCAGCGGCGGGGCGAGCAGCGCCTGCAAGTCGGAGTCGCTGATGTTGACCCCACCTAGCAGTTCGTTGACCACCGCATTCATGAAAAGCCGCGGCAGCGCCGTCGCCCGCTCCGGGTCGTTCAACGCGCCCAACGCAGCAGGATAGTTATCGGGGTTGCACAGGCGCAGCACCATGGACAGATCGGCGGGCGACAGGGGGTGGCCTCTGAGACTGGCGCGCCAGCCCCCGACATGTTGGTTCACCATGTCCTGTGTGAGGGCGACGGTACTGCGCTTCACCAGTGCCCAGAATGCCCGATCTACGGCCTCATTCAAATTGGCGTCTGACACGGCGCCGCCCGCCCTGAGCACCTCCGGCGCCGGCCGCCATGATTTGTCGTCGCGCGCAGCGGCGCTGCCCCCCGCCACAGCCTTCGTATCCCGGGGTGGCGCCAGCCCGCATTCGCGCGCAAAGTCAAAAATCGTGTCCCTGTGGCGCCAGTGCGTCCCCTCGTGCCACGTTGGCCACGGCTCGCCCTTCTGGACACGCTTTAGCAGGTCGGTCTGGATTTTTTCGCGGTCTTCGAGGCTCGCGCGAGGCACCAGAGCCAGCGAAAGTCCGGCGAGAAAACCGCACAGTTGCTCATGACTGCCTTTGGCCTTCAGGCGCTCGACGACCCTCTGCGCCATGGTGCGATGCGCACCGCCTGCCACGGTGAATTGATCAAGGGCCTGCCCCAGTCCCATCAGGGCCTGGGCAGGCTGATGGGTAACGCTTCCGACAAGCGCGTCGTGCAACGCCACCTCCGCACTCAGCTGCGGGTGCTTGAAGACGGAATCGAGCACCGTGGCGTACCGCCCATAGTCATCGCGCCCGGCAAGCGCTGTCATGGGCCATCGGCCTCGGAACAGATCCTGCAATGTGCTGTCTTGTCGCCATTTTTCGGTGCCAGGCCCGGGGTCGAGCAGGGTCTTGAGCATCACACTGACGATCACATGCGAGTCGTCCCGCACACGCTGGGTGGGCGGCGACGCGATCAGGCGCAGGAACGCGTCCCGGTCCGCTTCGAGCATCTTCGGCGCGCCAAGCACCTGGACGAAGAACTTCGTCCAGAAAGCTCGTGCGTGCTGCTCGTCGATTGGCGCCTCGTGCGCCAGCGTGGCCAGAACGAAGCGCATGTCGCTCGCTGGCATGTTGGTGAGGGGCCCACCTATTCGCAGGCCAGCCAGGTTCAGCTTTGCAATCAGCGTGGGGTCGGCTTGCGCTGGCGCGGACTTGCCGTCCTTGCCATGGGACCCTGTCGCTTTGCGCAAGCTGGCCAGCATGCCGGCCAAGCACTTGTCCAGGCCTGGCGACAGCACGGCCGGCTCTTTGCGGGCCAAAGGCTGCGTCGCGCTCGCCTTCGACTCGGGTTCGCCCGCCTTGGCGTGGCTGGGCATCCCCGGTTCGGGGCTCCCCAAGGCCACCGTCCGACCCCCGCTCTCCACAACTTTGCTGTCGCGTCTGGCTTTTGGGTCTGGCGGCAACGCGACCGTGGTGGAACCAAGACCCTTGATGGGTGAGCCGGGCATAGAGGCCTTTCGTGGGCGCGGCAAGCTGGCAGGTGACCAGCGCCTATGCCGATGGGTGGCGAACTGTTGAGTTCGGTTCCACCCTGACACGATCCCGGACCCCTATGCGTCTTTTTCCATCGCCCGGCGGTGCCGCTCGACGAACTCCTGGTAGGTGTCGACCCCGCGCAGCTGCAAGATGGCGTTGCGTACCGCCGCCTCGACCAGCACGGCGATGTTGCGGCCGGCCACCACCTGGATCACCGCCTTGCGGATCGGCACGCCCAGCACGTCCTGGGTGAGCGGCTCGTAGGGCAGGCGCTCGTACTCGCGCTCCAGGGTCTCGCGGCGCACCAGGTGCACGATGAGCCGCAGGCGCATCTTGCGGCGCACCGCCGTCTCGCCAAAGATCGCGCGGATGTCGAGCAGGCCGATGCCGCGCACTTCCAGCAGGTTTTGCAGCAGCTCGGGGCAGCGGCCCTCGATGGTGGTCTGGTTGATGCGGTACAGATCAACCGCGTCGTCGGCCACCAGGCCGTTGCCGCGCGAGATCAGCTCCAGGCCCAGCTCGCTCTTGCCCAGGCCCGATTCGCCGGTGATCAGCACGCCCAGGCCCAAGATGTCCATGAACACGCCGTGCATGGAGGTGCGCTCGGCGAAATGCCTGGACAGGTAGGCGCGCATCACGTCGATGACGAAGGCCGAGGGCTCATGCGTCGCGAACATGGGAATCTGCGCCCGCTCGCACATCGACACCAGGGCATCGGGCGCGACCTGGCCGTCGGTCAGCACCAGCACCGGCGGCTCGAGCGTGACGATGCGGGCGATGCGGCGCGCGCAGTCTTCCTGGGTGGCGTTGGTCAGGTAGGCGACCTCGCGCTCGCCGATGATCTGGACCCGGTAAGGGTGGATGTAATTGAGGTAGCCGACCAGGTCGGCGCCCGAGCGGGCGGCGCGCACAGCCATCTCGTCGAAGCGGCGCTCTGAGGCGCCCAGGCCGGCCACCCACTCCCACTTCAGCTTGGCTCGATGGTCCTCGAACAGGACGTCGGCGCTGACAACGGTGGGCTTCACCCTGGTTTATGGCCGGTTTAGCTGGGCTGCGCCGGATGCCAGTTGGCAATCAGCGCATGCAGTTCGTCGGCACTGGCGCTGGACTTGATCTTCTCGCGCAAGGGCGCGTCGCTCAAGAGCTCGGCGATCTCGGACAGGATCTCCAGGTGCTTTTGGGTCGCCGCCTCGGGTACCAGCAGGAAGATCAGCAGGTTGACCGGTTGTTCGTCGGGCGCGTCGAAGCCGATCGGCTGGTCCAGCTGGAACAGCGCGGCCATCGGCGCCTTCAAACCCTTGATGCGACCATGCGGGATGGCCACCCCATGGCCCAGGCCGGTGGAGCCCAGACGCTCTCGCGCAAACAGGCTGTCGGTGATCAGGGCGCGGGACAGTCCGTGCAGATTCTCGAACAGCAGCCCGGCTTCTTCGAAGGCTCTCTTCTTGCTTGTGGCATCGATGCCGACCAGCACTTGAGCCACGGGCAGTATGGAGGCGAGGCGGTTCATGGTTGGGAAGGCGATTATGCACCCGGCCCCGACCCGGGCAATCCAAGGGCCAAGTGCCGTCGGAGCCACGCGACAGAAACAAAAAAGCGCCCGCGGGCGCTCTTGGCGATGCCACCTTGGTGGCATGGGGTCTGGCTTACATCAAACGCTTGACCGTATCGTGATGGTGATCTTGCATGCGGGTCTTGTGCCGGCCGACCTGGCGGTCGAGCTTGTCGACCAGCTGATCCAGGGCCGCGTAAAGATCTTCATGAGAGCTCTCGGCGAACAGGTCGTTGCCCTTCACATGAATCAGGCACTCGGCGCGCTGGCGGCGCTCCTTTTCGCGGATGTTGTCGATCGTCAGCAGGACCTTGATATCCACCACTTGATCGAAGTGCCGGGTGATCCGGTCGAGCTTCGCGGTCACGTAGCTACGCAGTGCGGGCGTGACTTCCAGGTGGTGACCGCTGATCGTCAGATTCATAAGGAATCTCCTGTGGTTGCAGGGTTGAAAAGGCCACCTCGGAAAACGCCGCGGTGGCCGCGTGGGGATCCTGTGTCGAATTCACTATGCGCCCAGGCCCGGTGAAATTCAATCCATTTCGGTAACCGACCCAGCCGCAATGGCGGGTATTTGACAGGGGTCAAGACGACCGCAAAACCATCAAGCCCCGCGTTCCGAGGTGCCAAAGCCCGGGGCTTGACAGGGGTTGTGTGTGACTGAGAGTGCCTAGCGGCAACCGCCAACGACCGGCGCGCGCCACCTGGTCGCGTAGCGGGCCTTAACTTCCCATCCGCGGCGCGCGGACGGGCGCCGCGCCGCGGCGCGCGGTTCTGGTACTTTCGAGGGACATGGAATGGTCTCGTTGAGTACGCAATCCACGGCCGACGTCGTCGTCGCTGGCCGTGCGTTGGGGTTGCTCGGGATCCTCGGCATCCGGTCGCTGCACCGGCTTGGACAGGAAGGGCCAGGCATGCCCTGGGCGGGCACGAAGCGGTGCCACCGGGCCACCCTTGGCCGCTGCGCTGGGGCGCCATGCCGCACGGCTGGCGTTCGGGTCGTTCGCGCGCTCGATCATGGCGGGGCACTCCTGCACGTTCTCCCGACAGGGGTGTCAGGCCAGGAGCCCACTTTAAGCAGGCACAGCTCATCAGGGATGTCGGACGGCTCGTCCCAGCGCTGTAGGACGCCGCCTGCGGACGGGGTGGCCGGCGGCTGCAAACTATTTGCCAGGCCGGCCGGCGCGGCTCTACCATGCCTCGACGCCACGCCCATGAGCCTCGACTCCATTTTTCAATCCTTACAGAACCCTCCAGCCAGGGCGACCCGCGCTCTGGTGCTGATGGGCGGCGGCGCACGCACGGCCTACCAGTGCGGCGTGTTGCGCGGCCTGGCATCGATGCTGCGGCTGCAGCCAGGCCCGGACCGGGGCTTTCCTTTCCAGGTGCTGGTGGGCACCTCCGCCGGCGCCATGAACGCGGCCTTCCTGGCGAGCACGGCCACCGAAGGGCTGGGCGCGATCGACAAACTTGACCGGTTCTGGCACGAGTTGCGCAGTGAAGCGGTCTACCGGCTGGAGATGCCGCGCTGGGCGCGGGCCTTTCGGCTGGCCGCCGCGGTGCGCCTGTGGGACCATGCCCGCCGCCACGGCGCGGTGCTGGACACCATGCCGCTGGTGAACACACTGCACCGCAACGTCCAGCTGCGAGGGATCGACGACGCGCTGCAGGCCGGCGTTCTGCACGCGCTGGCGGTCACCGCCTCCAGCTACACCACCGGCGTGCACTGGACCTTCTGCCACACCACACATGACCGCTTCCATGACACCTGGGACCGCCCCGGCCGCCGCGCCGCCTTTCAGCCGCTGACCATCGAGCACCTGATGGCCTCCAGCGCCATCCCCTTCCTGTTTCCCGCCACGCCGCTGTGGGTCGACAACCGCCGGGAGTTCTTCGGCGATGGCTCGATGCGCCAGATCTCGCCGCTGTCGCCGGCCCTGCACCTGGGGGCCAGTCACATCCTCGTGATCGGCGTGGGTCAGCCGCAGCGGGCCGGCATGGGCGGCGCCACGGCGACCGTGCCGACCTTCGGCGCCATTGCCGGCCATGTGCTCGCCAGCGTATTCCATGACACCCTGCAGGCCGACGTCGAGCAAGCCCAGCGCGTCACCGCCACGCTGCGCCAGCTGCCCCCTCGGGCCGCGGGGGCCTTGCCCTACCGGCCGGTGGAGGTGCTGGCTTTGCATCCCTCGCAATCGCTGGATGCGGTCGCGGCCGAGCACCTGGAGCTGCTGCCGGACGCCACCCGTCGCGCCCTGGGCGGGACGGCCGCCCTGAGCAAGGGCGGGCCGCTGGCCAGCTACCTGCTGTTCGAGCCGGCCTTCGTGCAGGCGCTCATCAAGCTTGGCGAGCAGGACGCCTATGCACGCAAAACCGAGTTGCTGACCTTTTTGGACACGTCCGGCACGACCGTCGCGGCATAATCGCCGCATCTCATCAACCTCAGAGATTTCGCCTTGGAAACTTGCCCGAGTCGGTAGCTTCCGCGCCCGTGCGCGGCGTTGGAAGCACCCCCCTGCCTCAGCCGCCAACCCGCATCGCCACGGAGTGAGCCCATGCTCAATGTTTTCACGCTCGCCAACGGTCGTCTCCTGCAACGGGAGATCGAGTCGCTGGAGGATCTGTCCCACCTCAAGCCGATCTGGGTCGACCTCGAAGACCCCACACCCGACGAGAAGCGCTGGGTCAAGCAGTATTTCAACCTCTCCATCCCCGACGACGCGATGGACGAGGACATCGAGGAATCGGCTCGTTTCTACGAAGAAGACAACGGCGACCTGCACATTCGCAGCGACTTCCTGATCGCCGACGACGACGAGCCGCGCACGGTGCGCGTGGCCTTCATCCTGAACCTGGTCAACGACACGCTCAAAAGCCACGGCGTGCTGTTTTCCATCCACGACGAGGACGTGCCGGTGTTCCGGCTGCTGCGCCTGCGGGCGCGCCGCGCCCCCGGCCTCATCGAAGACGCCAAGGAGGTTCTGCTCAAGCTGTTCGACGCCGACGCCGAATACTCGGCCGACACGCTCGAGGGCATCTACGACGAGCTGGAGCTGGTGAGCAAGCAGGTGCTGTCGGGCGACGTGACCGACGCCAAGGCCGGCGAGGTGCTCGGCGCCATCGCCCGCCAGGAAGACATGAACGGCCGCATCCGGCGCAACGTCATGGACACCCGCCGCGCCGTGAGCTTCATGATGCGCAGCCGCATGCTCTCGTCCGAGCAGTTCGAGGAGGCGCGCCAGATCATGCGCGACATCGAGTCGCTGGACAACCACACCGCCTTCCTGTTTGACAAGATCAACTTCCTGATGGACGCCACAGTCGGTTTCATCAACATCAACCAGAACAAGATCATCAAGATCTTCTCTGTGGCCAGCGTGGCGTTGCTGCCACCCACCCTGATCGCAAGCATCTACGGCATGAACTTCCAGCTCATACCCGAATTGCAGTGGAAGCTGGGCTACCCCTACGCGCTGGCACTGATGGCGGCCAGCGCCGTTGTCCCGATGTGGTACTTTCGCAAGCGGGGCTGGCTCAAATAGGACCCTGCGAGGCCAACGCGGCTATGGCGCGCGACCCGCCAGCAAGGCTTTGATGATCGCCGCCGAATGCCGGCTGGCCACCTGCTGCACGAAGCTCAGGAAATCGCCATGCGCGGCATCGTCGGCGCGGTCCGAGACGGTGCGCACCGCCGCGTAGCGCACACCGTAGTCATCGCAGACCTGGGCGATGGCCGCGCCTTCCATTTCCACGGCCAGGGCATCGGGCAGGGCTGCGCACAAGGCCAGCGCCTCGGCCGTGGTGGACACGAAGCGGTCGCCGCTGACGACCAGGCCCCGGTGCAGGCCGGCATCGGGCAGGGCCCGGCGCGCGGCGTCGGCGAGCCGGTCGGTCAGCATCGGGTCGGTGGCGAACCGCGACCGGCCGTACAGCGGCACCTCGTAGCGCGGGAAGATCGGCGAGGCGTCCAGGTCGTGCTGCAGGAACTGGTCGGCGATCACCACGTCACCCACCTTCACGCCCTGCGCCAGGCCGCCCGCCACGCCGGTGAAGACGATCTGGCGCACCCCGAAGCGCTCGATCAGCACCGTGGCGGTGGTGGCCGCCGCCACCTTGCCGATGCGCGAGAGCACGGCCACCACCTCGGTGTCATGCAAATGCCCGCACCAGAAGTCGCGGCCGGCGACGGTCACGCGCTGCTCGTCGGGCATGAGATCGAGCACCGCCTCCAACTCTTGCCGCATCGCCGAGACGATGGCTAACGGCGTAGTGGTCGGCGCGGCGCTCATGCCGCCCCCACGCTCATGTGGCCCCCACGCTTGGCACTGCGTGTCCTTCGCTGGTCGGGCCGCAGTCGCAGCCTGCGGCTCTTCGTGCCGTCCAAGCCTGCGCAGGCAGGCTTGGAGCCGCGGCACTCAGCCCCTCAGGGGTGCGAGCTTGCTTGAGGCGGCTCATCGCCGCGCTCAGGCTTTCACGCGCTCATCCCGCAACTCGCGCCGCAGCACCTTGCCCACCGGCGTCTTGGGCAGGTCGTTGCGGAACTCGATGACCTTGGGCACCTTGTAGCCGGTGAGGTTGGCGCGGCAGAACTCGCGCACCTTGTCTTCGCTGAGCGTGGAATCCTTGCGCACCACCACCAGCTTGACCGCCTCGCCGGTGCGCTCGTCGGGAATGCCCACCACGGCGCATTCGAGCACGCCGGGCAGCATGGCCACCACATCCTCGACCTCGTTGGGGTAGACGTTGAAACCCGACACCAGCACCATGTCCTTCTTGCGGTCGACCACCTTGAAGTAGCCGCGCTCGTCCATCACGCCGATGTCGCCGGTCTTGAACCAGCCATCGGGCAGCATGACCTTGGCCGTCTCGTCCGGGCGCTGCCAGTAGCCGGGCATCACCTGCGGCCCCTTGATCGCGATCTCGCCGGGTTGGCCGATCGGCACTTCCTGGCCGGCGTCGTCGATGCACTTCATGAAGGTGGACGAGATCGGCACACCAATGGTGGCCGTGAATGCGGTGCTGGTGACCGGGTTGCCGCACGCCGAGGGCGAGGTTTCGGACAGGCCGTAGCCCTCGCAGATGGGGCAGCCGGTTTTCTCGAGCCACAGCTTGGCGACGGCGCTTTGCACGGCCATGCCGCCGCCGACCGACAGTTTCAGGTGCGACCAGTCGACCTTGTTGAAATCGGGGTGGTGGGCCAGGCCGTTGAACAGCGTGCTCACGCCCGGGAAGGTGTGAAAGACATGCTGCGACAGCTCCTTGAGCAAGGCCGCGAAGTCCCGCGCGTTGGGGATCAGGATCAACTTGCCGCCAGTGCGCATCGACAGCATCATCCCCACGGTGAACGCATAGATGTGATAGAGCGGCAACGCACACACTGCGGTGGACTGCTCCCCCGGGGGCACCCGGTCCATGGCCGGCGCGTTCCAGGCCTCGGACTGCAGCACGTTGGCCACCAGGTTGCGGTGCAACAGCGTTGCGCCCTTGGCCACGCCGGTCGTGCCGCCGGTGTACTGCAGCACCGCGACGTCTTCCGGGCCAATGGTGGGCTTGCGCAAACTGCCCTGCCGGCCGCTGGCCAGCGCGTGGTTGAAGCGCACCACACCCGGCAGCTTGAACGGCGGCACCAGCTTCTTGACATGACGCAGCACGAAATTGACCAACGTGCCCTTGAACGGGCCAAGCCGGTCGCCGATCGACGCCAGCACCACGTGCTTGACCTGCGTGCTGGCGATGCAACGTTGCAGCGTGGCCCCGAAGTTCTCGAGGATGACGATGGCCTTGGCGCCCGAATCCTTAAGCTGGTGTTCGAGCTCGCGCGGGGTGTACAGCGGATTGACGTTCACCAACACGTACCCCGCGCGCAGCACCGCCGCCACCGTGACGGGGTACTGCGGCACGTTGGGCATCATGATGGCCACCCGGTCCCCCTGTGCCAGGCCCAGGCCCTGCAGGTAGGTGGCCAGCGCCTGGCTTTGCGCGTCGGTCTCGGCAAAGCTCAGGGTTGTCCCCATGAAGCTGTAGGCCGTGCGCTCGCTCCACTTGCGAAAGCTCGCGTCCATCAAGTCGACCAGCGAGCGGTACTGCGCCGGGTCGATGTCGGCGGGCACGCCGGGAGGGTAGGCGGACAGCCAGGGGCGGTCGGTCATCGTGCGGTCTCCATCTGATGTTATGGCTGAGATTGTGAGTCTGCACTGCGGCGGACGGCCCGCCTGTTTTCCCCTACACCGGCAGAGGCCATAGCCCGCGCGTGCGACTACTCGATCGCCTTGACCATGTCCTCGACCACCTTCTTGGCGTCGCCAAAGACCATCATGGTCTTGTCCATGTAGAACAGCTCGTTGTCCAGGCCGGCGTAGCCTGCGGCCATGCTGCGCTTGTTCACGATGATGGTCTTGGCCTTGTAGGCCTCAAGAATGGGCATGCCGTAGATGGCCGTGCCCTTGATCAACGCGGCCGGGTTCACCACGTCGTTGGCGCCCAGGATGATGGCCACATCGGCCTGGCCGAACTCGCCGTTGATGTCCTCCATCTCGAACACCTGGTCGTAGGGCACCTCGGCTTCGGCCAGCAGCACGTTCAT